>JAXHNG010000014.1:0-155111 GCA_034520805.1 Lysobacterales bacterium | reverse complement strand
GGTTTATTGATCTGAGTGATGAGGCCGAAGCAGCAGCACTTGAGGGCGTTGCCGGTGGCATGGCCTCCGCCATGGCCATCAACTTTGCCGGCTGCGCTGCCAACGACCACACGGTGGGCACCGACTGTATCGCAATAGCCGATTGTGACGAAGTTGGCACCATCCTTCAGGGAGGCACTCCTGATGGATATACGGTTGGCGCCGACGAACTGTCGGGCAATGGCACCAGTGTCAGCTGCACGGTGACCCAGGATTCCACCACTAATACCGCAAACTTCTCTGGTATCGGTGCCGGTCAGTAAGATTCGGTCGTCGTAAAGTCGCATCTGAGTGCTTAGACCCCGCCCGAGTGCGGGGTCTTTTTCTTTGTACCACGAGAATGGCAAAACTTGACACACTATGTGCTGGCTTTTTAGCGAGCGTTCACGCGACGGATTTCTCGGAGATGCCAAGCAAGGTGCAACCAACATCCAAGAGAATCAACGGCTTCACGCTGATCGAATTCGTCGTGGCCCTGGTCATCATCGGCATCGGCGCCGCCATCCTCACCAGCTTCGTCACCCCCACGGCAAGCAGCGCCGACCCCATGATCCAGGCCCAGGCGCGCTCGATCGCCACCGGCTACATGGACGAGATTCTTCTGCGGCGACACGGCAACCCCGGCGAGTGCAACGGCGGATCGCGCGGCACCTACGATACCGTTTGGTGTTACGACGGCCTGAACCAGGCACCGGCCAACCAGTTCGGCAACGCCATCAATGTGCTCGACAGCTATCTAGTGAACGTTTCCGTTACCGGCGGCGCCCCGGCGAACATCGCGGTCAACGTCTCCCACGAGTCCGGGAACGTCAACTATTCGCTCCAGAGCCAGCGGGGAGCCTACTGAAATGCTCGCCCGCGGCCAACAAGGCTTCACCCTGACCGAGCTCGTGATCATTCTCGTGCTCGTCGGCGTGCTGGCCGCCTTCGTCGCGCCGCGCATCGATATCCAGGGCTTCGAAAGACAGGCCTTCGCTTCCGAACTGATCAACGCCCTGCGCTACGCCCAGAAAACCGCCATCGGCTCGGGCTGCCACGTGCAGGCTACGGTAGATGACGGTGCCGGCAGCTACAGTCTGAGTTACACGGGCACCGGCGGCACGGCGTGCGGAGGCGGCAGTTCAGCCCTACCTCACCCCACCCGTGGCGGCACCTTCTCGGGCAACGGCGAGATCAGCGTCGGCGGTACGGTCGTCTTCGACGCCATGGGCCGCACGAACACCGGCCTGAACATCACGCTCGCCAGCGGCGAGATCATCATCGTCGAACCGGAGACGGGCTATGTACACCGATAGCGCCCGCGGCTTCACCCTGATCGAGCTGATCCTCGTGATCGTGCTCATCGGCATCCTGTCGGTCGTCGCCACCGTCTTCATCCTGCCGCCCTTCCAGGCCGCCGCCGACATCGAACGCCGCGCCACGCTCGTCGACGCCGCCGACCTGGCCGTCAACCGCATCACGCGCGAAGTGCGCAACGCCCTGCCCAACAGCCTGATCGTGTCGGCCAACCAGATCGAGTTCATCTCGACCGTCACCCATGGCCGGTATCGTCGACTTCCCGCGCCCGGCGGCGGAAGCGATATCTTCGTGCCGGCGCGGACGTCCGGATCGTTCGATGTACTCGGCGGCCTGCTCGACGCCGGTGCGGTGCAGACCCGAAGCGCCGGCACCGACTGCGGCACCAGTGCGGGTCACTGCCTGTCGGTCTACAACACCGGCCAGCCCGGCTTCGACGCCTGGTCGGGCAACAACATCGCCGCCATCACACCAGACGACACGGATGCCGACAGCATCAGCTACAACAGCGGCGGCAGCGGCCAGGCTTTTGCCACGCACTCCCCGCAGCAGCGCTTCCACGTGATCGGCGAAACCGTCGCCTATATCTGCAACGGCGGCCAACTGCGGCGCCACGCCGGATACGTCGTCGTTACCGGTGAGCCTGACGACGTCCAGGGGCGACTGGTCGCCAACAACATCACCAACTGCCAGTTCAGCTACAACCCCGGCACCTCGGCCCGTCGCGGCCTGCTGACCGTCCGACTCGATCTGGCAAGCCAGGGGGAATCCATCTTCCTGCTCGGTCAGGCCCAGGTGCTCAATACGCCATGATCAATATCAAACAACAGCGCGGTGCGGCACTGTTCGTCGGGATCTTCCTGATCACCGTCGTGGTCGTATTCGCCGCCGTGGTGGCGCTGACTTCGGCCACCCAGAACCTCAGCCAGGCACGCGCCGGGCTGGCGGAGCAAGCCTGGTATGCCGCCGTGGCGAGGATGGAAGCCGGCATCCAGGACATTGTCGGCAGCAACGCCTGCCCTGCCGGCGGAACGAGCAATCTGTTCGGCTTTGCCACCACGTTGACGTGCACGGCCAGTTCGGTCAGCGAAGGCGGCGCAACCTACGGTGTCTACAGCGTCGAGGTCACGGCAAGCCAGGGCTCACTGTCCTCGGCCGTGCTCGTTCGCCGAACCGTCCGTACCCAGGTCACGGACATGGAGGATGCATGACGATCCATAGACAGCAATCCGCAATGAAATGGCATGTCGTGATCCTGTGCGCCCTCCTGTCGCTGAACTTAACGGCGTTAGCCCAGGACACGATCACCATCACTGAACCCGGTAACGGGCAATTTGAGGTGCCCGACAACGTCTACGAGATAACGGTTGAAGTCTGGGGCGGCGGCGGCCGGGGAGGAAACCGCTCCAATCCGGGCGGGTCGGGCGGTGGCGGTGGCGGTGCCTATTCCCGCAGCGTATTGGCGGTCACACCGGGCGAGATGCTCCAGTACCGGGTCGGCGCCGGAAGCACTTCCGGCGGCCAGGGGGGTGATACATGGTTTTCCAACAATTCGATTCTTCTCGCGCGCGGCGGCGAAAGCGTCAGTAACAATTCAGCGGGCGGGCAAGGAGCGTCTGCCGGTTCAGGCGTAGGCGATGTCCGGTACTCCGGGGGCAATGGCGCCGACGGGAGCGGTGGCGCAAACGGGGGTGGAGGCGGAGGCGGTTCTTCTGCCGGCGCAAATCAGGACGGCAGCCCCGGCAGCGGAACTAGCGGAGGGACTGCTCCGCCCGGTGGAGGAGACGGCGGCGATGGCGGAACCGGCTTCTTTTTTGGCCAGGATGGCGCGCCCGGCACCCAACCAGGGGGCGGCGGTGGTGGCGCTACACGTGGCGTGTTTTTCGGAGGTGGAGATGGCGGCCCGGGCGCCAACGGCCAGGTCGTGATCACCTACGAGGAGCTGGAAGTCCCGCCCGCCGAGATCGAAGCCGAATGGCGCATGGACGAAGCCGAATGGGATGGCACCAGCGGGGAGATCGTCGACAGCAGCGGCAACGACAACAACGCAACTGCCCAAACCGGGGGAACCGATAACTCTCTTCCAAATACCGCACCGGGCAAGGTCTGTCGCGCCGGCCGGTTTCGCGGTCAGGGGTTTGCACCGGACGATCCACCGCCGTTCTACGTCGATGCCCAGCATTACGCGGAGACAGCCGACGATCCCTCGCTGTCGCCACTGGATGGCGTGGGCGCCATGAGCACCGGCGGTTGGTTCAAGTTGGAGACGACGGGCGGGACGCTCATCCACAAGGGGGAAGGGGGGAACAGCCAGGAGTACCGGGTTTTCGTCGACGGAAGCCAATTGAAACTGACGCTGTGGAACCGATTCGGCAGCCCTTCGACCATGACCATCAGCAACCAGGCGCTGCAGCTCGACACCTGGTATTTCTTCGCCGCCACTGCCTATCGGCTACCCAGCGGAAACGACATACGCGTCGATGGCTACCTCTACGACGAAAGCGGCCAGATCGGCTCAAGCAGCCAGCAGACTCTAAACGTCGACTACACCAACAAGGACACAAGCGGCCGGTTCTTCTTCGGCGGTATCAGTTACGGCGCCACGCCCACCGACTACTTCGAAGGACTGCTCGACGAGATCCGCGTCTACAGCGGCATCCTGGAGCCTTCCGAGATCGACGACTTCTGGGCCAATACCCGCCCCTGCCCCGACTTTACGCAACTCTTGCTCGAGTACCGGTTCGAACAATCTTCTTACGATGGCACTTCAGGCGAAGTCGAGGACACGAGCGGCAACGACCGCAACGGCACGACTTCCGGCGACGCCGAATCAGAGTTCGACGACCCAGCCATTCCCGGCAATCCGGGCACGTGTCGATACACGACGTTCGAAGCATCCGGCGACTTTCGCAATGGTGGCTACATCCAGTCGCCCGGCCTTTCCCAATTGCTGAACGACACGGCCACGATGACGTTCTGGATCCGTACGACCCAGACCAGCGACAACACCGAGGCGTGGCGATCGCCCGGGATCGCCGGAATCGAGGATGAAGGGGGCACTGACGACATCTTCTGGGGCTGGATCGATCAAGCCGGCCGCATCGGCATGTCCGTGGGCAACGACTTCTCGGCCGATCAGAAGTCGACTACCCCCATCAACAACGGCACCTGGCGTCACGTTGCGCTGACCTGGGATCGGGATAGCGGCGATACCGAGATTTACATAGATGGTGCTCTTGACCAGACCGGCAATACCGGAAACGGTGATGTCATCGGCAACAGCTTCTCCGGTATCGGTCGAATCGAGAACACCAACCCCGGCATCGATCCCTACTATTTTGACGGCGAGCTGGACGAAGTACGCGTCTATGGTGGTGTGCTTAGCGCGGGAGAGATCGCTGCCATTCGGGACGAGACCTGGCAATGCGATATCGGCTACGACCACATCCGTTTGCATCACCCTGAAACCGGCCTGACCTGTTCGCCAGCCAGCATTCTGGTGGAGGCATGCGCGGACCCCGATTGCAGTTCGCTGTACGACGGAACCGTCGAAATCGATTTCACATCGCCGAGTTCGAACTGGACGCCTGACCCGGTATCGTTCGACGGATCGGTCAACGTCACACTCCAATACACAACGCCGGGAACCGTCACCCTCAACGCCTCGGCGATCGAACCGGCCGCGAGCAACGCCGTTCAATGTCTGACGCCAGGAGGACCGAACCCCGGTTGTGAAATGGAGTTCTTCGAGTCCGGATTCATGATCGACATTCCCGACCATGTCGCCGACACGGTCGTCAACGGAACCATCGAGGCCGTGCGCGCCGACCCGGGCAATCCTGAACAATGCGTTCCCGGCTTCGACGACCGGACCGAAGACATCAGCTTCTGGTCCCAGTATTTCAATCCGAGCAGCGGCAGTCTTCAAGTCAATATCGACGGAAACCCGATTGCCACTACTTCACCGGGAACGACCAGCCCGATCGCCTTCGACGGCAACGGCGTGGGCAGCTTCCAATTGCAATATCCGGATGTCGGAAATGTTGCGGTCAATGCGGAGTACATCGGTAGCGGCCAGGATGCCGGGCTGGTAATGACCGGCCAGGGGCAGTTCGTCGCCCGCCCTGCCCGCTTTACGCTCGATATTCCGGGCAACCCGGCCGCCACGGACGACGACGGTGAAATTTTTACCACAGCCGGCAGCGATTTCGAGATCACTGTGGCCGCGCGAAACGCCAGTGACGGCGTAACGCCCAACTTTGGACAGGAGTCGTCGCCCGAGAGCGTCGACCTTGAGCTGGGTCTGTTCGCCCCATCCGGTGGCGTCGATCCCGGCCTGGCCGGCAGCTTCGGAGAGTTCGCGGTCGACTGCGACGGAAACAATGCCGCGGCCGGCACGGCCTGCGGCGAGTTTGCATGGCCCGAAGTCGGCATCGTTTCGCTCACTCCCCAACTGGCCAGCGGCGCCTATCTCGGAACCGTCGATGTCGTCGGTACCCAGATCGAACATGTCGGCCGCTTCATTCCGAATCACTTTCAACTGAGCAACCCGCAGTTGATCGACAGAGCCGCCATCGGCTGCAGCAGCAGTCCGTTCACCTACTTCGGCGAGCGCTTTGATGCATCGTTTACCGTGTTTGCCCGCACCGCCACGGGCGCGCCCACCCAAAACTACCAGGGCGTGTTCGCCTTTCTCGACGGCTCGGAGCTGAGCCTATCGGAGACCTCCGGCCCGGAACTACAAGTTACCAATCCTTCGGTAGGCGTCTGGATGGCCGGCAGTGCCAGCGCGGGTGCGAAACTGAGCATCGCGCGGGTCGGGCCGGAACCGCCCGTGGAAAACTACCTGGTCACGGCAGATCCGATCGACGATGACGGCGTTGCACTTCAGAACCCGCCCGGTAATATCGGGTCCACGGAACTGCGCTTCGGCCGCATCGTGATCGACAACGCAATCGGCTCTGAGCTCGGCCCACTCGAACTTCCGTGGAGGACGGAATACTGGGACGGATCGACGTGGCTGACGAACGCCGACGACAATTGCACGGCCCTGGCACTGGTTGACGATCTCGAACTGACCAGCTCAGGCGGGGCTTCCGGAGACGGAACAACGCCGATGTCCGTTGGTGGCGGGTCGACATCCATCGACGAGGCCGAAAGCGAACTGACGCTGGGCTCGGGCGTTGGTTCGATCCATTTCACGGCGCCTGGTTCGCCGGGTTGGGTGAATGTATTGCTTGGGCTGGATACCAACTGGCCCTACCTTCGCGACGAACTCGACGACGACAGCGACACTCCCTACGAGGAGAATCCCGAAGCCCGCGCCACCTTCGGCCTGTTCGACGGCAACAGCCAGCGCATCTACATCCGGGAAATCGCGCCGCAATAGAGCAGCTTGCATGGCGGCGGCGCTTGACGCAGAATGGATTTTCAGAGGGACGCGGCGTTGAGCCGCAACACAGGGCAGGCAGGAATCCATGCTGCAGGCAATCGATAATTCCAACCGGCATCGGCGTGTGCTGTTTGTCGACGACTCCAGGCTGATGCGCTACGCGGGCAGCAAGTTCCTGAACGGGCACTGCGATGTCGTGCTGGCCGAGAACGGCCGGGATGCCTGGCGCACGCTCTCCGGGGACGATCAGATCGACCTGGTCTTCACCGACCTGATGATGCCGGTCATGGACGGCCACGAACTGATCCGCCGCATACGCCAGTCTGGCGACCAGCGCCTGCGCCAGTTGCCCGTGCTCGTGGTCACCGGCGACGACGAGTCCAGCGCGCGCGAGCTGGCCATCAGCGAAGGCGCCAGTGACTTCATTGCCAAGCCGTTCAGTCCCGACGATCTCAGGCATGCCCTCAGTTCCGGAAACCGCGCCAAGTCCCCACAGCCTGCACCGCGCATCAAGGGCCTGCCGTCGCAGCTTGCGCCGGACCGTTCGACGGGCAGCCCCTTCCAGCAGCCGGAAGAACCCGCCAACTACCTCCGGCGCCTGCAGCAGACCATCAGTTTTCATCAAAGGCAGCAGCTCGACCTTTCGCTGCTGCACGTGCAGTTCCAGGGTTACTGGCAGCTCAACAACCGCTTCGGGCGTCACTGGGCCGACGCGGTCATGCGCAATCTCGACCGTGTTCTGGTCGAAGTTCTACGCGACGAAGACAGCATTCACCGTACCGCCGACGACCTGTTCAGCGTCATCCTCATGGCCACGGGCCGGGAAGGCGCCCGCGTTCTCGTACGCCGCCTGCGTCAGCGCCTGATCGGCAGCCGCATGCGGTTTTCGAGCATGGAAGTGCCCGTCGACGTTCGCTTTGCCGTGCAGTTTCCCGACCTCGCCAACGAGGACGACCCCGAAATCCTGCTCGAAGAAGCGCTGCGTCTCGTTCACTGGCGCACCTCCTCCGGCGGCCCCGGGCTCACGGATCGCTGAACGATCCCGATGTGGAAGCGCCAACGATGATCCGCTCACTGGTGCTCGAGCCGATCGACGAGACTCGGCAGGAAACCGGGGCGCTTCGCCTGAGCCGCTTCCCCTGCACCATCGGACGAAGCCACGATTGCGAACCGCGGCTCAACCTGCACCGGATCTCCCGCCATCACCTGCGCCTGGAAATCGACGGCGATCGGATCATCGTCGAAGACCTTGGCAGCACCAACGGCACCTTCGTCAACGAGGAACGGCTGACCGAGCCGGCCGAGTTGAAACCGGGTGATCGCCTGCATATCGCCGACTACGCCTTCCGGGTCGAGCACTTCAGCGAAAGCGAGTCGCCGGCCAGCCGGCGAGCCGGCCGGCCCGACACGCTCTCGGGCCAGACCATTGCCGGTTTTACTGAAGACCCCACCGGCTTCCCGGTGCAGGCGCCACAGTTCTACGAACTGCTCAACGACTCGCTGCTGGAACCGCGGGGTGTGGAGCTGACGGTCGATCACAACCCGCGCGAGGCGTTGCTGGTCACCGCACGCAGCACGCACCCGGCGCTCAATGCCGGCCACGAGCGACTCGCCCACATGGCGCGCCAGCTCGGCGAGGAAGCGCGTTACCACGGCATCCTGCGCGAGCTCGCGGTCGAGGCGGCCGACGACGCCGGCCTGGACAACCGCCTGATCATTCTTCCCGTCGATGCCCTGGAGGTCGAAGACGCCGCCGTGCTGCTTGGCGAGCTCGAAGACCTGGCGGGTCGGTTCAAGCGCCTGAAGCTGGCCTGCAGCGTCAGGCTCTCGGAGCTCGACAAGACCACGCTGAGCCAGCTGAGCAAGAGCCTCGCTCGCCTCGGCCTGGTGCTGGCCGCCGCCGTCGAGAACGACGAGGACGCGGCGACCTGCAAGGCGAGCGGCATCGTTGCGTTCCAGAATGCAACCGATGCCCCGGCCCGCCCGCTAAAGGAATATTTTTAACGTCCTCGCTAAGGCCCCCGGCCGATCCACCGCTCGAACGGCCAGTCATCGCCCGAGCGCATCGCTGCCAGGGCCTCGGACTCACGCCGGTGGATGGTCGCCAGAAACTCGTCGGCGCCGTTCATCCGCGCAAAGGCGCCGAGGCCGCGCTCGAGAAAATTCTGCAGCAGCCCCGCGCCCCCCATCTGGGCGGGCCGGCGCATGATGCGCACCAGCCGCCGCACCATGGTCCGGCGGACCGTCTGGTCCAGCAACTCGCCCAGACTCTGGATCAGCTCGATCTGCTCGGCGCGCTTTTCCCACCGCCCGTGCTGGCGATAGGCCCGGGCGTAGTCCGGCTGACTGATCTCCGTGACCCCGATGAGCGTTTCTGCCAGGGCGAAGTCGAATTCCAGGCTGATCGCCTGCAAGTGCATGGCCTCGCCCAAGGCGTGGAGAAGATGATCGGGCAGGGAACGGCGCATCACGGGAAGCACGCGCTTGAGCTGGCGATCCCGGGCGTGCACGTCGCGACCGCCGTAGAGCTCATCCAGGAAAAACTCGCAGGCCGGGCGAAAACGCGGCTGATCGGCCAGGTCGGCATAAGTGGCGTCGAGCCTGGCGCGCTGCCAGTGCTGCAGCCGATCCAGCGAGTCCCGCAAGTCTCCCTCGCTCGGAATGCGCTCGGCGATCGCCAGGTTGCGCTCGACCTGGCGCTGGAGATGGCGAACGCCGGCCGAATCGCTCATTCCAGCTTCGAAATAACTTCGAGAAGCTCGTCGCGGCTTCGGCGGAAGACCGCCACGGACTCGACGTGCGCATACCGCACCGTGCCGCCCTCGTCGACGAGGAACACGCCGCGCTTCATGCCCAGCAGCCCTTTGCAGCCGTAATGACCGGCCACCGTCAAGTCAGAATCGCTGAGCAGGGTGAACGGCAGATCGTGCTTGTCGCGAAAGCGCCGGTGGGAGTCGGCATCGTCACCGCTGATACCGACGACTTCGACATCCAGGCCGGAAAACTGCTCGATGCCGTCGCGGTAGTCGCACAGCTGGCGCGTGCATACCGGCGTGTCGTCGCCGGGATAGAACACCAGCAACAGGCGTTTTCCGATCTGTTCGGACAGCGTAAAGACCCGGTCGTCCTGATCGGGCAGCGAAAAATCGGGGGCGGAGTCGCCAATTCGGATCGTCATGCGGTGCATTATAATAGGTGCATGCTCAAACTGACTCCCGCACTCGCGCCGCGCGCTTCCAGCCGCCATCCGACCATCGCCCTGGCCATCGCCGGCGGGGGACCGCTGGGCGCCATCTACGAACTGGGCGCCCTGCAGGCGCTGGACGAAGCGCTCGACGGCGTGCACATGCACGATCTCGACATCTACGTCGGGGTCAGCTCCGGCGCGATCCTGTCGGCCAACCTGGCCAACCGCATCACCATCAGCCAGATGGCGCGGGTGTTCATGAGCACGCCGGATGCCGAGTTCGCCTTCCACCCCGAGCAGTTCCTGCGCCCGGCCCTGCGCGAGTATCTCGATCGCGCCACCAGTATCCCTTCGGTGGTCTTCGAAATGCTCTCGGAGGCCATCCGCCACCCGCAGCGCCTGGGCAGCCTGGAGAGCCTGGAAGGCTTGAGCCGATTGATTCCCAACGGAATTTTCGACAACGGCAGCATCGATCGCTTCCTCGCACGCGTACTGGACAAGCCGGGACGCACCAACGATTTCCGCGAATTGACCGCCCGCCTGCGCGTGGTGGCGGTGGAGCTGGAATCCGGCCAGGCCGTGCGCTTCGGCGAACCCGGCTACGACAATGTCACCATCTCGCGGGCCGTACAGGCCTCGGCCGCCCTGCCCGGCCTCTATCCGCCGGTGGAGATCGGCGGCAACTACTACGTCGACGGCGCGCTGCGACGCACCCTGCACGCCTCAGCGGCACTGGAAGAAGGCGCCGACCTGCTGTTCGCGATCAACCCGCTGGTGCCCTTCGACGCCGACGGCGAAGCGACCAACCAGGCCCGCGCGCGCGATCGCATGATCAAGGGCGGCCTGCCGGTCGTGCTATCGCAGACCTTCCGTTCGCTGATCCAGTCACGCATGCAGATCGGCATGCGCAAGTACGAGACCAGCTACCCGGAGTCGGCCATCATGCTGGTCGAACCCAACCGCAACGACGAGAAGATGTTCTACACCAACGTCTTCAGTTACTCGTCGCGCAACGAACTTGTCGACCACGCCTACCAGATCACGCGCGCCGAACTGCTTGCGCGCGCCGACGACCTCGAGACCTTCCTCGAACCCTTCGGCGTGACGCTCAACCGGGAGTTGCTGGCGGCCGAACGCAGTTTCAGCGATAGCCTGGCCCGCGAGAAGCCGCACTACGCCCCGGTCGGCAACTCGCTCGATCGCACGCTCGACAGCCTGGAGCGCTTGCTCAAGTAACCCCGCCCTAGTGTACCCCGTCACTCATATTGTGACTTATAGCGAGTGCCTCAGGGGTCAGCTGCAAGGCGCGATTGCGCCGGCGTGGTGGGCGCTACGTCAAGCAATTGCAACACGGGCGACGGCTGCGCTCGCAAGGCTTTATTCGCTTCGCGAATGCCGCCATGCGGCTTCGCCTGCCCTGCAGATGGCCGAGGCGCTCGCCCAAGGGCGCGTACAAGCCCGATCGCGGCGTTGGCGCTCTTGAAGGGACCACCTTCCCGGCGAGCGCCGCCTTGCGCTCGGACTTGTACGGCGCTCTATAAGTTACAAGATGAGTGACGGGGTACACTAGCGCGCACTGCCTCCGCCACGGCCGAGACCAAGCTCTCCTGCGTGTCGCTCCAATCCGACCGGGCCACGAGGTGCTGGCCGATTTCCAGCTCGATCGTGATCAGGCGGTCGGCCGGAAACTGCCGCCTGTGCTGCTGTCCCAGGCCGTTGGCCGTCCCTCGATACGGCGCGTTCATTCGAACCCTCAGATCCGGCCGCCGCGCCTCGATCAACCGCCGCAGCTCCAGACAGAAGGCCTTTTCGGGTTGCCTGGCCGAGTCGTAGAGCAAGCCGATATCCAGCCGGCGCGGCTTGCCGTCGAATACCGGCGTAAAACTGTGGCAGGCGATATGAATGACCCGCCCCGGCAGATTCTCGAGGTGGCTTCGGTACGCGCGCCAGTGCGGCAGCCACCATTCGCGCTCGATACGCGCCCGCTCAGCGCGCGGCAGCTTGCGGGTCCATTCCGAATACCGGCGGGGATGGCCGGCCGAGCGATTGAGGTCGATCAGCAGGCGCGTCGCGCGCCCGGCCAGCAGCGGTGCCTCCAGTCGATCCGCCAGCTTGTGTCCCAGCTCGGCCGTTCCGGCATCCCAGCCACGGTGGCTCGCCAGCTCGGCCTCGTGGCCGACGAAAAGATGCCGCCAGCGCGCGGGCACCTCGTTCGAGGCGTGCTCACAGGTAATCAGGGCTGAAACAGGCGGTTTTCTTCCAGGCATCCGGCCAGCTCCCGATAACACTCGACCACCGCCTCACGCGTCGGATGCTCGCCCAGGCGGGTACAAATCGCTTCGGCCAGGCTGCCGCGCTCGAGCATGGCCGAAAGCGTGTCGGCGGCGGTCTCCGAGACGTCGAGCCCGCCGAGCAGTTCAAGCCACAAAGACCGCCCCGTCCTGGCGGTACCGTCGGTCAATATCGACAGCCAGGGGGAATGATCGTATTCGACCGCACCGCCGTCGCGGGCCGCAGCGAACAGCTGGTCGGCCAGCGCTTCGGTCGCCAGTTGCTGTCCCCGCGCCAGTATTTCATCGGCGTGATAGATCCGGCGCACCAGCGCAACCACCGCTTCGGCGATCGCCAGGTCGGCCCTCGGGCATTCCTGGATGTCGATGATCCGGATCTCGATCGTCTGGCGTTCGAAGCGCGCGATGGCACCGCGGGAATTGAGCCAGTCCTCGGCCAGGATCCCGTCCGGGTCATGCGGCGCGATCGCGCGATACGTCGGTTCGAGAATTCGCGCGTGATAGTCGGCCATCGACTCGACTGCCTCGGGCACGATCCGGCCGGCGATCTCCGGAATACGCCGCTGGTTGTCGCGATAGAACTTCAGGCGCGTGTCCATCCAGCCCGAACAGGCGCCTTCGACCAGGGGCGATGCCGCCGATAGCGCCGGGATCAGCGGCAGCACGATGCGGATGGCGGCGTGCAGGCGGCGGAATTCCTCGTCGTCGAAAAACGGCAGGTTGATGTGCATCGACTGCAGGTTCGACCAGCCGTGGCCGCGGCAGGTGAAGATGCGGTCGTAGGCGGCATAGATCTCGTTTTGCCCGTGCGGCCACAGGCGCGTTTCGGTTTCAGGGTCGAACAGCGGGTGCATGGCGCTCGGCAACAGCCTGGCCTGCATCGGCGAGAGCTGGGCATTGATGTCACGCACGGCTTCGCTGAAAGCGCGATTGAGTGGCTCGAGCGAGACCGCCGGCCCGTTGGTCTTGAGTTCGATGACGTGAAGCACCAGCTCGTTCGACCAGGCCAGGTCGCCCATGTCGACCTCGTTGACGACCTCCCCGGCCTGCATGGCCAGCAAGCGGTCCGCCATCGGTGAAGCAGAAAGAGCGTCGTGCTCGACAATCATGTATTCAAGCTCGATGCCGTAGCCGGCGAAAGCGTGCAGGTGCGGCTGCGGCGTGACCGGATCGATGGTCGGCATTATTCGATCCCTGACCAGCGACCGAGCTTGCGCTCGGTCACGCGCTTGAACATGACGCCCATGATTTCGCGATAGAGCGCGTCCCTGAGTACGGCGTCTTCGCATCCTGCATCGATGGAGGGATTGTCGTTGACCTCGATGACCAGCACCCGCCCGTCGACTTCCTTGAGATCCACGCCGTAGAGACCGGTACCGATCAGGCCGGCCGCCCTGACCGCTGTCTGCACGACGGCCTCGGGCGCCTCGCCCACCGACAGGGTGTCGGCCATACCCTCGTCCTCGTCGCTCGAGTCACTCGCGGCAGCGTGATTGTAGATCTGCCAATGGCCGCGTGCCATGTGGTAGCGGCACACGTACAGCGGCCGGCCGCCGATGACACCCACGCGCCAGTCGAAAGAGGTCGGCAGGTACTCCTGCGCCACGATCAGTTCACTGCGGCGAAGCATCTCGCGCACCGTCGTGTCGAGCGTCTCGCGGTCCTCCACGCGCACAACGCCCAGCGAGAAGGCGCTGTCGGGCTGTTTGAGCACCACCGGCAATCCCAGGCGCGACTCGACCTCGCCGGCGTTGTCGCGGTGTACCAGCAGGGTCTTCGGCGCGGCAACGCCGTGGCGCTGGAGCAGTTCAGCCAGGTAGACCTTGTTGGTGCACTTGAGGATCGAATCGGGATCGTCGATCACCACCAGGCCCTCGGCTGCGGCCTTGCGCGCGAAACGATAGGTGTGGTGGTTGACCGCGGTGGTTTCGCGGATGAACAGGGCATCGAACTCGGCCAGGCGACCGATCTCGTCGGAACCCAGGCGTTCGACGTGAAATCCCACGGCCTCACCGGCGCGTTCAAAACGCGCCAGCGCCTTCTCGTCCGACGGCGGATGCTCCTCCGAGGGATTGACCAGCATCGCCAGGTCGAAGCGGGAGACCTTCGAGCGCGGCGAGCGCGGGCGCTTGCCGGAGAAGTAGCGAGTCGCAGCCTCCCGCACGAAATCCAGGTGCGACTCGGGAATGTCGCTGAACGACACCGGCGCGATTCGCTTGAGGCTCCAGCCCTCGGCCAGCTTCTGGAAGCGGGCCCGCAACAGCGGCGCCGGAAACAGGTTGAACAGCCCCCGCGACAATCGATCGTAGCGCCGCGCCAGATTGCGCCCGAAGTAGATCGAGAGCGTGAACTCGTCGGATTGCAATGGCTTGAGGCTCGTTTCGATCAGGCGCGCCAACTCGACGCCGGTCATGCGCACGATATTGGGCGCGCGGAAATCCTGCAGGGTCGCCACCGACGGCAGCGGCTTGTGTCCGCGCGCGGCCGCCAGCAGCGAAACGTAGTAGCCGTTGGACTGGTAACCGTAGCTGCGGCAGAGGTTGTAGACGCGCGTCGAACGTCGCTCCGACCAGTCGGGGTTGGTTAGATAATCGCGCGCCAGCACGCGCTCGACACCCTCGATTTCCAGCGGCCAGTCCTCGGCGCGGCTGACGACAATCAGTTGCTGCATGGGCGGATTACCAGGAGGTTGGCGTCATAGGTCAAGGCGCCCAGCAGGATAGCGCCGATCACCCGGTCGATGTGGGCGCTGTAGATCTGGCTGCCCTGCGGATTGGGGCTGATCGGGTCGGCGATGATCACCTCGCGCGTCTCGCGCCGGTAGCCCGCCAGAACCACGAAATGCCCCACCGGTTCGCCGCGGATATCGTCGTCGACATCGTCGGGACCCCACTCGCGCGCGCCGCGGTGCAGATAAGTCGCACTCAGCCCCGTCAAAACCGGATGGCCGTCGGCCAACAGCCGCCTAAGCAGCGCGCGGTTGAGGTCGTCGAAGCGAATCCGGCCGCCGCTTTCGAGATACTCGAGGTAGCCGGTCGTCGCTGTCGACAGCCGCTCGCGCTGCTTGAACGCCGCCTGTCGGCGCAGGCAGTCGGCCAGGTCGACCCGCGGCTCGGCAAACCAGGTTGGATCGAACACTTCCAGGTTCCAGGTGTGGATGACCGCCCGGTAGCCGCGAGCCAGCGCATGGTTGGCCAGAAAAACGTCGAGCGTGCCGCCGTGGTCGAGCCGCTGGATTTCATCGATGACCTGCGAGAGACCGATATCGTCTCCGAAATGGCGATAGACGGCGTGCAGGCAGGTTGGGCCGCAGGTGGTGGTGTCGGGCTGGGCTTCGATCACCACAGGTGCGGCATGCGGACAAGCGTTCAAGAGGTACCCCTAAGGGAACAGGACGACGTTTAGATCATCGCCCCGAATCACAGTTCCCGCCAGCAAAAAATGTTGCCTGATGGGCTAAACTGCCGGATTGCTTTCGACCGACCGGCTTCGATCAGTCAATGACCCCCGACCAAACCGCACTCTTCGGCGACGAGCCCGTCCGCCACGTCACGCGCGACGGCGTGGACTACGCCCTGCTCGGCACGGCCCACGTCTCGCGCACCAGCGCCGAGGCGGTCGAGCGCCTGATCGACAGCGGCCACTACGAAGCCGTCGCGATTGAATTGTGCGCGGCCCGCTACCAGACCCTGACCGAGCGCGACGCCTGGCGCAACATGGACCTGTTCCAGGTCATCCGGCAGGGCAAGGCCGGAATGATGATGGCCTCGCTGGCGCTCTCCGCCTACCAGCGCCGCATTGCCGAGCAGTTCGGCATCGAGCCGGGCGCCGAGATGAAAATGGCCATCGAGGCCGCCCGGCGGGCCAACGTTCCGGTGCAGCTAATCGACCGCGACATCGGCATCACGCTCAGGCGTGCCTCGCGGAGCCTGCCGTGGTGGAAGCGCTGGATGATGCTCAACGGCCTGCTCATGTCGATGCTCTCGCGCCAGGAAGTCAGCGAGGAAGACATCGAGCGGCTCAAGCAGGGCGACCTGCTGACCGAGACCTTCAGCGAATTCTCCGAGTCGGCACCGGAACTCTACGAAACCCTGATCGCCGAGCGCGACCGCTACATGGCCGCGCGTCTCAAGCAGGAAAACGAACAGCGCAAGCCCCGCAAGGTGCTCGCCGTGCTCGGCGCCGGGCACCTGGAAGGCACGGCCGAAGCACTCGAAGCCGACAGCGATCCGGCTCAGACCGTCGACTCACTCAACGCGATGCCGCCGGCCTCGAAGCTGCTCAAGGCCCTGCCCTGGCTGGTACTGGTGCTGGTCGCGACCGGCTTCATCATCGGCTTCTCGCGCTCGCCCGAACTGGGCCTGGCCCTGGTCGCCACCTGGGTCATCATCAACGGCACGCTCTCGGCGCTGGGTGCGCTGATCGCGGGCGGCCATCCCCTGACCGTACTCACCGCACTGCTCGCCGCGCCGCTGACCTCGCTCAATCCCACCATCGGGGCCGGCATGGTCACCGGCGCGGTGGAAGCCTGGCTGCGCAAGCCGCGCGTTGCCGACTTCGAATCCCTGCGCGACGATGTCGTACACCTGTCGGGCTGGTGGAAGAACCGGGTTTCGCGCGTGCTGCTGGTGTTCTTTCTCTCCAACCTCGGCTCGGCCATCGGCACCTGGGTGGCCGGATTCCGGATGGTGCAGCAGCTCACGTGAACCGGGTTCGCCACATGGCCCGCACGGGTTCATAACGGGCCTCACATCACTATAATACGGGCTGGTTCGCACACGGCGACACACGCGCTAATGAGCATCAAATCCCGCCTCTTCGGCAAGCCCTGGCAGCAAAAGGACCCTTCTGTACGGGCACGCGCCGTGGCCGAGAGCGACGACCCCGAACTCCGGCAGGCGCTCGGTGGACTTGCCGAGCACGACGAGTCGGCCGAAGTCCGGCTGGCCGCCCTGCGCCGCATCAACACCGAGCCGTTCTGGCTCGACGCCCGGCTGCGCGAATCCGATCCCGCCATCGTCGAGGCCGCCGACGTCTTCCTGCGCAAGGCCGTCATGCAACATCCGGGCAAGAACATGGTCAAGGAACGACTGGCGTGGTTCCGGCGCATCGACGACGGCGACTATGTCCGCCGCATGGCCGCCCACGCCCCCGACAGGGAACTGCGGGCCGAAGCATTACTGAGGATCGACTCGCCCGGCTTTCTCGGTGACCGCGTGGTCGAGGAAGCCGACGAGGAACTGGCGCTTTCGCTGATCGAGCGAATCCAGCAGGCTTCGACCCTCGAGCGGATCGCGGGCCTGCTCAAACGCCGCAGCAAGCGACGCGCGCGAGCCGTGGAAGACCGCCTGCACGAGCTGCAGGCGGCAAGCGGCGAGTACGACGCCAACGCGGAATCCGCCTCGCGATTGGTCGAGCGCGCCGAGCGACTGGCGCGCGGACAGTTCGAGGGAGACAGGCAACGCGAGCGCGACGAGCTCGAAGCGCTCTGGCGAGATACCGATTCGCCGCCCGAGGCACAACAGCGGCGCTTCCGCGGCGCCATGGAAATCGTGCGCCGCGCCCTCGAAGCGCCAAACCGGCGCGATACGGCAGAATCGAAACCGGCGGTCGAGCCCGCCGGGGCGCATGCCGATCGAGAGCTTGCCAGGCTGGTCGACAGGCTGGCGGCCATCGACCCGATCGAGAAAGTCAGCGCCGAGAACGCCGGCGAGTGGCTCGGCGAGTTCGATCGCGCCTGGCAGAAGATTGCCGAACCGGGCGCCGAAGACGAGACCCTGCGCGAACGCGCCCTGCCGATTCTCAGGCAGCTGCAGCAGCGGCGCCAGGCAGCCGCCGAAACCGGGCCGAGCATCCAGGAATCAGCGCCGGCCGAGCCAGCCGACACGACCGACTGGCAGAAGGAACTCGACGCCCTCGCCGAGCGCATCGATGCCGGCGACATCGCCAAGGCGCAGGCCGACTCAAGGGCCTTGCGCAGCCGCATCGATCGCCTCAAGCCCAGGCAACGCCCGCGCGAGGCGGCCGGCCGCCTGGGGCGGCTCGAGGGCCGCCTGCGCGAGATGCGCAACTGGGAGCACTGGTCCAACAGCCAGCATCGCGATGAATTGATCGAGCGCATCGAGCAGCTGGCGGGCTCCGGGCAGCACCCGGACGCCATCACCGCGGCCCTCAAGCAGGCCCGCAAGGAATGGCAACAGCTCGAAGACCTCGAGGTGCTGCCCGGCGACAAGCGCCAGCACGCCGCCCCGGCCGGGCAGTGGCGGCGATTCCAGGCCGCCTGCAAGAACGCCTTCGAGCAGGCCCAGCCCTTCTTCGAGAAACGCCACGAGGTCCAGGAAGAAAACCGCCAACAGCTGGATGCCTTTCTCGAACGCGGGCGCGCCGTGGCTGAAGACGCCGACAGCGACATCGACACGCTCAAGCAGTTTCTCAAGAGCGCGCGGCTGGCCATCCGCCGGCTCGACGACCTGCCGCCCAAATCGCGCGGCAAGGCGGCTGGCGCATTGCGCGAGATGATGGATGCCCTCTCGAAGCGCCTGGACGACGCCTTCGAGACGATCGAGAACGGCAAACGACGGCTGATACGTGAAGCACAGGCCCTCGAGCACGAACCCGACCTGAAGACCGCCATCGAACAGGCCAAGGCGCTGCAGGCGCGCTGGCAGAAAGCCGGTACCGGCCGCCGACGCGTCGAGCAGAAGCTCTGGAAAGAATTCCGCGCCCCGATCGACCCGCTGTTCGAGAAACTCCGCGGCGATCAGGACGAGCGGCGCGAGGCCCAGCAGGCCGAAGTCGCCGCCCTGGAGGCCTTGGCCGGACAGGCCGAGCAGCTGGCCGAAATCGACGAATCCGAGCTCGATCAGGCGGAAGGAAGAATGAAGGCGCTGCGCTCGGAATGGGAAGCGGCCGGCCGACGCCCGGGGCACCTGAGCGAACGCTTCGAGAAAGCCGAACGCGCGTTCGAGAAGCGTCTCAGGGACCGCCGCCATGCAGCACATCGGCAGGCACTCGAGCAGCTCGACCAGCTCGCCGGGGCCGTGCAATCAGCCTGGCAGGAGCGCCAGTCCGGGCAGCCCCCGACGATCGAGTTGCCGGAGCCCGGCCCGGACGGCGAGAGCGCCTCGGCCTTGCGTGCGGCGGCGCAAACGCTGGCCGATCCGGACGTTGCCACCGAGTCGATCGCCGAGCAGGCTGCAGAGAACGGACACCAGGCCCGCCAGGTCATCATCGAGATGGAATTCCTGGCCGGCCTGGACTCGCCCGCGGAAGACCGGCAGGCGCGCATGAACTTCCAGGTCGAGCGCCTCGCCCAGCGCATGAGCGAACGCGGCGACGCACCCGGCTTGACCGAGGAACTGGCCGAACTGCGGCGGCGCTGGTACGCCAGTTTTCCGCAGCCGCTCGACCAGCACGAGGCCATGGCAAAGCGTTTCCACAAGTGCCAGAATGTACTCGAGTCGATGTCGGGTACAGAATGAAATACAACGCGATCCCAGTATTGCGCAGCCTTGCGCTGTGCACGACCCTGCTTGCCAGCCCCACCCTGTTCGCCGCCGACGCCAGCCACTACGGCTGGGTATCGGTGCTTCCGCCACTGCTCGCCATCGCCCTGGCGCTGCTCCTGCGCCAAGTAGTCCCGGCACTCTTCGTCGGCATCTGGATCGGTGCCTGGGCGCTCAACGACTTTTCAATGGCCGGTCTCTGGATCGGCCTGCTGGAGACCTTCGAGACCCATATCGTCGACGCGCTGGCCAACCGGGACCACGCAGCCGTGATCATGTTCTCGATGATGGTCGGCGGCATGGTCGGCATCATCTCCAAAAACGGCGGCCTGCAGGGCATCGTCGAGGGCATCGTCGATTTTGCCGACTCCGCCCGCCGCGCCAGCATGGCCACGGTGGCGCTGGGCCTGGCCATCTTCTTCGATGACTACGCCAATACCCTGGTGGTCGGCAACACCATGCGCCCGGTCACCGACCGCATGCAGGTCTCGCGCGAGAAACTCGCCTACCTGGTCGACTCGACCGCCGCGCCCATCGCCTGCCTGGCCCTGGTGACCACCTGGATCGGCTACGAGGTCGGCCTGATCCGCAGCGCCATTGAAAACATCGCCGGGCTGGAAGCCAACGCCTACTTCGTCTTTCTGCATTCAATCGCCTACAGCTTCTACCCGCTGTTCGCGCTGGTGCTGGTCTTCACGGTCGTGCTGTCGGGTCGCGATTTCGGGCCGATGCACGCGGCCGAGCGGCGCGCCCGCCACGATGGCCGCGTCGCACCCGAGGCGGTCAGTACCGCCCTGGTCGACGACGACATGAAGCAGGTCCAGCCAAGCGAGGGGACTCGATGCCTGGCGCGCAACGCCGTGGTGCCGGTGGTGGTGATGATCGTCTCGGTCGTCGGCGGCCTGTTCTTCAGCGGCGAGGGCGAGACGCTGCAGGAGATCGTCGGCAGCGCCGATCCCTACCAGTCCCTGCTCTGGGGCTCGCTGCTGGGCGTACTGGCGGCCGTGGTCATGACCATGCTGCACCGCAGCCTGACGACCGCCGAAACCATGGCCGCCTGGTTTACCGGGGTGCGCAGCATGCTCCTGGCCGTGGTGATCCTGGTGCTCGCCTGGGCGCTGTCGGGCATGACCGGCGAGCTGGGCACGGCCGCTTTCCTCGCCGAGCTGCTCGGCGATCGCCTGCACCCCGGCCTGCTGCCTTCCCTGGTTTTCGTGCTGGCCGCGGCCACCGCCTTCGCCACCGGCTCGAGCTGGGGCACGATGGGCATCCTGCTCCCGCTGATGCTGCCCCTGTCGTGGGTACTGATGAGCAATTACGGCATGGTCGGTGCCGAACACATGCCGATTCTCTACGGCACGGTCGCCGCCGTGCTCGGCGGCGCGGTCTGGGGCGACCACTGTTCACCCATCTCCGACACCACCATCCTGTCTTCCATGGCCAGCCAGTGCGACCACATCGAACACGTACGCACCCAGTTGCCCTACGCCATGTTCGCCGGCGTCATCGCCATCGTCCTGGGCACCCTGCCGGCCGGGTTCGGGGTGCCGTGGTGGGTTTGTCTGCCGCTTGGCGCCATGGCTCTGATCGTGGGGGTTCGGATGATTGGAAGGACGGTTTGAATAAGGGTTCCGGGTTCCGGGTTCCGGGTTCCGGGTCCCGGATTCAGGAAAACAAGGGTTGCTGGATTGCAAGTTTCGGGATGGTCCGGCCTGTCGCGGCGAAGCCGCCCCGCAACCCCTGACGATGCCGCCGGAAACCGGAAACCGGAAACCGGAAACCGGAAACCGGAAACCGGAACCCGGAACCCGGAACCCGGAACCCCAGGAAGTATAATCCCGGCATGCCCGACGAAGCCTCAAACCCCGCCGCCACCGCCAGCCCCTTCGTCCACCTCCGCCTGCACACCGAATACTCCCTCGAGGACGGCATGGTGCGTATCGGCGAGCTGGTCGAGCGCGCCGCGGCGCTGGGGATGCCGGCAATTGCGGTTACCGACTGGCACAACCTTTTCGGCCTGGTCAAGTTCTACCGGCGCGGCCATGGCCAGGGGCATCAAGCCGATCGTCGGCGCCGACGTGCGCGTTCAGCAGGCCGGCGAAGCCGAGCAATTCGGCGTGGTCACCCTGCTGGTCCAGAATCGCGAGGGCTACCTCAACCTGTGCCGGATTCTCTCGCGCAGCTTCCTCGAGGGCCGCTTCCGCGGCCAGCCGCGGGTGCATCCGGCCTGGCTGCGGGGTCATACCGACGGACTGATTGCCCTGGTCGGCCGCCAGTCCGATGTCGGCGAGGCGCTGTCGAACGGCCGCGCCAACCTGGCCCGCAACCGGCTCGAGGACTGGGAGTCCCTGTTTCCGGACCGGCTCTACCTGACGCTCGAGCGCATGGGCCGGGACAACGAACGGATGATCGAGTCCGGCTTGCTCGACCTGGCCGTACAGCGCCAGCTGCCGGTGGTGGCCAGCAACGACGTGCGCTTCCTCACGCGCGACGATTTCTTCGCCCACGAGGCGCGCGTGTGCATCCACCAGTCGCGGCTGCTCGACGACAAGCGTCGCCCGCGCGAGTACGTCGACGAGCAGTACCTCAAAAGCGGCCAGGAAATGGCCGAGCGATTCGCCGACCTGCCGGTGGCACTGGAGAACACCCTGCACCTGGCCCGGCGCTGCAATCTCGAGCTGCGTCTGGGCGAGTACTTCCTGCCGGAATTTCCGGTGCCGGATGGCGAGTCCGAAGACGAGTTCGTCCGGCGCAAGGCCGCCGAGGGGCTGGACAGGCGCATCGGGCGCCATGGCCTGGCCGAAGACGTCGCCCGCGAGGACTACGACCAGCGACTCGAGCGCGAACTGAAAGTCATCGTCTCGATGGGCTTTTCCGGCTACTTTCTGATCGTGGCCGACTTCATCGCCTGGGCGCGAAACAACGGCGTCCCCGTGGGCCCGGGGCGAGGCTCCGGCGCAGGCTCCGTCGTCGCCTGGTGCCTCGGCATTACTGACGTGGATCCAATGCGTTACGAGCTCTTGTTCGAGCGTTTTCTAAACCCTGAACGCGTCTCCATGCCCGACTTCGACGTCGACTTCTGCGTCGAAGGCCGCGACCGGGTGATCGAGTACGTGGCGCAGCGCTACGGCCGCGACCAGGTCTCGCAGATCATCACCTACGGCACCATGGCGGCCAAGGCCGTGGTGCGCGATTGCGGGCGCGTGCTCGGCTACAACTACGGCTTCGTCGACTCCATCGCCAAGCTCATTCCCAACCAGCTCGACATGACCCTGGGCAAGGCGCTGGAAGAAGAACCCGAACTCAAGGCCCGCTACGACAAGGAAGACGACACCCGCAGCATCCTCGACCTGGCCCGCTCGCTGGAAGGGCTGGCCAGAAACGCCGGCAAGCACGCTGGCGGCCTGGTCATCGCACCCGGCCCCCTGACCGACTACACCCCGCTCTACACCGAACCGGACGGGCACTCGGTGCTGACCCAGTTCGACAAGAACGACGTCGAGTCGGTCGGCCTGGTCAAGTTCGACTTCCTGGGCCTGCGCAACCTCACGATCATCGATTGGGCGCTCAAGGCGGTCAACGCCACGCGCGAGAAAGCCGGCGAGGCACCGATCGATCTCGACGACGTAGCGCTCGACGACAAGAAGTCCTTCGAGCTGCTGCGCGCCGCCCACACCACGGCCGTCTTTCAGCTCGAGTCACCGGGCATGAAGGAGATGCTGCGCAAGCTCAAGCCCGACAGCTTCAACGACATCGTCGCCGCCGTCGCCCTCTACCGGCCGGGCCCGCTGGATGCCGGCATGGTCGAGGAGTACATCGACCGCAAGCACGGCAAGGCGCCGGTGCGCTATCCCCATCCCCGGGCCGAGCCCATCCTCAAGCCCACCTACGGGGTGATCCTCTACCAGGAACAGGTGATGCAGATCGCCCAGGAGCTGGCCGGTTACAGCCTCGGCGCCGCCGACCTCCTGCGCCGCGCGATGGGCAAGAAAAAGGTCGAAGAAATGGAGCGCCAGCGCGAGATTTTCGTCACCGGCGCACGCGACAACGGCATCGAAGCCCAGGAAGCCGAGTCGATCTTCAACCTGATGGAGACCTTCGCCCGCTATGGCTTCAACAAGTCGCACTCGGTCGCCTATGCCCTGGTCGCCTATCACACCGCGTGGCTGAAGGCCCACTACCCGGCCGAGTTCATGGCCGCCGTGCTGTCGGCCGACCTCGACAAGACCGACAAGATTTCCAACCTGATCGAAGACTGCAAGCTGATGGGCCTGGACATTCTGCCGCCCGACATCAATCGCTCCGCCTACCGCTTCGAGGTCGAGGACGGTGCGATTCGCTACGGGCTGGGCGCGCTCAAGGGCGTCGGCCGAGGCGCGGTCGAGAACCTCGTGAGCGTGCGCGAGCGCTGCGGCGGGTTCACGTCGCTGGCCCACCTGTGCCGGGAAGTCGACCTCTCCAGGCTCAATCGCCGAGCCCTCGAAACCCTGATCCGCTCGGGCGCGGCAGACTGCCTGCACGACAATCGCGCCGCATTGATGCAGGGCCTGCCGGAAATCGTCTCCGAAGCCGAGCGCTTCCAGTCCGACCGCGAAGCCGGCCAGTCCAGTCTGTTCGGCGGCGGCGGATCGGCCTCGTCGGGCACGGGTGGTGACCGGGAAAGACCGCTGCCGGATCTGCGCGACTGGACCCTGCGCCAGCGCCTGCGCGCCGAAAAGGAGACCCTCGGGCTGTATCTCTCCGGGCATCCGATGGACGAACTGCGCGACGAACTCGCCGATACCACGACGACGACGCTCGAGCGCATCGATACGCTGGTGGGCAACAACGGCGGCGGCGAGGGCCGGCGCCGGGGCCAGGGCAAGCCCATGACCCTCGCCGGGCTGATCGCTGCCATCCGGCGGCGCCCCGGCAAGGGAGCGTTCATTGCCCTCGACGACGGCACGGCGCGGCTGGAAGTGGCCGTTTTCGACCGGCTCTACCAGCAGGTATCGGACCGCCTGGTAGCCGACGAAATCGTGGTGGTCAAGGGACGGGTCGAAGTCGACAGCTTCCGCGGGGGCTTTCGCATGGTGGCCGAGGAAGTCATGAGCGTCGACGAGGCGCGCTCGCAGTTCGCGCAGCGGGTGGAACTCGAAATCAGCCAGCCGGCGGCATCACTGGAGCAGGATCTAGCAGCCGCGCTGCAGCCCTATCGCCCGGGCCGCACGCCGGTGGTCATCCACTACCGCAACCAGTCGGCACAGGCCCTGCTCCACCTGGGCTCGAAGTGGCGCGTCACGCCTTCGACGGAATTGCTTGCCGCCCTCGGCGGCGTCAGGGGAATCGGGGCCGTGAAGCTTCGCTACTAATTGGTCCTGGCTAAAAGCCTGCTGCCTGCGCCGTCCGATTCACCAGCAGTCGCCCGGTCGTGTAACAGGCGTTGAGAAAGGCAGCGATATTCTCCGGTTTCTCGCCCGACAGGCGGTGCAGTTCATCGATACCGACCGGTGCACGAATGAGGATGCGGGCGAGCTGCGCATAGCGCTCGTTCTTCATCGCCTCACTCGGCGCCTGGGTCAGCATGAACTGGACTTCGCCGAGAAGATCCGGGTGCAGCCTGCCGCGCGACTGCGCCAGACCGGCAAACCACTTGAGCTCGCTCAGCGGGCGGCGCACCACCCGTTCGACCTCCTCCACGAGATCCGCGCTGGAGACTGCCTTGCCGGCGGAAGCCGGCAGCGGATGCGCGAACATCTGGGGCTGCATGTCGGCCATCGAGCCATCGTAGAACCAGCTGCCCGAACCGGGGTCGATCACCAGCCGCGGCCAGCCCGCCACGTCGATCACGACCGGGCTGCTCCAGGTCTGACGACGCAGGTGCTCCGCCAGGGTCGCGTGATGGGGGTCGTCGGACTGTTCAAACCCGAGCCACTCCGGGCTACCGCCGCGATCCGCCGCATCGTTTTCGACCGCACCGGGGGGCGGCACCTCGTCGGAACTCACCCGCTCGAGCAGATTCAGAAACTCGCGCGAGCGCAAGGGCTTGTGCAACACGTGCTCGGCCGCAAATTCCCGGCGGCGCGTGAGCGCAATAGGGTTGTGACCGGCCTCGCGCAGCTCACGCCAGCATGACTCACCCTCGTCGGAGTCCACGTCGATGATCGTGACCTCGCCGCCCGGCTTATCCATCACCCGCCAGGTACCCCCTCCATTGCGCACGCCGGCCAGGTTGAGCAGCGAACGCATCACCGTGCGCTCTTTCTGACCGGTCTCGAGTACGGAAAGTGTCGGGGTTTCTGGCATGCCGCAATCCTCGCTGGCTGGTCGTGCAATGACCTACAGCATAAGACGGCAGTGTGAAAAACCCAAGAAGAATCAGGGAGAAGGAGATCACATTTTGCGGCGCGCCGGGCGACGAACCCGGCGTATGGCGGCTAAACCGCCGTGCCCAGCGCCTCGAGCAGGGCCCGCACCCGGCTCATGGCGCCGGCCAGGACCTCGTGAATGGCGTCCTCGGAAATGGGCGCCTCGTCCAGTCCGGCGGCGGCGTTGGCAACCACGCACAGGCTGGCGTAGTCCATTCCCGCCTCGCGTGCCAGGGCGGCCTCCGGCATGCTCGTCATGCCCACCAGGGTTGCCCCGTCACGACTCAAGCGGCCAATCTCCGCCGCCGTCTCAAGTCGAGGGCCCTGCGTCACTGCAACGCAGCCGCCGTCAACGCAGGCGACGCCCGAACCGGAAGCGGCCTGCAACAGCGCCCGGCGCGAAGGGCCGGCGAACGGCTCGGAAAACTCGATATGACGCAGCGGGCTGATGTCATCGTCGCTGAACGTGTGCGTTCGACCCCAGCTGTAATCGATCAGCTGGTCGGGCAGGACAAGCGCGCCGGGGCCGGCCGCCGGGTCCATGCTGCCGACGGCATTGACGGCCACCACCCGGTCGACGCCGAGGCGATGGAGCGCATCGATATTGGCGCGATAGTTGATTCGATGCGGGGGAATCCGGTGCGGCCGGCCGTGGCGGGCGAGAAACCAGGCTTCCTGCTCTCCCAGCCTGACCCGCGCCAGCGCGGCAGAGGGCCGCCCGTAAGGCGTTTCAACGCGCCTTTCTTCCCGTACGTCGAACAGGTCCAGCGCGCCGGTGCCGCCGATGATCGCCAGACTCATGACGGCAGCGCCCAGATACCGTCGAGCTGGCGCCACAGCCCGCGGTAGTCCATGCCGCAACCGAACACGTAGCGATCGGGCACTTCCAGCGCATGGTCGTCGACCCAATCGCGGTCGAGCCCGCGGTCGTGGCGCTTGCGGGCCAGAACGGCCGTGGTCACTTTGCCGACGCCCTGCGCCCTGAGTCGCTCTGTAACGGCCGCCATCGTGTAACCCTCGTCGAAAATGTCGTCCACCAGCACGACATGCTCGCCCAGCTCGAGGCTGTCGGGCCAGTGCTGCCAGTGAATTTCGCCACCCCTCGTCGCCTCGCGATAGCGGGTTGCGTGCACGTAATCGATGCGCAGCGCGCCACCGAGGCGCCGGCTGAGCTCGACGGCCGGATACATGCCGCCTTTCATCAGCGCGATGATCGACACAACCTCGCCGGGGCCTGCGAGGGCCTCGATACGCTCGGCCTGGGCATCGAGGGCCCGGGACACGGCTTCAGGCTCGAACAGGCATTCCGCGCCGTCTGGCCAGTGCTGGCTGTCGCGAACCGGATCAAGCATTGCCGCCACCGTTACTGCCACCCCCGACGTCACCGCCGCGCGGTTCGCGCTTATCGATGCCGTCGTCGGTCTTGACCGAGTCGCTCACGGAATGATCCGAATCGGCCTTGGACGATTCACGGTCATCGCCCTTCGAGCGCGATGTGCTCTTGCCGGATCCACCTCGTCCATCGCTCACGATCGCCTCGCGCATCTCGTCGGCCAGTTGCTCGGAGCCGTCGATCTTGAGCGTGCGGGTCGGGAAGGCAATCTCGGCGCCGTGCGATTCAATGATCTCACCGACTCCAAGCAGGACGTCTTCGCGCACCGCGTGGTACTCGGTCCAGACCACGGTCTTGGTGAAGCAGTAGATCATGATGTCGAGCGAGCTCGCGCCGAAGCGGTCGAAGTGCACCATGGTCGTCACGCTGGTATCGAGTGCGTCGTGGTTCATGACGTATTCGCGAATGTCCTCGACGATCTTGCGGACCACGCCGAAGTCGTCGTAGCGAACGCCGACGTGCTCGGCTATGCGCCGGTGCGACATGCGCGACGGGTTTTCCAGCGTTATGGTCGTGAACGTGGCGTTGGGCACGTACATGGGGCGCTTGTCGAACTTGCGGATGCGGGTGACGCGCCAGTCGATGTGCTCGACGGTCCCTTCGATGTCCCGGTCGGGCGAACGCACCCAGTCGCCGACCGAAAACGGCCGGTCCATGAATACCGTAAAGCCGCCGAAGAAATTGGCCAGCAGGTCGCGCGCGGCCAGGCCCACGGCGATACCGCCGACGCCGCCGGCCGCCAGGAAGCCGGAGATCGGAATATCGAGAATACTCAGCGCCGTCATGGCGCCGGTGATCACGAAAGCGATGCGGACGATGCGGCCCAGAACGGTCACCGTCGTGAGGTCGACGTACTCATCGCGCTTGCGCCGCTCTTCGACAAAGGCTTTTTCGAAGCCACTCGTGAGACGGAACAGGAACCAGGTGGCGGCGACCACCAGGCCCAGCTGCTGGACGGCGTTGAGCAGCGATGCATCGAATGCGATGACCTCGGTGTGCGGCGCCATCACGCGCGCGGCCATGATCACGCCCTGCCACCAGATCAACAGCGAGATCGGCCGCTTGCCGGCGTAGACGACCGCGTCGTCCCACATGTGACGGCTTTTTTCGGTCAGTCGCCTGAGCCGGTTAACGAACATTCGATAAACGAACTCAAGCAGCAGCGCCGCCAGCACGATGGCAAAGGCCTTGACTGCCCAGCCGGGAACGCCGGCCATGCCGCCCAGCTTGTCGACTAGTTCCTGCATCGTTGTCCTTTAATTGAGATTTCGCAGTGCATCGCGCCAGGCCCGGAACTCAGGCACCAGGAGTTGCTCTTCCAGGCTGGCCATCGCGCGGCCGTGCAGCCGCTCCAGGGTGCCCGGCGGCGGCGGCGCCCAGCGGGCCGCGCCGCCGAGCAATTCGCGTACCGACCCGGGACGGCAAACCAGCACGGCATCACAGCCGGCCGCCAGCGATTTCGACACGCGCTCGGCCAGGCCGCCGGCCGGCGTGGCGCCGGCCATGTCGAGGTCGTCGGAAATGACGGTCCCCCGGAAACCCAGCGACTCCCTGAGCGTGTCGATCACCCAGGCCGGCGAGTAGCCCGCGGGCTCGGGATCCCGCGCCGGGTAACAAACGTGCGCCATCATAACGCTGTCGAGTGAGCCGGCCAAACGGGAAAAGGGTTCGAGATCGTCGTTAAGGGCATCGAGGTCGCGATGGTCGACCACCACTTCATCGTGCGAATCGGCCTCGACCGACCCGTGTCCGGGAAAGTGCTTGCCGCAGCTTCGCATGCCCGCGTCTTTCATGCCGGCGATGTAGTGGGCCGCCAGATCGGCGACGGCGCCCGGTTCGGCGGCCATGCTGCGGTCGCCGATCACGCGGCTGCCGCGGTCGAGGTCGAGAACCGGCGCGAAACTCAGATCGAGGCCGTGCCCCAGCACCTCCGCGGCCATGACGCGGCCATGGCGATAGGCCAGGTCGCGGGCCCGATCCGGATGCGAACGATACCATCGTCCCAGCACGGCCAGCGCCGGAAGCGGCGTGAAGCCCTCCCGGAATCGCTGAACCCTGCCGCCCTCCTGATCGACGGTCACCAGCAGGCGGGGCGAACGCAGCGCCCGAATCTGCTCGCACAGGGCGCGCAGCTGCGCCGGCGACTCGTAGTTGCGGGTAAAGAGAATCACGCCGCCAACCGCTGGGTCGCGCAGCATTTTGGCCGTCTCGTCGTCGAGCGACGTACCGTCGATGCCGACGATCAAGGGCCCGAGGGGCAGTTCGACACTCATGCGCGCTCGAACAGGGCGATGGATTCGACGTGCGCGGTGTGCGGAAACATGTCGGCGATACCGGCGCCGACCAGCCGGAAGCCGTGGTTGCTCACGAGTTCTCCCGCGTCCCTGGCCAGCGTGCCCGGATTGCAGGACACGTAGACGACGCGCCGCGCGCCCGATCCGGCAATCATCGGCAGGATCTCGAGAGCGCCGCTGCGAGGCGGATCGATCAGCGCAGCGTCGAACCCGGCGCGGTACCACGACCGCCCCGAAACGTCCTCGGTCAGGTCGGCCACGTCCAGCTCGACATTGTCGATCCCGTTGCGCCTGGCGTTGGCACCCGCCGCCTCGATCAGTTCGGCCGCACCCTCGACCCCCGTGACGTGACCGGCACGCGTGGCCAGCGGCAGCGTGAAATTACCCAGGCCGCAGAACAGGTCGAGCACGCGATCGTCGGGGCCCGGATCAAGCAACTCGGCCGCCCGGGCGACCAGCGCACGGTTGATCGCGGCGTTGACCTGGATGAAGTGCTGGGGGTGGAAGGCCAGTTCCAGGTCGAAGTCTTCGAGGCGATAACTCAACTCGTGCTGCTCGGGCCAGAGGCGATGGACCGTGTCGGGCCCCTTCGGCTGCAGGTAGACGGCGATGCCGTTTTCATCCGACCAGTGCTTGAGCTTCATTACGTCGTCGGCGGTCAGCTCGCGCAGATGGCGAACCACGATGGCCGAAGCGTCGTCACCGCTGGCGGTTTCGATCTGCGGTACCGCGTCGGAGACCGACAGTTCGCCGAGCAGGTCCGACAGGCTCTCGAGGCGATCGCTGAAGTCGGGATGGAGGACGCGGCAGTCGCCCACGTCCGCGACGAAACGCCCCTGCGGCTCGCGAAAGCCGACCAGCACGCGACCCTTGCCCTTCACCAGCCGCGCGCTCAGGCGGCTGCGTCGGCGGTAGTGCCAGGGCTCGGCCGAAATCGGATCCCACCATTCGCCCGGGGTGACCTCACCGATGCGCTCGAAGTTGTCGACCAGGCGCTTGTGCTTCCACTCGACCTGGGCGGCGTGATCGAGATGCTGCAGCGCGCAACCGCCACAGCGGTCGAACCAGGGGCAGTCGGGCTCGACGCGCTGGGACGAGGCATCGAGCACCTCCTCGCAGAGCGCCTCGTCGAATCGCCGGTTACGACCGATGATCTTCGCCGAAACCGTCTCGCCGGGCAGCGCACCGTGCACGAACACGGCCTTCTCACCATGCCGCCCCACGCCGCGCCCGTCGTGCGAGAGGTCCGTGACTTCGATCGTAATTGGTTCGGTTGGCAGGCGGCGGCGTCTTCTTCCCATAGAGATTCGTTTTTTGGTTTTTTGGTTTTTTGGTTTTTTGGTAAACGGATTCCCTACAACATCGTAGGTCGGGGCCGCGTCCCCGACGGACAAACTTTCAGGCTTGATCACGCAAGACCACGCGTGTTCAAGATTGAAACGTTGTCCGTCGCGGATGCGACCGCGACCTACGCGGGCTGACCCCTGAATCCTGAATCCTGAATCCTATTTCTGCGTCCACGACCCGTCCGCCTGCTGGTAGTACCACCCCGATCGTGCGTTGGCGATCCACTGCCGTGCGAAGGTCTGGCGGATGTCGTCTTCCCACTCGGGATGGCCGTTGGCGATGGCGATTTCGCGATAGACGGCGTTGCGGTCGGCATTCTCCTCGCTGACCACGCGCTCGAGGTTGCGGCGCTCGGACAGGCTGACCGCGGACCGGTCGCGGATTTCGACCAGGCCGTCGTTCGAGAACCCGATGGCGCCAGCATCGAACCAGGCGGCCAGGTGCTCGCTCTGTCGTTCACGCATGCGTTCCTTGATCGCCTGGATCTGCGGCGTATCGATATCGATATCCACGCCCTGAGCGTGTGCCGTACCGACGGGTGAAAGCGCTTGCAACCAGCTCGTACGGGCGGCCTGCGGCTCGCCGGAAGGCGCTGCCGGCACGTCTTCTCCGAGCACGTCGCGAATGAACCGGTCGGCGGCCTTCTCGGCGGCCGCCTCGGGGAAGTAGACGTTGATCGTGACACAAGCGGCCAGCATCAGAACGCTGGCGATGGACGTCATGGACAGGAAGCGATGCATGGTGCCTTCTCCTTGAAGGATGATCGAGGGTGACAGATTGCCACCAGCGGCCTGAATCGGTTCTGAATAGTTTAAGGCAATGCGCCCTTCAGATGGCGTCGAGCGCCTGCGCCAGCGTCCGGCAGCCCTTCGCCGTCATGCGCGTCTTCACGCCCTTGAGGTTGGCGTCGGGCACGAGCGCCTGATCGAAGCCCTGCCCGGCCGCCTCGCGCAGGCGTTCCTCGCCGTTGTAGACCGGCCTGAGCTCGCCGGCCAGGCCGACCTCGCCGAAGGCCACCAGCCCCTTGGGCAGGGGTTTCTCGCGCAGCGACGACTTCAGCGCCAGCGCAATCGCCAGGTCGCTGGCCGTCTCGCTGATGCGCATGCCGCCGGCGACGTTGACGAACACGTCCTGATCGCCGACGACGATGCCGGCGTGGCGGTTCATCACCGCCAGCAGCATGGCCAGGCGGTTCGGATCCACGCCCACGGCCACGCGGCGCGGATTCGACAGGTTCGACGGCGCCACCAGCGCCTGAACCTCGACCATCAGCGGCCGGGTGCCCTCGCGGGTGACCAGCACGCAGCTGCCGGCAGCCGGTTCTTCCTGGCCCGAGAGGAAAATGGCCGAAGGATTGGCCACCGCCTTGAGCCCTTTGTCGGTCATGGCGAACACGCCCAGCTCGTTGGCCGCACCGAAACGATTCTTGACCGCGCGCACCAGGCGGTAGCGGCTGCCCGAATCGGATTCAAAGTACAGCACGGCGTCGACCATGTGCTCGAGCACGCGCGGCCCGGCCAGCGCGCCCTCCTTGGTGACGTGGCCGACCAGCACCACGGCGCAGCCGGTCTGCTTGGCGAACTGCACCAGGCGGGCGGCGCATTCGCGCACCTGCGCGACCGCGCCGGGGGCGGATTGCAGCGCCTCGGTCCACAGCGTCTGAATGGAGTCGACCACCATGAAGGCCGGCCTGCGCTCGGCGGCCGTGGCCAGGATGACTTCCAGGCTGGTCTCGGTCAGGCAATCGAGCCGCCCGGGATCGAGGCCCAGGCGCCTGGCCCGCATGGCGACCTGGGCGGCTGATTCTTCCCCGGTTACGTACAGGCTGCCGTTATCCGCCGCGAGCGCGTCCTGCGCCTGCAGCAGCAGCGTCGACTTGCCGATACCCGGGTCGCCGCCGAGCAGGACGACCGAGCCGGGCACCAGCCCGCCGCCGAGCACGCGATCGAGCTCGCTCAAGCCCGATGACAGCCGATTCGACGCTTCCTCGGCGCGCACCTCGGCCAGGTTGCTGACCTTTGCCGAAGCGGTGCCCGACCAGTTTCCTCTGCCCTTCGGCCCCTTGCTCGACGCAGCCGTCTCGACCACGCCCTCCTCCATGGAATTCCACGCCTGGCAGTCCGGGCACTGGCCCGACCACTTGGGAAAACTCGCGCCGCATTCGCGGCAGGTGTATGCAGTCTTCGGCTTGGCCATCGCGCTTATTCTGGCAGAGATGGACGCTGGGAACGGTGACGGAAACTGACTGCCGCCCAATGCCCGCGTAGGTCGGGGTCGCATCCCCGACGGACAACCTTTCGGACTTGATCACGCATAGCTACGCGTATACAGGATTAGAACCTCGTCCGTCGCGGATGCGACCGCGACCTACGCGGGCCTCGGTATCCTGCGTGTAACCCACTCGAAGGGGCACGCAGACGTGCTCACAGCCCGATGAATCGAACTGAGCAACCAATTATCGGCGAATCACCTGCTTTTCTCGGCGTGCTCGAGGAAGTCTCGCGTGCGGCCGCGCTAAACAGGCCGGTGCTGATCGTGGGCGAGCGCGGTACCGGCAAGGAAATGATCGCCGAGCGCCTGCATTTTCTGTCACCACGCTGGGACGGGCCGCTGGTCAAGCTCAACTGCGCCGCCATCAGCGAGTCGCTGCTCGAATCGGAGTTGTTCGGGCACGAAGCCGGCGCCTTTACCGACGCGTCGCGCCAGCGCGCCGGGCGTTTCGAGCGCGCCGACGGGGGCACGCTGTTTCTCGATGAACTGGCCAGCACCTCGCTGGCGGTTCAGGAAAAGATCCTGCGCGTGATCGAGTACGGCCAGTTCGAGCGGCTCGGGTCGACCCGCCCGCTGGAAGTCGACGTGCGCCTGGTCGGCGCGAGCAACGTCGACCTGCCGGCGCTGGCCGAGACGGGCCGTTTTCGCGCCGACCTGCTCGACCGCCTGGCCTTCGACGTGATCACCCTGCCGCCCCTGCGAGAGCGCCGCGAGGACATTCTCCCCCTGGCCGAGCATTTCGCCATGCGCATGACCCGTGAACTGGATCGCGCGTTGTTCGCCGGCTTCAGCCGGCCCGTCCTCGAGGCCATGCTGACCTATCCCTGGCCGGGCAACGTACGCGAACTCAAGAACGTGGTCGAGCGGGCCGTCTATCGGCTGGCCGAGCCCGACGAGCCGATCGAGACGATCGAATTCGACCCGTTCGAATCGCCCTGGCGACCGGCCGGACCGAATCGGGAGCCGCGCCAGCTGCCCGATCCGGCGCGCGAAACTGTCGATCTGCGCGGCTGGCTCGACGCGCAGGAAAAGCGTCTCGCAGAAATCGCCCTTACCGCCAGCGACGGGCACCAGGGAAAGGCGGCCGAGCGGCTGGGACTGAGCTACGATCAATTTCGCGGCATTCTGCGCAAGCACGGGATCGTGCGCAGCCAGAAGGCGCTTCAGTGAGTTGCAATCTCGATGCGGTTGCGCCCGTTTCGCTTAGCGGCGTAGAGCGCATCGTCGGCCTGCTTGAGCCAGCGATTGAGGTCCACCTCACCTGCCGACAAAGGCGCTGCACCGATACTGACGCTGAGACTGAACTCGCCCGCTGCTGATGACACCACGGTCTCGTCGATTGCCCGCCGCAATCGCTCGGCCAGTTTCCCGGCCTTGTCGGCATCCGCCCCCTGGAGCACGACCGCGAACTCCTCGCCACCGGTCCGACCGATCAAGTCTTCGTCGCGCAGCACCTGCCGACAGACGCGCGCGAAAGCGACAAGGGCCTCGTCCCCCACCGGGTGACCGAAGCGGTCGTTGATCGACTTGAAATGGTCGAGATCCAGGATCAGCAGGGACAGGGCGCGCTCGCTGTCGCGCGCTCTCTCCAGCAGGTCCTCGGCTTGCTCCAGAAAGGCCCGCCGGCTGCTCAGCCCGGTCAGGGAGTCAGTGCTGACAAGCCGGCGCAGCTCCTCTTCGGCACGCATGCTGCGGATCGCCCCGCCGATCGTGCCGGAGGCGACCTCGAGCGCGTCGATCTCGGCCTGCCCCCACTGTCGCTCGGTCGTGCAGTCATCGAAACCGATCAGGCCCCAGAACTTGCCTTCGAGAAAGATGGGAACGACGAGAATGGACAGGATCTGCTGGGCTTCGATGAGTTCGCGTTCAACGGCATCCATGTCGGCGGCGAGCCCGACCACCGGCTCCCGGGCCTCGAACAACACCCGCCAGTTGGGGAGGTCGCGGTCATAGGACATACCCTGCATGTCAGGGTTGTCGATTTCGGCCCGAATACCTGGCCGGGTCCATTCGTAGCGCATGCTGCCTAGCAGTTCACCGCTGTTCGCATCGCGGTGATTCTCGAACACGTAGACACGATCAGCCGATACGGCCTTTCCTAAAACGGCCAGCGCCGTCGGCATCACACGGTCGTTGCCCTGCGCGCTGAACAGGATGCGCGCGGCACGCGCAAGGGCGTGCAGGATAGCCTCGCGCGATCGTCTTTCCCGTTCGGCGCGCCCGGCTGGCCAGCTGCGCCCGAACCCGGCCACCAGGCCCAGGCCGAGCAGCAGGCCGATCAGCGCGCCTACGCTACCTTGCAACAACCAACCCGTCATGCATCCCTCACGTTCCGCCCGGACCAGCAAAAATCCTTATCACGTTTAAAATGCACCATTCGACTGCACTCGCGCAACTTTCATGGCCCGTCACACCTGCAAGGATCCGACTCACTCGCCCGAAGAACTCATCCAGCGCATCGGGGCTGCCGACAGGATCTGCGTGCTGACCGGCGCCGGCGTCTCGGCAGAATCCGGCGTGCCGACATTTCGTGACGCACAAGAAGGGCTATGGGCCCGCTACGACCCAATGGAACTGGCCTCACCAGAGGCCTTCGAAAGAGACCCGGCCACCGTCTGGGACTGGTATCAGTGGCGCCGCGAACTGATCGCCGCCACGCATCCCAACGCCGGGCACGACGCGCTGGCAGCCCTGCAGCGGCAAGTGCCGGCCATGGACCTGGTCACGCAGAACGTCGACGGATTTCACGCGCTGGCCGGATCGGAAGGTGTGCTGGAACTGCACGGCAACATCCAGCGCAACATCTGCTCGCGCACCCGGCGCTTGATCGAACCCGAATGGCTGGAACAGCACCGCGACCGACGACCGCCGCCGTCGCCACATCACCCGGAGGGACTGGCGCGGCCGGACGTGGTCTGGTTCGGCGAGGCCCTCGATACGCAAACGCTGGAAGCGGCCTTCTCGGCGGCCGAAGCCTGCGACGTGATGATCACGGCCGGCACCAGCGGCGCTGTCCAGCCGGCCGCCAGCCTGCCGGTGGCGGCGTCCCGCGCCGGCGCGACCCTGATCGACATCAACCCGCAGGAGAACGAGCTCACGCGCATCACCGACTGGCATCTGGCCGGTCCTTCGGCCGCGTGGCTGCCGGCAGTGCTCGAAGCGCTGGCAAACGGTCGCCGCTGAGCGGGGGTCGGCGCTTGTCGATTATAATGGCCGACTTATTTTAATCCGGAGTTCAAGATGACGAGCACCATGCGCGCGCTGGTCAAGCCCGATGCCGCTCCCGGCCTGGAGCTGCGCGAGGTTCCCGTGCCCACGCCGGGCCCGAACGATGTCCTGATCGAGCTCGAAAAGACCTCCATCTGCGGCACCGACCTCCACATCTACCAGTGGGACGAGTGGTCGCAGCGCACGATTCGCCCGCCGCTGGTTCTCGGTCACGAATTCGTCGGCCGGATCAAGGAACTGGGATCGAGTGTCCAGGGCTACGAAGCCGGCCAGCGCGTCTCCGCCGAGGGCCACGTGGTCTGCGGCGTTTGCCGCAACTGCCGCGCCGGCAAGCCGCACCTGTGCCCCAACACCGAGGGCATCGGCGTCAACCGCGACGGCGGCTTCGCGGAGTACGTGGTGGTTCCGGTCACCAACCTCTGGCCCATTCCCGACGAGATCCCCTCGGAACTGGCCGCCTTCTTCGATCCCTTCGGCAATGCCGCCCACTGCGCGCTGCAGTTCGACCTGGTCGGCGAGGACGTACTCATCACGGGAGCGGGTCCTATCGGCATCATCGCGGCAGGCATCGCCAAACACGTCGGCGCCCGCCACGTCGTGATCAGTGACGTCAACGACTACCGCCTGCAGCTGGCGCGCGACATGGGTGCAACCCGCACGGTGAACGTGCGCGAGGAAAACCTGGTCGACGTGCGCAAAGAGCTCGACATCGACGGCTTCGACGTCGGCATGGAAATGTCGGGCAATCCACACGCCTTCCGCGACATGCTCGAACTCATGTACAACGGCGGCAAGGTGGCCCTGCTCGGCCTGCTGCCCAAAGACGCCGGCATCAACTGGGACCAGGTCATCTTCAAGGGCCTGGAAGTCCACGGCATCTACGGCCGGCGCATGTTCGAGACCTGGTACAAGATCACCCAGATGGTGCTGACCGGGTTCCCGCTGCACAAGGTGCTGACCCACCAGATCGCCATCGACGATTTCGAGAAAGGCTTCGAGCTGATGGCCTCGGGCCAGTGCGGCAAGATCGTCTGCGACTGGACCGGCGAGATCGGCTAGGAGTCAGGGGTCAGCTCCCTGATCCCTGACCCCTGAATCCTGACCCCTCCCAAACACACCCGGAGACGACAGCATATGAGCGACCAAGCAACTCTCCAACGCCTAGCCAGCGAGCTCGAGCAGATCCAGGCCGACGGGCTGTACAAGCGCGAGCGGCAGATCACCACGCCGCAGCGTGTCGAGATCGAGACGCTCGAAGGCGGCAAGGTGCTCAACTTCTGCGCCAACAACTACCTCGGCCTGGCCGACCATCCAGACATCATTGCCGCGGCCAAGGCAGCCCTGGACGACCACGGCTTCGGCGTGGCCTCGGTGCGCTTCATCTGCGGCACACAGGACCTGCACAAGCAGCTCGAAAAGACCATTGCCGAGTACTTCGGCAAGGACGATGCGATTCTGTATGCCGCCTGCTTCGACGCCAACGGCGGCCTGTTCGAGCCGCTGCTCGGGCCGGAAGACGCGCTGATCTCCGACCAGCTCAACCATGCCTCGATCATCGACGGCGTGCGCCTGTGCAAGGCCGAACGCCATCGCTATCCCAACTCGGACATGGCGGCGCTCGAAGACATCCTGAAAAAGACGCAGGACAAGCGCACCCGCATGATCGCCACCGACGGCGTGTTCTCGATGGACGGCTACGTCGCCAAGCTCGACGAGATCACCGCCCTGGCCGACAAGTACGACGCCCTGGTGATGGTCGACGACTGCCACGCCACCGGCTTCTTCGGCCCGACCGGCCGGGGGTCGGCCGAGCATCATGGCGTCATGGACAAGGTCGACATCTTTACCTCGACCCTGGGCAAGGCCCTCGGCGGCGGCATGGGCGGTTTCACCGTGGCCAGCCAGCCGGTCATCGACATGCTGCGGCAGCGCTCCCGGCCCTACCTGTTCTCCAACTCGCTCGCCCCGCACCTGGTCGCCGCCAGCCTCAGGGTGTTCGAGATGCTCAACGAGTCGAGCGAGCTGCGCGACCGCGTCGCGGAGAACACCCGCTTCTTCCGCCAGGCGATGACCGACGCCGGCTTCGAACTGCTGCCCGGCGAGCATCCGATCGTGCCGGTCATGCTGCACGACGCCCCGCTGGCGCAGAAGATGGCCGACGAACTGCTCGCCGAAGGGATCTACGTGATCGGCTTTTTCTATCCCGTCGTGCCCAAGGGTCAGGCACGCATCCGCACACAGATCTCGGCCGCGCACAGCCGCGAGCACCTCGAACAGGCCGTCGAAGCCTTCACGCGGGTCGGCAAGCGCCTGGGCGTTATCGACTGACCGGAGGACACCAGCGCGCCGGTCAGCGGCTGCGCTGCATCGCCTTGCGCACGCCGCGCACCATCATGCGGTAATACAGTTCGGGAAAGAAGCGCTTGAGCCGCCAAAGCCAGCGCGTGTTGCCGTGGGTCAACAGCATGAATCGCGGCTTTTGCACCGCCCGGAAAACCCGCTCGGCGACATCCTCGACCGTTACCCCCGAGTTGTCCATCCAGCGCTCCACGCGCTTTTGATAGCCGCTGTCGGGCGCGCGCATGGACTCGGTCAGGCGGGTACGGACAAAGGCCGGACACAGCACCGACACCTGCACGCCGGCCGCCTGCAACTCGATGCGAAGCATCTCCGACAAGGCGATCACGCCGGCCTTGGCTGTGCCGTAGGCGTTGATCTGCGGTGCCCCGGCCAGGCCGGCGAACGAGGCGACGTTGATGATGTGCCCCCGGCCGCGCTCGCGCATCAGGGGTGCGAAGGCCTTACAGCCGGCGGCCACGCCCATCAGATCGATATCGATCACCCAGCGCCAGTCTTCCAGCGGCGTCTCCTCGAGCGAACCGCCCACGGCCACGCCGGCGTTGTTGATCAGCACGTCGGGCGCCTGGACGGCATCCCGCACGCGCTCCCAGTCTTCCCAGCGGGTCACGTCCATGGCAATTGCCGTGGCCCGCTCTCCCAGTTCGTCGACCATGGCCTGCGCGCCGTCGTCGTCGAGATCGGCGATCACGACGTGCCAGCCCGCCGCGTGAAAGCGGCGGGCCATTGCCGCGCCCAGGCCCGAGGCCGCGCCTGTGATCAGGGCGATACGATCGTCTCCAGATTGGAGCATTACTCTTTCTCCCTATCTTCTAAGAACCTAACGGGTCTCGGCCTCGCTCGCGCAGTCCAGGCAGAGCGTCGCCCCGGGATCGGCCCGTAACCGGGCTTGTGCGATGTCTTCTCCGCACTCAAGGCATTCGCCGAACTCCCCACGCTCGAGACGAGCCAGCGCGGCCTTGAGTCGCTGCAGCTGATGGCCGCGACGTCTCTCGGCGCTTTTGGCCATCTCCTGCCCCTGCATCGCATCCATCCGGCTGAGGCGGCCCTGGCGCGTCTGGTCGAGCTCCACGGGCGCCGTCGACTCTCGGCTGGACTCGGCCAGCTCCTCGAGTTCGGCAATGCGCTGGCGTATCAGTGTCGCGAAATCGGTCATGGGTGGATTGTAAGGGGTCAGGGATCAGGAGTCAGGGGTCACCTGACCCCTGAATCCTCCCACCACCCTGTCGAAGCCAACGTTGGGTTACCCTCACTCCAGCCATCCAGGAGTCCGACACGAGTGGTCAGCCGAAAGCGCGCGCCGGCGAAGGAGATCTTCGGCTGGGCGATGTTCGACTTCGCCAATCAGGCCTATACGCTGCTGATCATCACGGTGGTCTTCGGCGACCTGTTCACGCGCGTGATCGTCGGCGACGCGCCGGACTATCGCATGGGCAACCTGCTCTGGAGCGTTGCCCTGGCCGTCTCCTATGCGCTGGTGGTCGTGGCCAATCCCGTCTGCGGCGCGATCATGGACCACGGCCGCCGGCGCAAGGCGTTCCTGTTCGCCAGCTACGTCCTGACCGTCGTCGCCACGGCCCTGCTGTGGTTCGTCGAGCCGGGCTGGGTGGTGCCTGCCATGCTCCTGATCATCGTCTCGAACTTTGCCTACGCCATCGGCGAGGGCTTTATCGCCAGCTTTCTGCCCGGGCTCGGGCCGCGCAAGGAGCTGGGCTGGATCTCCGGCCTGGGCTGGTCGCTGGGCTACATCGGCGGTCTGGTATCGACGGCCTTCGCGCTGCTCTTCCTCGGCGAGGTCAGCCTGGCCAACTACGACAGCGTGCGCTGGGTCGGGCCCTTTGCCGCCGCGTTCTTCCTCGTCACCGCCCTGCCGACGTTTATCTGGATGAAGGAGCGAGGCGCCCGGCGCAAGCTCGAAGCCGGTGATAACCCGGTTCGCGCCGGCTTCCGCCGCCTTCGGCGCACCTTCGATCATGTCCGGCATTTCCCCGACCTGCGCTGGCTGCTCGCCTCCATCTTCTTCAAAATGGCCGGCATCTACATCGTCATCAGCTTCGCCTTCATCTACGGCGCCCAGGTGATCGGCTGGGACGAATCCATCCGGATCGCCATGTTCGTCACCGTCCAGATTACCGCCGCGCTGGGCGCCGTCGCCTTCGGCATCCTCCAGGGCCGCCTGGGCGCCCGCCCCACCTACCTGATGACGCTGTTTCTGTGGCTCGCGGCGATCGCCGCCATCTGGCAGACCCCGGCCGTCGCCGGGCTGGCTCGCGAGTGGCTGGGCGTGGCCTGGGAGGCCCAGCACGTCTTCCTGTTTGCCGGCCTGCTCGCCGGCCTGAGCCTGGGCTCGTCGCAGTCGGCCGGCCGCGCCCTGGTCGGCCAGCTCACGCCGCGCGGCAAGGCCGCGGAGTTCTTCGGTTTCTGGGGCACGGCGGGCAAGCTGGCGGCCATCTTCGGCATTCTCGGCCTGGGCCTGCTACAGGCCTGGCTGGGCCTGGCCACCGCCATCGTCTTCTGCCTGTTCCTGTTCACCGCCGCCATCGCCTGCGCCTGGCCCATCAACGAGTCCCGCGGCCATTTGGCTGCAGATACGTGGCGAGAGGGGGCTTCGAGCCGGTCGTGATGCTATTGGTCTCACGCAGAGCCGCGGAGCCGCGGAGTTCGCAGAGAGATGAGAATTAGCACGATCCCGAAGAATCGGCACAGCTCGTTCGTCCATTCTTCATGAACGATCTCTTCTCTTTTACTCAGCGAACTCTGCGGCTCCGCGGCTCTGCGTGAGACCCTGTCCCCCGCAATCACGAAACGATGCCCGATGAGAATCGTCACCCACACTTGTTCGAATACCGAGATCGTCTGCGCCCTGGGCCGGGCCGACTGGCTCGTGGGCGTCGACGACCATTCCGACCACCCGCCCGAAGTCGTCGAGGCGCTGCCGCGCGTCGGGCCGGATCTGGACGTCGATGTCGAGAAAATCCTCGCGCTCGAGCCCGACCTTGTTATCACCTCCCTGACCGTACCCGGCCACGAACGCTGCCTCGAGCGGCTGGAAGCCGCCGGCCTGCCGCTGCTGGTGACCTGTCCCCACTCGCTCGCCGATGTCGCTGCCGACATCCGCCGAATCGGCGAGGCTGTCGATGCCCGCGATCCGGCCAAGGTGCTGTCCGGGCGATTCGAGGCCACGCTGGCGGGCGGCCGGCCCGACCACGAGCTGGTACCGGTCCTGGTCGAATGGTGGCCCAAGCCGGTGATCGTGCCGGGCAGCAAGTCATGGGTCAACGAAATGCTGGCGCTGGCCGGCGGCATCAATCCGTGGCGCGAACGCGATGCCGAGAGCCTGGAAATCGACGCCGCCATGGCGCGCGAGGCCGCGCCGGAGGCGATCGTGATGAGCTGGTGCGGCGTCGACGAAGCCAAGTACCGCCCCCATGTCGTTCGCCGCCGCGAAGGCTGGCAAGCAGTTCCCGCCGTCGCGAAAGACCGCATCTTCGCCGTCAGCGAAGCCTGGCTGGGACGGCCGGGCCCACGGCTGATCCAGGGGATCGAGAAACTGCGGGAGGTGGTTTTGAGTGTGAAGGGTGAACGGTGAAGCTTGAAGCCAACGCACCACTGTCGTCCCGGAAACCGCGTAGCGGTTATCCGGGATCTCGCACGCTTCAGAGAGCACTGAGTGGGGCCGTGCAGAATCCTGAGGTGTGAGGTCCCGGCTCAAGGCCGGGACGACAACTTGCCGCCTCTTCACACTTCGCTTCAACACATCAGCAACGGCCGGTGCCGTCACCGCCCACGCGGGGTAGAATACGCGCCCATGACAACACCCGACACCGACAAGCGCCCGTCCGTAGGCCTCGTTTCCCTGGGCTGCCCCAAGGCCCTGGTCGACTCCGAAGAGATCGTCTCGCGGCTGCGCTCGGAAGGCTACGACATCGTCCCGAGCTACGAGGACGCCGACCTGGTCGTGGTCAACACCTGCGGCTTTATCGACTCGGCCAAGGCCGAATCGCTGGAGAGCATCGGCGAGGCGCTGTCGACCAACGGCAAGGTCCTGGTCACCGGCTGCATGGGCGCGACACCCGAGGACATCACGCGCATTCACCCCAGGGTGCTCGACGTAACCGGTCCTCACCAGGCCGATGCGGTGCTCGAGTCGGTCAATCGGCACCTGCCCCGGCCGCACGATCCGAAATTCGACCTGGTGCCGCCGGGCGGCCTCAAGCTCACGCCCGGTCACTATGCCTACTTGAAGATCTCGGAAGGCTGCAATCACAAGTGCAGCTTCTGCATCATCCCTTCGATGCGCGGCCGGCTGGTCAGCCGCCCGCTCGGCATGGTGATGCGCGAAGCCGAGCAACTGGCCGAGCGCGGCGTGCAGGAACTGCTGGTCATCAGCCAGGACACCAGCGCCTACGGCGTCGACCTGAAGTACCAGACCGACTACTGGCACGGACGCGAATACCAGACGCGGCTCTATGACCTGTGCGACGCCCTCGGCGAGCTGGGTATCTGGGTCAGACTGCACTACGTCTACCCCTACCCCCACGTCGACCGCATCATCGAGCTGATGAATGCCGGCCGCATCCTGCCCTACCTGGATATTCCCTTTCAGCACGCCAGCCGCTCGGTGCTCAAGGCCATGCGCCGTCCCGCGGCAGCCGAGAACACCCTTGAGCGCATCAAGGCATGGCGGAAGCAATGCCCCGACCTGGTGATCCGGTCGACCTTCATCGTCGGCTTTCCCGGCGAGACCGAGGCCGATTTCCAGGAATTGCTGGACTGGCTCGACGAGGCACAGCTCGACCGCGTGGGCTGCTTCAAATATTCACCGGTCGAGGGAGCCGCCGCCAACGAACTACCCGGCGCCGTGCCGGATGAAGTGGCCGAAGAGCGGTGGCATCGGTTCATGCAGCACCAGACGGCGATCAGTGCCGGCAGGCTGGAACGCCGGGTCGGCGGCATCGAACCGGTGCTGGTCGATACGGTCGAAGGTGACATCGCCATCGCCCGGAGCTATGGTGACGCTCCGGAAATCGACGGCCAGGTCATTGTCTCCGGCGCGCCTTCGCCCCGGGCCGGTGATGCACTGATGGTGCGCATCGTCAGGGCCGACGAATACGACCTGCATGCCGAAGCCGTCGATGAACAGGAACTGAGCCGGTCAGCAAGCATCTAAGCAGCCGGCAGATTTCCAAGATTGATCAACTCCATGGAGACTATCGTGAAAAAGACCATCTGCATTCTGAGCGTTGCCTTTCTCGTCATCGGCTGCGGCTCCGACGAACAGGCGCCGGCCGAGGAGACCGCCCAGCCCGCCCAGGAAGAGGCTGCACAGGACGAACGCACCGTCCGGCGCAGTGAAGAACCCGCGCAGGAATCACAGCCCCTGCCGCGGCGTGATCGCGAGGACCCCGAAAAGCGCATCCCCCGAATCGAGGGCGAAGCGACCGAAGAAGGTTACGGCCTGACCATGGTGGTCGACGGCTCCAGTCCCGAAGCATTCCAGGAAAGCCTCGAACTGATCGCCATGGATACTTCCCAGGAGCAGTATCGCAAGCTCGATGCCGCCTTGCGCTTCCTCGGCACCTACGACACCGCTGCCTGGTCGGGCCTGCCCAATCTCTACAAGACTCTCGACGGCATGACCGGTGAAGAGATCATCGAGCGAGCCGAGAACATGAGGGATGAGCGCCGTCGGTGATCCGATCTACCGACCCCGCCGGCTTTTCCGGCGGGGTCGAGACGAGCGACCATCAATGGTGATGCCAGCCGTGCCGTCGGCCGAGGCGCTCGATATACTCCATCGTCTCGGGCATCCAGGCATCACCGCCCTCTCTTTCAAAGAAGAACGGCTCACGCTCGACTGATTCGGGCAGCAACTGGTTCATCGTCGAGGCCTCGTAGAGGCGACCGTTGAGCATCGTGTAGATCACGTTCTGGCTTTGCTCGATATCCTCGAGCACGTTGCCCTCGATCACGATCAGGTCGGCCAGCTTGCCCGCCTCGATCGAGCCGACATCATCGCCCATTCCGAAGTACTCGGCCCCGTCGATGGTCGCGCCGCGCAGCGCCTCCCAGGGCGAAAATCCTCCCTGAACCATGGCCCACATCTCCCAGTGCGCCGCAAGGCCGGCAAGCTGGCCGTGAGCACCGATCACGACCGGAACGCCCAGCTCGTTGAGCGCCTTGGCCTGCTCGGCGACGAAAATATGATTGTAGTGTTCGTCCGGAGCGGTCGGCCGGCGGATCGAGCGCGGATAGACGATGAACTTGGGCACGAAGTTCAACAGGCGCTCGTTCTTCCAGACCTCGTAGCGATCGTAGAAGTACTCCTCGCCCATCAGGCCGCCGTAGGCCACGACGAATGTCGGGGAGTAGACCACATCCGTCTGGCTCCAGAGCTGGCGAATGTCGTCGTACACAGTCTTGACCGGCAGACTGTGCTCGATACCGGTATGCCCGTCGACGATCTGGTTGAGATTCTGTTCCAGGCGCATGCCGCCCTCGGGAACGACCATGACGTCGAGATTGCGACCGGCCTCGAGCACCTGCTGGCGCTGGTCGCGCCTGAGATAGTTGTAGCTCTTGACCGAAATCGCGCCGAGTTCCTTCTGGCGGCGCACGTGGAATTCCGCATCCTCGTAGGCATCAACCTTCGCCGTCGCCCCTGGCGCGATAGCGCCGTAAAGGATCCGACCCGTGGACCAGATGCGCGGCGCCAGCACGCGCCCGGCCCGCTGCAGTTCGGCCATCGAGAAGATGGCGGCGTTGTCGTTGGAGGGATCGTGGATCGAAGTCACCCCGAAGGCCAGGTTCGCGATCTGCGCCCAGTTCTGCTGCGGGGTGATCTGCCGGGAACTCATCGGGCCGTGCGCGTGCGCGTCGAACAGACCGGGCACGATGGTCTTGCCGGAAACATCCACCGTTTCGAAACCCTCGGGAATCTCGACTTCGCCGCTCGCACCCACTTCAAGGATGCGATGCCCCTCGACCAGCACCACGCCATTTTCGATGATCTCGCGCTGTTCCCGCGCATTACGCATGGTGACAACGCGACCGCCGATCAGGGCGATGCGCCCATTGTGACGGTCGGATTCGACCTCGAAGCCCATGTCGAGGCCTTCGGTTTCGGGCTCGGGCAATTCCGCCGGCGCGCCTTCGAGAAACGCGAAAGCGTCCGTCAGTTCGCGCCGATAGAGCGTGGCGCCGTGTGACCAGCCAATCGCCGAACTATCGGCGTCGAAATGCAGGTGATCGCCGGCGCGGGCAGACACCTGCCGTACCGGAAAAGCCGAGGCGCTGCCGCCGACGGTGACTTTACCGCCGGCCGGGAAAAAGGGCGCGACATAGGCATTGTAGTGCTCGGTAAAGGCGACCCAGCGCCCGTCGGGAGAGATGCGATACTCGGTGACCCACTCGCCCTGCAGATGCTCGCGCTCGTCGTTGCCCTGCAGGTTGACGCTCTTGAGCATCAGGCCGTCGTCGCCGCCCTGCGAGAAAAGAAGCCGTTCGCCGTCGGAAGAAAACTGCGGATTACCGCCGCTGTCATGAACGCGGCGCATCTCCTCGCCGTCGGCGTCGGCGACGTACAAGCCGGTACGCTCCGACCAGGCCGGAGAGGTCAGGTAGCCGCCGGCGGTGCGCACAAAAACAACTCGCTCACCGTCGGGAGAAAACGAAGGCTCGATATAGTGTCCCGGCTCGTCGCTGATCGTTCGGGCCCGTCCGCGCCCCACCGGCGCGACACGCACCGAGCCCAGCTTCTCGTCGTGCCAGGTCGTGTAGACCACCGATCGGCCATCGGGCGAGAAGCGCGGATGGAACTCCCAGTGCTCGTCCTGGTCGGTCAGCCTGCGGCGGGTATCGCGCTCGATGTCGTGCAACCACAGGTAACCGAGAGCCTGGGAAATCGCGTAGCGCCCGTCAGGGCTGCGCTGGGTCCAGCGCGCCATGCGCACCGGGAAGGTGTCCGGCGACACCTCGACGCTGCGCTTGAGCGCCGGATGGATCTTCTTTTCAGCCACGACCTGCACATCGATCGGCTCGTGCGAACCGTCGGTACCGATGCGATGGAACCTGCCGCCGGTCCAGATCACGATCGATTCACCATCGGGCGTCCAGGAAAAGCCGGGGAAGTTGCCCATGTCGCCGGAGGTTTCCTGCTTGTCGCGCTCGAGACTGGCAAACAGCGTGCGCTCGATACCCGACTCGAGATCCTTGACCATCAACCGCGATGTCAATTCGGTTGGATTGCGCCTTACAAAGGCCAACTGACTGCCGTCGGGCGAAAGCACCGGCCGAATGGCACCGCCGGGACCGGAGACGACGGTCTCGGTCTCACCCGTTTCGCGATCAAGACGGCGAACGGCGAAGATGCCCTCGTTGGCGTCCTTGTTGTACTGCCAGACCGAACCGGGAGTCATGTCCTGGCTGTAGTAAACGTAGCGACCGTCGGGCGAGAAATCGGGCTCGGCGATGTTCTTTTGCGACTCCTCGCCGTGCAGGCGATCGACCAGGCTCACGCCCTTGCCGCCGCCGCGGTGGTAAAGCCAGATCGAACCGGCCGGAATGGAACGCTGCGAGACGTAGCCCTTGCGCGCGGCGATATAGTCGCCGTCGGGTGACCAGGCCGGATTGTGCAGCAGGTGCTCACTCTCATCGCTGACCTGCTGCAGGTTCGAACCGTCGGCGTCCATGATCCAGATGTTCTCGGCGCCGTCGCGGTCGGAGACGAAGGCGATCTTCGATCCGTCGGGGCTGTAGCGGGGCTGGAAATTCCAAGCCAGGTCGCTGGTCAGCGCGGCCGCCTCACCGCCGTCGATCGGTACGGTGTAGATATCGCCGAGCATATGGAAGACGAGCGTCTCGCCGTCGGGGTGGACATCGACGTCCGACCAGGTCACCTCGTCGGTATCGATCGTGATCGTCTCCCACTCGCCCGGCGGTTCAGTCACCGACCACTCGGATTCGGGCTCCATCTCGGAATCATTGCCCTCTCCGTTCTCCTGGGCCGCAAGCGGCATGACGAGAGCGAACAGGAGTAGTGTCAGTATCGGTCTGTAAAGCATTGGTAGTCTCATGGTTGTTGGTTGGTGGCCCCCTGATCCCTGACCCCCGAATCCTGAATCCTCACTCAAACTCAGCCCTCCTCCGCGCCGGAAGGAGGTTGTTCGTTCGCCACGCCGTGGGGCACGTGGCCGGTGGCAACCTCGCGGCTGGCCGGGCCGGTGTGCAGGGTCTGGTCGTCGAAGAAGATGTCGGCGCCGAACGAGCGCAGGTAGGGCGTTTTCTCACGTCCGCCGAGGAACATCGCCTCGTCGATGCGGATACCCCAGGCCCTGAGCGTAAGAATCACGCGCTTGTGTGCCGGCGCCGAGCGCGCCGTGATCAGCGCGGTTCGAATCGGGTTGTCTTCCAGCGGGTAGGCCGACTGGATGCGCTGTATGCCTTCCAGCACACCCTTGAAGGGGCCGGCCGCGAGCGGGCTGGCCGCCTGAGCGCGCTCGCTGGTCGAGAAGGCTTCCAGGCCCTGCTCCTTGTAGATTCGCTCAGCCTCGTCGGAGAAGATCACGGCATCGCCGTCAAAGGCCAGCTTGAGCTGCTCGGAGCGATTTTCGCGAATGGCGGTGGGCAGGATGGTTGCCGCCGCGTAGCCGGCGATCAGCACGCGCCGGACGTCGTCTTCGTTGGCGGACAGGAACAGTTGCGCACCCGAGGGCTCGATATAGTCGGCCGGGCTGGCGCCGTTGGTGAAAACCGCGCGCTGGACATCCAGGCCGTAGTGCTCGATGGAATTGAAGATGCGAAGCCCCGTGTCGGCGCTGTTGCGCGACATCAGAACGACCTCAACGCCGGGATGATTCATGCCGTCATGGTTGAGGCGAAGCAGTTTCTCGGCCAGGTGAAAGGCCACACCCTTGCCCAGAATCTCGTCCTCGCGCTTGCGCTGGTATTCCATGTAGCGTTCGAGCCCGTGCTCTTCGAACACCCGGTGCGACGCGTCGAGGTCGAACAACGCGCGTGAGGAAATCCCGACGATCAGCGGGCCGGGTTCGTCGTGATTTGTCTTGGCCAGGTCTTTTGCCATCGGGCGATTATAACGGGCTCGGTCTGGAGGGTTTAGGATTCAGGAGTCAGGGGTCAGGGCGAAGGTGCCAGGAGATCGGAGGCTGCGTAGGTCGGCGTTACATCGCCGACGGACGACCCATCCGACTTGTACACGCATCAGCTACGCGTGTTCAGCACTGAAATGTCGTCCGTCGCGGATGTAACCGCGACCTACGCAGCCTCCGATCCAGCCGCCGCCAGAGTCACTGAAAAAACTGCTCCGACAGAATCCGCTCCTCCAGCGAGTGCTCCGGATCAAACAGCAGCCGATGCGTGATGTCACGCTGCTGGCGAACGTCCACGCGCGCAACGTTGCGGACCTCGTCGTAGTCCGCCGTGGCGCTGACCGGTCGTCTTTCCGGCTGAAGTATCTCGAAGCGCACCTCGGCCGACGCCGGCAGAATCGCGCCCTGCCAGCGACGCGGCCTGAATGGGGAAATGGGTGTCAACACAACCGCTTCCGTGCCCAGGGGCAGGATGGGGCCATGCGCCGACAGGTTGTAGGCGGTGGAACCGGCCGCCGTGGCCAGCAAGATCCCGTCCGCGACGAGGCGCTCGACCCGTTCGCGGCCGTTGACCATAATGCGGATATGGGCCGCCTGGTTGGTCTGGCGCAGCAGCGCCACCTCGTTGATCGCCACCGCCCGGCGCATTGCGCCATCCTGGTCGGTCGCCTGCATCTGCAGGGGATTGAGCACCACCTCGCGCGCGGCCGCGATGCGCTCGGGAAGCTCGTCGTCGCCGAAACGATTCATCAGGAAACCGACTTCGCCCAGGCGCATGCCGAACACCGGCAGGTTGCGGTCGACGTGCTCATGCAGGGTGTGGAGCATGAAACCATCCCCACCGAGCACGACCAGCACCTCGGCATCGTCGAGCCCGACCTCATCATAACGCTCGCGCAGGGCCCGGGCGGCGTCCTGGGAGTTGGGGTGAGCGCTGGCGAGGATGGATAGTTTCATGTTGGCTTGTTCGCTTGTTGGCTTGTTCGCTTGTTCGGCCCCACAGGCCTTGCGGGGCGGCTGCGCCGCGAACCCCGAGACGACGTAGGTCGGCGTTACACCGCCGAAGGACAACCTGAACGATTAGGACACACGTAGCGACGCGTGTACAGCCCGAATTGTCGTCTCATTCCCATGCCGAGACAAACCTCCATGTCGTCCCGGAAATCGCGCCAGCGATTATCCGGGATCTCGCACATCGCCGATGGCACTGAGCCTGGCTGTGCCGAGACCAAGCGTGCGGGGTCCCGGCTCAAGGCCGGGACGACAAAGCGATAATCACTCATCCGTCGCGTGCAGCAACTGCCCAAGCCCGTTGACCGCCACCTGGAGCACGGCGTAGTCGCGCGATGCCGTGTTGCGCATTTCCTCGAGCATCAGGCTGATGCGCTCGACGGGCTCGCTGTGGCGTTCCATCCAGGCCTTGACCGGCTCGGTCTCGTCGCCGGTCTCGGTGAGAATGCGGCGGGTGAGTTCGCGGTGGCAACGGTACAGATCGTCGCGCAGGTGGCCGCGCGCGTGGGCGTGCCACGGGCGCTCGACCGGCAGTTCCTCGATCTGGCTGCGCAGCCACGTCAGGCACAGGTGATCGAACAGGCGGAAGTAGACTCTCGCCACGTCCTCGACCTCGAGCTCCTGCATGTGCGCCTCGTCGACGATATCCAGCGCGGAAAACACATAGCGGAAGCCGGCGACATCACGCGCGATATCCTCCGGAAAGCCGACCTCGACCAGTTCGTCCCGGCGCGCATCCAGGGCCTCTTTGAGATCGCCGTAAAGCATGTCGGGCAGCGCCCGGCGATAGCGCTCGATACCCGGGGCGAAGCGCTCGACCTTGCTCGAAATATCGATGGCATAGCCGCCGGGCAGTGTGATCAGCCGGCGGGTGACCTGGCGCAGCAGGTCCCACATCTCGAGCTGCGCTTCGAGTTGGACCGGCGCGGGGACCTTGTTGTCCAGAGACTCGATCTTTTGCCACAGTTCGCGCGCTGCGAAGATCTCGCGTGCCACGGTATAGGCCTTGGCCACCATGGCGGAGTTGGCGCCGGTATCCTCGCGGACGCGCATCACAAACGGTGCGCCCATGCGGTTGACGATGCTGTTGGTCACACGCGTGGCGATGATCTCGCGCCACAGGCGATGTTCCGGCATCAGCTCGCCGAATCGTTCCTGCAACGGCGTCGGAAAGTAGTCCTTCAGCTCGGCCGAGAGATAGGGATCCTCGGGCACATCGGAGGCGACCAGGTCCTGGTACAGCGTGATCTTGCCGTAGGAGAGCAGCAGGGACAACTCCGGCCGACTCAGCCCCTGACCGCGCGCCACGCGCTCGCGCAGTTCCTCGTCGTCGGGCAATTGCTCGAGATCGCGATCGATGACGTCCCGGTGCTCAAGCACGGCGATGAAGTGGGCTTCGGCGCCCAGGCGGTCGCTGGTGATCGACTCCATCATGCTCAGTGCCTGGTTCTGCAGGTAGTTCGAACGCAGCACCAGATCGCTGACCTCGTCAGTCATTTCAGCCAGCAGCTCGTTGCGCTCGTCGAGGTTGAGCATCTCGCGCTCGACCGCTTCGTTGAGCAGGATCTTGATGTTGACCTCGTGGTCGGAACAGTCGACACCGGCGGAGTTGTCGATGAAATCGGTGTTGATTCGCCCGCCCCGCATCGCGAAATCGATGCGGCCGCGCTGGGTCAGGCCCAGGTTGCCGCCCTCACCCACCACGCGTGCACCGATCTCGCGGCCGTTGATGCGCACCAGGTTGTTGGCCAGGTCGCCGACATCGGTATCAGCCTCGTTTTCACCCTTGACATAAGTGCCGATGCCGCCGTTCCACAGCAGGTCGGCCGGCGCCTTGAGCAGGGCCTTGATCAATTTGTGCGGCGCCAGAGACTTGTCTTGCACACCCAGCCACTCGCGCACCTCGTCAGACAGCTCGATCGATTTGGCCTGGCGCGAGAACACGCCGCCGCCCTTCGAGATCAGCTTTTCGTCGTAGTCCGCCCAGGTCGTCCGCGGTGTCTCGAACAGGCGCTTGCGTTCCTCAAAGCTGGCCGCAGCATCCGGCTCGGGGTCGAGGAAGATATGCATGTGATTGAAAGCAGCCTTGAGTCGGATATGCTTCGACAGCAACATGCCGTTGCCGAATACATCGCCGCCCATGTCGCCGATACCCACCACCGTAAAGTCTTCACTCTGAGTGTCGAGCCCGATCTCGCGGAAATGCCGCTTGACCGACTCCCAGGCGCCCTTGGCCGTGATGCCCATCTTCTTGTGGTCGTAGCCGTTGGAGCCGCCCGAGGCAAAAGCATCCCCCAGCCAAAAGGCGTGTTCGGCCGCAATCGCGTTGGCGATGTCCGAGAACGTCGCCGTGCCCTTGTCGGCAGCAACGACGAGATAAGGGTCGTCATCGTCATGGCGCACGACATCGCGCGGCGGCAGCAGATTGTCGCCGTCGAGGTTGTCGGTGATATCGAGCATGCCGTTGATGAACGTTCTATAGCAAAAGACCACCTCGGCCATCATCGCCTCGCGATCGTCGCTCTCGGGCAACTGCTTGGCAACGAAGCCGCCCTTGGCGCCGACCGGCACGATCATGGTGTTCTTGACGCTCTGTGCGCGCATCAGGCCCAGCACTTCGGTGCGGAAGTCCTCGCGCCGGTCCGACCAGCGCAGCCCGCCGCGCGCCACCCGGCCGCCGCGCAAATGAACCCCCTCGACGCGCGGTGAATAGACCCAGATCTCGCGCCAGGGACGCGGCTGCGGCAACTCCGGCACGATCGAGGAGTCCAGCTTGAAGCTGGCATATTCGTGCCACTCGCCCCGCGCGTCGCGCTGGTAGACATTCGTCCGCAGCATGGAGCGGATCAGGTCGTAGAAAGCGCGCAGGATGCGATCCTGATCGGCGGAACTGACACTGTCGACCGCACGCAGAATGGTTTTGCGCACGACCATGGCGCCGCGGTCGGGCTGGTCGGCGGCACGGGCGGCACAGACGTTGCCCAGGTACTCATCGAGCACCTCGTCGTCGTAAGTCTGTGCAAGTTCCGCGCAGATTTCCTGCAGGCGCTTTCCGGCAGCAGCGCGCTGCTGCTTACCGGCCATATCGCGCGCCGGGTCAAATCGCAGCTCGAAATATTCAACCAGCAAGCGCGCCACCAGCGGCCAGGCGGCCAGGGTCTGTTCCATGTAGTTCTGCGAAAACGGCATGCCGGTCTGCAGCAGATACTTGCAACAGGCCCTGAGCAGGTTGACCTGCCGCCAGTCCAGCCCGGCCAACATCACCAGACGATTGAAGCCGTCGTTCTCGCAGCGCCGGCGCCAGATCTGCTCGAACGCCTCCTGGAACTTGTCGCGCACGCGATCGAGGTTGATATCCGCGTCATTGGGCGGGCGCATGTCGAAGTCCTGGATCCAGACGCGGTGACCATCGGAAACGCTCAGATCATAGGGGCGTTCGGAAACGATGCGCATGCCGAGGTTCTCGAGCATCGGCAGCACATCGGAAAGCGGCAACGGCTGGCTGTGCTTGAAAACCTTGAAGCGCAGCAGGCCCGTACCGCGGCGACGCGGCTTGTACAGGCTCATGCGCAGATCGTCGAGATCGCGCAGCTTTGATACGTTGACGACGTCGTAGCTGGCGACATTGGGCGAGACGTCGTCGGCATAGGACACCGGGAAAGCGCGGCCAAAGCGACGCGCCAGTTCCAAGCCGTGTTCCTCGCCGTGCTCGCGCACGAGAATCTCGGTCAACTCGTCCTTCCAGGAACGGATGGCCTGCTTGATCCTCTTCTCGATGGCATCGATGTCGAAATCGACGGTCGCCTCACCCTTCGGCCTGACCACCAGATGCACGCGGGCGAGCTTCGACTCGCCCACCTGAACGGCGAAATCCAGTCGCTCACCCTTGAGCGCGCGCTTGATGATGTTCTGGATCTTTTCGCGATTTTCGGTATTGAAGCGGTCGCGCGGAATGAACACCAGGCAGGAGAAGAAGCGGCCGAAGCGCTCACGCCGGATGAACAGGCGCGTCTGACTGCGTTCCTGCAGGTCGAGAACGCCCATGGCCAATTCCAGCAGTTCCTCGCTGGAAGCCTGGAACAGCTCGTCGCGCGGCAGGGTCTCGAGAATGTGCATGAGCGCCTTGCCGGCGTGGCTGCCCCCCTGCAGGCCCGACATCTCGACAACCTCCTGGACCTTGCGCCGCACCAGCGGCGTGTCCTGGCAACGCCGGATGTAGGCACCGGAGGTGAACATCCCGATCAGTCGCTTCTCCCCGGTGACTGAGCCGTCATCGTCAAAGTACAGCACCGAGATGTAATCCATGTAACCGCCGCGATGCACGCTGGAGGTGGCGTTGGTCTTGGTGATGATGATCGGATCATCGGGCGAAGGCCCGCTTTTGCCGTACCCCAGTTCGGCAAGCGTTCGTACCGGGGCCTCGCGGTGCTCGGGATGCATGATGCCCAGGCCGCTGTCGGCGACGGCGCGCAGCACCCGGCCGTCCTCGCCTTGCTCGATCACGTACTCGCGGTAGCCGAGAAACGTGAAATGGTCGTTGGCCAGCCACTCGAAAAAATCCTGTGCTTCGCGCCGGGCTTCATTGGACAGCGCTGCGTGGGTTTTCGGCAGCTCGCTGGCGATCTCGTGCGCGCAGGCGAGCATCGGCTTCCAGTCCGCAACGGCACGCTGAACATCGGCCAGCGCGGCAAGAATCCCCTGCTCGATCTTCGCCAGCATCTCTGGATAATTCTGGCGATCGACCTGAAGGTGCATCATCGACTCGGGGCGGCCGCTGACGGACCTGTTCTCGCCGTCCTCGGACAAGTGCATCAGGTGCCCGCCCTGGTCACGCACCACCCGCATGACGGGGTGGATGATCAGGTGGGCCGAGATGTCGAGTTCGGACAGGGCAAGAACCACGGAATCGACCAGGAACGGCATATCGTCGTTGACGATCTCGATGATCGTGTGGCTCGATTCCCATCCATGCCGATCGGCACGCGGGTTGTAAATGCGCAAGCGGACCTCGTTTCCCACTCGCTGGCGGGCGAAATCGAGGAACCCGGCCGCCAGCGCGGCCAGATCGTCAACCGACATGTCCTCGATCTCGGAAACCGGCACACGCCGGAACAGGCGCCGGACAAAGCCCGCGCCCAGTTCGCGTCCCTCCCCGCGCGCCAGAATGCTGCTGACCTGATCGAGGATTTGCTCTTTTTTTTCGTCACTGTGATTCATCCGACTATTCCCTGCCACTGCATGAACTGGCCCCTGCGCGGCAAGGGCCGCCGCAAAACCAGGCGCGCGGCAGACCTCGACCGCACGCCCCTGCACTCAACAGAGAATCAGCGCAAACCGGTTTCGGTGCGTGCGATCACCATGCGCTGGATCTCGCTGGTGCCCTCGTAGATCTCGGTAATCTTGGCATCGCGGAAGTAACGCTCGACGGGCATTTCCTTGCTGTAGCCCATGCCGCCGTGGATCTGTACCGCCTGGTGGGCAATCCACATGGCTGATTCCGATGCAAACAGCTTGGCCATGGAGCCGTCAAGGGTAAAGCGCGAGCCGGTCTCGGCGGCTTTCATCTTGACCCAGGCCGCCTTGAGCGTCAGCAAGCGGGCCGCCTCCAGGCGCGTTTTCATGTCGGCCAGCTTCGACTGAATCATCTGAAAGGTGCCGATTTCCTGTCCGAAAGCCTTGCGTTCGCGGGCATAGTCGAGGCTCGCGTCGTAAGCCGCCTGCGCAATGCCGACAGCCTGGGCGGCAATACCGATCCGCCCGGCGTCGAGCACACCCATGGCAATCTTGAAGCCCTGGCCTTCTTCACCGAGACGATTCTCGACCGGGCACTTGTAGTCGGTCAGTTCGATCTCGCAGGTGGCCGAAGCACGAATACCCAGCTTGGGCTCGAGCTTGCCGCGGTGAAAGCCCGCCTCCTCGGCGTCGATAATGAAAGCCGAAACACCCTTGGCGCCGGCATCCGGATCGGTCATGGCGAACAGCACCAGATAGCGCGCCACTGGCCCGGAGGTAATCCAGGACTTGCGCGCATTGATCACGTAGTGGCTGCCGTCGTCGCTGAGCACCGCGCGCGACTTCATGTTGGCGGCGTCTGAACCCGACGACGGCTCAGTCAGCGCATAGGCGCCGATCTCTTCGCCCGAGGCCACCGCCCGCACGTACTGCTGCTTTTGCTCCTCGCTGCCGTGCTTGAGAATCCCGTTGCAGAACAGCGAGTTGTTAACCGACATGATGGTGCCGTGCGCCGCGTCGGCCGCCGACACCTCCATCATGGCCAGCACATAGCCGATCGTATCCAGACCGGCACCACCGTATTCCTCGGGCACCTCGATGCCCATCAGGCCCAGCTCGCCCATGCGCTGGATCGTCGCGAGCGGAAACTCGCCCGAAGCATCGAATTCGTGCGCAATCGGCGCAATTTCGTCACGAGCGAAATCGCGTGCAGCAGCCTGGATCATCTGCTGCTCGTCGGTCAGTTGAAAATCCATGTGAATCGCTTTCCCGGCTTGTGAAAACAAGCCTTGGATTATACCCCCAAGCCCGCCCCCGGCAGGTCGATACCGACCACCAGCCATCAATCCCGGCAGCCTGAGCGACCGAATTCTCCGGAAAACGTCGTCATCCGGCTCATGGGAATGAGATCTGGTTCACGTTACCGAAAACTGGTGCTTGACACGGCGTGGCGGCCCCGTACAATCTAAGCTTCCGGACCGGGGTTCCCCCCTTCCCCATCCGGATTGTGGCCCAGGTTCCCCCCTTGCCTGGGCCACACCTAATCCAGCGGCCGGAGCACCTGCACTCCGGCCGCTTTCTTTTTGACCCGGGGAATCTCGAAAAACGATTTGGAAAACCGCGCGGCTTGCACTATAATGCCGCGCTCCCACCGGCCCAGGTGGCGGAATTGGTAGACGCGCTAGCTTCAGGTGCTAGTATCCGAAAGGATGTGGGAGTTCGAGTCTCCCCCTGGGCACCATTAGATACCCCCACTGTTCTCAGCCTCGTGCACCTGAAGCTCATTCAGACGAATCGCGGAGCAGGTGCGGCTTTCGTGCGCAGCACGAATGAAGCGCCTGCGCAGCACATCAGCCGCTAGTATCCGAAAGGATGTGGGAGTTCGAGTCTCCCCCTGGGCACCACCCCAACCCGATCAAAACCCGCGTAGGTCGCGGTTACATCCGCGACGGACGACCCTTCAGACCGGTAGCACAGCGTCAGCTGATCGCGCATTCACGACCAGCGCTGGCGCTCAGACGCAGTCCGAGGATGTGAGCCCTCGACCTCATCGGCACCACCTCCAACCCGATCAAAACCCGCGTAGGTCGCGGTTACATCCGCGACGCACGACCCTTCAGACCGGTACACACGTAGCTGACGCGTGTTCAGACCCTCCGACCTCGACCGTCGGGGATGTAACCCCGACCTACGGCATCTCCCCCAACCCGATCAAAACCCGCGTAGGTCGCGGTTACATCCGCGACGCACGACCCTTCAGACCGGTACACGCGTAGCTGATGCGTATTCAGACCCTCTGGCCTCGACCGTCGGGGATGTAACCCCGACCTACGGCATCTCCCCCAACCCGATCAAAACCCGCGTAGGTCGCGGTTACATCCGCGACGCACGACCCTTCAGACCGGTACACGCGTAGCTGATGCGTGTTCAGACCCTCTGGCCTCGACCGTCGGGGATGTAACCCCGACCTACGGCATCTTCCCCCGGCCGACCGAAACCCGCGTAGGTCGCGGTCGCATCCGCGACGGACGACCTCAATGCAAAATCCCGCGCCGCTTCAGGTACTCCAGAACCACATCGACCCCTTCCTCGACCGACAGCTTCTCGGTATCGACGACAATCTCGGCGTGCTCCGGCGGCTCGTAGGGCGAATCGATGCCCGTGAAGTGCCGAATGGCGCCCGCCCTGGCCTTGGCGTACAGGCCCTTGGGATCGCGCTGCTCACATACTTCGAGACTGGCCTTGACGTGAATCTCGACGAACTCACCCGGCTCCATCAACTCGCGAACCATGGCGCGGTCGGAACGGAACGGTGAAATGAACGCCGTGAGCACGACCAGGCCGGCGTCAGCCATCAGGCGGGCCACCTCGCCGATCCGACGGATATTCTCCACGCGCTCCTCGTCGGTGAAGCCCAGATCGCGGTTGAGCCCGTGGCGCACGTTGTCGCCGTCGAGCAGGTAGCTGTGGTGGCCGCGCTGGAACAGCGCCTGCTCGAGGGCGTTGGCCACCGAAGACTTGCCGGCGCCCGACAGGCCGGTGAACCACAACACGGCCGGTCGCTGGGCCTTCTGCCCGGCTCGCTGGGTCTTGCTGATCTTGTGCTCGTGCCAGACGACATCGCGCGACTTGTCGGCCAGCGTGTCGGTGACCGGCCGCACGATCATGCCTGCCCCCACCGTCAGGTTGTTGATGCGATCGACGACCACGAACGCGCCGGTCTGGCGGTCTTCCTGGTAGGCGTCGAACGCCGCCGGTCCGCCGAGCCGCCAGCGAACCAACCCGATCTCGTTGAGCCCGAGCTGTTCGACGTGTTGATGCTCCAGGCTGTTGACGTCGATGCGGTGATGGACCAGCTCCGGAATCGCGCTGAGCGTCTTCGGCCCCATTTTGATGTCGTACTGGCGCCCCGGCAGCAGGGGTGTATCCGACATCCAAACGACGCGCGCATCCAGGGCCTCGGCGACCCGCGCACGCGAGTCGGGATGAACCAGCAAGTCGCCCCGGCTGATGTCGATCTCGTCGGCCAGCGTCACGGTAATGGCCTGACCCGCATTCGCGCTGTCGAGGTCGCCATCGAAGGTCACGATCCGCTCGACCCGGCTCTGTCGCCCCGAGGGCATGACCATCACCGGCTCGCCCGGCGCGATGCGGCCGCGCGAGATCGTCCCGGAAAAGCCGCGGAAGTCGGAACTGAGACGGTTGACGTACTGCACGGGGAGCCGGAACTCGTCCTCGGGCAGCGTCTCGTTAATCGGCAGGTTCTCGAGAAGCTCGATCAGCGTGGGCCCCTCGAACCAGGCGAGGTTGTCTCCTCGCTTTGTGACGTTGTCGCCACCGAGCGCCGCAACCGGCAAAAAGCGAACGTCACCGAACTCGAGCTTGTTGGCGAAATCCCGGTAGTCTTCGCAGATCGCATCGAAACGCGCCTGATCGTAGTCGACGAGGTCCATCTTGTTGACCGCCACGATGACCTTGTCGATACCCAACAGCGACACGATGTAGGAGTGGCGTCGGGTCTGCGTCTGGATCCCCTTGCGGGCGTCGACGAGGATGACCGCCGCATCGGCCGTCGATGCGCCGGTGGCCATGTTGCGCGTGTACTGCTCGTGGCCCGGCGTATCGGCGATAATGAACTTCCGCTTCGCGGTGGCGAAGTAGCGGTAGGCCACGTCGATGGTGATGCCCTGCTCCCGCTCCGACTGCAGGCCGTCGACCAGCAGCGCCAGGTCAGCCTCGTCGCCGGTCGTTCCCCACTTGCGCGAATCCCGCGTGACCGCCGACAGCTGGTCCTCGTATACCTGCTTGGAATCGAACAACAAGCGGCCGATCAGGGTGGATTTGCCGTCGTCGACCGACCCGCAGGTGATGAATCGGAGCAGATCCTTCTTCGAATCCGCCGCCAGTACCTTTTCGATTTCCAGTTCAGCCATGAATTTCCCGTTGCAGCTTTTCTTGCGGCACAAAATGCGACCCGGTCAGAAGTATCCCTGGATCTTCTTTTCTTCCATACTCGCGCCGGAATCCTTGTCGATGGCACGTCCCTGGCGCTCCGAGTGCCGGACCGAGATAGTCTCCTCGATGACCTCGAGCAGCGTCGTCGCATTCGACTCGACCGCACCGGTCAGGGGGTAGCAACCGAGGGTACGGAAGCGGACCATCTTCATTTTGGGCTCTTCCCCGGGTTCGAGCGGGATGCGGTCGTCATCGACCATGATCAGCATGCCGTCACGCTCGACCACCGGGCGCTCCGCCGCGAAGTAAAGCGGCACCATGGGGATGTCCTCGGCGTAGATGTACTGCCAGATATCTAGCTCGGTCCAGTTCGAGAGCGGAAAGACCCGAATCGACTCGCCCTTGTGCACGCGGCCGTTGTAGATATTCCATAGCTCCGGGCGCTGGTTCTTGGGATCCCAGCGATGATTCCGATCGCGAAAGGAGAACACGCGCTCCTTGGCGCGCGAACGCTCCTCGTCGCGCCTCGCGCCGCCGAAAGCGGCGTCGAATCCGTACTTGTCCAGCGCCTGCTTGAGCGCCTGGGTCTTCATGATATCTGTGTGCACCTTGGACCCATGCGTAAACGGACCTACGCCCTGCTCGACGCCTTCCTGATTGGTGTGAACGATCAACTCCATCCCGACTTCCCGCGCGATCCGGTTGCGAAACTCGTACATCTCCCGGAACTTCCAGGTGGTGTCGACATGAAGCAGTGGGAACGGCGGCGGCGAAGGATGGAACGCCTTGCGCGCCAGGTGCAGCATCACACCGGAGTCCTTGCCGATGGAATACAGCATCACCGGATCGGAAAATTCCGCCGCGACTTCGCGAATGATGTGAATGGACTCGGCTTCGAGTCGCCGCAGATGGTCGCTGAGATTATGGCTCATGGGTCGATATCCGTTTCCGTTTAGCGCACAGGGGCTGCCGCCGCGCCGATCATGCTCCCGAACAGGAGCGACCACGGCCGATCGCATAATAGGCCAGCCCACGCGCCTCGACGTCGGCGGGCTCGAACAGGTTGCGCCCGTCGAACAGCACGCGATCGGAGAGCGAGTGCTCGAGCAGGCGGAAATCGGGGCTTCTGAACTGCTTCCACTCGGTCAGCACGATCAGGGCGTCGGCCTCTGTAGCAGCGGCTTCGGCGCTCTCGCAGAAAATCAGGTCGTCGCGCTCGCCGAAGACACGACGGGCTTCCGCCATCGCTTCGGGATCGTAGGCGCGAACGATTGCGCCAGCACCATGGAGCTGGTTGACCAGGGTGCGGCTGGAAGCCTCACGCATATCATCTGTATCAGGCTTGAACGACAGCCCCCACAGCGCAAAGGTCTTTCCGCGCAAGGCCTCCATGCTCCCGTAGTGACCGACAATGAGTTCGAACAGATGGCGTTTCTGTCGATCGTTGACCGACTCGACGGCCGCGATCAACTCCGGTTCCACGCCGTGCTCGCGGGCGGTACTAGCCAGGGCGCGAACGTCCTTGGGAAAGCACGACCCACCATAGCCGGCGCCCGGGTAGATGAAGTGCCAGCCGATGCGCGGATCCGAACCGATCCCCTTGCGGATCATCTCGACGTCGGCGCCGACCCGTTCAGCCAGGTTGGCCATCTCGTTCATGAAGCTGATCTTGGTCGCGAGCATGGCGTTGGCCGCGTACTTGGTCAACTCGGCCGAACGTACGTCCATGACGATGAGCCGGTCGCGATTGCGGTTGAAGGGCGCGTAGAGCTGCCTGAGCTGATCGGCGGCCTCGCTCGAGCGCGTACCGACGATGATCCGGTCGGGGCGCATGCAATCCTCGACCGCGGCGCCTTCCTTGAGGAACTCGGGATTGGAAACCACCTCGACGTCGAAATTGGCGCTGCGGGCGGTCAACTGCCGACCGATGGCGCTATGAACCTTCTCAGCCGTACCCACCGGCACAGTGGACTTGTTGGCCACGATCACAGGCCCGTGGATGTGCTCGCCGATGGTGTCGGCCACCTTGAGCACGTACCGAAGATCCGCGCTGCCGTCCTCATCCGGCGGCGTGCCCACGGCGATGAAAACGACCTCGGCATCCGACAGCGCCTGTGCGGCATCGGTTGTGAATTGCAGCCGGCCGCCTCGAACGTTGTCGCGCACCATCGGCTCGAGACCGGGCTCATAGATGGGAATGCGGCCCTCGTTGAGCCCGGCAATCTTGTCGCTGTCGATATCGACGCAGGTGACATGGTGACCCACTTCGGCCAGGCAGGTACCCGTCACCAGCCCCACGTAGCCCGTACCGAAAATGCTTACCTTGAACATGTTGAATCGCTTTTTGTTGATTCGACCGAACGCATCCGGCCGCTGAAACCCCCACGGTCCCGGTCAGGACCGCCGCCTGGATAGCTGGTGCCGAGGAGAGGACTCGAACCTCCACGGGTTGCCCCACCAGGACCTAAACCTGGCGCGTCTACCAATTCCGCCACCTCGGCACGAGCGGGCATTGTAGCGGCTCGCCCGAAGGATTTGGACCGGCAGACAAGAAAAACCCCGGCACTGGGGCCGGGGTTTTTCGGGCGTGGTAGGTCCCGGCTCAAGGCCGGGACGACATTCTGTGGTGTTTACTCTTCGCCGTCGATGATCAGCCCGCGGCGCTCGAGCAGCGGCTCGATCGAGGGCTCACGGCCGGCGAAGTCCATGTATAGCTGCATGGCTTCCTTGCTGCCGCCCTTCGACAGGATCGTGTCGCGGTAGTGCTGACCGGTTTCGCGGTCGAGTCCGCCGTTTTCCTTGATCCACAGCACGCTGTCGGCGTCGAGCACTTCGCTCCAGATGTAGGAGTAGTAGCCGGCGTCGTAGCCGCCCATGGAATGCGAGAAGTACGGCGTGCGGTAGCGCGGCGGCACCGGTTCGTAGTCCAGGCCGTGTTCTTCGAGCACGCTGGCTTCGAAGGCCATGACTTCGTCGGCCGCCGGGGTGTCTTCCGGCGCGAGCTGGTGCAGGGCCTGGTCGATGATCGACGCGGCCAGGTACTCGGTGGTGGCGAAGCCTTCGTTGAATTTCTGGGCCTCGATCACCTTGTCGAGCAGCTCCTGCGGGATCTGCTCGCCGGTTTCATGATGCTGGGCGTAGTTGGCCAGCACTTCCGGCCAGGACGCCCACATTTCGTAGACCTGCGACGGGTATTCGACGAAATCGCGCGGCACGCTGGTGCCGGCAAAGCTCGGATATTCCACGTCGGAGAACAGACCGTGGACCACGTGACCGAACTCGTGGAACATCGTGATCGTCTCATCCCAGGTCAGCAGCGTGGGCTCGCCTTCCGGCGGCTTGGGCACGTTGAGATGCATACCCAGCACTGGCTTGCCGCCCAGCAGTTCGGAGTTGAGGCGGTAGGAATTCATCCAGGCCCCGCCGCGCTTGGTACCGCGGGCGTAGAAGTCGGTGATGACGATGCCCAGTGAGGTACCGTCTTCCTCGAATGCCTCCCAGGCGGTGGCGTCGGGATGCTGCGTAGGTAGATCCGGACGCTCCTCGAAGGTGATGCCGAACAGCTTCTCGGCCGAAAAGAACACGCCGTTGACCAGGACGTTGCGCATCTCGAAGTACGGCTTGATCTCTTCTTCATCGAAGGCGTAGCGGTCCTGGCGGACCTGCTCGGCGTAGTGGAACCAGTCCCAGGACTTGAGCTCGAAGGGCTCGTCCTCGGTTTCGTTGATCATCTCCTGGATATCCTCGCCTTCGAGGCGGGCGTTGGCCACAGCGATCGGGGCCAGTTCGCCCAGCATACCGTTGACCGCTTCGACGGTCTGCGCCGTGCGGTCTTCCAGCACATAGTCGGCGTGCGTATCGTAGCCCAGCAGCTGCGCACGCTCGGCACGCAGGCGCACGATATCGGCCACGACGCCGGTGTTGTCGAACTCGTTGCCGCGCGTACCGCGTGCGAGGGAAGCCTGCTTGATCTTCTCGCGCGCTTGGCGGTTTTCCATGCTGGCAATCGGCGGCTGAATGGAGGTATTGACCAGGGTGATCACGTACTTGCCGTCTTCGAGATCGCGATCGGCCGCTTCATCGGCGGCCGCCTCGATTCGAGCCTCGCTCAGCCCGGCCAATTCTTCGCGGCTATCAAACACGACCGCCGAATCATTGACCTCCTTGAGCACGTTCTGGCTGAACTGCGTGGTCAGCTCCGAAAGCTCGGCGTTCATCGCCTTGAGCGTTTCCTGGTCCTCGTCGCTCAACATCGCGCCAGCGCGCACGAAGTCCTTGTGGTACTCCTCGACCAGGCGGACACCCTCTGCGCTCAGATCGAGATCCTGACGCTGATCGTAAATCGACTGGATGCGGCCGAACAGATCGGCGTTGAGGTTGATCGCATCGCTGTGGGCAGAAAACTTCGGCGCCATCTTGCGCTGGGTTTCCTGCAGCGTGTCGTCGGTTACGGTACTGGTCATGTTCGAAAACACGCGTCCGATGTACTGCAGCTTCCGGCCCGAGCGCTCCAGCGCCAGGATGGTGTTCTCGAAGGTCGGCTCGGCCTCGTTGCCGGCAATTTCCTCGATTTCGGCCATGTGTTCTTCCATGGCGGCCTCGAAGGCCGGCATGAAGTGCTCGGACTCGATCTTGTCGAACGGCGGCATGCCGTAGGGCAGGTCGTTGTCGGTCAGAAGCGGGTTCTCGCCCGACGATTCCGACTCGGACGAAGCCTCGGCTTCAGATCCTTCTGGCGCATCGGCCTCGGTGGCTTCAGACACCTCAGGCGCCTCGGGCGCCTCCGGGGGCGGCGGCGCCTGCTCGGAGCAAGCCGCAATCATGCCGGCGGCGATCGCCAGCGCTAGTAAATTCAAAGACTTATTCACGTCTTTCCTCATCGTTAGGTTGAACAGAACCCGAAATGGTAGCACTGACCGCGTTTGGTCGTTTGGTCGTTTGGTCGTTTGGTCGTTCTGACAGTATGTCGTCCCGGCCGGAGCGGTAGCGGAGAGCCGGGATCTCGCACAGTTGGGGTGGCGATGAGATGGGCCGTGCCGGGGCATTGCGTGCGAGGTCCCGGCTCTCCGCTTTGCTCCGGCCGGGACGACATATCCAACCTGTCGTCCCGGAAAGCGTGTGAACGCTTATCCGGGACCTCGCAAGTTTGCGGCTGGCGCTAAGGTTGGTTCAGCCGATCAAGTGGACATTCAACGCGGGAACCCGGCGAAAATCGCGATCGCCTGTGACGAAAGGCGTATCCGGCGCAAGCTCGAAGCAGCTCGCGGCCTGCAGTGCGTCGGGGGTTCGAATGCCGTTTTGTGCGCGAAGCTGTGTCGCGCAGTCGATGACATCTCGGGTGAGGTCCACGATGGTCAGGCCAGGATCTCCGAAGAAGGCATCGAAAGCCGCCAGGCGATCCAGATCCGCGTTCCGGGCAGGATGAACCCGGCATTCCAGAAGGCTCAAGGCTGAAACCGCGATTGCCCCTTCGGCGCGCGGCTCGGCCTGCCTCATCAGCGTTTCTCGAGCTGCCTGCCGGACGGTCGGCTCTCCTTCGAGCAGGTAGATGATTGCGCTGGCGTCGAGAAAAACCACTCAGCCGTCCCAGGCGCCCCGTTCTTCCCGAATCTGGCGATCGATTTCGGACTTCGAACGACCCTGCCCCGTTTCATCGCCGATGAGCCGATTCCACAGGGCAGATCGGGCCTGCGGCCGGAGCGCCAGGCGCTGGTAGTCTTCTTCCATGAGGATGACGTAGCGCGGCCGGTTCCTCTGAATGACGTGAACGGGCCCTTGCCGCAAGGCCTCGTCGACGGCCGAAATCCCGCGGCGCTTGATTTCCTGGGCAGTAATGGTGCGCTCCATCTCAGCCTCCGGCACTGTTTTGAGTACTAAGTTTAGCACTTTACTCAGGCTTGTTCGCTTGTTTGGTCGTTTGGTCGTTTGGTCGTTTTGTCGTTCTGACAGTATGTCGTCCCGGCCGGAGCGGTAGCGGAGAGCCGGGATCTCGCACGGTTGGGGTGGCACTGAGGTGGGCCGTGCCGGAGCATTGCGTGCGAGGTCCCGGCTCTCCGCTTCGCTGCGGCCGGGACGACATATCCAACCTGTCGTCCCGGAAACCGCGCAGCGGTTATCCGGGACCTCGCAGGTTTGCGGATGGCAGTGAGGTGGGCCGTGCCGGGGCTTTGCGTGCGAGGTCCCGGCTCTCCGCTTCGCTGCGGCCGGGACGACAGGGTTGATGGCCGGGGCCGAGACGACGGGGTTGATGGCCGAAGCCGGGACAACACGGCAGGGTTGATGGCCTGGGCCGGGACGACAGGATAGTAAGGCCGGCCGGGGCGACAGTAGTTGGTTAGCGCCGACCGCGGAAGAAGGTGCGCAGTATTTCGGCCGACTCGTCGGCCAGGATGCCGCCGGTGACTTCGCAGCGGTGGTTGAGCTCCGGACTGGTGAGCACCTCGAAGACCGAATGATGCGCCCCGGCACGGATATCGTCGGCGGCGTAGACGACGCGCTTGACGCGGGCGTTGATCAGGGCGCCGGCGCACATGCTGCACGGTTCGAGCGTGACGTAGAGGGTGGTGTCGGGCAGACGATAGTTCCCCGCCGCAGCGGCCGCCTGCCGCAGGGCCACGATTTCAGCGTGGGCCGTTGGGTCGGCATCGGCGATCACGCGGTTGAAGCCCTCGCCGAGGACCTGGCCCTCAGCGTCGACCAGCACGGCCCCGATCGGCACTTCGCCCAGGGCCTCGGCCCGCACGGCCAAATCAAGGGCGTGGCGCATCCAACAAATATCGGCTTCGGCGTCCACGTCGGTCTTAATGGACGCGCCAGTAGAACTTGAAGCCAAGCGAGACGACCACCAGCACCACGAAGTAGGTGAACAGCCAGCCGCGCATCCAGCTCGGACCAACCGGCAGGATTTCGTGCGAAGGCAAGTCCATCTCAATCGAATCGACCGGATTGTCGCTCGGCAGATAGCCGGCCGGGTTGCCGATCAGCAGGTTCCACCACTGTCGCTTGTGCAACAACGGCGTGGGCGCTTCCGGCGGCAGCGACACGGCCGCCTCACCGCCCGCCGTTTCGAGACGGGCCGTCTCCGACGGCCAGGCCAGGCGCCAGCGCAGTGGTTCGTCGACCGCCGACGGCAGGTGTCGGGCGTCGGTGCCGACCCAGCGCCAGTTGTCCGCGTCACGCTCGACGCTGTTGCTGGAGACTGCGACGTTCACCCGATCTCCCGCCGGCGGAAAGTGGACGCCGAACTCGTTCGAGCCCCAGACCAGCACGAACAGCACCGGAATGCCGGCGATCAGTGCCGGGCCGATGGCCAGGCCGATATGCCGTCCGGAGAGTCGGAAGTTTTCCTTGATCAGCGGAATCAGACCGGAGAATTCGCCGTCATAGCGTTTGAGCTTGTCCTGCACCGCCTTGACCTGCGGCTTGAGCGCGGCGAGCTTTTCCTGGTTGGACGTCGCCCGATACACCCACATCGTCGCCCAGCCGGAAACGAAGGCCCAGAACAACAAGGTCACCGACAGCGGCAGGGCCAACAGCAAAAGGTCGTTGAGCAGCCCGAAAAGCAGTCCGGGCCAGTCGAGAATACCCAGGTCACTCACGATTCGTCCTCCCGAATCTGCCGGCGCGTGAGCTGCCAAACGTCACGGATCGAACCGACTTCCACTTCGGGTATGAAGTTGGAAAACAGCACGCCGGGCACCAGCGCTGGGTCGATGCAGTGATCGCCGCTCCATTTCTGGCGGTTGGGCTCCATCAGCGGTTCGGGAATCGCGCCCAGCGTGGTCTGCCAGGAGGCCCGATAGCCGCGGTGGTAGCCGACCACCAGGTCCGGCGCATCGCTACGTTCCGGCCCGCGATAGGCCTCTTCGCCGTCGAAGACCCGGCGAACGACGGGCTCGCCCGTGTCGGAATCCGTCCATTGTTCCAGCCCGGCAGCGATCTCGGCCTTCAGCGCCTCGACCTCTTCAGGCTCGACGATGCCCTGCCCTTCGCGTCCAGCCTGGTTCAGAAACAGACCGTTGAGCCCCAGCGCATACGCCCGCGACTGGCTCCAGTCCACGTTCGAGAACACGACATCGGACTCGCTTTCTCCTTCCTGAAGCACCAGGTAGCCGTTGTCGACCAGCCAGCGGTTGAGATGCACGGCTTTGCGGAAGGGCGCAAAACCGTGGTCGCTGATGACGATCAGGCGATCGTCCGGCCCCAGCCGGTCCATCGTCTCGCCCAGGATGCGATCGGCTTCCCGGTAGATCCACTCGATCGAGTCGCGGTGCTCGGGGGCGGTGTCGTCATGGCGCGGGTGCTGCTCGTCGAGGCCGCGGTAGAACATGTGCGAGACCCGATCGGTCTGCACGAAGGCACCGACCACGAGGTTGCTGTCGTTCTTGTCGAGCGTTTCGTACCACATGGCCTCGCGCTCGGCGAGGATCGTTTTCTCCATTTCCAGCCAGGCCGCATCGGAAATATGCTCCTCGTTGAGCGACCAGGTCTCCTCGGGCATGCCGATGGTGTGGAACAGGCCGATATCCTCGGCCAGTTCGGCGGCGTAACCCGAAGGCGAGGCGATCTCGACGGCCGGGTTTTCGGGGTCGATCTGGATCGGCGAGACGTACAGGCGCGGTTGCGGGTAACCCTGCACCAGCAGCAAGCGCACCGTGCCGGTCACGCTGATCGGGCCGGTCACGTCGAAGGCCACGCGGATCCAGTCCGACCACTCGCCGGATTCCAGGGTGACCTCATCGTCGCCCAGCCGGACCCTGGCGCCCGCCTCGGCCGGCGTAATCACCAGCGGCACCGTCATCGATTCGCCGGATTCGAGCAGCGGATCGGGCGGGCCTTCGAAGACCGACTCTATGCGGCCCTGGCGATCAGGGCGGACGCGAACCGTACGCGTGCTCGAGCCCGAATCACCCAGGCGCGTGGTGGTGTAATAGGTGTAGGTGCCCTGGGTACCGAGTAAATCAGGCACGCCCATGCCCGAGAGCATGCGGTGAATATCATCGGGTGGATAGGTTACGGGAATACGCAACACCGAGGCCCGCGCGCCCTCGTCGCGCTCGGCCTTGACCCAGAAGGCTTCCCCCTGGCGGCGATTGCGGACTTCGCCGCTGCCCAGCGGCACCTGGTAGCCGAACAACTTGATGAAGCGCTCCGGCGGGATGTTCTCCGAAATCGAGAAATTGGGCGTGTAGGTCTCGGGATCGCGCCGCAGAAAATCGAAGATGCCGTGTCGGCCCGGCCCCTTGCCAGTGGCAAAACTCGACCAGGCCACCGGCGACTGCGGCGGATTGCTCGTCGCCAGTTCCTGGAAGTGGCCGTCTTCGGCCAGGCGGCTGAAGTTGGGCAGCTTGCCCTCGTCCATCCACTGCCGCGCCAGCACCGGATCCATACCATCAAAGCCGAGCACGACCACGCGGGACTCGACCGGCTCCGGCTCGCCGCCGCAGCCGACCAGCGCGAACACGCCCAAGACCACCCCGGCCAGCGCCGCGCGGCGCAGCAAATCACACACTCGAATCATGAATCACTCGGAATGCTTGGAGGGCCGTTCGGCTTGCGCCGAATCGGCTGAATCGACGCTGTCGGTCGGCTGGGCTGTTTCGGCCGCTGCCGCACCGCCGCGCTTTCGCCGAAGGCGGCGGAACATGTAGCGGATCGGCCAGATCAGGATGGCGCCGACGGCCAGCACGATCGCGACCAGCACGCCCCAGAGGCCGCCCAGCAGGCTGATACCGGATCCCGGGCCGATATAGGCTACCGCCGGGGCGGAAACCAGGAGAGCGGCCACTGCAATCAAGCGAAAATACATCTGAATTCCACAAAAAAAGTTACAGCAGCTCAGTATACCCGCCTCGGCCAGAACCGAAAACCGATCTCAGGGCGTCCGGTCTTCCGGCTTGCCCTGTTCTTCGGAGCCGGATTCGTCGCCATCGCTGCGCGACTCGACCCCCTGCAGGTAGCCCACGCCCTTGAGCCGTTCGACGACATCGTCGCTCAACGCCGGTGGAAGATAGTCCTGGGAACTGAACCACTGGAAATACTCGCCCAGCTCGGCATCAAGTTCATCGGCGACGGGAACGTCATCACCGGCAAGCTGATCCTGCTCCAGGGGATCCTCGGCAAGGTTGAAAAACTCGCGAGCGTTTTCCGTCTCGTGCCAGATCAGCTTGAAGCCCTCGGAAATAACGGCCATTTGCTCCGGGCCGTACGCAATCCCGGAGGCAAACAGACGGCGGTCACTCTCAGCGGGAAACCGCCGGGAATCTTCGCGCCAGGCGAACGCACCCGCATCACGGTCCTCGACGTCACGGGCAAACGAGCGACCGGGGTAATCGATCTGCTCGGGCAGCGAAACCCCCATCCAGCCGAGCACGCTGGGCACGATGTCGACCAGGCTGACCGGCGTGTCGACATCTTTCGGATCCAGTTCGGGGTGCCACAACATCAGCGGCACGTGCAATTGCTCCTGGTAGAGGCTGTTGCCGTGGCCGAAACCGTAGATCCCGCGCGGATCCTGGCCCCACTCGCGATCCATTTCCAGGTGATCGTGGAATTCCTCGCCGTGATCGGAATAGAGCACCACCAGGGTGTCGTCGAGCGTGCCCCGGGCCTCGAGTTCGCCGAGCAACTGCGCCATCGACTCGCGCAGGGCCAGTGTCGCGAGCGCATAGCGCAGGTAGCGCACGCAGATGTCATCTTCGGGGTCGTCGCAGGCCGCCGACGGCGCCGTCCCGATCAGGCGCTGCCGCTCGGCCGGATCCAGCCCTTCGACCGCAGCCCGCGACGCCGGCAGGTCGAGATGGGGATCGTGCGCGTCCATGTAGTGCAGGTACAGAAAGAACGGCTCGTCGCGCGGCGCTTCCTGCTCGAGCCACGCCAGGCCGCGTCGCGTGATCTGTTCCGCGCCGCTACGCAACTCCATTCGGCCGAACCCGCGTTCGAGCCCGTAGTCGGCATCGAACCAGGGGTGAGCGGAAACCGCCGCTGTATTCACGCCCACAGAAGCCAGAATTTCGGCCAGGGTCGGCACTGCTCCGCTGATCGCAGAAGGAACCTGCCGGTCCAGATTGGCCACCGGCTGATCGAACAAACCGCCGCCGTGCTGGCTCGGGTAAAGCCCGGTCAGCACGGAGCTCACCGCCGGCACGGTCCAGGGCGCCGGGGATACCGCCTTCGACATCACCTGGCTCGAGTCGACCCATGGCGAGAAGGAATCCGTTTTCCCGGTGCGCTCGGGCACCCACCAGGTGTCCCAGCGCACCGTGTCGATCGCGACAATGATCAGGTTTTCCACCGGCTGGCCGGACGGGGGAGCGCTCTCGTCTTGATCGCTCGTATCACCGCAGGCGGCAAGCGCCAGCAGTACGACGATCAGGAGAACCGGCTTCAGGCAACCGTTCAGCCGAAATCCGTGTTCTGACTTCACAACAGTCGAGTTCATTGCAACCATACCTTCGTGGCCTATTCGTCATTCGTATCGGGCTCACCGCCTCCCCGACGATGTGCCTTCAGAAACGCGGCGAGTTGGGGCGCAATACTCTCGTCGTCACCCAGCTCGCGGCGCAGGGCCTCGACCTTTGCCTGGCTTCGCGCCAGCAACAAAGACTTCATCTCCGGCCGGTTTCGCTCAAGCGCGTAGACCACTTCGTCCGCGGCCGCAATATCTCCACGAATCAGGTGGTAGACCACTTCAGCATGCAGATTCGCAACCAGCAGCCGCTCGGAAACGCCCCAGAAATCGTAACCCGAGGCGCCTGCTCCATCGCCCACGGTGACGCCCTCGCCGACATAACCCAACCCTCTCAGGGACTCCATTTCTTCGGCCTGCGTCGCTTGATCCACCTTGACGGGCTCGACCCCCTGCCAATCGAAGTCATAGCGCTCGACAAAACGCGGCGGTTGCCGCTCGAGAAAGGGCTCTCGCAGCAGGTCGTAGTTGACCGAGCCGGGAACGGTGTCCGCGATCGGCACATCGAGAAGATTGGCAAGGGTCGGAAAGATTTCCATGATCGTCATCGGCTCGATGCGGCCAGGTTTGACATCCGGGCCGTAGGCCAGAATTACGCCGTTGGGGCGATGGTTTCCGGTGAGCAGTGGGTTATTGGTGGCATACGGCCCGGTGGCCGATCCGAAACCATGATCGGAGATCACGACAATATTGGCTTCCTCACCGTAGCGGTCGAGCATCATCTCGATGACTTCGTCGACATAGCGGTAAGACTCTTGCACAACGTCTCCCAAGAGCTCGCTGGTACCTTGATCGGGCGCCTCATCCCAGTCGCTGTCGTCGTAGTAATACCAGGCCGAATGGCTGACGATATCGGGAATGCGGTAATAACTGACCAGCAGATCGACCGGATCTTCCATCAGTTGCTCGGTCATGCGCCGAACGTACTCGTCGGCCAGAATGCGTTGATCGATTCGCCCGCGAACAATGCGTGCCGCCTCGTGATACGGGCTGGTTTCGTCATCTGCCTGGGCAGGATCGTAGGGCCACGGAAGAAAACGCGACAGGAGTTCTGAGCGATCGGCATGTACCGCCTGTCGCACCCGCTTGGAAACCGATTCGAGATCGGCCGGCCAAACCGAGTTTTCCAGACCATTGAAAGCGCGATCGGAAACGACGTGACCGTCGATCGGTTCAGCCGGCCAGGAGACGAAGTAGCCGACGACAGTCGACTCCAGGCCGTGCGCATCGAGCACGTTCCACAACGCCGGCTTGCGCCGAAATGACACATCCACCGGCTGCTTGCCGGACACATCCGAGTATGGTTGGACAAAATCCAGGATGCCGTGGTCGCGGCTGAAATGCCCGGTCGCAAAAGTCGTCCACACCACCGGAGACACTTGCGGCCCCGGATTCATAAGATCCCCATGCGCGCCTTCTTCCATCATCCGCGCGAAACCGGGAAGTTCCCCCTTTTTGACGAGACGATCGATAACGCCCCAGTCCGCACCGTCAACGCCGAGAAGTACGACTTTTGGGCTGCCTTGCCCCTGCGCAGTGTCGGACGACGTTTGATCACCACTCCCGCATGCAGCCAGGAAAACGGTGCAAAGCGGCAGCAGGAAAAATCTTGCCGGGATGCTCATCATGATTGAATCGCCAGTGAACCGATGTTGGAACCGTCAGGGATGATATCTTATATCGCACCCATTCTGGCGGCGGCACCACGGCAGGCAGACGGTCGGAGTGCCGGGCCGGAACCACACGATATTCATGGACTTGCAGCCAAGAAATGACAGAACAGCAGGCAAGCAAAGCCGTCCACGTACCCACCGGCCTCAATCTGAAAACTCGTTTCTTCTCGGCCACGGCCGGCGCCTGGCGAAGGCTCTCCGCTCTGGAGTCAGCGGTGCTGCGCGATGAAATCGAGCGCATCGAAATAGACCGACCGATTTACGTCACCGGCGTTCCCAGGGCCGGAACGACCATCACGACCGAAATCCTCGAGCGTCATCCGGACGTGACCAGCCACCGCTACAGCGACTTTCCGAACGTCTACACGCCCTATTGGCGCAACTGGCTAGCCGAAAAAAGCGGCCGCAAATCCGGCGAGTTCGTGGAACGCTCTCATGGTGACCGGATCATGGTGACCTCGGAAAGCCCCGAGGCCGTGGAAGAGGTCATCTGGATGCAATTTTTTGGGCACCTTCACGATGCGGGTAACGATCAAGTTCTCGATGAGCACACGAATCACGCCGGCTTCGAATCCTTCTACCGGGATCACATCCGCAAGCTGTTGGCAATTCGCGGGGCCTCACGCTACCTGGCCAAGGGCAATTACAACATCACGCGGCTTCGATACCTGCTGAAAATCTTCCCGAATGCTCGCTTCGCAGTCGTGGTGCGCCATCCGGTCAACCACGTGGCGTCCCTGCTCAAGCAGGATCTGCGCTTCCAGGAGGCCAGCCGCGAGGACAGCCGCGTCCCTGGGCAACTGGCCAGTTCCGGTCATTTCGAGTTCGGTCCTCACCAACGGGCGATCAACACGGGAAATGCGCGAGCCGCCGCAGCGATCGAGCACGCCTGGTCTGCCGGCGAGCGGACGGAAGGCTGGGCCCGATACTGGGCCTCGGCATACCGTTACTTGCTCGACCGGATAGAAGCCGACAAGGCCCTGCAGGAGGCGGTTACGATCGTTCACTACGAGCGTCTCTGCCGCAAGCCGGAGCAAACCATTCGCGACTTGCTCGAGCATTGCAGGCTTGACCCCGCATCGTTCGAGCCTGTTATCGAGGAATACTCCGGCCGTATCAGCCCGCCAACCTACTACCAGCCGGACTTCAACGAAGAAGAAAGCATGCGCCTGCTCGACATCTGCGGCCCCGTCGCCCGGCGCCTGGGCTATGAGCAGTGAATATACGCAATGATCGAGGACGAAAATGTCACCCCAAGACAGCAGGAACACATGGTCAAACTACTCACAGCTGCTCGACCACGCGGTGGCGTGGAAGGATCACCTGTCCGCTGTTAAGTCCGAGCCACCGTCTACTGATAAGAGGTGGTACGCCTACGACATCCTGTCCAACCTTTGGCATCTAGAGCACCTGATCGAGCAGCTGCCCGAAAGCACCCTGGACCTGTTCAGGTCGGGACACGTCGCCGACATCGGAGCTGCAGACGGCGACCTGTCCTTCTTCCTGGAAAACATAGGGCTTTCGGTGGACCTGATCGACTGGCCAGACACGAACTGGAATGGGCTTGAAGGCGCACGAGCACTGTCAAAGCGACTCGATTCCAGACGCGTCGCCATTCACGAAGTGGATCTGGATACGCAGTTTTTCCTGCCGGCTCAACACTACGATCTCGTGTTCTTCCTCGGCATCCTGTACCACTTGAAGAATCCGTTCTATATTCTCGAGACACTCGCGAAACACAGCCGATTCTGCTTTCTGAGCACGCGCATTGCCCGGCAGACTGCAGATCGCCGACTCGAGCTCGAACAGGCTCCCGTGGCCTATCTGCTGGATCCGGACGAATGCAATGGTGACCCGACCAATTTCTGGATATTCTCCGCCCCCGGCCTGATCAGGCTGACCGAGCGCAGCGGCTGGAACGTGCGGGCAACCTACCGGGTTGGTGACACCCAATGCTCTGACCCGAGTTCAGCCGAACACGACGAACGCATGTTCCTGGCGCTCGAAAGTCGGCTGCACAGTAACAACGATTGAGGAGTGAGTCATGAGTTCCGTCCCGAACCCAAAGCCCGCCGCACACACCCTGATCTTGCTTCTGCTGACCGCCATGGCCGCAGGCTGCAGCAACGAGGAGCCGCAGCCGCCCGATATCTTCCTGATCACGATCGATACGCTGCGAACCGACCGACTGGGCGCTTATGGTTACGATGAAGACTTGACGCCCAATCTCAATCGACTCGCCGAGAATGGCACGGTATTCGAACGCGCCGTGGCAACGGCTGGGACTACCTGGCCGGTGCATGCATCGATGTTGACGGGGCTTTATCCGCGCTATCACGGCTTGCGGCGCAATGGCCTCGAGCTTGGCGACGACATACCGCTGGTCACCGAGCTGTTGGCCGATGCCGGTTATTCGACGGGATCGTTCGTGAGCTTCAGGGCAATGCACTTTCGAGGCCAGCTCCACCGCGGGTTTCAGGCCGCCAGCGACCGCCAGATGATCGGAAAAGGAGAAGATCCGATCCGCGATGGCGAGGAAACAACCCAAATGGCGCTTGATTGGCTGACGAGTCAATCCGGCTCTTCGTCCCCCAATTTCATGTGGCTACACCTCTTCGAGCCCCATGGGCCGTACGAACTGACTGACTACTCGCGGCAATGGATGGATAAAAGTGGCTATGAGGGCTTTTTGCAAGATGGCGCGAGCAATGACGAACTGCATAAGCGCATCAAGGACATTGTTTCATCATCAGACCATGTCGCCGCGCTGAACGCGCTGTACGACGGAGAAATCAAGCTCGCCGATTCCCTGGTCGGCCGGGTCCTCGACCAGCTTGAAGCCGATGACCGTCTGGACAACGCCATTGTGATCGTAGCCTCGGACCATGGGCAGGGCCTGGGCGAGAACGGCAATATGGGTCACGGGCCGACGCTTCGCGAAGACGTTATCCATATCCCGCTGATCGTTCGCGATTTTCGATCGCAGGCCGGCAATCGAGTCGATAGAACGGTGAGTGCCATTGATTTAGCGCCCACGATCGCTGACGCTGCGCTGGGTATCGAGCTACCTGGCGTGCAAGGCTATTCCCTCATGCCCTTGTTGACAGGCGAGCCCGGCAAAATCCAGCAACGTGAAGTATTCGCAGAAGTCGAGCTCAAGCCCGATCTCGACAAGGCGCCGAATTGGTACGATCCCGAAGCGACGGCGCTGTATGCCGATAAGCTTAAGTTCGTGACCAGACACGACGAAATCGCAGTATTCAATCCCCGCCGTCGCCCGTCGGCCGAAACGCGCCTTAATGAGCCTGAGGTCAACGAGGCATTGATCGCCTATATCGAATCAGTCCGACGTGAGTTCCTGGCAGGGGAAATCGAACCCCGTGAAGTGGAACTTACGAACAAGGAGATCGAAACGCTGAAGTCACTCGGCTACATACAGTAACCTGCGCGTCGATCGCCTTGTTCAAATACCCGGCGAGAAGCGCGCCAACCAGCCAGCTTCAGTCATCAAGACTGCTGCTGGAGGCTACAAACAAATAATCGTAATGCGTCAACTGCTCCGCCAGCTCATATCCACGATCCGCCAGGAAGTCGCGTAACGGCGGCAGGTCTCGGCACTCGACCAGGATGTGTCCGAATCGATAGCGACTGAAATCGATGCCCCGCAGGACAGTCAGCTCGGCGCCCTCGACATCCAGAGAAAGCAAATCGATCGATGCCGGCGCCCCGGCATCATCAAGGATTGCCATCAGCGTCGAGGCGACCGCACCGAATGCGAACGACGCTTCGCCGTCAGGCAGAAAGCCGCGCCCGCGCTCGAGAAACGCCGCCTCGTCTTCGATGTCCGTATCGAGACTTCTCGACAGCGTCATCGGCCCGGCATAAACCATGTCGACATAGGGGCGGTCGTAGTCGAAATCGACGCAGGCATTGCAATAAACGGCGTTGCGCTTTCCGCGGCGCTTTCGACAGGCCATGTAGAGCGGCGGACAGGGCTCGATCAGGATGCCCGACCAGCCGCGCTTGAGTTCGAAGTAGTAGGTGTTGGAGGCGCGGACGCCGTCGTTGGCGCCCAGTTCCACGTAAAAGCCGCTGTCAAAATCCATGTAGCGCTCGAGCGCAGCGTCGATTCCGAAGCGGGAGAAACGCCCCGAACGTTTTCGCCACTGGATGGCAACCTCGCGCGGGAGCGAGGGCCCGACGACTTCGCCGAAAACAGCCGACAGCAATCGCTTCGCCAGGCGCCTGAGAATCAAGCGATCAGGCCCCTACTCCCACTCGATCGTCGCCGGCGGCTTGCCCGAGATGTCGTAGACCACGTGCGAACGCCGCCGCATTCGTTGATGATGCGGCGCGACAAGATCCTCTCCTGCTGTCGGGGGCAATCAATACGCCCCAGAAATACAAACATTGACAATCTTTGTAAGACAACATAGGATTCTGAGTGAAAACATCCATCTTTGGAAATCGGCATGCATGTATCACTCACTCCCGAACTGGAATCTCGCGTCAGGGCCAAAGTGGAATCCGGCATGTACAACAATTCTAGCGAAGTGATCCGTGAAGCGCTACGGTTCATGGAGACCCACGAAGACTGGATTCACGAGATCAAACTGGCTCGCCTGCGTGAGCAGCTGAAAGTGGGCACAGAACAACTGAACCAAGGCGAAGGCATCGCAATCAAATCGAAAGGGGCGCTCGAGGCATTTTTTGACGATCTCAAGAACTGACTTCCATGACATCGCATCAGCTCGTCATTGCGCCTGCAGCAAAAAGCGACCTCCGGGAAATTTATCGATACGGCCTTCGCCAGTGGGGGCAGGCACAAGCCGAAACTTACCTTGCCAACGTGAAGAACCAATTCTGGTTACTGACCCAGCAACCACTTATGGGTGCCGAGCGCCCCGAAGTCCTGACTGACGCCAGAAGCCTTTCCATAGAAAGCCATACCGTGTTTTACCGCGTGACCGCCAACAGGGTTGAAATCATCCGTGTGCTGCATGGCCGCCAGGATCCACAAAAGCAATTGAAATAGCCAAGCGTCGCCCTACTCCCACTCGATCGTCGCAGGCGGTTTGCCCGAGATGTCATAGACCACCCGCGAGACACCGTCGCATTCATTGATGATGCGCCGCGAGACGTGGTCGAGGAAGTCGTGGTCGAGATAGGCCCAGCGAGCGGTCATGAAGTCGATGGTCTCGACCGCCCTAAGGGCGATGACATATTCGTAGCGGCGCGTATCGCCGACCACGCCGACGGATTTGACCGGCAGGAACACGGCGAAGGCCTGGCTGACCTTGTCGTAGAGATCGGCTGAGCGAAGCTCGGAGATGAAGATGTGGTCGGCTTTCTGCAGCGGCTCGACGTATTCGGGCTTGACCTCGCCGAGAATGCGCACGCCCAGCCCCGGCCCCGGAAAGGGATGGCGCATCACCAGCGACTTGGGCAGGCCCAGTTCGACACCGATCTTGCGCACTTCGTCCTTGAACAGCTCTCTCAAGGGCTCGACGAGCTTGAGGTTCATGTCCTCGGGCAGGCCACCGACATTGTGGTGCGACTTGATCACCTTGGCCTTGCCGGTCTTGGCGCCGGCCGACTCGATCACGTCGGGATAGATCGTGCCCTGCGCCAGCCAGCCGGCTTCCCGGTGGCTCTTGGCCGCGGCGTCGAAAACGTTGATGAACTCGCGCCCGATGATCTTGCGTTTCTCTTCCGGGTCGGAAACACCCGCGAGCGCGTTCATGAACTGATCGCGGGCATCGACGCGCTCGACGCGCACGCCCAGGTGCTCGGCGAAGATCGCCATGACCTCGTCGCCTTCCTGATAGCGCAGCAGGCCGGTATCGACAAAGATGCACAGCAACTGATCGCCAATCGCCTCGTGCAGAAGTGCTGCGACCACGGAGGAATCGACGCCGCCGGACAGGCCCAGCAGCACGCTGTCGTCACCCACCTGCTCGCGCACGCGCTCGATCTGGTCGTCGATGATCGCCTCGGTGGTCCAGGTCGCCTCACAACCGCAGATATCGAGCACGAAGCGCTCGAGAATGCGCCTTCCCTGGCTGGTGTGGGTGACTTCGGGGTGGAACTGCAGGCCGTAGAGCCGGTCGGCTTCATGCGCCATGCCGGCGATCGGCGCCGAGCTGGTCGTGCAGGTGGTCACGAAACCGTCCGGCAGGCCGCTGACCTTGTCGCCGTGGCTCATCCAGACCTCAAGCAGGCCCTGACCGTCGGCGACGCGATCCTCGATACCCTCGAACAGCCGCCCGGGCTCGGCCAGCGCCACCTCGGCGTAACCGAATTCCTTCTCGTCCGACGGGCTAACAGCCCCGCCAAAATGCGACGCCATAGCCTGCATGCCGTAACAGATGCCCAGCACCGGCACATCCAGGTCGAAGACCAGCGGTGGAATGCGCGGACTATCGTCGAGAGCAACCGATTCCGGCCCGCCCGAGCAGATGACGCCCGAGGGCTTAAAGTCACGAATGGCTTCGTCACCGACGTCAAAGGGCATGATCTCGGAGTAAACCCCGATCTCGCGCACCCGGCGGGCGATCAGTTGAGTGTATTGCGATCCGAAGTCGAGGATCAGGATGCGGTGACTGTGGATATCCATTCTTGCCCTTCGTTGTCCCTGAACCTGGTTTCGCCCGCGTAGGTCGGGGTCGCATCCCCGACGGACGAGACTTCAATCCTGTTCACACGTAGCTATGCGTGTACATGTCCGAGGTGTCGTCCGTCGCCCCGGATCCATCAACCCCTGTCGTCCCGGACGGAGCAAAGCGGAGAGCCGGGACCTCGCACACCTGAAGCCGGCAGGGCTCAGCTCAGTGCCAGCCGGACCGTGCGAGGTCCCGGCTCAAGGCCGGGACGACAAGATCTAGCCTAACTTGTAGTTCGGCGCTTCCTTGGTGATCGACACATCGTGGGCGTGCGATTCGCGCACGCCATTGGCCGAGATCTTCACGAAGCGCGGCTTGGTGCGCATTTCTTCAATGGTGGCGCAGCCCACGTAGCCCATGGCCGCGCGCAGGCCGCCCATGAGCTGGTGCACCACGCCGCTGATCGGGCCCTTGTAGGGTACGCGGCCCTCGATGCCTTCGGGCACCAGCTTGTCGGCCGCGGCCTCAGCCTGGAAGTAGCGGTCCTTGGAGCCCATCTCCATCGCGCCGATCGAACCCATGCCGCGATAGCTCTTGTAAGACCGGCCCTGGTAGAGCTCGACCTCGCCGGGCGCTTCCTCGGTACCGGCCAGCAGGCTGCCGATCATCACCGTCGACGCGCCGGCGGCAAGCGCCTTGGCTAAGTCGCCGGAGAAGCGGATACCGCCGTCGGCGATCACCGGCACATCGTGCTTGAGCAGGGCCTCGGAAGCGGCGGCCACGGCACTGACCTGCGGCACGCCGATGCCGGCGACGACGCGCGTGGTGCAGATCGATCCGGGCCCCTGCCCGATCTTGACCGCGTCGGCGCCGGCTTCGGCCAGGGCCCTCGCGCCGTCGGCGGTCGATACATTGCCGCCAATGACCTGCACGTCCGGGAAATGCTTCTTGACCCATTTGACGCGATCGAGCACGCCCTTCGAATGCCCGTGGGCGGTGTCGATAACCAAGATATCGATGCCGGCAGCCACCAGCGCCTGGACGCGATCCTCGGTATCCCCGCCCGTGCCAATGGCGGCCCCGGCCAGCAGCTGCTCGGACGAATCCTTGGCAGCGTTAGGGAAGTCGCGCGACTTCTGGATATCCTTGACGGTGATCAGGCCCTTGAGCTCGAAGTTGTCGTTGACGACCAGGACCTTTTCGATGCGGTGCTTGTGCAGCAGCGCCAGCACTTCGTCCTGGCTGGCGCCTTGCTGGACGGTAATCAGCTTTTCCTTGCGCGTCATGATATTGCGAACCGGATCGTCGAGCTTGCGCTCGAAGCGCATATCGCGGCTGGTGACGATCCCGACCAGCTCGTTGCCGTCGACCACCGGAACGCCCGAGATGTTGTACCGGCGCGTCAGTTCGATGACTTCGCGAATGGTCGTGTAGGGATCGACCGTGTACGGGTCCTTTATCACGCCGGCCTCGTACTTCTTGACCACGCGCACGTGATCGGCCTGACGCTCGATCGACATGTTCTTGTGGATTACGCCCACGCCGCCGGCCTGGGCCATGGCGATGGCCAGCCGAGCCTCGGTGACGGTATCCATGGCCGACGAAAGCAGGGGGGTGTTCAGCTTGAGGTCGCGCGTGACCCGGGTGGACAGGTCCACGTCATTGGGCAGGACTTCCGTGTAGTCCGGAACCAGTGAAACGTCGTCAAAAGTGAGGGCTTCTTCGATCAAACGCATATTGGTGGGCTCCGGCGGGTAAATCCCACCATTTTACCTGATGATCCCCAGCGTTTCGAGCGCAATCTGCGTAGGTCGGGGTTACATCCCCGACGGACGACCTGGAAAATTGAGACACGCGTAGCTCATGTGTGTCCAGAACCGAAATCTCGTCCTTGTCGTCCCGGCCGGAGCGAAGCGGAGAGCCGGGATCTCGCACACCTGAAATCGGCACGGCTTTGCTCAGTGCCATCCCGAACCGTGCAAGGTCCCGGCTCAAGGCCGGGACGACAGGGCCGCGTCCCATCCGTGTCGTCCCGGCCGAAGCGAAGCGGAGAGCCGGGACCTCGCACACCTGAAGTCGGCACGGCTTTGCTCAGTGCCATCCCGAACCGTGCAAGATCCCGGCTCAAGGCCGGGACGACAGGTGTGAGCGGTTTCCGGGACGACGGGTGTGAGCGGGGTTTCCGGGACGACAAACGTGGCGTTACCCGCCGACGGTGAAACTCTCCCCGCATCCGCATTCGCCCGTGACGTTGGGATTGCGGAAGCGGAATTCGCGCACCAGGCCCTCGTTGACGAAATCCACGGTGGTGCCGGCGACCATGGGCATGGCCTTCTCGGAGACGAGGATCTTCAGTCCGTCCTGCTCGAAGACGTGGTCGGACTCACCAGCCTCGTGCGCCAGGCCCACATCGTAGGCGTAGCCCGAGCAGCCGGTGCGGCGGATATCGATGCGCAGCCCGACGCCGCCCTCGCGGGCCAGGAAGCCGCGCACCCGCTCGACGGCCGATTCAGTCAGAAAAATGCCGGTTTCGCTCGCGTTTTCTTGGGTTGCAGTTGCCATGTTGGGTATTATTGCGGCTTGCTCGTCCCGATTCAATGAAAAGGATTCTCGATACCATGCAGACTGCCAGCATCAAACAGGTGCTCGGCGGCGAAATCGCCGTCGGAACCGAGGTGACCGTCCAGGGCTGGGTGCGCACCCGCCGCGACTCGAAGGCCGGATTTTCCTTCATCCACCTCAACGACGGCTCGAGCTTCGGCAATCTGCAGCTGGTGGCCAACCAGGACCTGCCCAATTACGACGAAGAGATCCGCCACCTGACCTCAGGCTGTTCGCTGCAGTGCCGCGGCACCGTGGTCGAATCGAAAGGCCGCGGCCAGAGCGTGGAAATCCAGGCCGGCGAGATCGAGGTCGTCGGCTGGGTCGAAGACCCCGACACCTACCCGGTCCAGCCCAAGAAGCACAGCTTCGAGTTCCTGCGCAGCGTCGCCCATCTGCGCCCGCGCACCAACACCTTCGGCGCCGTCACCCGCGTGCGTCACGCCGCCGCGAGGGCCATCCACGAGTTCTTCGACGAGCAGGGCTACTACTGGATCAACACGCCGATCATCACCTCGTCGGACGCAGAGGGCGCCGGCCAGCTGTTCCGCGTGTCCACGCTGGATCTGCTCAACCTGCCCCGGACCGACGACGGCAAGATCGACTTCCGCGAGGACTTCTTCGGCCGCGAGGCCTTCCTGACGGTCTCCGGCCAGCTCAACGTCGAGGCCTACTGCCTGGCCATGAGCAAGGTCTACACCTTCGGCCCGACGTTCCGGGCCGAGAACTCCAACACCGCCCGCCACCTGGCCGAGTTCTGGATGGTCGAGCCCGAGATCGCGTTTCGCCGACCTCAACGACCTGGCCCGCCTGGCCGAGGACTTTCTCAAGTTCGTCTTCACCCGCGTGCTCGACCGCTGCGCCGAGGACATGGAATTCTTCGCCGAGCGCATCGACCCAGAGGCGATCGAACGCCTCAGGCGCCTGATCGAGACCGATTTCGTGCGCATGGACTACCGCGAGGCGGTCAACATCCTGGCCGACAGCGGCGAGAAGTTCGAATACCCGGCCAAGTGGGGCCTGGACCTGCAGACCGAACACGAGCGCTACCTGACCGAAAAGCACTGCAAGGCCCCGGTGGTGGTTATGAACTACCCCGACGAGATCAAGGCCTTCTACATGCGCTTGAACGACGACGGCAAGACCGCCGCCGCGCTGGACGTGCTCGCCCCGGGCATCGGCGAGATCATCGGCGGGGCACAGCGCGAAGAGCGCCTGGATGTGCTCAAGCGCCGCATGGCCGAACACGGCCTCGATGCCGAAACCTACAGCTGGTACGTCGATCTCAGGCGTTACGGCACCGTGCCGCACGCCGGCTTCGGCCTGGGCTTCGAGCGCCTGCTCAACTACATCACGGGGCTGACCAACATCCGCGACGTCATCCCCTACCCACGCACCCCGGGTCACGCACCTTTCTGAGGCCCCTGTCGTCCCGGCCGAAGAGCCGGGACCTTGCGCGGTTCGGGATGGCACTGAGCAAAGCCGTGCCGACTTCAGGTGTGCGAGGTCCCGGCTCTCCGCTTCGCTTCGGCCGGGACGACACGGATGGGACGCGGCCCTGTCGTCCCGGCCTTGAGCCGGGACCTCCCACGTCCAGCATCTGCACAGCCCCACCTCAGTGCCAACCGCCAGGTGCGAGGTCCCGGATAACCGCTCGCGCGGTTTCCGGGACGACAGAATAGTGCTCGTTGTCGTCCCGGCCGGAGCGAAGCGTAGAGCCGGGACCTCGCACGTCCAGCATCTGCACGGCCACGGCTCAGTGCCAGCCGCCAGGTGCGGGGTCCCGGATAACCGCTTGCGCGGTTTCCGGGACGACAGGAGAGGGACCTCCATTCCTGTGTCGTCCCGGCCTTGAGCCGGGACCTCGCACGCAGAGCGCCTGGTCACACCTTTCAGTACGGCACCGAATCGTCAACACCTTCGGACTGGGCAATCTCCGGGAAGCGATCCGCCCACTTCGGATTATCCCGCTCGATCAATTCAAGCTTCCAAGCCCTGCGCCACCGTTTCAGGCGCTTCTCCCGCTCAATGGCGACGCAAATATCACCGCAGTGTTCGAAATACACGAGCCGGCGCAATCGATACTTGCGGGTAAAGCCTGAGACCAAACCGAGCCTGTGCTCCCACACCCGTCTGATGAGATTGTTCGTCACACCAATGTAGAGCGTGCCTCGAAGCCGGTTTGTCAGGATGTAGACGTAGTAGTGGCGATCCATGCTTCGAGTGTGGCGGTGGACGCCCTGTCGGATCGAGTGGAAATTGACGCGTTCGGCTGTAGGAAAGATCTGCGTTTCCCCGGAAGGCTCAGTGCCTAACCGACAGGTGCGAGATCCCGGATAACCGCTCACGCGGTTTCCGGGACGACAGGATGGGGCCGCCTCACCCTACCTTGCGGTGATGCCACCAGCGCCATGTCGTCCCGGCCGAAGAGCCGGGACCTCGCACGTCCAGCATCTGCACAGCCCCACCTCAGTGCCAACCGCCAGGTGCGAGTTCCCGGATAACCGCTACGCGCGGTTTCCGGGACGACAGGAGAGCACCCCCCAATCCAGTGTCGTGCCGGCCGGAGCGAAGCGTAGAGCCGGGACCTCCCACGCCCAGCATCTGCACAGCCCCACCTCAGTGCCAGCCGACAGGTGCGAGGTCCCGGATGACCGCTCGCGCGGTTTCCGGGACGACAGGAGAGGCACCCTCCATTCCTGTGTCGTCCCGGCCGAAGAGCCGGGACCTCCCACGCCCGGCATCTGCACAGCCCCAACTCAGTGCCAGCCGACAGGTGCGAAATGCCGGATAACCGCTTGCGCGGTTTCCGGGACGACAGTGCGGGCATGTCGCCGATCAGTTGTCGGCCACTTCCACCCGATTGCGGCCGCCTTCCTTGGCGGCGTAGAGCGCTCTGTCGGCGCGCGCGACCAGATCGCGCCGTACTTCTCCTTCGCCGGCCATGGCCAGGCCGATGCTAACCGTCACGTTGCCGTAATCGCCCAAATCAAGGTCTTCAATGACCCGCCGCAGGCGCTCGGCCAGGCGGCGGCCGCCATCGAGATCCGTGTCAGGCGCGAGCACGATGAATTCCTCGCCGCCCCAGCGCCCGACCCGGTCGGGTTCGCGCAGGACCGTCTCCACAGTGCGTGCCAGCCGAACCAGTACCTCGTCGCCGGCTTCGTGACCAAAGCTGTCATTGAAATGCTTGAAGTGGTCGATGTCGAACATCATCAGGCTGCAGTGCCGCCCGTAGCGGTGCGCCATGGCGATTTCGTGGTCGATGGCCTCGTCCATGCGGTAGCGGTTCCACAGGCCGGTGAGATGATCGTGCGTGGCCAAGTCGGTCAGTTGGTCGTTGAGGCGGCTGATCTCGTTGGCGGCGACCAGCGCGGCCAGGTCAGTGGCCAGATCCATGGCCGCCCGCCTTTCCACCTTCGTCCACTGATCGCTGCGTCCGCGGACTTCTTCCTTCCAGGCCTCGAATGAAGAGCGCGGGCTGAGCTTGTCGCCCTGTCGGTCCAGGGCCTTTTGCGGATTCCCCGCCCAGATGCGGGTCTCGATTCTTTCTTGCCGGAACAGCAGCAGCCATGCGGGAAGCGACTCACGGATAGAAAGCGGTAAGGCGAGCAAGCCGGCAAAATTGCCTGGCAAACAACCTGCCAACGGGCTTCGGCCGATTTCGTGGCTCGACCACAGCGGGTCGGCGCCCGGCTGTTCGGACAGCCAGTTCAGCGCTTTCTCGATCGCGCCACGCTGTGGCACACGGCCGACGCTTGCCAGCGACTCGCCCACGACCAGCGCCACCCCACAGGCCCGGAACACCTCGAGCCATTCACTGCCGTAGCGCTCGACGAGCACCTCGGGGCGCGGGAACTCACCGCGCTCGTCGATCAGGACATCCCGGCTGCTGTTGGCCCGTTCGAGCACCTCGGCCTGTTCTTGCGCTTCAATCAGTTCCAGCTTGAGAGAGGCCGAATGAACCATGGCACGCAGCGCGTCGCGCAGTGCCGGGGGTAGCACATTCGGCCGCTCGGAATGGCACGCCAGCAGCCCCCACAGCCCGGCATCGACGTTCATGGCGATCGACATGGAGGCCACCACATTCATGTTGGCCAGGTAGCTTCGATGAATGGGCGCGGCGACACGCAGGATGCCTTTCGACAGGTCCAGCGGCGCGGCGTCGGCGGGATCGGCCTCTGGCACCAGCGCCACCGGGTCGCGCGTGGCATCCGGGATGTCGCGCACGGGCTTGATGCTGTAGAGCCTGCGCACCTGCTCGGGGATGTCGCTGGCCGGAAAGTGGTGGCCGAGATAGCTGTCGACACCCTCGGCACGGCTCTCGGAGACGACGCTGCCGTTCCAGTCTTCGTCGAAGCGATAGATCATCACCCGATCGTAGCCGGCCAGGTCGCGCACGAGCCCGGTCACTGCATCAAGCAGATTCTCTTGCTTTTGGAACCGGGCCAACTGCCTCTGCCATTCGGCCAGGGCCGAGAACAACCAGCGCTCGGGCTCTCCTTCGATCGGTTCGAGTTCGATCACCACCCGCGAGCCGCTGCGATAGGGCAGCAAGCGGAAGCGACGTGACTTCCCGCCGACGCGCAACGACACAATCAGGGCGCGAAAGCGGGAGACGCCGTCGATCACCTCGCGAACCTGCGTCAGCCATCGCCGGCCGAGCAGGTCCTCCGGCTTGCCCGCCAGCGCATGATCGACGGTCACGCCCAGCATTTCTTCGAGATTGGCGCTGACCTGCCGGACTCGCGCCAGTTCGGCGTCGCAGCTGATCAGCGCGCCGTGCGGCTGAATCGCTCCGGGGATATGCACCGGTTCGCGCGCGCAAGCCTGCAACGCAGCTTCGATTTCCGGGTCGGTGGCGGAATCATTGGAAGTCATTCTGCATCCAGAATGCGAAGTACCTGACCGGCGGATGCCGGGCTTTGCCCCACTACTCGCAGAATATCACGCACCCGGGGGCGCATCGAGCGCCGACTCGTAAGCCGCAAAGGCGGCTCTTGCGGCCCTGAAGGCCGAATGCACGCGCGCCGGCGTGTCGAGGCGCTGCTCGATACACGAAAGGATGCGCGGCCAGGCATCGGCGTCATGCACCGCGGCCAGGAAGCGGCGGGGCGCTCCTTCCCCCAGCGACCCCACGACCCGGCCGACGATAACTACCGAGCCCAGCCGCGACCCCTCCAGGACGTACACCTGCCCCAGCCATTCGCTTTCGGACTGCGCCCGGGCAAACCGCTCGACCGAGGGCTCGATGGGTCGCCGGCCCAGCTCGTCCAGGTCCCGGCGCAGCAACTCGCTGCGCGCGTGCAGCTCCAGCGGCGAGCGGCGGTGCCATTGACTTTCGAGCACGCGCGCTTCGAGCTCGGCATGCGCGGCATATATCGCCTGCAAGGACTGCGCGTAGGCTTCCCGCGTCAGGTCACTCTTGACCAGCCGCTGCAATAGGGGATGGTGATCCAGCGCGTGGTGGGCCGCCCTGGTGGCCGAACGCAGCCGCTCGTGCACGCTCTCGAACTCGCTCATGGTGCTCCGAACACAGCCCGGGCGACCAGGTACCACAGCGGCACGGTCAAGGCGGAAAGCAACACGCCCCAGGCCACCAGCGCGGAGGCCAGCGGCGGCGCCAGCCGGGCCGACGACAGCAGCGCCGCTGCCGTGATCATCGGTGGCATGGAAGCTTCCATCAGCGCGACCCGGGCAATATCGTCACGAGTCCCGAGCAGCACGATCAGCCCCAGCGCCACCGCCGGCAGGATCAGCAGTTTGCTCAGGAGCCCGATCACCAGCGGCCGGTGATACTCCGACACCAGGCGCAGGTGCAGGCTCATGCCGATGGCCAGTGTGACCAGCGGCAGCAGCATGTCGGCGAAGTTGTGCGCCAGGCCCATCAACCAATCGGGAAACCAGGCGTTGCCCAGCACCAGCGCGCCCACCAGGGCGATGAAGGGCGGAAACGTGACGATCCGCTTCGCCATGTCTCCCAAGGCCGGTCGCTCGCCCGACCCGAACCAGGCGAGCACGAACAGCGCGTGCGTACACACGATCAGGAATGAGCCGAACTGGTCGTAGACCACGGCAAAGCGCACCTGCTCTTCGCCCAGCAGCGCCTCGACCAGCGGAAAGCCCAGGAACGAGGTATTGCCCAGCGGCAGCAGCAGCAACAGCACGGCCACCGCTTCGCGCTTGAGCGACAGCCAGCGCGCCAGCCCCAGCACAAGGACGACGCTCACCGCCAGCAAGGCCCAGGGCACGATCACCAGCGGCAGCAGCGCGGTACTGGCTTCCAGCGTGGGCACGTGAATGAAGATGAGTGCGGGCAGGCACAGCATGATCACTACGCGGTTGAGCACTTCCGGCGCGCTGGCGGGAAACAGCGGCGCGAGCAAGCGCCCGACCACGATCAGCGAGATGATGACGAAATAGGCCGACATGGCCGCAGATCATACGGTAGATTGGGGTATGACCATGCAACTCTACGGCACCTTTACCTCGCCCTATGTTCGCCACTGCCGCATCGCCCTGGCGGAGACGCGGCAGGACTACGAGCTGATCGAGACCGACTACGCCCAGAGCGCCCGCCTGTCGCCGGCCAAACGCGTTCCCTTCCTGAAAGCCGGCGATCGGGTGCTCAACGACTCCCTTTCGATTCTGAAATTCGTCCGGGAATCGGCCGGGGGCGCCTTTCTGCCGGACGTGGACGACTGCGACCTCTTCGCGCTCAGCAACACGGCCCTAGATACGGCCGTCAACCTGTTCCTGCTCGAGAAGGATGGCCTCACGGCTGAGCACAGCGGCTATCTCAAACGCCAGTCGGAGCGGGTATACGAGATTCTCCAGGCCCTGAACCGGCGCGTAGCCGACTTTCCCGTGAAGACACAAGACTTCACCGAAGGCGAACTGCGCCTGGGCTGTTTCCTGGACTGGGCGCTCTTTCGCGAACGCATCGCGCTGGCCGACCATGTCGAACTGGCTGCGTTCCTCGAACGCATCAACAATTACCCGGAGTTTGCGAGTACGGCGCCCACCGCGGGCTGAAGGCGGGCGTGCAAGGTCCCGGCTCGGGGGCCGGGACGACAGCCGAAGGCCACGGCCCTGTCATCCCGGAAACGGCGAAGCCGTTATCCGGGATCTCGCACGGATCGGGCGGCACTGAGTTGGGCCGTGCCTGCAGGGGCGGACAAGTTCCCGGCTCGGGGGCCGGGACGACATGGAGCGGCACGGGGTGTTGAAAGCCTTTCGACAGGTATTTCCCCGCAGAAAGTGCTGGATTGTTTCCTCCACAACATACCGAACGGGAGGGAACACCATGAAACACATATTCATCGTTGCCGGCTGCGTAGCACTGGCCATCACCCCGGCAATCGCCGACGACCACGAAGAAGCCGAAGACTGGGTCCAGCGCGTCTACCTGGAGCACGTCAAGGGAGACCAGCATGATGCCTACAAGGAAGTCGTCGCCGACTGGAACGAGTGCATCAAGGAAGCCGACGAAAGCGCCCAGTGGGCCGTCTACAAGGCAGAAACCGGCAACGTCAATCGCTACGCATTCGTGATCAACAATCAACGCTGGGCCGAGTTCGACAAGGACACCCCCGAACTCGACGCATGCTACGAGGAATTCAAGGACCCCTACCACGACGCCATCGACAAGGTCTACGCCTCCTTCGATGTCTACCTCCAGGAGCACAGTCACCACGTCGACGACGACAAGGATCGCAAGATCGCCTGGGTGACAACATTCGAGCTCGACGACTCGATGGCCTTCCTGGAGAACGTCAAGAAGTATGCCGAAGCGGCCGCCGAGCAAGACTGGAACGAGCCCTTCTACTTCTACTCTTCCATCGGCGGCGAACACCACAGCGGTATCTACGTGATCTCACCCGCCGCAAGCTTCGCGGACTTCGACGGCGACAACGGCTTCTGGAAAATGCTCGAGGAACACTTCGGCGAAGAAGAGCTCAACAAGATGCGCGAGGTCGACCGCGAGGCCATCGCCGACTACTACGCCGATATCTGGGTCAGGGAAGACGACCTGAGCCACATGAAGCAGTGAGCCCCAAGCATTGAAAAGGAGACCCCGGCGCCCCTGGCGGCGCCGGGGTCGAACCAGCCGGCCCGCTCAACTCACCGTTTGCGACGGCGACTCACCGAAATGGCTGCGATAGGCGCGGCTGAACCCTGACACACTGGAAAAGCCGACCGCATAGGCCACATTCGACACACTCGCCCCCTGCTCGTGGAGCATCTGGCGCGCGATGCCAAGACGCACGTCGCGAATGAACTCGCCCGGCGAGCGGCCGGTTTCCTCGACCAGGCGACGGTGCAGCTTGCTGCGCGACATGAACAGCGCCTCGGCCAGATTGGCGACCGACAGGCTGCCGTGCTGAACGTTGTGCTCGACCCAGGCGCGAACCTCGTCGGCCAGCAGCGATTCTTCGCCGGCTGTGGGTTCATCCGGTCGATTCGTCTCGCTGCCGCCGTCGTTATTGGCTGCCGCATCGGAAGACAAGGCACTGTCTGCGCGACGTTGGTGGCGCATCGCCTCGACCGTCCGCCGCTGGACTTCACGGTGCAGGTACTGCTGCAAACGAATCGCCGCCCGGCGCCGGCGCATCAACCAGAGCGCGACCAGGGCAGCGAGCGCAAGCGCCACCGCAAGCCGAACATCCAGCCGCTCGTAGAGAAAAGCCGGGACCACGATCGTCATTGCGGCGACCGGGCCGGAAAGACCGCTGTCGGCGTCGACGGCCGCGATCTCGAGATCGTGGCGTCCCGGCCGGACATCATCGAAAGTGAGATTGCGGTCCGCGCCGATTTCGAGCCACGGCCCGCCGTTCATGCGATATCGAAAATATGTCTGCCCCGTCAAACCGGGCTTGATGCCGGTGAATCGCACGGAGAAGACGCGCTCGCCCAGCGGAACGCGCACTGTTTCTGCGGCCGGCAGATCGGAGCCATCCGGCAGTCGGAACTGCTCCAGAACTACACGGGGTGTACCCTCGCGATCCTGAACATTCTTCGGGTCGAACACCACAATGCCGCCCTGCCCCGGAAAGGCCAGGCGCCCGTCGTCAAGGCGAATGCCCGCATTCTGGACACCGCCGTTGCCCTCGCGATCGGGCAGACCGTCCCTTTCGGTATAGACGCGCGGATAAACGCGGCTGGAGCGCCCGTCGAGCACGCGCTCGGTGGCCCGGCGATCAACCCGGAACATACCGGTATTGCTGTTGAGCCAGAACCGCCCCTGATCATCGGCCAAAAGCCGGTGAAGGCTGTTGGAGTGAAGACCTTCGCGCTCACCCAGGCAGGTGAACATCAGGCCCGAATCGCCCTCGGACCGGTCGGAGCGGCACAGCCCGCTGTCGGCGGTCACCACCCACAAGCGTCCCTGCGCGTCTTCGTGCAGGTCGCGAATGCGGTTGCTGGAAAGTCCCTCGGCCGATCCGAGAGAGACGACCTCGCCGCTGCCCGAACGGCGCCGCAAACCGCTGGAATCAGTACCAAACCAGAGATTGCCGCTGTCAGCCTGCATGATGACCTGCACCTGCACCCAATCGGGCAAGGCAAGCGCCCGTTGCATGTTCTGCCATCGCCCCTCAAAACGCCGCCACAGGCCCGCGCCGCTGCCCACCCAGAATCCGCCGAGCGCGTCCTCGAAGATGCTTCTGACCAGGCCCTTGCGCAGCCCATCCGGCAGCCGGGAAGGCTCGACACAGCCCGGTGGCGCCAATTGGCATAGGCCGCCCTTGCCAACCCAGACCCGGCCGTTGCCGTCGGTCGCCACCGTACCCACGACCTGGCCCGGCGAACCGGCCTGGTGCAGCTTGAGGACCTGGCCGTCGCGAATCTCGGCCACCAGGCCGGCACCGACACTCGCCCACAGGCGGCCCGCGTCATCCTGTACCAACCCGTACACCGGCCCGCCGGGCAGGCCGCGATGCTCGGCAATCGTGTCGAACTGTCGCTTCCTGATCCGCCACAGCCCATCGCACAGCGTGGCCAGCCAGACCCCGCCGGCCGAATCGAACTCGAAGTCGCGAATCGGACAGGAAGCACGGACCACGGATTCGCCGTCCCGAAACAGCTCGTTTTGCCGCACCCGCCATTCCGAGCCCAGTGGACCGGCCGCCACCAGCCGGACGTAGCCGCCGATCGGCCCCGCGTTATCGATTCGCCAGCGCCCGTCCGCCAGCCGGTAGCTTCGATCGTAGGCCTGGGCGATCACATCCCCGCCGGGCGCCAGCTCCAGGTCGTTGATCACCTCGCCCTCGAAGGCCGGCAGCATTTGGGCCCGGCCGCCGGTGATTTTCGCCAGGCCGCCCGCGCCACCGGCCCAGAGAACGCCATCACCGTCAACCAGCAACGCCCGGACGTCGTCGAGGGCGAGCCCAGCGGAAGCGTCCACGACCTGCCGTACTTCACCCGTCGATACGCGCAACACCAGCCCGGCGCCGCTACCCGCCCAGATGCCGCCTTCGGCCGCGTCGGCAAATGCCTGCACGGCGCGGTCGTCCAAGGCATCGTGCCCAACGGTCTCAAAGCACGACGGACCGCAGGCCCGGGCCAATCCCCGCTCTGTGCCGGCCCACAGGCGGTCGCGGGCGTCCAGGTGCAGCTTGATCACCCGTTCGGCGGGCAGCCCCTGCCCGGTGCCGGCCGCGTGAAACCGGCGACCATCGAAGCTGGCCAGGGCATATTGCTCGGTCAGTACCCACATCAGGCCGCTGTCTTGCTGAATCAGGCGAGTGAGGCGATTTCCGGGCAGCCCGTCACTGCTGGCATCGAAGGTGCGAAATCGGTAGCCGTCGAACCGCACCAGCCCGTCGAAGGTCGCCAGCCATAGATAGCCTCGCTTGCCGAGGTGCACGTCGGTCGTGCCGTTGACCGGCAGCCCGTCGACGTTGGTCCAGCGATCCAGGAGATAGCCGCTATCGAGCCACTCCGGTTGCGCGGCAGCCGACGGCGACCCGACCAGCGCGGCCAGGAACAGAACCGATGCAAAAAAACGGGCGCGGCCGAACACGCACCCAAGGCGAACAGTGGGCATGAAAACCGATCACGAAATCCAGATCACACAAGTCTAACGACAAGGCGCCGGAACCAGTTCACATCCCGCTCGACAAACCGAACATTAGCGATCGGCGATAGCGCGGCCTTGAGAAACGGTGGTGCCGCCCGCCGCGGTCAGTCCCTCGAACACGGTCTCCGGGCGGCCCGAACAAGCCAAATCGGCACAGGAGCCGTCGCGGGCTGAAACAGCCGAAATGCCCGTCGCGGCGGATTGAGCGTCTCCGATCTCGCCTGCGCCGGGAGAACCGGATGCTGGCCACAAACCGGCCGCGAGTGCTGCAATAAAACAAACTGGGCCGAGTGTGCCCGTGCAGCGATGCGTCATTCCTGTCCCCTGTTTGGTGCGTCCGGCCCACTGTGCGTCCTGCAGCGCAGCATTGCTTACCCATCCGTTGCAAGCTGTTTGCCGATTGTTGCAACCGGCCGGAATGGCGCGAAGAACCCAAAAAAAACCCCGGCTCCAGCGGAACCGGGGTTTTCTTGAATCGGGCTTGCGCCCGGATCAGAGGTCGAAACGGTCCGCGTTCATCACCTTGTTCCAGGCGGCGATGAAGTCGTGGACGAACTTCTCCTGGCCGTCTTCGCTGGCGTAGACCTCGCCCACAGCACGAAGCTGCGAGTTCGAGCCAAACACCAGGTCGTTACGCGTGGCTGTCCATTTGATCTGGCCGGACTCGCGGTCGTGACCCTCGTAGATACCGTCACGATCCGACTCCTTCCACTCGGTCTTCATGTCGAGCAGCTTGGTGAAGAAGTCGTTGGTCAGCTTGCCCGGCTGATCGGTGAACACGCCGTGCGCGGTCTGGTCGTGGTTGGCGCCCAGGGCGCGCATTCCGCCGACCAGAACGGTCATTTCCGGTGCCGTCAGGCCCAGGAGATGAGCACGGTCGACCAGCAGTTCTTCCTGCGGCCGGTCGTGGCCGTGGCCGAGGTAGTTGCGGAAGCCGTCGGCCTTGGGTTCGAGCCACTCGAAGGAATCGACCTCGGTCTGCTCGTCGGTGGCGTCGGTGCGGCCGGGATGGAATGGCACGGTCACGTCGAAGCCGGCGTCCTTCGCGGCCTTCTCGACCGCAGCAGCGCCGCCAAGCACGATCAAGTCGGCCAGGGACACCTTCTTGTTGCCTGAGGCAGCGTCGTTGAAGGCCTTCTGCACGCTCTCGATCTTGTCGAGCCAGGCACCGAGCTTCTCGGGCTGGTTGGCTTCCCAGTCCTTCATCGGCGCCAGGCGGATGCGGGCACCGTTGGCGCCACCGCGCTTGTCGGTGTGGCGATAGGTCGAAGCCGACGACCAGGCCAGGAAGGCCAGCTCGGAAACGGACAGGCCGGATTCGAGCAGCTTGCCCTTGAGTGCGGCGATATCGTTGTCGTCGATCAGGTCATGGTCGACCGCCGGCACGGGGTCCTGCCAGATCAGCTCTTCCTCCGGCACTTCCGGGCCAAGATATCGATCGATCGGCCCCATGTCGCGGTGGGTCAGCTTGTACCAGGCCCGCGCAAACGCATCGGCGAACTCGTCCGGGTTCTTCCAGAAACGCATCGAGATGTCGCGATAGGCCGGATCGACCTTCATCGAGATATCGGTGGTAGCCATCATCGGCGCGTGACGCTCGTTGGGATCGTGCGCGTCGGGCACCGTTTCCTGGGCTTCCGGGTTCTTGGGCTTCCACTGCTTGGCGCCGGCCGGGCTGGTGGTCAGCTCCCACTCGAAGTTGAACAGGTTCTCGAAGTAGTTCATGTCCCACTTCGTCGGTTCCATCGTCCAGGCGCCTTCCAGGCCGCTGGTGATGGTGTCCTTGCCCTTGCCGGTGCCGAAATCGCTCTTCCAGCCCAGGCCCATTTCCTCAATAGGCGCGGCCTCGGGCTCGGGACCGTGGTGTGAATCCGGTGCGGCACCGTGGCACTTGCCGAAGGTATGGCCGCCGGCGATCAGGGCGACGGTTTCCTCGTCGTTCATCGCCATGCGCGCGAACGTCTGGCGGATGTAGAAGGCAGCTTCCTTGGGATCACCGCTGCCGTTGGGGCCTTCCGGGTTGACGTAGATCAGGCCCATGTGGTCGGCGGCCAGCGCACCCTGCAATTCGCCGTCTTCGGCGTGGCGCTCGTTGCCGAGCCATTCGCTCTCCGGACCCCAGAAGACGTCGCCTTCCGGCTCCCAGATGTCCTCGCGGCCGCCACCGAACCCGAAGGTCTCGAAGCCCATGGATTCCAGCGCGACGTTGCCGGTCAGGACGTAGAGATCACCCCACGACAGGCTCTGGCCGTACTTCTGCTTGATCGGCCACAGCAGGCGGCGCGCCTTGTCCAGGTTGCCGTTATCGGGCCAACTGTTGAGCGGCGCAAAGCGCTGATTGCCGGTCCCACTGCCACCGCGGCCGTCGGCCACGCGGTAGGTGCCGGCGGCGTGCCAGGCCATGCGGATAAAGAACGGACCATAGTGACCGTAGTCGGCCGGCCACCAGTCCTGCGAGTCGGTCATCAGGGCGTGCAGGTCTTTCTTGACTTCTTTGAGATCGAGCTTCTTGAACGCTTCGGCGTAGTCGAACTCCGTGCCCATGGGATCGACCTTGGGCGAATTCTGGTTGAGAATTCTCAGATTGAGGCCCTCAGGCCACCAGGTCGAATTCGAAAGGCTGCCGCTGGCAGTGTGTCGGAACTTCGCTGGCGCGAAGGGGCATTTGGCTTCGGTATCCATGGTCTCTCCTCCTGTATCAAAACTCTGCCCGGCCCTCGTGGACCGCGAATGGCAATCGTCCGGTTATCTACCGGTTACCCCCACGATAATACCGGCGCCCCGGCCATATCTACAATAAATTGTCGTCATGCGATTGATAGGCGTTGAATATGGCGGCCTCGGAAGTTGACAGGTACTCGCCGTCCAGCGATTAAACTGCGCGGCGATGAACCCGACCCCGCACACCGCCACCAACGAGTTCAAGGCCATGGCCGAGCTGGTGCTACTCGGCGCCATCTGGGGCGGGTCCTTCCTGCTCATGCGCGTGGCCGCGCCGGAATTCGGCCCCTGGGCCCTGGTCGAAATCCGCCTGGTCTGCGGCGCCCTGGTGCTGCTGCCCTTCGTCTACCGCGCGCGCAAGTCGCTGGCCGGGCGCTGGCACGTGCTGTTCATCATCGGGATGATCAACTCGGCCGTGCCCTTCACCCTGTTCGCCTGGGCCACGAAAATCGCGCCAGCGGGTATCAGCGCCATTGCCAACAGCATGACCGCCCTGTTCGCCGTGGTCTTCGCCGGCTTGATGTTCGGCGAGAAAATCGGCATCCGCCGCGGCTTCGGCCTGGCTTCGGGTATTGTCGGGGTGATCGTCATGGTGGGCATGCCGATGGCCGGCGTACCCGTTGGCTGGGCCGCGCTGGCCGCCACCACGGCCGCCGCCTGCTACGGCCTGGCCGGCAACCTGGTCAAACGCTATCTCGCCGGCCTGCCGGCCGTCGCCCTCGGCGGCGCCACGCTCTCTTGCAGCGCCGTGGTGCTCTCGCCCATGGCGATCTGGCACTGGCCGGAACAGTCACTCTCGACCACCGTCTGGGCCAGCGCCATCACCCTTGGCGTGCTGTGCACCGGCATCGCCTACGCCTTCCTGTTTCGGCTGCTCCACACCATCGGCCCGAGCCGCACCGCCACCGTCACCTACCTGGTGCCGCTGTTCGGCGTCGCCTGGGCCTGGCTGGTACTGGGCGAAGCAGTGACGCCGGGCATGACAATCGCCGGCGTCCTGATCCTCGGCGGCGTGGCCCTTAGCCAGTCACGCCGACCGCCGCCGGTGATTCCGCGGCAAGCCTGAAGCAGCCTTTGCACGATGTCGTTTTTCGAGCGAAGATGGCGACATGGAGAAATTCGTCACCATTGACAAAGCGGGCCGACTGGAGCTTCCCGACGCAATATGCGAGGCTCTTCAGCTCGCCCCTGGCGATAAGCTGGAGCTGGAACTGGATCTGACTAGCGGCAGCGTCACAATAAAACCGCGGCGGCCGAAACAGTCGCTGCAAAGGGAACGCCGCGTTTGGGTCTACAGCACCGGCGAGCCGCTTCCGGCCCAAGAAGTTCGTGACGCCATTCTCGAAACCCGTGACCAACGATCACGCGCGCACCGCTCTAGGGTGCCATGAATCAGGCATTACCTACTCGCTGGATCGCCCTGCTGCGCGGCATCAACGTCGGCGGCCACAACAAGATTCCCATGGCGGAGCTGCGCAACCTGTGCACCGGCCTCGGATGGGAGAACGTGGCCACCTACATCCAGAGCGGCAACATCATGTTCAGCGCGCCAGGCAGCACTTCGGCGCTGGAAAAGCAGTTGGCCCAAGCCATCGCCTCGCATTTCGGCCACCGCGTGTCGGTCATCATGCGCCCGGCCGCGGCCTGGCCGCTGTACATCCAACTGAACCCGTTTCCCGAGGCCTCAGAATCCGAACCCAACCACGTCATGCTCGGGCTGACCGAAAAGCCGCTGGCGCCCGACGCGGCCGAGAAACTGAGCGAGTACGCCGCCTCTGGCGAGTCGATCGCCCAGCGCACCGACAGCCTGTGGATCCACTACGCCGGCGGCTCGGCCGGCTCGAAAATCACCCCCGCCCTGCTCGACCGCCTGGCCGGCTCACCGGTCACCACGCGCAACTGGAGCACGGTACTCAAGATCAATGAGATGATCGGCTGAGAACCCGGCTTACCCGTTACTTCCAGGTGGCCTCCATCCGCGCCACCGAGTCCCGGATCAGCGTTTCCAGCACCGCCGGATCAGCATTGTCGAGCTTGGTCAAATACAGGCAGGACTTGCCGGTCCGGTGCTTGCCCAGCCGCTGCATCAGATCTTCGTAGGGCTCGAACCCGGGCATGATGTAGATCGACAGCGCGCTTGCGCGGCGCAAACCCGGTCAGGAACCAGTCGCCCTCATGGCCAGATTCATAGCGATAGTGATACTTGCCGTAACCGATCATCGACCCGCTCCAAAGCTTGGCCTCGAGCCCCGTGGCCCGGGCAAAGATCTCGAGCAGGCGCTCGGACTCGGCTTTTCGCCGTTCGCTTTCGAGACCGTCGATCCAATCGCGCACTTCCCGGGTGACTTGTGTATTCATCCTGGACCTCCCTGTGTGCGGAACAGCCTGTGTGATATTCCATACCCCAACAATGCCGTGGCCCGAATCGAGGGATACGGTCAGTCAAAAGCGTGGCCGCGACCTACTCGTAATGCGTCCACATCCGCAGAACTCTTACGACCCGCTCTTCCTCCAGAACCTGGTAGACGAGCCGGTGCTGGATATTGATTCGCCTCGAGTACGCTCCGGCCAGATCGCCCACTAACTTCTCATAAGGCGGTGGCCGCTGGAATGGGTCGGTAGCTAACAAGTCAAGCAACTCGCGGGCTTTGGGCTTCAGGCCGCTGCTGGCCAGCTTTTTGGCGTCTTTCTGGGCCTGTTTGGTGTAAACCAGGCGCCAACTCACCAATCCAGATCCTCGGCACACTCATCGACGGGCGTAGCCATGCCTTCGCGAATGGATTCGCGCATGCCGGGAACAGATAGAAGGAACAGGGTTTCCTGGATTGCTTCCCAGTCTTCTTCGGCGATCAATACCGCCTTGTTGCGCTTGCCGGTGATCAACAGCGGCTGGTGGGACTCGGCGGCCTCGTCGATCAGGCGGTAGAGCCGGGCGCGGGCTTCGCTGGCGGTAATGGCGGACATGGCGGGGCTCCGGGAATCATCTTCCAGGAATTGTACGTGATTTCGAACGTACGTCAACTCGTACGAAATGGCGGTTGACGAGATCGACGACGAGCCCAATGACGTTTCCGCTGAAACGCCGGCCGAAGCTGTCAAGTGAGCTTCTCGGCCTGATCGGAACGACCACGGGGCTTCGCTCTCCGTGTGGGAGCGGTCTCCAGACCGCGATGTTTCGATCGTGTGTTTCGCGATCTGGAGATCGCTCTACGGCTGGGTCATGGCTGCCGCAGTTTCGGGCATGCCATTCGCGACTACTGCAGTATGTACTCAATGGTCGTCACCACCCGCACCAGCTTGACTTCGGGCGTGGACGGGTCGCGTTCGTTGATCGAGAAAAACCCCTGGCGGGCCGAGCGGATGGCGCCGACCGCCGCTTCGGAGTCGGCGGCGAACTGGGCCGCTGCCCGGCGTGCGTCGGCGGTGGCCTCGGCGATCATTTCCGGCTTGATGGTCTCCAGGCCGGTGAACAGGAACTGGACGGACTGGCCCCAGTTGGGCGTGAGCACCACACCCTGGCTGATCAGCTCGGCGGCCTCTTCCAGCGCCGCGCGCGTGGCTTTGACGCGGGTGGTGCGCAAGGTGATGCCGCGCTCGGCCATGTAGCGGTTTTCCGGACGCATTTCGCCGTAGGCGTGAATCCACTGGTCGGTGATACGTGGCGGCGTGCGGCTGATTTCTTCTTCATTAAAACCGCGCAGCTTGAGATAGGCAATCACGGCCTCATCGGCCGCGTCCATGGCCAGGCGGATCTCTTCGAGCGAGGTGCCGACAAGCTGGTACTGGATGGGCCAGATCGCCAGGTCGGCTAGCACCTCGCGCTCGGCCAGGCCCTTGACCTCCACGTAGCGATCGCTGATGCGAAAGTCGCGGATCGCGCCGCCGACCACGACGGCCGCCACGATCAGACCCAGGGACAGCAGTCCCGCGGAAATCCAGCTTTGCCGGTCGTTCATTTAAGTTGTCACAGCGATTGGTCAGGTTGAATTAATGTAGCGCAGAAATCGGCCGCCGGCCAGTTAGAGGAAAGGCTAAAGCACCAGCCATCCCAGAGCGACGGCCATGATCAGCATCGGCACCGACCAACGATGAAACTCCAGCCAGATGCCCGGCTCGCGCGCGAGCCTGAGTGCGATCAGGTTGGCCATTGAGCCGATGGCGATTCCGAAGCCGCCGACACTTGCACCCCAGGCCAGGGCGCGCCAGTCTGGTTCGAACCCGGCCAGGAAGATGGTGGCCGGCACGTTCGAAATCAGTTGCGACAGAGCGGCGCCCGCCAGGTAGACCGCCGCCGGTGTGTCGGGCATGGCGCTCCATGCCTCGGCCAGTGGACCCATTCGGGCAAGCAGCCCCAGATTGACGAACATCAGCACGAAAACCAGCAGCAGCGGCCAGTCCACCCCGGCGAGCACTCGCGGGCGCAGGATGGCGAACAGGCCGATCAGGCCCAACGCCGCCGGCACGGCCCAGCCGGCTTCGACCAGCCAGACGAACGGCAGGTACGCGGGAAGCGCCCACAGCAGGCCCGGCGTGCCTGGCGGGCTGGCGCCGACATCGGCCAGCACCAGCCTTCGCGAGCCGAAGGCCAGCGCAACGGCACCCATCAGCAGCAGCATCAGGGCGGCGGCCAGCGGTGCCATTGCCAGGGTGAAGTCGAAAAAGCCCACGCCGGCGTGCTGCCACAGGTACAGGTTCTGCGGGTTGCCGATCGGGCTCAGGGTCGAGCCGGCGTTGACCGCCAGCGCCTGGAACACGACCAGCCGGGCCAGCGGAAGCGTGGCCAGCATGCGTAGCCCAAGGGTCAGCGGGACGGTGATAAACAGCGCCACATCGTTGGTGATGACGGTCGAAAGTGCCGCGGCGAACAGCACCAGGAAGCAGGCCAGGCTGCGCTCGCTGCGCAGCCTGAGCAGCAGCGCGCGGCCGGCCCGGGCCAGGTAGCCACTCTCTTCCAGCGCCCGGCTGAGGATCATCAAACCCGCCAGCGCGCCGATGGTCGGCCAATCGACCAGCAGGTGCAGCCGACCGCGCTCTTCTGGCGAAAGCACGACCAGAACCGGCAGCGCAAGCAGCAAGACCAGCAGCAGCTTTTCACGGCGGAGATAGCCGAGGACCGAGCCCATGGGAATCATGCCGGCGGCGTTAAGTGAAGGGGCGGGCAGTATAGAACTGAATCTGCAGGCTTCGCACCAGCTGATGCCGCAAGCTTAATCCACCGGCCACCCTGCCCAGGCTGCCAGGTCGACTGCCGACATGGGTTTGGCGTAGTAGAAACCCTGGGCGTAGCGGTAGTTGTGATCGCGCAAGAAGGCCTCCTGGGCGGCGGTCTCCACGCCCTCGCCCAGGGCGTCGATGTGCAGATAATGGCTCAATTGTGCCAGGCTCGCCACGACCCCGGCACCCCGCCCGTCTGGCGCCTGTTGGACGAAGGCCTGATCGACCTTGATGAGGTTGAATGGCATATTGATCAGCCGGCCCAGCGACGAATAGCCGGTACCGAAGTCGTCCAGGGCGAGGGGGAAGCCCGCGGCCGCGAGGTCGTCGATGACGTGGCTGACCTCATCCAGATCCTGTTCCAGCGCACCCTCGGTGATTTCAAGCTTCATGCGGGCCGGTGACACGCCCATAGTTTGGGTGATCGCAAGAAAGCGTTCGGTCAGATTCGGATCACGCAGCTGCCTCGGTGCGATATTGACCGCCACCCAGAATGCCGCGTTGCCCGGCAGTTCCTGCCAGCGTCGCAGTTGCAGGCAGGCGTCCTCGAAGACCTGCGCGCCAAGGTCATCCATAAGCCCCAACTCTTCGGCCAGGGGGATGAAGCAATCGGGTCCGATGGGGGCGTGGCCGTCGGGCTGGGGCCAGCGCAGCAGCGCCTCGGCCCCCACCATCTTGCCGCTACCCAGGTCCATCACGGGTTGATAAAACAGCACCAGCTCTCTCTCGGTGACCGCACGACGCAGGTTGCGCTCGAGCGTGATCTCCCTGCGCTGTGTCCCTCTGATGCTGTGATCCGCCCAGCGGATGGGATCTGTGTCTGTGTTGGCTGCACCCTGAGCGAGCTCCTCCGCCAGCAGCGCGAGTTCCCGTGCGTGGCTGCTATCGGTCGGCGCGCGGGCGATCCCCGCACTGACCTCGACCTGCAGAGCTTCGCCAGCGACCTGGAAGCCTTTTTCCGTGACCGCCGCGACGAGCGAGCGTGCCCGCGTCATCAGATGATCATCCGGATCGCTGGCCGCACCTGCATCTGAATCGGCAGGGATGATGGCCGCGAAAGTGTGCTCGTGGGAACGCGCCAGATATTCGCTTGCACGGAGACGCTTAGCGAGGCGCTTGACGATATCGTTCAAGAGATCGTTGATGGTCTCGACGCCGAAGGCCTGATCAACGCGGTCCAGGCGCCTGAACTCCAGCGACACAAGCCCGGTCACGGATTTCTCGGCCGCCGCCGCGTCAATGAGCCGCTGGAGTCGCAACAACATTCCGCGATGGTTCAGGGCGCCAGTGATCGGATCGTGGCTAGCCCCGGCCGAGTTCAGGAGCGCGCTCAATCTCCGGGTTCGACCATCCAGCGTCTCCTCGCTCTGAGACATCCCCGTGATGTCGCGCTGCACGGAAAAGAAATAGTCGGTGCCCTCGCCATCATGGCGCAAACGCGTGATGGTCCACTCCACCAGGTACGGTCTACCGTCCTTCCGGTAATTCCAGGTGCAACCTTCAAAGGAATCGCCGGCGCGCAAGTTTGCCTTGAGCCGTTTCAGGACCTTGCGATCGGTGTCAGGGCCCTGCAGGATGCGTGGTGTGGCGCCGAGGACCTCCTCGCGTGTATAGCCCGTCATGCGGGTGAAGGCATCATTGACGTGCACGAACCTCGGCCCCGGTGGATCCAACTCGTCGGTCGTAATGACCACGGAATAGTCAGACGCCTTGATCGCTGCCTTCAGGATGGGAGATTCGTCTTGGAACGGCATTCGTTTTGCCCCCTCAGGCTTACTACAAGTACCTAATGTTTATTGTCGGCGCGCCAGCATGGGATGCCGGCTTGGATACTAGCACAGCAGGCGCTCACAGCCACCGTCGCGCAGGGCGGCACGCTTGCAGTGCGCCCCAGGCCTACTCAATACTTGACGTTTCAGCGGAAACGTGTACTCCCGAGCGGCGCGGGGAGCAGATGGACGATGAACTGGTCGTCGAGGGGCTTTGCCATTTAGAGCATTCCTGATTACATGACATCTTGGCCGCCAATCTCCAGCGGCTGAATTTCCTGTCAGGTTTTTACAGCGGCGGGCGTCTAGCAGGACATTCACCAAAAATACTTCCGGAGACACCCATGAGTGCCACGCATTTACTGCCCCGCTTGCCGGCCACGGAATCCGAGCCGAAAGGAGGGCGACGATTCATCCGATGGCTTGCCGGTGGCTGGCGGCTCTTCCGGCGGGCGCCGCTTCGGCTGTTCGGACTGATGGTGCTGCTGTTAGTGGTGGAACTCCTGGTGCAGTCGTTCGTCCCCGTACTGGTTATACCGCTGTCGAAATGGGTTGCCGCCATGCTGGCCGGTGTGTATTGGCTGGCGCTATTTCAGCTTGACGAATGCGGCAGCCTGCGGCCTGGAAGGGCCTTCCTGCGGGTTGGAAACAAGTGGCCCGCGCTGGCCGGGCTGGCGATGGTGCTGCTGCTGGTTTATCTTGCACAGGTATCCATTGGCTACCTGATGATCGGCCCCGCAGCGATCGATGTTCTGGTCTTTTCGGATGCGACGGCGTCCATGCAGATGAGCAACGCCCACATGGGCCTGATGTTCTCCAGCGGTATTCCGATTGCAACGCTGCTGATGTTCGCCGCGCCTCTGCTGCTGATCGACAGACTGCCACTGTGGAGCGCTTTGGCCTCGAGCGTTCGTCTTGTGGCTCGCAATGCGTTGCCGATGGCGCTGCTTGCCATTCTGACGATGCTGCTGGTATTCCTGGCGCCGGCCACTTTCGCGCTGAGCGTGCTGGCCACCGGCCCCTGGCTGATCTGCGTGGGCCTGGTCGCCTTTCGGGATCTTGCGAAGCAATTCGAGAAAACAGTGTGAGCCTCAACGATACCGAAACCCGACTGCGCGAAGCACTGCGAGAGTTTGGGCCAATGCTCTTGCGCGTGGCCATGAGTTACGAGGCGGACCCAGCGCTGCGAGAAGACCTGCTGCAGGAAATCACTTTCTCCATCTGGAAGGCACTGCCCTCTTTTCGCGGCGACGCCAGCCTGAAGACCTTTGTCGCGCGGGTCGCGCACAACCGCGCAGTGGATCATGTAATGCAACGTCAGCGGATACTCGATCGCTACTCCGAGGGTGGTGACCCCGCCGGCCTGGCGCGCAACCCTTCCCGCACCGGACCCGAGCAGCATGACCTCACCGTGTCGATTCGCAATCTGCCGCTGGCGTATCGGCAATGCATCGAGCTGATGCTCGAGGGCTTTACGCATGCCGAAATCGCAGAGGCGCTCGGCCTGGCGGAGAATGCCGTTTCGCAGCGCCTGGTGCGCGGACGCCGGCAACTGAAGAACCTGCTTTCAAAGGAAGATTCCAATGAACGTTGATCGAGAGCTCGAGCAATGGCGTAGCGAATGGCAACGGCGACCGACTGATTCGCTGGATATCGACGCCCTGATGGCCAAAACCAGGCGACGCGCTCGACAGGAAAAATTTCTCGCCGCAATCGAATCTCTGTCCGGCGTTATGGTCATCGCGGCTTGCCTGGCAACCGCTACAATTTTCCAACTGCACGCACTCGAGCGCGCGGTTTTCATCGTCCTGGCCGCCGCGGCTGGCGGATTCACGCTATGGGCCTTTCAACAGCGTCGTCGATACTGGCGCCACTTACCGATGGACGCACATACCTTACTGAAGCTTGAAAGGCGGCGCCTGCATGACCGGCTACGCTACTGGCGCGTCAGCGTCTGGGTCGTGTCGGCAATCTGGTTATTGACGCTGAGTGCCGCCGGCACCAGCCACGTTCTCGAAGCCGACGTTGCTGATAATTGGCTCGCTTCGGCAGTGGGCGTAATGATCGTGCTTATCGCCACCGCCCTGTGGTTCATCGTTGTTCGGAAGCAGACCCGGCAGCGCCTGAAAAAGCTGGAGGCGCTCGATCTTTCTTAGTGCACCCCGTCAATCATGCTGTGACTCTAACGACGTCCGGATCGACTGGCTTGCCAAAACCCCAACGGCGAGCCCTGGCACACTTCGGTACTATGGGGGGCAGCGCACCGACACGGCTGCCTGATCGTGCCACAGTGCACACACGGCCGCATGCGCCTGAGCCCGGGCTTTGGCCACGGAAATGACAATCAGGAGAAACACATAATGAAAATCAACCAACCCAAACTCAGCCGGCCGAAGGTCATTACTTTCTGGATTGCCGTTATTGTTGTAGTGCTCGGCGTTCTGGCGGCACTGGGCACGATCCCCGCGCTTGCGGCTTACGCCTTGTGGATGGTCGTTGCCGGATTTGTCCTGCTGGCCCTCGGGAACCTGCTGAAAGGCCTTTGAAGGTTCCTGCCCCGGCTGTCGTGTTGCTGGCCTGGCTGGCGATGTCAGTCGCCGGGGCAGCTCCTGTGAGCTCCGGCATCCATCGTTGCATCGGCGACGATAATGTCCAGATTTTCACCGACCGCGCCTGCAGTGCACTGGATGCACACGAGCGCGCATCAGCGCCTACCCCTGCTTGACCGCCTTCTCGTAAAGCCCCGGAAACCGCCCGTCGGGATCGCACTCGCGCTTGAGGGACTCGTAGGTTTCGCGGTCGAATTCCTGCCAGAAGGTGGCCTCGTCGTAGGTGCTGCGCGAGTACAGGCTCTTCTTGCCGCCGTGTTTGGCCACCAGTTCTTCGACCAGCGCGTTGTAGTGGCCGTCCGGTTCGCTGGATCGCACCATGTCCCAGAAGCCGAAATTGATGTAGGCGATATCGGTGCGCAGTTCGAACAGCGAGAAGCGGCCGTCGGGGACGGTGAAGGGACAGATCCAGACCGGTCGGATGCCGATGTGTTTTTCGAACTCGGACAGGAAGGCCGCGGCGTTGTTGATGGGAATATCCACATCCTGGATGACCGACTCGGTGCGCGGACGCAGGCTCGAGATCATGCTCAAGGGCCAGCGATTGCTCGCGCGCATGATCTTCTGGTAGGTGACGCTGTTGAGGCGCTTGCGGCCCATGACAAAGCGCAGCGGCCTGAAGTTCATACCCAGGTTCTTGCTGCACCAGAACCAGTCGCTATCCCAGCGCCACAGGTAGTCGTGGATGCTCAGGTAGTCTTCCCTTTTTTCGCGCAGGCTCTTCCAGTATTGGCGCATCCAGGTGTAGTCACTAGCAGCTTGCCCCGCCGGCAGTGAATCAACGAAATGCGCGCGTGTGAGCACGAACTCGCCGGGGGCGAAGTACACCCCGTCGAGATAGGCACAGGTCGGTTGTCGGCATTCTGTCTCGATATCGGTGAACAGCTTCTCGGGATCGCTGTAGCGGACGTGTTCGAGCCGCACGTACGGGCTGACCGGGATCAGGCCGACTCGAAGCCGCGTGGTGTAGCCCAGGCTGCCGAAGGTGTTGGGAAAACCGAAGAACAGCTCGGGCCGCTGTTCCGGCGAGCAGGTCAGCACGCTGCCGTCGGCGACGAGCACGTCCATCTCGTGCGCGGTATGGTGAACCAGGCCATAGCGGAAGGCGCTCGACTCGATGCCCAGACCGGTCATTGCTCCGCCGACGGTAATGCTCTTGAGTTCGGGCACGATGGCCGGGGCCAGCCCGTGCGGCAGGGCGGCATCGACCAGATCGGCGTAGGTCGTCATGCCCTCCACCTCGGCCACGCCCGCCGCCTTGTCGATCTCGAGGACGTGGTTAAGGGTCTTGACGTCGATCTCGGTGCGGTCGGCGTCCTCGCGCGGCCGGAACAGGTTGCTGGTGCGCTTTTTCAGGCGCACTGGACCTCTCGAATGCGTCAGAGCGCTCGACAGCGCTTCGACACGACGCCGATGGGCATTCCAGGCGGATTCAGCCATCCCTTATCGCACCGGGACATAGCGCGGCACGTCACCGTGACTGAAAACCATCTGCCACAGGTTCAGTCCGCGCGTGCGGAACGCGCCAGCCGAGCTATTGAGGTAGTAGCGCCACATCCGGTAAAAGCGCTCGTCAAGTTCTTCACTGTGCTTGAGTTCGGGCCAGGCTTCGAGGAAGTTAGCCTCCCAGGCCATCAGCGTGCGGTCGTAGTCCGGGCCGAAGTTGTGCCAGTCCTCGAGCACGAACAAGCCTTCCTTGGCCTGTGTCAGCTGGGCCTCGGCGGGAATCACGCCGCCGGGAAAAATGTACTTCGCGATCCACGCGTCGGTATCGCTGCGGCTCGCGTTGCCGCCGATGGTGTGGACCAGCGCCAGGCCACCGGCTTTCAGGCGCGCCTTGATCAACTCGAAAAAGCCTCGGTAGTTCTTCGGGCCAACGTGCTCCATCAGGCCCACGCTCACGACCCGGTCGAAGTGCTCGGAAATATCCGCCGCCTCACGGTAGTCCTGCAGTCTGACCTCGACCGGCAGACCCTCGCACAGCTTGCGGGCATACTCGACTTGCTGGCGGCTGATGTTGTAGCTGACCACCTCGCATTCGCGCTCGGCGGCCAGGTAGCGGCCCAGCTCACCGAAACCGCCGCCCAGTTCGAGCACGCGCATGCCCGGCTCGAGGTGCAGCTTGTCGGCGACCAGGGCCAGTTTGGCTCGCTGGGCGGCGTCGAGCGAATCAGCGCCCGTGCCGTCGGCGCCGTAGTAGGCGCAGGTGTACTGCATGGTCGGGCCGAGCATGGCCTCGTAGAGCCGGTTGGAGAGATCGTAGTGTTGTTCGGCAACCTGCCTGGAGCGGCGGCGGTTTTGCCGATTGCCGATCTTGCTCAACAGCACCTGGAGTAGCGTCGACGGATTGCGAATCTCGCGGTCGAGGCGCGCGCCCAGGATGTGGGCGAAGAACTCGTCGAGCGCTTCGGCGTCCCACCAGCCGTCCATGTAGGCCTCCCCGGCGCCGATGGAGCCTTCGGCCATGACGCGGTCATAAAGACGCTCGTCCCGGACCTCGATATCCCAGGGACGATCGCCCCCAATCTCGATATCGGCGGCGCTCAGCAGCTCCGCCACTTTCTCTTTTGCTGCCACGATTCAGTTCGCTGTCGAATTCGGGTTGGGTTGAGCCTTGGCCGGTTCGGGCCTCGCCGGCACCCCCGGCCGGCAGGCTCATGCAAAGCTTAGTCGCCCACGTCCGCGCAGGTCAAGGTGCCTGGGGCTTCGGAGAACGGGCGTGGAGGCGCTTCCCACGATCAGGTGACGGACGCGCGATCCGAATTTTTGCCTCGCTTCGGGGTCTTATCGTACGTGAATCCGATTGTCGCCATTGTGGCGAGCAGGATGGGTTAAATGGAGAAGGTCATGACCAAGGGCAGAGACAGCAAGCGCCGGGAAGACAAGAAGAAACCGGAAAAGACCCTGAAGGAAAAGCGGGCCGACAAGGCTTCCAAGAAGGACGGCACATTCAGGCCCGCCGAGGGGGTCGGAAAACTCAATCGCCGACAGCCCTGATAGGGTAAAGCCGCACCCGCAACCGGAGCGCTGGATTCCGGGGCGGAAGCCACACACTGTGCGTCAGCGAACAGCAAACGACGTCGTCCAGGTGCAGAATCAGACTATTCGACCGGATCTGGTCTGCAATCCACCATCCTGAGGTGGCGAGGAAGGCGCAATGGCCCATTTAAAGAACACGATTCTCTACAGCCTGGCGCTTCTTTTGGTCGTCATGGCACCCCTGCTGGGGTTGGTTGCCGCAGGCACCGCGATCTGGTATGCCACATTAGCTGGATCAATGCTGTATATGCCCCTGGGGCTAATCGTAGTGCTGGCCATCCTGGCCATTTTGCACAGCCACAAGAAGGGCGATCTTGCACTGCTGGCGCTATTACTGACCGGCGTCTCCGCCTGGTTCCTGGCCAACGCTGAGACCCGGGCCGCGGCACTGGAATGGCTGAGCGCAGTTGCCGATCAGACCGCGCTGTTGATCGGCTTGCTGGTGCTGGCGGTCATTGCACTTGGGCTGATCTATACGTTGCGGCTGGTGGCGGCGCGAGCTATGCGTATCAGGCTGGCCCAGAGCTGAGACGCGACCCATTTGATGACGTTGCCAGCGATCGATTCAGCCAATAAACCTCCCGGAACCAGGCCCTGCGGCGGCACGATCGGTCTATTAGAACCTACGAGGCGGGTGAAATCACTGCTCGAACGGACGGAAATGCTGCAGATGCAGATCTTCTAGTCAACGAGTCGTGGAATGCGAAGCCGAGCTGATGCTTCTTCGCGTAATACATCGCTTCGTCAGCGCTTCTCAGGAGTTGGTTTGCAGTCGTTCCACGATCCTTGCAGATCGAAATCCCGATGCTGGGGTGGACAGAGAAGGTCAATGTATCGATCGTGACCGGCTGGCGTATAACAGTATCAAGCTTGCCGGCGAGACGGGTAAGCTGGTCCCGATCTGCGCCTTTTATGAGGCACGTAAACTCATCGCCACCAAATCGACTCATGGTGTCTTCGGCTCGCACGATTCGCGCCAGCCTCGAGCCAACAATGTTTAGAAATGCATCGCCTATTAGATGACCATTGGCATCGTTGACTGACTTGAACTTATCAAGATCGATGAAGATCAGAGCAAGCGTAGACGCTGCCGGGTCGAAAGCCGCCAGTTCCTCATCCAGCCGCCGCAGGAAGCAGCTCCGGTTGGGAAGCGAAGTCAGCTCATCGTGCATGGATTTGTGTTGCGCTTGTCTGGCTGCAATCCGTACATTGACAAGTTCGGCACGGACTCGAGCCAGATCCGCTTGATCCGCGCTGGCCTTTTGTTCGACCTGCGCCAGTCGATCGAACTCTTCCAGCAACAACACTTGCATTCGCTCCAGGGCTGCCAGGCATTCATGCAGGCGATGCGCCCTCTTCAGGCCGTTGCCCGAATCACCTGCTGCAGATCTCGTCCGCCTGGCCGCCCCCATATCGCGAAGCATAGCCATTGCGGTATCGAGCAAAGGCTTCCATTCCAGGTTCGAACTATTGGAAAGAGACTGCTCCTGGAGGGCCGATTTTGACGCGTGCGCCTCGGGGGCATTCACCTGACTAACCATGTTCGTGTCGACGCGCTGTTGCTCGACCCCCACCCAGGACTGTCTTGCCTGTACCGGGACATCCATGACTTACTGCTCCAAATACGTGAATAGCAGTAATAGATACTCGGACAGACTGCGCTTGATGTCAGTGCGCCAGCGCACAAAACTCAGGGCACCAAGCGGGAACGCGAAGCGTCGCCTACGCTGCCTCTTCGCTGGGCAGCAAGCGATCGAACTCGCGTTTAACGACCGCGTAGCACTCACAGGTGTGTTTTTCCAGGGCCGGGCGATCGATCACGGTAATTCGACCCCGGCTGTAGGTAATCAGCCCGAGATCCTGAAGCTTGCCCGCGGACTCGGTAACCCCTTCGCGGCGTACCCCGAGCATGTTGGCAATCAGTTCCTGGGTCATCACCAGCTCGTTGGTGGGCAGCCGGTCCATGCTCATGAGCAGCCAGCGCGAGAGCTGCTGACCGATCGTGTGGTGGCGATTACACACAGCGGTCTGTGACATCTGGGTAATCAAGGCCTGCGTGTAGCGCAGCAGCAATCGCTGCAACGGCCCCGCTTCACTGAACTCCTGCTTGAGAAAACGGCCGGGCAGCCGATAGGCGCTGCCACCGCTCTGTACGACCGCCCGGCTTGGGGTTGTCTCGCCCCCCATAAACAGCGCGACACCGACCATCCCCTCCTTGCCGACGATACCGATTTCGGCCGAGTGACCGTCCTCCATGACGTAGAGCAGTGACACGATTGAAGTCGTTGGGAAGTAGACGTGGTCGAGCTTGTTGCCGGACTCATACAGCACGCGGCCGAGGGGCATATCGGTCAATTCCATATGCGGCTCGAGGCGCTTCCAGACCTCATCCGGAAGGGCCGCAAGCAAGAGATTATTTCGAGCCTGGTCTGGCGTGTTCATCTTTTCCTCCTGATCTTCTCCAACACCCCTATGTAGTGTAACAGACATACGCGCTGAACCCCGATTTTTCAACCCAGAAGGCGACCAGAGCACTGTGTGCGCTACCGACCGGACAATTGGCAGCAAAGTGCATGATTATGCGTCCAATAGGCCGATACGGCCGCCCCCCGCGTTGACTGGTTCGGGCGTTGACCGATACCGGCGATCACCTAAGCCAAGGAAAGATCACAATGCCCGGCAATACCCTGATCAATGCCCTGCCGCGATCGGAGCAGCACCGACTGCTCACAGAGTCCGCGGAAGTCATTCTGGACCGCGGCCAAGTACTGGCGACAGCCGGTAATCAATTACAACACGTCTATTTTCCGACACGCGGCTATGTTTCACTGACGTTTCCTGCCGATGGAATCGCGAAACTGGGCATCGGGTTGATCGGAGACGAAGGGATGCTGGGCATTTTTCTGACGCTTGGTATCGATCTGGCCCCCGTCAACGCCACGGTGGTTGGAGACGGCGCTGCACTGCGCATCGAGACAGCCGTATTTTCCAGTCAGCTCGTCGCCAACCCGGCGCTGTTGAAGATTCTCAACCGCTACTGTTACGTTCGAGTCAGCCAGCTTGCGCAGGCATCTTCGTGCAACCGGCTCCACCCCGTGGAACAGCGACTCGCTCGCCGCCTTCTGATGATTCAGGATCGTGCCCACTCGGACGTCTTCCACGTCACCCAGGAGGCGCTCGCGTGGGTACTGGGCGTGCGTCGTCCGGCGGTCAACGTGGCAGCTTCCAGGCTGCAGGACCACAACCTGATCCGCTATCGCCGCGGCGACATGACGATTCTTAACCGAGGCGGTCTCGAAGCGTTTGCATGCAGCTGCTACTCATCCGACAACGCCATCTACAATGGGATGATGGGGCGAGGATAGGCGTGAAAAAAGGGGAGCGCTTCCGCACTCCCCTTCCGTTGAACCAACGCCAGTATTGCCGCGCTTAGCCTTGCTGCCTGAATACAACGGTAAGACCGAAGATGGCCAGGAACATGGCAAGCGTAATCATGGCCCACCCGGACAGGGCGGAAACCGACACGGGTGCAACCGTAGCCGTGGCTGTGGCCCTGGCGGAGTCCGTATTGTTGACAGTCTCACTCTGAGGATCCGTGCCGACAACCGTCGCGGTGTTGAGAAAGCTACCTGCATCGACATCGGCCTGGCTCACGGTATAGCTGCCATCGCAGCTTATCGTCTCCGCTGGATCCAGCGTCGCGCCCTGCGCCGGTACACAGTTGCTCAAGGTAACGTCCGGATCGCTGATCGTTACATCAGTCAGTGTCACGCTGCCGGTGTTCTCGGCCACCAGGGAGTAGGTGATGGTATCGCCCTCGGTCGAATACGGGTCGCCGCCGGTGATCGTCTTGGTCAAGGTGATTGCCGGGGGAATCCCCTGACACGTGGGCACAGTGATCGTGTTGTTGTCGGTGGTAACCGTGGAACCAAATGCCAGGATCCGACCTGTCAGGCTGGCAGAGTCTCCCAGTGTAACGCTCAAGCCATCAGCGGTACCCCGGAAGATGTTTCCCACAAAGGCGGAGTTTGCACCAACGGTTGTGCCGCCAGTCGGCGTCCAGTAAACATCGTTTTCACAGGCACCAGCGGCCGTCATCACCACCTCGGAATCAGCCCCGGCATCCAGAGCGCCGTCAGGCCTGAAAATATAGACCCCGCTGCCAGTGAGACTGACCGTACCGCCGGTGGTGATGCTCATTGCGCCCGTGCTGGAATAGCAGCCCGGAGGAAACTCACCCGGGGTGCCGCCATTGATGCTGACGGTGTCGAGCGCAACCGCAGCGCCGAGCGGCTCGCAATTTTGCGCGTTCAAATCCGCCAGCGCGTTGTTCTGGTCTATACCCTTCTGATCATCGCAGGGCACTTCCGTGATACCGGAAATCGTCGGATTTGCCGCAGGCCCTGTGGTGTAGCAAACGTCGCCGTTAATTGATGTTGCCGCAGTACTGTTGCTGTAGGTTTCCGAAACAATGGCAAATGGATCGTTTGAGCCGAGATCCGTCGCGGTAGCCGCAAACGCTGGCGCGCAAACCATGCTCAACACGGCGAAAACCAGAAAGGAGGTCAACCCGCGAGGGGTGCGGCCGACAGGGCGTGAAAACAGGGCTTGTACGAAGCTGGTCATATCAAATCTCGCTGATTTTAAATGTTTAATTCGCCATTACCTTACCGCCAACGAGGGCAGGGAAGCAAAAGCGCCTTCTTAATGTACTAATCTAGCGGGACGCAATATGTGCGGTTCCGCACATATAGAACCATTCGCGGCCAAACTCACCGAAAGGTTTATGCTCCGACCCGGTGCCGTGCCTGGCAGCACGACGGCTACCCGACGCGACGCCCGCTAATCAACTGAAATGCGACAACAATAATGGCGATGACCAGTAGCAGGTGAACCAGCCCACCAATTGTGGTGCCGGAAGCCAACCCCAGGGCCCATAGTGCGAGAAGAATGATTGCGATGGTAAAGAGCATGATTCAGTTTCCTTGAGTTATGTGTGATGTCGCTGAATACTCGGTGACGCTTTCACTGGTATCAATACACCGGGTTGAAACGGGAACCTGTTCGGTCGCGTACACCCCCAAACTATTGAGTGACGCGAATAGTGCCTGACTCGATCATCTGACCGCCGGCCACGGGTGAATCCATTCGTGCGTTGTACCGAATCGTTCCGACCTTTCCGAAGCAGAGGCTGGCGTTTTGGTTGGGCTTGACCATCGTGGACTCTTTCTGCCTTCGGAGCAGACTCGAGAATCCAGACTGGCAGACGACATCCTCCAATGCGCCCTCGAGAAACTCCAGCTTTACCGCCGTCGTGCGTTGGTTGATCCAGCGGACCTCATCTCCAATCCGCACGCGCAGATTGACCGGCGTCATTCGTTCTTCAAACTTCACGTCATGGATCGTGCCGGTTCTCGTGCTGTCTGCAATTCCGGCGGTACCCGCTATGGTGGCGCAACCGGTCATTGCCAGCAGCGCCGTGGCGATTACCAAGCTTGGTACCTTGAATAGGATCTTCATGATTCAGCCTTTCATTAGTTTCGCTATCAAACGGAAATTATGCATTTATCTCGCAATGCACTCTGTTCGCTACCGAACCCAATGGCGGGAAGATCCAACTCGCGGCACGCGCATTTACCCGTCCCCAACAATGCGTTTTGCCTTGAAGTTCACCGGCATAACCGCCTGCGGACCTTCCAGCTGGTTGATTAGCGCAAGCTCTTCGATCGGGATCGCTGATGGATAGGACCTATTGAACTGCGTCAAGGTCATCGCACGCGTAATCCGTACAACTGACAAGCTTTGCGGCTGTCGCGCCAGCGCCTTCGCATTGGTCAGGCGGGCGAAACTGTTTATGGATGCGCGAAAGGTCTTTTCGTAGGCAGAGCGCTGTTGCGCGGGCGTGTAGGCCAGGATCCGATAACTGCGGCCTCCGAGCGCCACGAATGCCGCAACCCCGCCGAGCTTTGCCTGTTCAGTCTGAACCTCGAATCCGCCCACAATGGCTGGCAGCCCATTTATCTGTTGACGCCTGACCTGACCGGCAGTCAGCCCCTCCTGGGTGAAGAACTTGTCGGCTGCCTCCTTCGGAGCGCCTTCTGCCAGCATCAGCTGGATCAACGCGTCCTCTTTCGGACTACCGGCCACAACCGCCTGCGCCATGTTCTGCATGCGCCAGCCCTGTGGAAAATTAATTCGGAAAGCAAGTTCAGGATGAAGGAAGCGATTCCCGTCGAAGTAGCCATCCCTGGGATTGACCCCGTAGTCCAGGCCGTCGATGCGCGCCAGGTAGTCGGCTTCGCCGATACGTCTCGGGCTTGAGGCCGCCGGCAGGATGGCGAGGCTTTTCTCGATCCGCCGAATTCTCTCCTCGGGGTACGGATGCGAGGCGAGCCCAGCTTGGGACGGGATTCTGGCCGGCCAAACTCGGCTGACCGTTGCAGTGAAGCGAAGACGTTGACCATCTCGCGGACGTCATAGTCCTGCTCAACGGCATATCGATAGCCAAGGTCGTCGGCTTCCCGCTCGGCCTCGCGGCCGTAGCTGAGAAACAGCAACTGCAGCCCCCCGGCGGCCAGGCTGCCGTATTGTTCGGCTTCCTCGGGCCGGAGGATGGATGCAATACCGAGGCCGAGCTGGGCAAGCTGGGCCCGGCTCATCATGGCGACGGAATGTCGGGCTGTCACGTGTCCGATCTCGTGGCCCAGGATGCTCACCAGCTCCGCCTCGTTACGAAGCAGTGTCAGCAGCCCGCGGGTGATGAAAATATACCCGCCCGGCGCGGCAAAGGCATTGGGGGTCGGGTCGTCCACGACGCGAAAGGTCCAGGGCAAGTCGGGCCTCTCGGAGGCCTGAGCGAGCTGGGTCCCGAGGCGATGCACATAGTCCTGCAGGGCCGGGTCATCCACCAGCCCGAACTGCGCCTCGGCGGAGGCCGCCACCTGGCGCCCGATTTCAATCTCCTGGCTTTCCGACACCATCGCAAGCTGGCGATCCCCGGTCACGGGATTGACTGCACACGCGCCCAAGGCGAGAAGAAGAAGAATAGCCGCTAAGCGATTAAGAATTTGCATACCAGGTATCTCTCTAATTAGGTGCACCCAAGAATGCCACCGAAAAGCAAATCACTCTGTTCGCTGACGTACCTAGTGGGGCATGCGGCAAGTTAGGTGACACTCAGCCGTCGCACAAGCGTTGTGGGCAAGGCGCGCGAGCGCAGGACTGGTGTCGCCAATTCAAGCGAGTGCAACGCAGCCCACGGCGCTTGTGCGGCGGCCTTCGGAGCCACGTGCCGGCGCGACTCGGCGTTGCGTTTCTTGGAAAGGGAACAACCATTCCCTGCAAAGCGCGCCTTGACTCGCACCGGCACAGTGGCTCTGAGTGTTACCTAACTTGCCGCATGCCCCACTAGCGGGTTTCGATCCGTTCGCCAACGCACAGACGCCCGGGTCACACAGGCGCATCATTGCCCTCAACTAAACGACATCGCAATAACTGGATTTGGACCATGAAAATCGCAATAAAGGCTTTTCCCGCACTCGTATTGATTGGCCTGCTGACCGTGCTCGCGGGCTGCGCTTCCACGGACACGACATCCGGAACGGGCGAGTACATCGATGACACGGTCATCACAACCAAGGTCAAGGCCGCGATCTTCAATGATTCGACCCTCAAGAGCTCGCAAATCAATGTCGAGACCTTCAAGGGCGAAGTGCAGCTCAGCGGCTTTGTCAACTCCCAGGACGATATCGATATGGCCGTCGCGCGTGCGCGCCAGGTTGCTGGCGTCAAGTCGGTAATCAACTCGATGCGGCTTCGGTAAGACGATACTGTGAGGCAGCGACTCGAAATCCTCTTCTGGAGTATCGGCATCGTACTGATGCTGATCTTCTTCGGTGCGCAAGCATTGGGGGAGATCGAACGAAAGCGCGGCCTTGCCGCCTTCGAAGAGTCCAAGCACTCGGCTGAAGTGCGCAATCGCGCGCAGAAACCCTTGCAACACGTCACATCTGGAACGGCCACGGCCCCTGCGACCGACTCCGACCCGTCATCAGACGACGGCGTACTCGCAATCTTGCGCATTTCCGAGATCGGGATGGAGCTTCCAGTTCGTTACGGCACCGAGGAAAAGGTGCTGCGGCGCGGCCCGGGCATAGTTGAAGGGACATCTCTTCCAGGCAGCAGAGGAAATGTCGCGATTGCCGCACACCGCGATATTCATTTTCGCGGCCTGAAGGATCTGGAAATCGGCGACCTGATCAACCTTGAAATGCCCGACCAAACGCAGTCCTACATCGTTACTGAACTGTCGGTGGTCGAGCCTACTGATGTACACGTACTCGACGAAACCGGCCAATCAGTTCTCACACTCCTGACGTGTTACCCATTCTATTTCGTCGGCAATGCACCGCAGCGATTCGTCGTGCGGGCGGAAGCTTCCGAATTTATCCACTGAAAACCATGAGGTTATAGTAATGAAAAGATTCAACGCAACAACCATGACAGCCGGACTGCTGGGCCTCGCCCTGGTAGCTTCTGCCGGCGCCCAGACATCGCAGGAAGCCTTTCCGGACAAGCAAACGGCAAAAACATCTTGTGAAAGTGTGGACTGGAATGACAATATGCTCAAGAACCACCCTCGCCTGATTGATGCCTGTCAGGAAGTTGTCATGGTCGACGGCCAGTCCTGGGCCCGCTTCGACGCCAAGTTCAGGGAAATTCAACGCGACGGGAATGTCGTCTTCAACGTTCAGAATCGACGTGGCCGCACTGTTGAAAATGTGACCCTGATGCCGGCGGAAAACCAGGTCGCCTACATCGACGATCGGCCGACACCATTCAACCGCTTGCGAACGACTGACTTGATTAATCTGTACGTACCGGAAGGCCAGTACGGATTCTCCACGCAGCCCGGCGTTCCGCCGGAACAGGTTGCCACAGTTATCGCGCCGGAGCCTGTACAAACAGAACGAGCGGTCGCACGGCGTGATACGCGCCCTGAAGTATTGCCGGCAACTGCCACCGCCCTCCCCTGGTTTGCGCTTGGCGGCCTTCTGTGTATGCTCACCGGCGTCGTTCTAACGACGCGTCGATGGATCTAGGCTTTTGCCTTTAGAGAAGTTTGAAGACTGATGCTGCACCGGTCCGGGGATATTCCCCGGGCCGGTTTTTTTGTTCCAAATGAACCCATGAAGCAAGGAGCGTTCTCATGACCATCGACTTCCAACTCGCCCCATTGATCGCCTTGATTGCAGGCATTGCCATTCTCCTGGTACCGAGCCTTTTGCGATACATCGTTGCGGCCTACCTGATTGTCTTTGGCCTAATCGGGCTATTCAATCTCCAGATTTGAGGCACGCGCTTGCCGGAAACGGTAGGCGGCGGATCTTACACTGCTAAAATACCCCTCTACGTATTCGAGGGGCCGGATAAATGATGCCCGACATGAGTTCCCTGCCGAGTTTCACGATGCCGGATTCGATCGTCAGCCTGCTGATCAGCACCGCGATCTTGCTGGCCGCGATGATCCTGGTCCGTTTTCTTGTCGTTCGCTACATCCGCCGCAACGTGACCGCCACGGAGCTGCGCCGGAAATGGCTGGTCAACTCGCGCAACGGCCTGCTGCTGCTACTGCTGCTGGGTCTCATCCTGATCTGGGGCAGCGAGCTTCGCACGCTGGCCCTGTCGGTCGTCGCCATCGCAATCGCTTTCGTGGTTGCCACGAAGGAACTCATCCTCTGCCTGAGTGGCTCGCTGATCAAGAGCAGCTCGAGTGCGTTCAATCTTGGCGACCGTGTCCAGATCAAGGATTTTCGCGGCGACGTAATCGACCACAATCTGCTGACCACGACCCTTCTCGAGGTCGGGCCGGGCAAGTCGATCCACCAGCGTACCGGCCGCATGGTGACCCTCCCCAATGCGTTGCTCGTTTCCGAACCAGTGATCAAGGAGAGCTTCACGGAAAAATTCGGCTTTCACGTTTTCTCGGTGCCGTTCAAACGTGAAGACGACTGGCCCGGCGCTCGCCAGGCCTTTCTGGACGCCGCCAAACGCCGTTGCGCGTCGTACATCGAGGACGCACGAAAGCACATGACCCGGGTCACCGCGCGGCTCGGGCTCGGGTTGCCATCGGTGGAGCCTTGTGTTTCCATCCACGCGCCAACCGCGGGGGAAGTACATCTGATCATCCGCCTTCCCGTGCCTTCCGGGCAACGACACGCCATCGAACAGGCAATCCTGGAGGAGGTCCTGATCCCCAATGCGTTGCTCGTCTCCGAACCAGTGATCGAAGGAGAGCTTCACGGAAAAATTCGGCTTTCACGTTTTCTCGGTGCCGTTCAAACGTGAAGACGACTGGCCCGGAGCTCGCCAGGCCTTTCTGGACGCCGCCAAACGCCGTTGCGCGTCGTACATCGAGGACGCGCGAAAGCACATGACCCACGTCACCGCGCGGCTCGGGCTCGGATTGCCGTCGGTGGAGCCTTGTGTTTCCATCCACGTGCCAACCGCAGGGGAAGTGCATCTGATCATCCGCCTTCCCGTGCCTTCCGGGCAACGACACGCCATCGAACAGGCAATCCTGGAGGAGGTCCTGTCCGGCGCGGCATTCTCGGCCGCGAAGCAGTCGTCCCCCGGCAACGATCCGCCCGCTTAGTCCCGTGCCGGACGGTGCGGCGAGGGCATGACCATCATCTGCGTTCACCACGGCGTGTCCGGGCGCGGTCGCAAGCACTGACCCGGCCGGGTCGGCGGATCGTTTCTCTTGCCCAGCCGCAAGCGTGGATAATGGCCGGTCAGCCATACCGGGAAACGATTCATGCGAGCCATCCAGATCCACGAGTTCGGCGACCCCGCCGCCATTGAAGTCAGCGACATCCCATCCCCGGCAGCGCCGGGCGCCGGCGAGGTCCGGCTCGACGTCGCCGGCATCGGCGTGGGCTTCTTCGACGGGCTACTGATTCGCGGCGACTACCAGCTTCGCCCCGACCTGCCCTTCGTGCCCGGCAGTTCGCTCGCCGGCACGGTCGAATCGGTGGGCGATGGCGTCGAACATCTCAAGGCCGGCGATACCGTCGCCGCCTTCGCCCTGCACGGCGGCATGGCCGAGCAAATCGTGCTGCCAGCCAGTTCCTGCGCGCCGCTGCCGCCGGGCATCGAAGCGGTCAACGCAGCCAACTTCTTCATTTCCTGGGCGACCAGTCTCTACGGGCTGCGCGAAATCGGGCGGGTGCAGCGAAGGCGAGACCGTCCTGGTACTGGGGGCGTCGGGCAGTACGGGAACAACCGCCATCGAGTGCGCCAAGGCGCTGGGCGCGAAAGTCATTGCCTGCGCCTCGAGCGAAGACAAGCGCCAGCACTGCCTGGATCACGGCGCGGATCAGGTCGTCGACTACACGCAGGACGGCTGGCGCGACGAAGTCAAGGCCGCCACCAACAAGCGCGGCGTCGACGCCGTCTACGACCCGGTCGGCGGCGACATGTCCGAAGCGGCGCTACGCTTGATGGCGCCCGGCGGGCGCTTCCTGGTGGTCGGCTTTGTCGCCGGCATCGCGAAGATCCCGATGAACCTGCCCTTGCTCAAGCGCTGTTCGCTTCATGGCGTCAACTGGGGCGGTACGGTAATGGATGATCCGAGCGTCGTCCCGCCCGTGATCAAGACCCTGGCAGAGTGGACGATGACCGGCGCGATCAATCCCGCGCCGACGCAAACCTACAAGCTCGAAGAAGCCGGCCGGGCCTTCGCCGCCCTTTTCGGGCGACGCTCCAGCGGAAGCCTGGTGGTAATCCCCTGAGTTACTTGACAATAACTGCCCGGGCCCCAAGTACTTACTCTACACATCAATCAGTAGAGGGAGCCATGCGAATCGTAATTGCCATCCTGTTTGCCCTGTCAATCGGCTCGGCCACGGCCGAGACCGGGCTGCCCGCGCCCTGCGCTTCGGACTTCAACGTCCACGCCTATGCCGACGGCCAGCCCGTTGGCGAAGCCGTTGTCAACGAGAGCGCAATCCGGAGCGTGTCGCGGCGCGCCGAGGACAGCGAGCGCCTGATGATCGCGCTGACCGAGCCTGCAGCCGCGCAAATGAAGAAGTTTACCGGCGAGCATATCGGCGAAGAACTCGTCGTGATCTGCGATGGCGAGTCGGTCTGGCGGGCCCGCATCAAGGCCACTTTCGGCGAGCGTTTCGAGATCAGGTTACCGCAGCAGTCCAGCTTGTAGAGGCATGACTTCTGGCAGGCGTGCGAGCGCGGTCGACGCGTTAGTCTGCCGCGCTCGCACCCCTGACCCGAAGTCCATGTTCAAGAAGATTCTCAAGTGGGGCGCCGCAAGCCTCGCCGTTCTGATGTTCGCCGGCGTGCTGCTGTTCGCCAATTTCTGGTATTTCAAGCCGCTGTCGATCGACTGGTTCTACACGCGGGCCTTCCTGAAGTTCAGCCTGCAGCAGCCGGAGATGCTGACCTCGCTGCGGATTCTCGATCAGTTCGGGATTCGCGGTCACAATGCCGAGCTGAGCGATTCCTCGCCCCAGGCCGGCGAGGAGATGCTGGCCTTCTGGCGCGACGAGTACGAGACCTTCAAGCGCTACGACCGGTCGGACTATGAGGGCCAGGCCCTCCTGTCCTATGACGTGTTCGACTTTTTCATGTCGAACCAGATGGCGGAAGCCGACCGCTGGCGCTTCCACAACTTTCCGGTCAACCAGATGTTCGGCGTGCAGAGCAACGTGCCCGACTTCATGGTTCAGCAACATGTCGTCGAAGACGAGCTGGGCGCCGAACACTACATCGCGCGCCTGAACCAGTTCGACGAGAAGTTCGACGGCGTGCTCGCGGGGCTTCGCATCCGGGAAGAGCGCGACATTCTGCCGCCGTCCTTTGCCGTCACCAAGGTCATCGACCAGGTCGAGGGCTTCCTCGACAGCGCACCATCCGATCACCTGCTCGTGACCAGCCTCGACGAGAAGATGGCCGAGATCGATGAATCGGAACTGGCCGCAGAACGCCGCAAGCAACTGCGTGCGCAGGCCGTCGATGCGGTCGAGCAATCCGTCTACCCCGCCTACGAAGAGCTGCTCGCCTACCTGCGTGAACTCGAACCGAAGGCAACGAGCAACGGCGGCGTGTGGCGCCTGCCCGACGGCGATGCGTTCTACCGCCAGGCCATCCGGCAGCACACGACCACCGAGATGAGTGCCGACGAAATCCATGAGATCGGCCTGAGCGAAGTCGAACGAATCGGGCGCGAGATGGACGCCATCCTGCGCAATGAGGGCCTGAGCGAAGGCAGCATCGGCGAGCGTGTCCAGACCCTGTCGGAGCGCCCCGACCAGCTCTACCCCGACAGCGACGAAGGGCGCGAACAGATCCTGGCCGACTACCAGGCGATCATCGACGAGATCGATCCGGCCATGGACGAGTATTTCAACCTTCGACCGGAAACCGGCGTCGAAGTCAGGCGCGTGCCCGAGTTTTCCGAAGAGACCGCAGCAGGCGCCTACTACCAGCGGCCGTCGCTCGACGGCGAGCGCCCGGGCGTATTCTTTGCCAACCTGCGCGAGGTATCGGAAGTGCCCCGCTTCAGCATGCGCACCCTGGCCTATCACGAGGCCATTCCCGGGCACCATTTCCAGATCGCCATCACGCAGGAGCTCGACGGTATTCCGATGTTCCGTCGCCTGATTCCCTTCACGGCCTACTCCGAGGGCTGGGCGCTGTATACCGAACAGCTGGCCCGGGAAATCGGCTTCCAGGACGACCCGCTCGACAACCTGGGCCGCCTGCAGGCCGAAATGTTCCGCGCCGTTCGCCTTGTAGTCGACACCGGCATGCACCACAAGCGCTGGACGCGCGAAGAGGCCATCGACTACATGCTCGAACACACCGGCATGGGCGAGAAGGACGTGACCGCGGAGATCGAACGCTACCTGGTCATGCCCGGCCAGGCCCTGGCCTACAAGGTGGGCATGATGAAGATCCTGGCGCTTCGCGAGCGCGCCCGACGGGAACTGGGAGACGACTTCAGCCTGCCCGAGTTCCACGACCAGATCCTGGGCAACGGCGCCCTGCCGCTGACCCTGCTCGAGCGGGTCGTCGATGACTGGATCGAGCGCAAGCGCAGCGTTTAAGCGGGCGCCGTTGAGAACGAAGGAATGCAGTCCCGTCTTCCACCGGGAGACGGGACGCTTTCTTCACGCCGTCGCGCGAGACTGCTGACAGGCAAACTCGAGCGAAATGCTGCGATGACCGACATCCCCAAGGAATCCGTCTGGGACTATCCGCGCCCGCCCCGTATCGAGGCCGTGGACTGGCCGTTGCGGGTCGAACACGAACGGCCGGCGGCTGGCGGAAACCACTGACGGCGTCCGGATTCTCGAAACCTCACACCCGCCCTGCTTCTACTTTCCCCCGGCCGATGTCGACTTCGAGCGGCTCGAACCCAGCAATACGCGCACGTTCTGCGAGTGGAAGGGGCAGGCCCGTTACTGGCACCTGGTGACCGATGAGGGGCTGATCCGAGACGTCGCCTGGGCCTACCCGGACCCCAGCGATCCGGCCATCAAGGATTTCGTATCGTTTTATGCCGGCCGTGTGGACGCCTGCTTCGTCGCAGGCGAACGGGTCCAGGCCCAGCAGGGCGACTTCTACGGCGGCTGAATCCTTTCCTGGGTTACCGGCCCGTTCAAGGGCGGCCCCGGCACCCGCGGTTGGTAATGGTCGACGAAGTTGGCGGACCCGCAGCACCGACGCTATGCTGCAATTGTGGCGATCAACGGTAAATCGACCCTGCCCGAACGACTCGGAAAGTACGCAATCATCGCCACCGAAGTGCTGCTGGCGTCAGCCTGCGCAACGAACAGTTCGATGCCGGAGAGGTACGCCGACAAGGCGCCGTGGTGGGACGCGGCCGGGCCGTGCCGAATCTGGACGCCGACCCAGCCTCAGCCTGGCCGGATGCCGGCCTGGGACCCGGGCCCACCAACGACCCGGATGTCCAGACCCCGGCGATTGCCGGGCCCTTCACGGCCGACCTACCCGACGGGGCGGTGTTGATCGGAACGGACTGACTCGGCAGGGAAACCACGATGAGCGAACTTTTTGAACGGCGGTGGCAACATTGCTTAAGTTTGGGGGCTCGTCCTGTCCACGGCCGGCTCGCGCATCGAGCCGGACCCGGCCGTCACCGGGATGGCTGACGCTGGCGTCAGCGCAGCTCGCTTCGCTCGGTTCGAACCCTGGAGGGGGTGGCTGGGAGGATTGTGGCTGCGGATGGCGGGTGGGGTTATCGAGGGCACGTGCTTCGAATAGGGGGGTTCGAAGCGTATGGGGACGCCATGTACGGAAAAGGCCCGCACAATGGGGGCATGAGTTGAGGCTTGGTGGCTCGTTGTCGGCCACGGGCCGGGTCCCGCATTGAGCGGGACCCCGGCCGTCACGGGATGGCTGACGCTTTGCGTCAGCGAGCTCGCTTCGCTCGGTTCGAACCCTGGAGGGGGTGGCTGGGAGGATTGTGGCTTCGGATGGCGGGTGGGGTTGTCGAGGGCACGTGCTTCGGATAGGTGGGTCGAAGCGTGTGGGGACGCCATATACGGAAAAGGCCCGCACAATGGGGGGCATGCAGTTGAGGCTTGGTGGCTCATTGTGGCCACGGCCGGTTCCCGCATTGAGCGGGAACCGGCCGTCACGGGGATGGCTGACGCTACGCGTCAGCGAGCTCGCTTCGCTCGGTTCGAACCCTGGAGGGGGTGGCTGGGAGGATTGTGGCTTCGGATGGCGGCTGGGGTTATCGAAGGCACGTGCTTCGGATAGGTGGGTTCGAATGCGGCGTGGGGACGCCATCATACAAAAAGCCCGCGCGGAGGCGGGCTTTTTCTATGATGGCGTCCCCACGGGGATTCGAACCCCGGTCGCTGCCGTGAAAGGGCAGTGTCCTAGGCCTCTAGACGATGGGGACTGAAAACGTCGAACTCGAAGCTTTCAGAAACCTAGTTTGGTGGAGCCAGGCGGGATCGAACCGCCGACCTCTACAATGCCATTGTAGCGCTCTCCCAGCTGAGCTATGGCCCCACAACAAGCCGCGCATTTTAGTCGAGGAATTCGGGGGTGTCAAACTCTATCGGTCGATTTCGGGTCGATTTCGGGTCGAAATCAGGTCGCCTTGAGTAACAGGTCTGAGAAGTCGAAGAGTCCGGCCGGTTCATCGATGATCCGGCGTGCCGCCAGCAGCGCGCCGCGCGCGAATACGCGCCGGTCGCTGGCGCGATGGGTCAGCTCGAGACGCTCGCCGTCTGCGAGAAAGTAGACCGTGTGCTCGCCGGCCACGTCCCCCCCCCGAATCGCCTGAAACCCGATTTCGCCCGGCGCCCGCGCCCGGCGGTGCTGGCTGCGGTCGTTTACGGCATGGTCGGCGAGCTTCTGGCCGCGTGCCTGCGCCACGGTCTCGCCCAGCCACAGCGCCGTTCCGGAGGGCGCATCGAGCTTTCGGCGGTGGTGGGCTTCCAGGATCTCGATATCGAAATCTTCGCCCAGTGCCCGGGTAGCCTGATCCGCCAGCTGAACCATCAGGGTAACGCCGATACTGAAATTCGCCGCTTGGCAGACCGCGATACTTTCTGCGGCTTCATACAGCTCGCACTGGCGCTTCTGGCCCAGGCCGGTGGTTCCCGTCACCAGGGGAATACGCCGGCGAGTGGCAAAGTGCACGATGTGCTCGAACAAGTCGGGATGGGAGAAGTCGACGATGACATCGGCTTCAACATCCGGCTCGAAAAAATTGCGGCTGGTCGCCTCGCCCGCAAGCGACAGGTGATCATCGGACTCGATGACTTCGACAATGTTGCGGCCCACTGCACCCGTGGCGCCGCTAACGAGAATCTGTAGGCTCATACGGCAAGCCTACCGCATTTGGGTCGTACCGGTCAGAATCCCATTCGATCGAAGAAGCTCTTGACCCGGTCGGTCCATCCGGAAGACTGCGGGCTCTGCTCCGGCTGATCGTGGAGCGTGTCCTGCAGCTGCTTGAGCAGGTCCTTCTGGTCGCGCGTGAGATTGACCGGGGTTTCAACATCGGCCCGGCAGAGCAAGTCGCCGGCGCTGCGCGACCGCACGGACTGCACGCCCTTGCCGCGCAGGCGGAATACCTTGCCGGACTGCGTTTCGGGCGGAATCTTGAGCATGACGGAGCCGTCAAGCGTGGGCACCTTCATCTGACCGCCCAGGGCGGCCGTGGTGATGCTGATGGGCACCTCGCAGAACAGGTCATCGCCGTCGCGCTGGAACAACGGATGGGGACGCACCTGGATATCCACGTACAGGTCACCGGCGCCGCCGCCCTGCGCGCCGGCCCCGCCCTCGCCGCTGAGGCGAATGCGGTCGCCGGTATCGACGCCAGCGGGAATATTGATCTGCAGGGTCTTGGTTTCGCGCACCTGGCCCGTTCCGCTGCAGTCACCGCAGGGGTCCTTAATGGTCCGGCCGCTGCCGCGACAGGCCGGGCAGGCTTGCTGGACCGAGAAGAAGCCCTGCTGCATGCGAACCTGGCCCTGACCACCGCAGGTGGAGCACACGTCGAGCTTGCCGCTCTTCGAGCCGGTGCCGCTACAGGTGCTGCACTCGCCCAGCGTGGGCAGGCTGACTTCCTTCTCGATGCCGGCAACGGCTTCCTCGAGATCGAGTTCAAGGGTGTAGCGCAGGTCCTGGCCGCGACGCGACTGGCTCTGTCGTCGACGCCCCCCGCCGAAGATATCGCCGAAAATGTCGCCGAAGATATCGTTGATGTCGCCGAAGCCGCCCTGTGCCCCCGCGCCGCCACCGCCCATGCCACCGTTGACACCGGCATGCCCGAAGCGGTCGTAGGCCGAACGCTTCTGCTCATCCTTGAGCACGTCGTGGGCCTCGCGAACCTCTTTGAATTTATTCTCGGCGTCGGGATCGTCCGGATTGCGATCCGGATGATACTTACGCGCCTTCCGCCGGTAGGCCTTGCGGATTTCGTCAGTGGACGCTTCGCGCGAAACGCCGAGAATGTCGTAGTAGTCAGCAGCCATAAACCTGGTTCTTTGGTTCGTTGGTTTTTTGGTCTTTTGGTGAAATGGCCTGGAGAGGCTTCAACGCATCCGTCAGTGGAAACGTTGAACACCTCTCCAACCAAAACACCAAAACACTAAAGCACCAAATCACCAATCATTTCTTGTCGTCATCGTCGACTTCGGTGAACTCGGCGTCGACCACTTCCTCTTCACCGGAGGCCGATTCGCCGCTCTGCTCGTTGCCGGCTTCCGTGCCGCCCTCTTCGGCCTGGGCCTTTTCGGCGGCGGCCTTGTAGAGCTCGGAGCCGGCCTGCTGCAGTTCACCCACGGCAGACTCGATGGCTTCCTTGTCGTCACCCTTCATGGCCTCGTCGACCTTGGCCAGGGCATCCTCGATCTGCTTCTTGACCGAGTCGTCAAGGTTGTCACCGTGTTCTTCCAGGCTGGTTCGGGTGGCGTGTGCCACGCTGTCGGCGTTGTTGCGCGCGGCGACCAGTTCATGGAACTTCTTGTCTTCCTCGCGGTGGGTTTCGGCGTCGCGCACCATCTGATCGATCTCTTCGTCAGACAGGCCCGAACCGGCCTTGACCTCGACCTTCTGCTCGCGGCCGGTGGCCTGGTCCTTCGCCGAGACATGGAGGATGCCGTTGGCATCGATGTCGAAGGTGACTTCGATCTGCGGCACGCCCCTGGGGGCGGCCGGGATGCCCGTCAGGTCGAAGCGGGCCAGCGACTTGTTGGCCGACGCCTGCTCACGCTCACCCTGGAGCACGTGCACCGTCACTGCCGACTGGTTGTCTTCGGCGGTGGAGAACACCTGCGAGGCGCGCGTGGGAATCGTCGTGTTCTTCTCGATCAGCTTGGTGAACACGCCGCCGAGGGTTTCGATACCCAGCGACAGCGGCGTGACGTCGAGCAGGAGAACGTCCTTGACGTCGCCCGACAACACACCACCCTGAATGGCGGCACCCACGGCCACGGCTTCGTCCGGGTTGACGTCCTTGCGCGGGTCCTTGCCGAAGAAATCGGCCACGGCCTTCTGCACCGCCGGCATACGCGTCTGCCCACCGACCAGGATGACCTCGTCGACGTCATCGACCTTCAGCCCGGCGTCGTTGAGCGCCGTGCGGCAGGGCTCGATCGAGCGCTTGACCAGCTCCTCGACCAGGGACTCCAGCTTGGAGCGCGTCACCTTGATGTTGAGGTGCTTCGGCCCGGCCTGATCAGCCGTGATGTAGGGCAGGTTGATCTCGGTCTGCTGCGCCGAGGACAACTCGATCTTGGCGCGCTCGGCGCCTTCGCGCAGGCGCTGGAGCGCCAGCGGATCATTGTGCAGGTCGATGCCCTGCTCTTTCTTGAACTCGCCGGCAAGGTAGTCGATCAGCCTGAAGTCGAAGTCTTCGCCACCCAGGAAGGTATCGCCGTTGGTGGCCAGCACTTCGAACTGCTTCTCACCGTCGACTTCGGCGATTTCGATGATCGAGATATCGAAGGTGCCGCCGCCGAGATCGTAGACCGCGACCTTGCGGTCACCGCCTTCCTTGTCCAGGCCGTAGGCCAGCGAAGCCGCCGTCGGCTCGTTGATGATGCGCTTGACCTCGAGACCGGCGATCTTGCCGGCGTCCTTGGTCGCCTGGCGCTGCGAGTCGTTGAAGTAGGCCGGCACGGTGATAACCGCTTCGGTGACTTCCTCGCCCAGGTATTCCTCGGCGGTCTTCTTCATTTTCATCAGAACGCGCGCGGAAATTTCCGGCGGCGCCATCTTCTTGTCGCCCACCTGCACCCAGGCATCGCCGTTGTCGGCCTCGATGATCTTGTAGGGGACGAGCTTGATGTCCTTCTGGACGACTTTCTCGTTGAACTTGCGGCCGATCAGGCGCTTGACCGCATAAAGGGTGCGGTCCGGGTTGGTTACAGCCTGGCGCTTGGCCGGCTGGCCAACCAGAACTTCGTCGTCCTTGGTAAAGGCGACGACAGAAGGCGTCGTACGATCGCCCTCGGCGTTTTCGATAACGCGCGTCTTGCCGCCTTCCATGACGGCGACGCAGGAATTGGTGGTTCCCAGGTCAATGCCGATTGTCTTGCTCATGGTTTCTTGATCCTGTTCGATTCGTTTTGAAACTCGGTTTGATCAAAGTGCTCTGATGCACTAATCAATGCTCTAGCCGTTTAGTGGGGCCCGCGGCGCGTCATTTCAATCATCGCCGGGGCCGCAGACTGCGTCAGGGCTCGCTGGCGACGATCACGCGAGCGGCGCGCAGCAGCCGGTCGTCGAGGCGATATCCCTTCTGCAGCACCATCAGGACGGTATCGGGTTCGGCGTCCTCGCTTGGCTGCATGCTCATGGCCTCGTGCCACTGCGGGTCGAAACGCTCTCCCTCGGGGTTGAGCACCTCCAGCCCGTGGTCCTCGAGGGCCTTGAGCAGAAGCTTGCGCGTGAGTTCGAGACCTTCGCGCGCGGAATCGCCTTCGCTGGCGTTCTCAAGCCCCTGCTCGAGCCCGTCGATAACCGGAAGCAGGTCGCGCATGATGGCTTCGTGCTGGTAGCGACGCGCCTTGGACATGTCGCGCTCGGCACGCTTTTGCATGTTGTCCATGTCAGCTCGCGTGCGCATCAGGGCCTCGCGGAGCTTGTCGACCTCGCGTTCGAGCGCGTTCGACTGTTCCTCGGTCGGCTCGCCGCCTGCTTCCACGTCAACGTCGGCCTTCGAAACCTGTTCCTCGGCCTGCTCGCTCGCAGACCCGGTTGCTTCGTTGTTATCGCCCATATTGGTTTGCCTCGGTCGTGAAAGTGTTGATCCTGCGCGCAACAATGGGGGCCGGGTCTCGCCAATACAACCGGCATTGCCCAAGCGGGTTCTTGGTGCTAGTTTGTGGACCTTCTGGCCCGACCGGAACGCTGCATGCTTCGTCACCTCGCGATTCGCAATTTCGCCATCATCAGCGAACTCGAAATCGACATTGAACCCGGATTTACCGCAATCACCGGCGAAACCGGCGCGGGAAAATCCATCCTCGTCGACGCACTCGGACTGCTGCTCGGCGATCGGGCCGAATCAGGCCTGATTGCCGACGGACACAAGCAGGCGGAGCTCGAGGCGATATTCACGCTCGATGAAGCGGGTGCGGCGAAGGCATGGCTCGCCGAGCAGGCGCTCGACGAAGGCGACGAACTGATCATACGGCGGCTGCTGACCGCTCCGAGCGGCTCGCGGGCGTGGATCAACGGGCGCTCGGCGACCGTCGGGCAACTGTCCGAACTCGGCAGCCTGCTGGTCGAAATACACGGCCAGCACGAACACCAGCAGCTCGAGAAGCCCGCGGTACAGCGCGGATTGCTCGATCGGGGCATCGACGGCGACCGGCTCGACGCCGTCGCCGCCTGCCATCAACGCTGGCGCGAAGCCCGGGCGGCTCTCGACGAGCTCGAGGCCGACGTGGGCGATGTCGATCAGCTCGAACTGCTTCGCTTTCAGCTGCGGGAGCTGTCCGACCTCGCGCTGGCCGAGGGAGAGTTCGAATCGCTCGAACAGGAACAGGAACGCCTGGCCCGAAGCGACGACGTGCGCCTGGCCATCGCCAGCGCCGGCACAGCCCTCGATAGCGACGACGGCCCCGATGCCCGCAGCCTCATCCAGCGCGCCATTCAGGCGCTCGAGCCCGTGCGTGCGCTCGAGCCGGGGCTCGAGGAGACGGCGGGGATGCTCGAGGAGTCCCTGATCAACATCGACGAAGCCCAGGCTACGCTCGAGCGCCTGGGCAGTGAAGACGGCGGCGACCCCGAACGCCTGGCCCAAGTCAACCGCCGGCTCGAGAAAGCCCTCGATCTGGCGCGCAAGCACCGCGTGCCGCCGGGCGAGTTGACCGACCTGACGGTGCGACTGGGCGAACGCGTCGACGCCCTCGAAAACCAGGGGGAAAAACGACGGGAACTCGAACAGGCGCTGGAGCGAAGTGCCGGCGAATGGCGCAAGGCCGCCGAGTCCCTCAGCCGGTCGCGTCAGAAAGCAGCCGAAGAACTGTCGGCCGCAGTGAGCGCGCGCCTGGCCGAGCTGGGCATGGATGCCGCCCGCATCGAATTCAGGGTCGAACCCGATCCGGAGGCAGTCCCCGGCCGTCACGGCATGGACCGCGTCCTGATCGAGTTCTGCGCCAATCCGGGCCAGGCGCTTCAGCCCTTGTCACGGGTTGCATCCGGGGGTGAGCTCTCGCGAGTAGCGCTTGCCCTGATGATCGCCACCGACGGCCAGGAAAGCGCGAAAACGCGGATTTTCGACGAGGTCGACGCCGGCGTCGGCGGCGAGACGGCGCATACCGTCGGTCGCTTCCTGCGCGAAGTCGCCGGAGCCGGTCAGGCAATGTGCGTGACGCACCTGGCGCAGGTGGCCGCCTGTGCCGATCACCAGCTTCGCGTTCACAAGGCCAAGGGCAAAACGGGTACGGACCTGAGCGTTACCGCACTGGACGATTCGGCGCGGCAGCGTGAAATTGCCCGGATGCTGGGCAGTGCCGACTCGGACAAGTCCCTCGCCCACGCCAGTGAAATGCTGAAGCTAGTGGGCCATGCGGCTAATTAGGCGCCTGAGGCGGGCCCGAACCGCGAAAACCGCTTTATTAACTACTGTTTGCGGGGCCTGACGTAGAGCACCATGGAGTGATCGATGATCTCGTAGCCGTGCTCGGCCGCGATTTCTTCCTGGCGCTTTTCGATGGCCTCGTCGAAGAATTCAAGCACTTCACCGGTTTCCAGGCAGACCATGTGATCGTGGTGGTCACCCTCGTCGAGTTCGTAGCAGGCCTGCTGGGAGCGGCCGGTACCATCGTCGAACAGGTGCTTGCGGACAAGGTGGGCGGCTTCGAACTGGGCGAGAACGCGGTAGACGGTGGCCAGGCCGATTTCCTCACCGTAATCGACCAGGGCCCGATAGATATCGTCGGCCGTCATGTGCTTCTGGTCGGTCGTCTCCAGCAGGCGCAGAATCTGCCTGCGCGGGTGAGTGACCTTCAGGCCGGCCTTCTTTAATTCGCTGCTTTGTCCCTGCATGCTGCAACCTGCCTGGATGACCCGTAAACTGGACAATTATTGTATCATCGTCCGCATGAGACAAGCCCAACTCCCAACGACTCTTCTCGCCGTTCTGGCAGCCGTGCTGTTGTCTGGCTGCAGCGCCCTGGCCTACAAGCAGGACATCCAGCAAGGCAACGTTCTCGACAACGATGACGTGGCCCAGCTGGAAACCGGCATGACCAAGCGCCAGGTCCAGGTACTGCTCGGAACACCTTCCATCCAGAGTCCGTTCCACCGCGATCGCTGGGACTACATGAACTCCTATGCAAAGCGCGGCGGCGATCCCAGACTTCGCGTGCTGACCCTGTTTTTCGAGAACAACTTGCTCGCCTCCATCGAGGGAAGCTATCTCGACGAGGAGAGCATGGCCAGCGAGGCGCTCGATGAACTGCAGAACCCGGAAGAGACGCCGATTCAGGATCTCGACACCCTGCAGGACGAGGAGCGCGGCGGCCCCGCGCCCTGAGGCCCGGGCCCGTTCTTCAGTCCTTTTTTCCGGTTCGTCGCGCCAGTTCGGCCAGCTGACGCCGGATCTCCTTGGGGTCGGCGGCCAGCGGGCGATAGACCTCGGCTCGATCACCATCGCGCAGCACCGTGTCCGGCGGGCGAAGTTTTCCGAAGATTCCCAGGCGGTTCTCGTCGATTTCCAGTTCCGGCAATACGCTCGACAATTCGGCCAGGGCCACCGCCCCGGCCAGCGTCGTTCCCGGCGCCACCTCGAGCGGAATCACCACCTGCCGCCGCGGCAGGCCGGCCGCCACCTCGATCGAAATCCGCTCAGCGACCATGAACCTGGTGAGCGCGGCGCGTGAAATCATCGACCATGCGGTCGGCCATGCGTGAAAAGTTGCGCTGAAAGGGGCGCAGGAACAGGCTGCCGCTGACGTTGAAGCGAAGATCCAGGCTGACCCGGCAGCCCGCCCCGATCGCGGCAAATTTCCAGCTGCCGCTCAGGTCTTCGAACGGCCCGCGGTCGAGCTCCATGACCAGTTCCTCGTCCGGCACCAGGGTATTGCGCGTGGTGAAACGCCGAACCAGCCCGGCCAGCCGCACTTCCAGGGTCGCAAGCTGGTAGCTATCGTCTTCACGATGCACCTCGGCCGCCTTCACCCAGGCGAGGAATTTCGGATAGCTTTCGACATCCCGGACCAGCCCGTACATCTGGGCAGCCGTGAAAGGGACGAGCGCTGATCGGTGGACTTCGGGCATGGAATCAGGGGTCAGGAGTCAGGAGTCAGGGGTCAGTAACCCTGAAACGACAACGATTGTAACTCGTCCGAGGCTTTCTAGATGCTGTGGTCTGTGGTCTTTAACCCTGACCCCTGACCCCTGACCCCTGACCCCTGAGTCCTGAAACCTTCACACCGCCCCCTGCGCTATCATTGCGACCCATTCTTCAACAATTGCCCCCAAAGCATGGCCAAGAAACAGTCCTCCTCAACCATCGCCCTGAACAAGCGCGCCAAGTTCGAGTATCACCTCGAGGAGCGAATCGAGGCCGGGATCGCGCTCGAAGGTTGGGAGGTGAAGGCGCTGCGTGAAGGCAAGCTGCAGTTCGGCGACAGCTACGTACTGCTCAAGAAGGGCGAGGCGTTCCTGTTCGGCTGCATGATTACGCCACTTCCCTCGGTGTCCACCCATTTCACGCCCGATCCAACGCGAACGCGCCGGCTGTTGTTGCACCGCCGCGAAATCGACCGCCTCATCGGCCTGGTCGAGCGCAAGGGCCAGACCATCGTCCCGACCGCCATGTACTGGAAGCAGGGCAAGGTCAAGGTCGAAATCGCCGTGGCCACCGGCAAGAAGCAGCACGACAAGCGCCGCGCCGAGAAAGAAAAGGACTGGCAACGGCAAAAGAGCCGTATTCTCAAGAACGCCTGACCGGCCGAGCGGGCCACGCGGGATAAGATAGCTACATGACAAGGGAGGAAACCAGCGACACCGAGAGCGCGCGCCGGGCTGCAAGGCTGAGCGACCTCGCCCTGATGCCGCGCCGCGTCTATCGGCTGCGCATGCTGGGCATGGGTCTCGCAGCGCCACCGGTCGGCGCGGTTCTGATTGAAAACGGCGCCGGCTGGCCCAGCTGGACGCTGCTCGTATTCACTGCGCTGATCTGGCCGCAGCTGGCCCTGCTGCTGGCCCGCTCCAGCCGTGAACCCTATCGCGCCGAGCTGCGCAACCTGATGATCGACTCGGCCATCGCCGGGCTGTGGGCGCCGCTGATGTACTTCAACCTGCTGCCCAGCGTGCTGCTGATCACCCTGGCGACCGTCGACAAGATCAGCACCGGCATTCGCGGCCTGTGGCTGTGGTCGCTTCCCGGGCTGTTCGCGGGCCTGCTCGGGGGCGCGCTGGTAACCGGCTTCAGATTCCAGCTCGAGTCGAGCATGTTCGTGATCCTGGCCTGCATGCCCCTGCTTCTCATCCACACCATTGCCGTGAGCCTGACCAGCTACCGCCTGGTCCGGAAAGTACAGCATCAGAACCGCCAGCTCGATGAACTGAACCGCATCGACATGCTCACCGGACTGTCGAGCCGTGGTCACTGGCAGGCCCGGGCCGAGCTCATGCTGCAAGCCCGGCACGATGGCGGGGATCCGGTCAGCCTGCTGCTGATCGACCTCGATCACTTCAAGGAAATCAACGACAAGCATGGCCATATGGCCGGAGACGACGCCCTGCGCAGCGTAGCCGGCGCGATTCGCGGACAGCTGGGCCGCAAGGACCTGGCCGGGCGTTTCGGCGGTGACGAGCTGGCCGTTGCCATCGAGGGTGGCGCCGAGCGTGCATCCGCCATGGCCGAGGCGATCCGCGCGGGCGTGGCAGAACTCGACCTGCCCCATCTGGACCAAGATCGACTGACCGTCAGCGTCGGTTTTGCCGAGGCCCGGGAGGAAGACCTGGGGCTGCGCGAATGGCTCGAGGCCGCCGACCGTGCGCTGTATCGAGCCAAGGAACGCGGCCGCAACCGCGTCGCGGGCAAGAAGAACAAGGATCCGGACGCCACGCCAGCATCCGCCTCGCAACACTGAACACCGCTGGCGGATTCGATTGCGGAACTTCCCCGCTTGCTGTTAGTCTTAGTAAGTACTTCGGGGGCGTTCTGGCTTCGACGCGGATTGGACGTACCCTGGGGCATGCCGAGGTCTCAGCTCACCTCGTAAAACCAGCTGAACCAAAGTTAGTTGCCAACGACGACAACTACGCACTGGCTGCCTAAAAACCAGCCTGCTCTCCGCCGGTTGAGCCTGCGCTTCCGACCGGAGATCATTTAGCAGGATCGCGTCATGTCGCGTCTCTGGGCATGTCGTTAAACCAAACCGAGACTGGTCGTTGCTCATGCCCTGCCCCTCGGGCGGTGTAACGACGAGAACAAATCGAGCGGGCTAAGCATGTAGAACCAGGATCAGATGGTTCGCGGACGCGGGTTCGACTCCCGCCGCCTCCACCAAGATCCCCGAGACAAAGCCGGCCCGAGGGCCGGCTTTTTCGTTAGTCCAGGCTCCTGGAAAAACGAAGGAAATCCGTTAATACCCGGGGACAACTCGTCAACCACGCCCAGCCATTTTCGCCGCCGCCCTAGCATGCGGCATAAGAAATTCTCCGAGGGTCTCGATCACCTCGATCAGACTGCCGGGCTTCAGCGCCACATCCCGCACGAACGCAGTCCACTGGCGCTGCTTCTGATCATCTTCAGCGAACGCAAGTGTCAATCCATCCGGCAGTTCGAGCGGGATCTCGGTTTCTCGCCGGCCGAACGTTGCGGCGATCGCCAGGGCCAGCCGCTCGTCATCGAATTCCCCCGACCGGCTGAGCAGCCAGATGTCGTAGAAGTCCTTCATACGACTGTTGGCGCGCCCCAACATCACCATGGCCTGGAATTTCTCGGCAATTACGGTTTCGCGGGAGTACGCGCGGATGCGCGGGGCGGGGAAATCCAGCATGGTGGGATAGTCCATTACCTCGGCGCCGGGCTCCACGGCATCGCCAAAGCCGATATCGACCGTCACGGCGACTCGAGCACCAGCAATCGACGCCATCGTGCGCAGTCGGAGGCCACCGTATGCAAGCTCTTCACGAATCCGATCGACACGCAGGGCATGCAAATCGAACTGGACGCCATCGTCGACTTCGTCGGCGAGAATCACCCGGAAGGCTTCCAACATCGCTTCGGGGTCTGGCTCTCCAAAGCCGAGCAGGTCCAGATCCCGCGTCGCCCTGTGGGGTTCCGTGAACCAGGCTGTCAGAAGCATCGCGCCCTTGAGAACGAACCGGTCGACGAATTCGGACACACTCAGGCGATAGAGCAACCGCTCATGCGCGTAGGCCACAAGAAGCTGCTCGAAACTGCGTCCCGTTTCTCGCGAGAGGTTCTGTAGTCGCGCCCGAACCGAAGCGCCCACATTTGTGATCTCTTTAGGCATTAGCAGTCAGGGCGTCGAGATACGGCCTGATCACAGTGGCGACGCCGCCTTTCTCTGCTTGCAGGGCAATCTTTGCCGGGGTGGTCTTGCGCTGTCTCAGCGCCTCCTGGAGCCCCTCGATTGCAACGGAAAGCCCCACCTTACTGCGATGCCGGAAACAATCGGCAATGGTCTTCGGCACGCTGAAGACCTTTACGTCGACGCCCTCGATTTCATGAGTTTCGACCTCCTCGTGCAGCAAAGAATCCGAGAAGCGAACAATCCACATGCTCGACTGGCTGTGCGTGGAGACCCAGTCCTTGGAACCGATCGCCATCCAGACTTTTGCCGGCATCTGATCCGTCAGGCCCTGGAAGGCCAACGCCGAGACCAGGCAAACAATGCCCTTCGGCAGCCGCTTGGCGGCCTCTGCCAGACTATGGTTCGGGTCCAGTTCAGCATCGGCCAGCTGATAGACGCCTCGCGACAGACGGATCACCTCCCCTGCCCGCTCCATGCGGCTCATCGTCGCGCCGGTCACTCCGGCCTTTCGAAGTTCGGCCATTCGCATGATTCCACGCGCCTGGAGCAAGGTCCTCGCGAGTTCACGTTGGGTTCGAGGTTTATTCATTGATACAAACTCTCGGAATGTGACGCATGAACACCGAGGTTTTGTATCACAATTTCGCCCTGGTACGCCAGTCCCGCCCATCGTACCGTGCAAAAGCGGCGCACAATCGTCGGCGAACCAACCTTGAACGACCATCGGAACCGTCCGAGACCGTCGAGAGTGAAGCCGAGAGAAGGAGCGCTGGACATGACTGAGAAAGAGGATGCGCAGGAACACGCAAGCGATCAGGAGACGGCCGGGACAGCCGAGAGCGAACCGACCCGGATCAGCCGAAAGGAACTCTACGAGATCGTCTGGTCCGAGCCCATGCTGAAGGCCGGGGCGGTTCAATCAAGCCTTGACAAGGCTTCTAGTGTACCCCGTCACTCATATTGTGACTTATAGCGAGTGCCTCAGGGGTCAGCTGCAAGGCGCGATTGCGCCGGCGTAGTGGGTGCTACGTCAAGCAATTGCAACGCCGCAGATGGCCCCTGAGGCGCTCGCCCGGAGGGAGCGCCGTACAAGCCCGATCGCGGCGTTGGCGCTCTTGCAAAGGGCACCACCCTTCCCGGCGAGCGCCGCCTTGCGCTCGAGCTTGTACGGCGCTCTATAAGTTACAAGATGAGTGACGGGGTACACTAGCGCGCCCACAGAAGGAATTCAGTAAGCGAGACCAGGACCACCACTTTGGCGTCACTGGTCAAATTGTTTTACTACTCGCTTACCTCCGCTGGAGCGGTCACGTGTCTCCACTATGTCGGAGTGACCCACCAATCGAGGGGGCAACAATGGGGGCAACAGATTAATAGCCTGGCTATTATTTTTCTCTAATTCAGTATTTTAGAACGCTATTTGGATAGCCGCCGCCTCCACCAGATCCCCGTAAAGGCCGGCAGCAATGTCGGCCTTTTTTATTGCCTGCGGGGAGTCGCCTACCCCCTGTTTCCCCTTCCCTTGAGAGAAGGTGCCGTATGTGCCGCTCGCACGCCTCCCATGTGCGTGATTATTCATTTCAATATTTCAAATATTGTTGTACTATCAAACAATGGAAAACAGCTCGGCGACAAAAATTTTCGAATCACTTGCGTCTGGCGTGCGGCTGGACGTGTTTCGCCTGCTCGTCAAGCAGGGGCCGGATGGCATGGTCGCCGGCGAAATCGCATCGACGCTCGACCTGCCTCCCACCAACCTGTCGTTCCACCTCAAGTCACTGGCACAAGCCGGGATGCTGACGGTCTCACAGGAAGGGCGATTCCAGCGCTATCGGGCCAACCTCCCGCTGGTGTCGGACCTGATCACCTACCTGACCGAAGAGTGCTGTGCGGGTCACCCCGCGCAATGCGCGGATGTACGTCCCAGCACATTCTGTACCAACGCGGCGCTTCCGCCGCTTTCTTCAACTCCCACGAAACCCGGAGATTCTGGATGACAACCATTCAAATCTATGATCCGTCCCTCTGCTGCAGTACTGGCGTGTGCGGTGTTGATGTGGACCAGTCGCTGGTCAGCTTTTCGGCGGATGTGAATTGGGCCCGACAAAACGGCGCGAAAATCGAGCGCTTCAATCTGGCCCAGCAGCCAATGGCCTTTGCCGAGAACGCTACGGTGAAGGGTTTTCTGGAGCGCTCCGGACAAGACGCCCTGCCGCTGGCACTGATCGACGGTGAAATGGCCCTGGCTGGGCGCTATCCGACGCGCGCCGAACTGGCGCGCTGGGCCAACATTGCCGCCCTGACCAAATCTGATTCCCAGACGAGCTGCTGTAGCGGCAGTCGTTGTTGCTGATTGCTGGAGACCTATTCATGAAATTTCTTGAAAACGCGCCGCGCTTCCTCTTCTTTACGGGCAAAGGTGGCGTGGGAAAAACCTCGATTGCCTGCTCGGCTGCCGTCAAACTGGCCGAAGCAGGCAAGCGCGTACTGCTCGTGAGCACCGACCCCGCCTCCAACGTGGGACAAGTGTTCGGCGTCCGTATTGGAAACAACATCACTGCTATTACAGCTGTGCCGAATCTGTTTGCACTGGAAATCGATCCCGAAGCCGCAGCCCAGGTCTATCGCGACCGGATCATCGGTCCGGTCCGCGGCGTGTTGCCTGATGACGTCGTCAAAGGAATCGAGGAGCAGCTTTCGGGGGCCTGCACGACCGAGATTGCGGCCTTTGATGAGTTTACCGGGCTGTTGACCAACTCTGAATTGACCGCAGACTACGACCATATATTCTTCGACACCGCGCCAACCGGGCACACCATACGTCTGCTGCAACTTCCAGGTGCCTGGAGCGGTTTTCTTGAAGAAGGCAAAGGTGACGCCTCCTGCCTGGGACCACTGGCGGGTCTGGAAAAGCAGCGCGCGCAATACAAGGCCGCCGTAGACGCACTGGCCGATGCCGAGCGCACCCGGCTGGTGCTGGTGGCGAGGGCGCAACTCTCTACCCTTCGCGAAGTGGCCCGCACCCACGAGGATCTGGCGGACATCGGCTTGCGTCAGCAATACCTGGTGATCAATGGCGTGATGCCCGACAGCGCCGCCGATGGCGATGCGCTTGCCACCGCGGTCATTGCCCGTGAGCAAGCCGCCATCGCGGCGATTCCGCAGGTACTGAGCAAACTGCCCCTCGATCTGATCGCACTGAAATCATTCAACCTGGTCGGTCTGGACGCGCTCCACCAATTGCTTGACAACACTGAAACCCTGGCGGATAGGAAACCAGTGACGACACCAGAGCCGATGTCGGCTCCAACGCTGTCCGCGCTGGTAAACGACATCGCCGCCGACAAGCATGGTTTGGTGATGGTCATGGGCAAAGGCGGCGTCGGCAAGACGACGCTCGCCGCCGCTGTGGCTGTGGAGCTCGCCCAACGCGGGTTACCGGTTCACTTGACCACCTCCGACCCGGCGGCACACCTGACCGAAACGCTCAGCGAAACACTCGACAATCTGAGCGTCAGCCGTATCGATCCGCATGCCGAAACCGACCGCTATCGTGAGCACGTGCTGGCAACCAAAGGTGCCAAGCTCGATGCCCCAGGGCGTGCATTGCTGGAGGAAGACTTGCGTTCGCCGTGCACTGAAGAAATTGCGGTGTTTCAGGCGTTTTCGCGCATCATTCGCGAGGCGGGCAAAAAATTCGTGGTGATGGATACGGCCCCTACCGGGCATACCTTGTTGCTATTGGACGCAACAGGCGCCTATCATCGCGAAATCGCCCGTCAAATGGATGGCAAGGGCGTCCACTTCACCACCCCGATGATGCAACTGCAGGACCCGAAGCAAACCAAGGTATTGTTGGTCACACTCGCTGAAACCACCCCGGTACTGGAGGCTGCCAACCTGCAGGAAGACCTGCGCCGAGCCGGAATCGAACCGTGGGCCTGGATCGTCAACAACAGTATCGCCGCAGCTCGCACGAGCTCACCCCTTTTGTTGCAGCGCGCCGAGAACGAACGCAAGGAAATAGACGATGTAGCGAACGTCCATGCCCAGCGCTATGCCGTGGTGCCGCTGCTACCTGTGGAGCCGTTAGGCAAGGAAAGGCTCCTTGAGCTATCAACCAATACTGAAGGACCAATGGAAGGGATTTCTGATGGACGCATCGCTATGCCATCTTTATCAGACCCGACCTGAATCTGAACCTGGTTTTGCTGGTGTCCGACGGTAAAACGCTGCATCAGGATACGCTCTATCACCTGGGCGTCGGCGTTGCAGAACAACGGCCGGTCGTAGAGGTCTTTCAAATTGTTTGAAGTCTATGCACGTCTGACCGACACAGAGCTCGCAGAAAACCCCGCGGATGAAGCGGGGGTATTTCTGGTTCCGGGCACCGGGCAGGTATCCGGCTGATGTGCGAATTGCTGGCGATGTCGTGTCGGCAGCCGGCCCGATTGACCTCCTCCCTTACGGCGCTGGCATCTCGTGCCCAGGGCGACAGCCGTAATCGCGATGGCTGGGGTCTGGCTTTTTATCAAGGCAGGGATGTTGCCCTTTACCGAGATACCGGCCCGGCCGATACCAGCGCGCTGGTTCCGTGGCTGGAGGCGAATGGACCGGCCACGACTTTGTCGATAGGCTATATTCGCCATTCCACGCGGGGCGCCATTGACCTGGCCAATACCGGACCTTTCATACGAGAACTCGGTGGCCAGATGCAGGTTTTTGCCCACAACGGGAACCTGAAATCACTGACCCAATCATCGCTGGGGCAAAGTGGACCGTTCCAGCCAGTAGGTGAAACTGATTCGGAGCTGGCTTTTTGTCTGCTGCTAGAGCGCGTCAGCCAACTGTCACACGCCCCGCGTCAACCAGCATGCCTGGAAGCGACCATGAATGCGGTGGCCGAAATGGCGCTTTCTTTGCGTGAATACGGTCCCGCGACTTTTTTGTATGCCAATGGTGACATGTTGTTCATCCACGCTGACCGTCGCCTGCAAAGGCTGACGGGAGAGGTCACTGCCCCTGCGCTCTACCAGCTGGAATGTCCGGCCGGAGACAAACCAGCATTAGTGCACGATGACGATTTTTCGGATGCGCAAATGACCCAGCGTTTGATATTGTTCGCGACCGTTCCACTTACCGACGAAGCCTGGAAACCAATGCCGCGGGGCGCGGTAACTGCGGTGCGCCGGGGTGAAATTGCAGCAACGATGCAGCTTTGAAATTTCAGGCCATTCGATCATTCGACCCGTTCGGCGCGCTGTTCGATACCGCCCTGGTGCAGCACCAGCGCATCGATCTCGCCGCTTTCGTCACGCTGAAAATGCAGCTCGGCATCGACGACCTTGTAGAAGAACACGTCGTCACCCTTGAAGTAGATCGGGAAAAAAGGCTGGCCGGTCAGACGCGCTTCCAGGCCGTCGCCCGCGATGCGGATGCTGAAGCTCGCGCCTGGCGCCAGGGCATACTCGCCGACAAAGTCCTCCAGCTGCTGCCGCTCCATTTCCTTTGACTGTCGCGATAGCACCCGGGCGGTTTCCGCGACCTTGTCGGCGCGCTGCGTGCGCCCGTTCTGTACGAGTTCCACCGCCGTAACCTCATCGTCTTCTCGCAGGAACCTCAGGCTGGCATCGGCCACGTCGAAGGCGTACCAGCCATCGCCGAGCGGCGTGATCGACGCCGGCGGCTGGCCGCTCAGTTGCGCCACTGGACCGGAATCGCTCTCGTAGATGCCAATACCGACCTGCGGCGTGAGTCGATATTGACCCGCCATACCCGCTTCGAGTGACGGCGCATCGTCTTGCCCGGGCGAGGCATCGAACCATTCCATGGCCAGGTCGGCCGGATCCAGGTCGCCTGTGGCGAGCAGCACAATGGCGTGGGAAGTAGCCGGACGAAAGCCGATGAAGCTTCGGTGGCCCGCGGTTGCGCCGTTGTGCCAGTAAACCGGGCCGTCGGGCGTTTCGGCGACGTGCCAGACGCGCGATACGGCGTGCCCACCCTTCGCAGGCGCAACGATTTCACGAACCATGCCCGGCTCGTGCTCGAGTTCGCGCGCGGCCAGCCCGAGCTCGACCCTGGCCAGACGTGCCATGTCGGCAGTCGTACTCCACAGGGCGCCAGCGCCGGCCAGGGCCGCGAGATTCCAGGCGGGAACGGCTTCGCCGCCGGTGAAGGCAGCAGCAGCGCTGGTGCGCGGCTCGATGCCGGTTTCATCCAGGCCCAGCGGTTCGAGCACGAACGATTCCATCGCCGGACCGTAGCCGCCGCCGTGGACGCGGCCCAGCAAGTAGCCCAGCAGCCCGGCCCCGTAGTTGGAGTAGGCGTAGTGATCGCCCAGGGGCTGGCCTTTGCGCGTTTCGGCGAGCGCGGCGAGAAGATCTTCTTCGCTGTAGTCGGCGTAGGGGTCGGCCGGATCGTTCATGGCCAGGTTGAGCGGCAGCCGCGGCAAGCCGCTTGTATGCGTGGCGAGTTCCAGCAGCGTGATTTCGCCGACCGCGGGATTGGCGAAATCGACTTCATCGCCGAGCAGGTCCGCCACGGTCGTGTCGTAGGTCACCTTGCCGGCAGCGACCATTTCGGCCAGCAGCAGATTGGTGAACGCCTTGCTGATCGAGCCGATCTGGTAGGACGTAGACGGGTCGGGCGCGGAATCTCCACCGGGCTCGAGCCGCCCGGCCCCGAAAAAGTGAACCTCGCCGTCACGCACGATCGCGGCATGGGCAGACAGCACGCTGCCCGAAGCAACCGCCTCTTCCAGTTCGGCCTCAATCGAGGCCGCGGAATCGGCAGCCGAGGCATTGACAGCCATAAACAGGGCTATTGGAGCGACAGCGCCCCGCAGGAATGTCCATGTTGAATCAATACGCATCGTCTTCCTCCATCTTTCGTAGTTGTTCGTCCAGCTCGTGCAGCGCCGGCTCGAGGTGCTTGCGAACCGCCGCCCGGTTCGCGTATTCGATGATCACGCTCACCAGCAGCACGACTGCCACATAGGCCGCCGAATGCCAGTGCCACCCCCGGATACTGACGTAGAACCCGATGACGCCGATGGCGATCGGCCCCCAGTACCAGCGCCAGACCGACGACAGCATGGCGCACTGGCCGCGCAGCGCCCGACGCTCGGCGCGCAGGAATTCGATGACCGGCTGCTCGGGATCGGCTTCGGGGATGAGCCGACGCACCCGCATCAGCTTCAGCGGGATGTAGATGCACACCAGCGTCAGCCAGATTGCGAATCCCGCCGGGATGGGCATTGCGGCGAGAAACATCAACCACGCCGTTGCGCCGAAGAACAGCGCCAACACGACGGCCACCGTCGTCTCGACCCAGTCGCGCCATCGAATGCGCCGCCACAGTTGGCTGAACCGGGTGGATTGCGGCAGCGCGCGGCCGATGCCCTCGGCCGGGCGCGATTGCCAGTCGGATCGAATGCGGTCCCAGTCCATTATCCTTCCTCCACGAATTCGTCGTTGAAGCGCTGCTTCAGGCGCGTCATCCGAACAGCGACCGCGCCCGGGCTGATGCCGAGTACATCGGCGCTCTCCTCGCGCGACAGCCCTTCGAGATCCATCAGCAACACCGCCCGGTTGACCGGATCGAGTCGGGAGAGAAAAGACTCCAGCAACGCGAGGTCATCGCCCACGTCGGTGCTACCCGCCGGATCGTGCACCAGCTCACCGGTGGCCGGCCGCCGCTTGCGAACGAACTGCAGGGCCGTGTTCACTGCCACCCGATAGACCCACGTCGATAGCGTCGAACGCCCCTCGAACCCGGGCAGCCCCTTCCACAGCGCAACGGTGATCTCCTGCAGCAGGTCCTGCCAGTCATTGGGCCCGGCATACTGGCGGGCGATACGAACGAGACGCGCCTCGTGGTCGCCGATGAGCTGTTCGAGAGCCTGGTTCACTTGGGGCATGATCCTCTTTAATCCTTCACCTCATTGGATGCACGAAGCGGGCGTTTTTTACACGGACACTTTTCCCGCGGTTCACGATTCGTGCCGGGAAACGTTTATCCTCGTCGCAAGTGCATGAACCGGGGCCGGAATCAGGCGGCCCCCAACGGGGAACCGGAGATCTTCAGGTAATGCATATCGCCACCATCCTCATGATCGTCCTCGCCGCGGGCCTGGCCAGCCAGTGGCTGGCATGGCTAGTCCGCCTGCCGGCCATCGTCATCCTGATCGCCAGCGGTCTCGTTCTGGGCCCGATCACCGGTTTGGTCGATATCGCCATGGCGCCGGAGGAGTTGACCGAACTGATCGGCCTGGGCGTGGCGATCATCCTGTTCGAAGGCGGGATGGACCTCAAGCTCGGCGAATTCCGGCGCGCCGGTCACGGCATTACGCGTCTGACCACGATTGGCCCGCTCCTCGCCTGGCTGTTCGGCGCCCTGGCCGGTCACTACGTTGCGGGCCTGACCTGGCCGGTGGCGATCGTACTCGGGGCCATCCTGGTGGTGACCGGGCCGACCGTCATCCTGCCACTGCTGCGACAGGCGCGGCTCAACAAGGAGTCGGCGTCGCTGCTGAAGTGGGAAGGCATCGTCAACGATCCCGCCGGCGTGCTGCTCGCCGTGCTGGCTTTCCAGTACTTTACCGTAGCGGGAGAAGACTGGAGCTCGGTATTCCTGAGCCTTGGGAAGGCAGTTGCCGTAGCTGCCCTTCTCGGTGGCGCCGGCGGCTGGCTGACCGGCTGGTTCTACCGTCGCGGCGCGGTGCCCACGCACCTCAAACCAGCGATGCTGATGGTGCTGGTACTGGCCGCCTATTGGGCAAGCAACCTGGTGCAACACGAAGCCGGCCTGTTGACGGTCACGGTAATGGGACTGGTGATCGGCAATATGCGGCTGGTCGAGCGCGAGCCCCTGCGACGCTTTAAGGAAAACCTCACCGTCGTTTTGCTGTCGGTGCTGTTTATCGTCATCCCGACCCAGCTCGACGCCTCGCATCTCCAGTTGATCGGCCTGCCGTCAGTGCTGTTTGTCCTGGCGATACTCTTGGTTGTGCGCCCCCTGACGATCGCCCTGGCAACCATCGGTGCGCCCATGCGCTGGCAGGACAAGGTCCTGATGGCATGGATTGCGCCGCGCGGCATCGTGGCCGCAGCGACAGCCAGCATATTCGGCCCCGCCCTGGTCGCCGCCGGCTATCCGGAAGCCGAGATCCTCATGCCCCTCGTCTTCCTGGTCATCCTGGTGACCGTGGTGCTCCACGGCGTCACCCTCGGCCCGCTGGCCCGTCGCTTCGGACTGGCCGCCGAGGAAGAAAACGGCCTGCTGATTGTGGGCGCCAACAACTGGACACGCGCACTCGCGGGGAAGTTGGCGGATCTCGAGGTCGATGTGATGATTGCCGACGGCTCGTGGCACCGACTCAAGTCGGTGCGCATGGACGGGATCCGCACTTACTACGGGGAAGTTCTCTCCGAACACGCCGAACACGAACTCGAGGACGAACACCTCAGCTACCTGCTGTGCGCGACCGACAACGACTATTACAACGCCTTGGTGTGCAAGGCGATGGGCGGCGAGTTCGGCCATCATCGGAGCTTTCAGCTCGCGCCGCCGAGAGAGTCGAGGGACGAACAACGGCAACTGACTCTGCAACAGCGCGGCTATTTCGCCTTCGAGCCGCCCATAGATGCTTACTCCTTGCACCGCCGACTGACCGACGGTTGGGCGGTCCAGACCTGGAAGCTCGACGAAGACTTCAACATGGAGCAACTGGAGACACAACTGGGCGATGTCGGAGATAATTGGATACTGATCGGCGCTGTGTCCCCCGGCGGCAAGCTGAAACTTTACTCGCGCGAACACTCCTTCGGCCCGGAAGCGGGGTGGCTGCTGCTGTATTTCGCGCCGGAGCGGGAAAGTCACTCCGGCCAGGAAGGCACCTGAGTGAACTTTAAGTTGTCATGAGCGATCCCGAAACCAGGCAGTCATCGCTGAAGCAACTGGCGCATCGCGTCGGCGGCAATCGAGTCGTGCGGGCCAGCTCAGCGGCTGGAACGATCAAGGGAGCCGGTCTCGTCGCAGCGTTCCTTCTGCAGATGCTGCTCGCCCGCGTCGTAGCCGATCCCAGCGAGTACGGTGTCTACGCTTGGGGGCAGAATCTGCTCTTCCTGCTCGGAAGCCTCTTCGCCCTGGGCATCCCCCTGGCGACGAGCCGGCTCGTCGCGGTTCACGCCGGCCGTGGCGACCGCGATTCGCTCGACCATGTCGGCCGCAGCGGTGCCCGCTGGCTGGCCCTGGCGTCTCTGGCCGGTGCGTCGATCGCCGTCGGCGTGGTTTTCCTCCTGCCCGAAGCGGCATTCAGCGAGCTGCCACGACCGGTCGCCTTGTTGTCGATCGCCGCATCGCCGCTAGTGGCTTTCACGCTTTTTCATCAGGCGATGGCCCGGGCGCAATCACGTCTCGTGTCGGCCTTCCTGCCCACGCAGGTGCTGCGCCCAGTGTTCGCGGGCGGACTCTCCGTGGCATGGTTTCTCTGGGTCGATTCGAACCCCTCGGGTATCGAAGTGCTGTTCGCGGTGGCCTTGAGCCTCTTGCTTGTGCTGATCGTCCAATGGTTCATTGCGCGCCGACGACGCCTTGCGCCAAGCAATGATGGATCCGGGGACGGTTCGGCAACCGACCGTCAGAACTACGGCTCGGATCGCATCATACCCACGGCGCTGCCCATGTTCGCCACGCGCCTTTCCGATATCTTCATCCAGTACGGCAACGTACTGGTGTTGGGAATTATTGGCGGCCCGCTGGCAGCTGCCGGTTTCTTTGTTGCCGACAGGCTGTCTCACCTGGCCTCGGTGCCGCGTTCGGTCATCAGTTCGGTCGTTCAACCCTGGCTCGCGAGCGCGCATGCCGAACACGACGAGCAGCGGCTCCAGCAAGTCGTCAGGCACGCGGGGCACACCACCCTTTGGCCCACGCTGGCCATCGCAGCCACCGTAGCGATAGCCGGGCATTTCCTGCTGGGCTTGTTCGGAATGGAATATCGATCGGCTTTTCCGATCCTGGTCGTGCTGCTTTCGTCCCACGTCCTTGGCGCTGCGCTCGGGCCCGCCCAGCAGCTGCTTATGATGACGGGCCACCAAAAGTCGGTCATGCACGTCATGGCGCTGGCTTCGCTGTGCCATCTGCTCTTGCTGTTGGTTATGATCCCGTGGCTCGGTGCCGTAGGCGCGGCGTTCGCGACGCTGGTCAGCACGTTGGTGGCGCGGATCGGCTGTCTGCGTTTGGTGCGCTCGCGATTGAAAATCGAGCCATCCATTCAATTTGCTACAACAACGTCCAATTCGGCAGGAGCCTCGATCGATGACGACGAATAGGCGGCGCAGCAAGCAATTCAGGAATGCTTTTAGGCGTCTGCAATTCAAGGGCATACGAGTCAGCCGGCGTTACCGAATGCACGTCAAAAAGCACTTGCGGCCGGACGGCGTTCTGCCCGACTTTCTCATCATCGGTGCGATGAAATGCGGCACGACGACGCTGTTCAAGATGCTCGAACAGCACCCGGGCTTCCTGCCACCCGTCACCAAGGAGATCCACTACTTCGACTCACCGCTCAACAACGCTCGCGGACAGGCCTGGTACCGGGCCCACTACCCCAGCGAACGCGATATGCAAGCCGCGGAAAAGCGTCTGGGGCATGCCCCGTTAACAGGCGAGGCGACACCGGCCATGTCGGCGCCCATGTATGCGCGCAATGCCGCCGAACTTGTTCCCGATGCGCGGATCATCGTGTCTTTGCGCAATCCCGTCGATCGGGCCTGGTCGCACTACCAGCACTATCAGCGTCACCCCAAACCCGATCCGCTGGACTTCCAATCAGCTCTCGAACGGGAACTGTCGTGGCTTGCCGAGGGCAACACGATTACGGAAGACAACTTCCTTCGGTTGTCACCGACAGCGCACCGCCTTGGCTACGTTCTTCGAGGCCGCTATGTCGAACAGCTGGAGAAGTGGTTCGAATACTTTCCGAAGAATCAGTTCCTGATCCTGAACTTTGAGCGCTGGGTGCAAGACCCGGCAAGCGCGGCAAGGCGCGTGGCTGAACACGTGGGTCTGCCGGCGGCAAAGCTTAACGCCACCCGCTCGAACCAGGGCGGCTACCAGAAGTCCATGCCACAGGCTTGCCGCGATTTGCTTACCGAATACTATCGACCCTGGAACCGGCGCCTTTTCGACATGATCGAAGAAGAATGGGACTGGCCATGCTAGACAATCCGGAAATGCAGAGGGTGAGAATCTCGGTTGTGGTCAACAACTACAACTATGCCGACTACCTGCCCGAGGCACTCGACTCCGCCCTGTCGCAACTGGTCGACGGCGACGAAGTCATCGTGATCGACGACGGCTCCACGGACGATTCCCACCGGATACTCGAGCGCTACGGAAAGGATCCGCGCGTAAAGGTTTTCATTCAGAAAAACCAGCGACAACTGACCGCGGTCTTCAACGGATTTGCACGTGCCAGCGGCGAGATCTGCGCGCTGCTCGACAGTGACGACTACTTTCTCGACGGCTACCTGAAGAGGCTTCGGCGTCTAGCCGCCGAGCATCCCGAAGTGGATCTGTTCTTTTCCGATCCGGAGCTCGGCGGCCGGTCCCGGGAAGGCGTCCGTTCGATGCAGCGCGTTCTCGATGCGATGGCACTGCCCCCTGGATCTACCGGCAAGACTCGCTGGTCAGCGTGGGCTGCCGGCGAGTTCGTGGGCACCCCAACTTCGGGACTCGCGTTGCGAAGAGGCCTGGTCGATCGCTTCCTCAAGGCACGCGATCAGCTACCCGACTACATGCCGGTGGGTGCCCGGACTTCGCGGATACTGGGCATTCCCAACGACAGCCATACCGGCTACCGCCTGTCGGCCGACGGCATCATCATTCGCGGCAGCTCCGTAGTCGGAGCCCGCAAGTATCACTGCGCGACCCCGGCGTTCCATTACCGCATCCACGGCGCCAACGCATTTGCCGGGCTCGGTCGTTTTGCCCGGCTCTACCTGCGCATGCAACGAAGCCGGCAGATTGCGGTGCTTACTTCCGAGGCCCTGGAGGCCTCGCGACGGCCATACGTGTCAGAAGTGCTAGAAGAGGTCAATCAACGCTCGCGTCCGTTGCGCCTGCAGCGGCGGCTGCGGGTCACGCTCAATTATCAGTACGCGATTCTGCGCGCCCAGGATTCCTGGTGGCGGCGTCTGATTGCCCTACCAGCGGTTGCACGGCGCATGCTACCCGCGCCGTGAGCGAAGCGATCGGCGAAGGCGCAGAGCGGGCAGCAACAGCGACCAGGGTGTCACCAGATAGCGATGCCATAACCGTCTCGGGTCGTGAATCAGACGGTACAGCCATGCCATCCCGAACCGGCTCCATCGCGCGGGAGGGCGCGCCTGCAGACCCGTGTAGTAGTCCAGGGTGCCGCCCGCCTGGAAGATCGCGCCAGCCGACAGCGACTTCCGATTAGCGAGAATCCAGCGCTCCTGGACCGGCATGCCCATCCCAACCAGAAGGAAGTCCGGCTCGATCCGGTTGATGCAATCCACGACGGCGGCGGTGTCTTCAAAAAATCCGTGGTGGAACTGTATCTCCAGTTCCGGCCAATCTGCCGCCACCCAGTTTTCCGCCCGTCGAACGGCCTCTCGGGAGCCGCCTAAATAGAAAATTCGCAGCCCCCTGTCCCGAGCCAGATCCAGCAGTTGCGGCAGGCACTCCATGAGGGTGAACCGATGTGCCGATCGCGTATCGACACCGGCACTTCGAAGCAACCAGAGCATGCCGACACCGTCGATATAGCAGTCGTCGCAGCGGCGATAGAAGTCCGCCACATCCAAACGATGGTGGAAGAGGTAAACGCTGTGAAGATTGTGGTGGCCGATCAACAACGATCGCTCGCCCGCCTCGAGACGCCAGACAATACGCTCGAAGAAAGCAGTCGAATCCAGCGGCGAAAGTTGGCAACCGGCAAATTGCCTGATCGCCGCGCCGCCAAGTCGACTTTCACTCATCCGGCAGCCAGTGGGTCAGGTCGTGGCCGGTCAACGACATCAACTCCCGCACCTCGACCGCGAATTCACGTTCAAGCCGTCTGCGTTGTTCCTGCGGCATGGGCGGAAAGCGACGCATGTTCACCGCCTCGGCCCGGTTCTTCGCCCAGGCGGCCAGCCGTCCGGGCAAGATTTGCTTCATGCGCTTCTTGAATCGTTCCGACCGCATCAGCTTGTAGAGCAGCCGGCTGCGCGGCTTGCCCGAACGGTTCTGGCGGTGCGCGGCGGGCGCCCGGGCGTCGGCATCGAGGGAAAGAAAATCGGCGCAGCGGCGCCACAGATCCTCGGGCTCATCGCGCAGGTCCTCGTAGAAAAGCACCAGCACCCGACTCTTCCCGAATACATCGAAATAGCGGCGCAACTGACCGGCGTATCGCCCCATTTCTCGATAACGCAGAAGGTGGGAAGCGTTCTCGCGCTTCGACTCCATATCCAGCGCCTCGGAGAACGACTCACAGGGCTCTTCCTGATCACGTCGGGCATGGCACCACCCAGAGTAAGCCCGCTCGGCCGGATGACGAAGAATCGCGATGATGTGCGCTTCGGGATTGAACGCATGCAGACGCTCTGCAGCGTCCGGCTCCGACAGATACCAGGTACTCGCGTCCCCCAGCCAGCGAACTCCGTCCGGCGCATCGACGTAGAGATCGAGGTAATCGTCTTCCGAGTTGATCACCCAGCTGGCCGCATGCGCCAGCCGGCCGTAGCCATCGACTCCGGTATAGCCCCGCTCACCAAAGGCCAAGTACCCCGGCTCCTTGGGCGACGACATGAACACATCCGGATGATTCGCGAGCATGACGGCCAGTGTCGTTGTACCGCTCTTCTGCGCACCCACGAGAAACAAGTTGGGACGTCTTCTCTCAGTAGGCATTGCGATCGGTCCATCCCCAAAACGCCGTCCGAACCAGGATTTTCATATCCAGCCAGAGCGACCAGTTCTCGATGTAGTACAGGTCGTATTCCAGTCTCTTTTTCATCTTTTCCAGTGTGTCGGTTTCGCCTCGATAGCCCTTGATCTGCGCCAGGCCGGTAATGCCCGGTTTGACGCGATGGCGCTGCATGAAAGCGGCGAGCCGATCGCTGAAGGCCTGATTGAGCGCAAGCGGATGCGGCCGCGGCCCCACCAGCGACATATCCCCCCGCAGCACGTTGAACAACTGCGGCAGCTCGTCCAGGCTGCTGCGCCGTAGCAGCGCCCCCACACGCGTCACTCTGGGATCGTCCCGGCGCGCCTGGCGCGAATCCGGGTTGCATTCGTGCACCATACTGCGGAACTTGAGCACCTTGATGATGCGGCCACCGCCGCCGTGGCGCGGCTGGCTGAACAGCACCGGCCCCGGCGACTCGATCCTGATGACCAGCGCGATCAAGAACATCAGCGGCGACAGCACCAGTAGCAGGACCAGGGCCAGCACCCGATCCAGAATCGCCTTCACGACCGCATCCGGACCGTCCAGTGGCGTCGCGTTGAGCTCGATGACCGTCATTCCGGCCACTTCACTGGCCCGGTGCCGCAGCAGACGCAGCAAACGCAGATCCGGAACATAGCGCACCGGAAGGCTGCTCATACGCAACTGACGCAACAACGATTCGTCTGACTCGTTCGGCGGGGAGTCGCTGGCGAGCCAGAGCTCGTTGACATCGAATTCCCGGGCGGCGAGCAGCTCGTCGAGCCGGTCGAGTTCACCCACGATCGGCGCGCCGAACTCTTCGACATGGTCGGTCTCTCCGGGAAGCCGAACGAAGCCAACGAGGCTGTCATCACCGTATCGTTCGGCCAGCCTGTGCGCCACCTCGGCCGCCAACCGTCCGCTGCCCACCAAGAGCACCCGAAGCCGGTCGCGATCGGTCATGGAGGCCGCCAACCAGCGCCACAGCGCCATGAAGACAACGCTCGTGCCGACCCAACCGGCCATCCAGAGGCGGGAGAACTCCGCCGTTGTCTTGGTCAAGGCAGCCACGGCCATCAGACATCCGAACACGGCTACAAGCGCTGGTGCGGCGGTTAGCGTTCCGCGAAGCGGCCGATGCCAGCGGGCGCCACGATAACTGCGCATGGCAGGCAAGACCGCCAGCGCCAGCAGCAGCCCCAGAAACAGTGCCAGCAGATAGTGGGCCGGCGGAAACGGTTGGGCGAAACGGATCCACCAGGACAGATAGCCGGCCATGGTCAGCGACACGGCATCGAGCAACGGTGCGGCCCTGCTCAACCAGTCGCCGTGGGTCCGGATGGTCATCGCTGAGAAGCCTTTGGATCGCCTGCATCCCGAAACGCGGAGATCAACTGCTGGAAGGATACAAAGACCGCCAATGGTGATAGGTAACTCATCGCCCGATGGAAGGTCACACCCTTGTCCACCTGCAGAAAGTAGTGCGTGAACCCAAACACGAAAACCAGAAAACCGAGTCCGGCGAGAAAGAGGAGGGGCGCGGCGCCGTGAAATGCCTCGCGCCCGCGGGTGACCAGGCCAAACGAGAAAGTAACCACGACCAGCAGCCAAAGCATGTGCCAGTTGGCGTAGACGAACATGGTCTGCCCGAGGTACGGCAGGAAAGGCGTCAACTGTATCTCCAGTTCCGGAAGGACGCCGGGCATATCGAGCACGATCATCGCCTTTCCGGTTTCCCAAAGGCCCGGCCACATGCCCACGAGCAAGCCCACAAAGAGGCTGGAGGCGGCTGCCGCGACGCCCCATAAGATCAGTCTCCTCGGCGGACGCACAGCGACAACCACAACGGCAGCCACCAGCATGCAGGCAAACGCCAGGCCGGGAACCTTGAACAACGCGCAAGCCACGGCCATGACCAGCGCCAGGACGGCGTAACGAACTCCGCCGATGCGCTGCCATTCATCCAGCGCCAGGACGCCGAGACAAAACGCTACCGCCAGCCATGGGTCGGCGTAACCACCCAGCGTCGCGTGCGTGTTGGGCAAGGGCTGGCTGAGCCAGGCATACACGGCAAGTGCCGCCAGCCAGGGCGCGGCAGCACGGCTGCGCAAATGCCCCCAAAGCGCCAGCGCGAGGCTGGCCGGCAACAGCAGCCACGGTAGATACAGAAGCGTATGATCCGTTGTACCTGCGCCCAACATGACCCACAGCAGGAGCAGGGGCACGCCCGGCGGATACTCCGCGGCGCGGTAATTGCCCAGCGTATAGACGCCCGCATCGGTGCCTGCCTGCAGCCATTCGGCCGCCGAAACGAAAGGCGTGAGCGTGGCATGGTGGAACCAGACAACGGCTTTGGGCACCCAGTTCATCCAGGAGTCCCAGGCATACAGGGGCCGCAGCATCAGCTCGGAAGTCAACACGCTGCCGCGCTCGAAGAGGAACCAAGCCAGCGGTAACAGCCACAAAAGATGCCAAAGGGCTCGCCTGTCCGGCCACGCCATGCCCTGCCCGGTCGATCGTAGCCACCAGGCGATCGCGGATGCCAGCGCCAGCGTGCCGAGGACGAAAGCCGCCGACGCGAAAGCCATATTCAGGCCCACAGCATTCAGGACGAGCAAAACGAGAATGACGGCCAGCTGCCCGATCATGTAGCCGTGCCCGAGCATCATGGTCGGGCGCAAGCCCGGCATGAATGCGCCGAGCAAGGCCACGCCTGCTACCCAGGGCAGAACGACCGCAGTGACCAGTCCCGGCAAACTGATGCCCTCGAGAAGCGGCATGGCTATTCGCCCTCTTCGCCCGCGTCGTCGCCAACGCGGTCGTCCAATCGAAAGACCCGTCCATAGCGATGGCGGTCGATGAGCTGCGCCTGCCATGCCTGCTCGCCGTCACGCAGCAATCCACTTGTCGCGTCGAAGCGAAGATCGCCGAATTCACCCAGTAGCACGGCGTAGTCTCCGGACTGCATCTCGGGGAGAAGCTCATGACCGAAGTTGTAGATGTTGGACGGCAGCAGGTGAAACTGCAGACGAAGCCGCCAGAAATTGTGCCCACGACTATCTTGCAGGATGAAGACCCGATCATCCGCGCCGGTCGGCAGGACCTGCGCGATTCGCGCTGCGTATCGCTGGATCCCGGCGTCCAGCTCGCGCTCGTGCTTTCGTGCTTGCGTCAGGCCGCCGAACTGGTCACGGGTCGCATCGACCTGCCTGTCGAGCTGCGACTGCCACAATCGATCGAGCCCGACCCAGGGCAGGAAGAGGATCATCAGCGCACCGGCGGCAAACGCCGGCCGCGACATTCGCATTGCCCAGCCGACGAGCAGGAAGATCAGGAGTGATACGCACGACCAGGCGGAAAAAGCAGCCGTTGGATACAGAATCACATCGCCGCGCGCACCGGGATAACGATTGGGCGAGGACATCTTCCAGGGATCGAAACGCGTCCACTGCGACCAGGAGCGTTCGGCCAGGGCCTTGCGGGTAGCGCCATGAAATACCGCGCTTGAGAGAATGAGCATTGTACGGGGCCGGCCGCGGTCGGCCATCAAGGCAATCTCGGAAATGGTCCCTCGCCAGTCTTCCCTTTCGGCCAGCGAATGCCAGCTTGCTCCCTCGCTGATCCCATGAAGCTCGGAAAGCGAGACCTCATCGGGCGACTCGACCGTCCGCCATAGAAGGTAAACGCTCGTGTTCGATGACAGACGGGTTATGTCCAGCAACAGCTGGGGATAGCGATTCGCATCAAACTCGACGCCGGCGCGGAACACGCCCTGACCAGGGTGGACGGTAAGTTTTGACAAATCGCCTTTTGCATCGGACAACCATGCGACGGCCGGCGCGCGGACCAAGTCCCGTCCGGAGAGCAACAACGGCTCGGAAGCATCTCCCGTATCGAAGGACTTGGGATAGGCCAGGGGCAACAACGACCAAAGCGCCACCAAGCCCAGTCCCAGGCTCAACAGGCAACTGACCGGGACAAGCAGCCAGGCGCGACCATGCTGGAATCTCGTCATGATGGAATCTGCTGCGGCTCGAGCCGACCGTTTCAAGAGGCTTGTTTTTCCAGTCTAGCAGACTCGTCCCGGCACAGCCCGAAGCGGGCGATCGA
>JAXHNG010000013.1:0-14881 GCA_034520805.1 Lysobacterales bacterium | reverse complement strand
CGGAACGACCGATACCACCTGCCGCCAGCATCCCCGGCGGCCCGCGGCATGGCACTGCTCCGACTGCCAGCTCGATCTTTGCACCGAATGCAAACCGTATGCTCAACAGCTGCCGATCCGGGTCAGCTGTCCGTTGTGCGCCGGCACGATGCGCCAGCACCGTTCGCCCTTCCAGCCTTGGCAATGCGTCGCGCGGCTGCTTTCACCCCCGGCCGTCTGGACAACGCTGACCCTTACCGGCCTGCTTGCGCTCGTCACCTGGCTGGTGGCACCGGGTCTGCTGCGCCTGATAGCAACACTGCCCGTGCTTGCCGTGCTCCTGACCTGGCTGGGCATCGTCGCGCGCGCTGTCGCCGAGGGCCGTGCATTGCTGGTCGGCCGGCGCGCCCTGCTCGACCCCGATGAACTCGAATATGGCCTGCGCACGCTTGCACTCATCCTGCCGTTTGCAGGGATGCTGGCTGTCACGCTCGCCGGCGACGGCCTCGCCTGGCCGATCGCGGCCGCCATTGTGCTCGCCGCCGCAATGCCGGGCGTGCTGGCGGCGTTCCTGCTCACGGACCGCGTGGCAGCGGCGATGCGCCCCGACTCGATACACGAAGTACTCACCGTCACCCGCGTTGATTACGCGCCAGCAGCCATCGCAACTGCCCTGGCGGCGGGTCTCGCGCTACCCGCAGCCTCCTTGCCTGCCGGCTCGCCAGTCGCAGCGGCAAGCGCCTTCCTCGGCGGCTGGCTGGCACTCGCCGCCGGCGTGCTCGCGGCGGGAATGCTTCGCCACTATCGGCGCCGGCTCGCCTACCACGGTGGCGTGCCCGTCATCGACCGGCCGAAACCCATCCCGCAAGCCATCTACGAGCCGGCGCTGCTGGCGGCCGACGCCGATACCCTGCGCGCCCACGGCAAGGCCCGCGCCGCGCGCCTCCACCTCGGCGCGGCACTGAGCCGCTACCCCGACGACCCGGAACTCAACCGGCGCTTCGACGACCTGGTGCACGACTGCGCCCGCCGGGCTGAGTTTCGCAACCATCTGGCGCGCCGCCTCAAGCGCCTGGTAGCCAACGGCCAGTTCGCACCGGCCGCCGACCTGTGGCAGCGCTACAGCCCCGAACTGAGCGACTGGATGCCGCAAGACGCGCACACCCGCTACCAGCTTGCTCTCGAACTCGACCAGCGCGGCGAGCACGGCGGCGCGTTCCGCGTGCTGATCGGCCTGTCGCCGGAAAAACCGCGCTTCGACAAGGCCGGCGATGCGTGGCTGGAGGCAGCCCGCATCCTGGCCGATCATCTCGACGATGCCGACAAGGCGCGCGAACTGAGCCGGGTCGTGGCCGTGCGCGACCCCGCCGCCGCAAGGCGATGGCGCGCCGGACGCGGAAGCCTGCCGGGCGAGTCACGATCGGAAGCGACGATGGAGACCGTCGCCGAGCCCGACGCCCGGCCCGAATTGGCCCGCCGCAACCAAATCGGTTAGTCTCTTTCCAACCCAACCAGCGCCCAACAACCAGGCTCACGAACAATGACAATGCCTTCCATTCGGCTGGCCTGCCTGGCCAGCCTGGTCGCCGCCCTCGGCTGGCACCCCGTAGGCAGCGCCGAATCCATCGATGAACGCCAGATCTGGTCGGCCGGCAGCGGCCATATGGAACTGGAAATCCGCGGCGACTACCTGCCCGACTTCGGGATCGAGATCCTGCACAACGGTGAGCCGATCACCACGCGCAAGCGCCTCCGCTTCCCGGTCAGCGAAATCGAGCCTTTGCGTGTGAATGCGCCCTGGGGCTATTTCGATTCGCTCGTTCGTGACGACGGCCGACTCAGCGTCCAAACGGGCCTGGTGTTACGCCGCGGCAACCGTGAAGTCAGCATCGACCGGCTGCAAATCGTTCCGGACGAGCAGGATGGTCACCCACTCCTGGTCGCCATGGATGAACGAGGCAATAAAGTTTTCACGATGTCTCATATCCACCTCGTGCTCAAACCTGAGCTCTCAGTATTTTCCGCCGCCAACGCCGAAGTCGAGGCGTCTGAACACCTCTCGGATGCGCTGGGCGTAGATAGCCTTGCAGGAATGCCCATCGGTCTGGGGTGGATGAAACTGAACATGTCGATCCCTGCCGGTGCCGAACTGACAGGGACACCGCCGGGTTGCAGTGAACGTCCGATCTGGCCTCAGGACGGTGAGTATGAAGCCGATGTGTCTCTGATCGACATGAGCAATATCGTGTATCAAGGCACCCAAAGCGGTACGGGTTTGATAAAGACCGCACCGTCTGCCACGCTCAAGAACGAGGGGCTGGCAGACATTCCCTGGATCGGGCACTTCGATAATCTCGGCATCTATCCCTACGCTCCCGAAGACCAGCACCCCTTCCTAGTCTGGAATATTTACGAGATAACCGACGGAAGGATACAGATGCTAGCTGCCTCCGGTGTAAAACACGCCTTTCTGACCATAAATGTTAACTGCACATCTTGCGGTAGCTCTCACGTGCTCTGGCCGGAGTGCGAGGACACTTATTCTGCGGGCAACAACGACACTTCAACCTACCAGGGCCCGCGCGAAGAGATCGAGGCCAGTCTCGGCCTGTGGGACAACTGCGGCTCTTTCTTCGATCCCGGCTGCTCAGGCAATCAGACCAATTTTGCCGGGCAGTGGAAGAACCGGCTCCTGATCGATCCAGCAGAGTTCCAGCAACTCGACACTCAGTACTTCATGGATGCCTGGTACGTCATCCAGTACGACGTGAACATCTGGAACGGCATGGGCTTCCGGCCGATCGATCCAGCGCCTTCCGGCGGCGGCTGGAACATGAACCCGGGCGCGTACAGCCAGGGGCCGGTTATCAGCCAATGGGTCCCCGAGGACACTACTGACCTCATGGCCGACCACGACGTGATCACTGTCCCGTCTGAAACGCCCGAAGCGGCCTACCCCGACAACATGCCACAGGGACACCTACGGCTGCTGGTCAAGGTCAATGAGACTTCGACGGGCCGGTATCGCTACAACTACGCCCTGCAGAACTACGACTTCGATCGCAAGTTGGACGGTCTCAAGATCGCCATACCATCGGGAGCCGAAATCTATGACACCTACTTCGGCGACATTGATCAGAACCCGACGAACGATTGGGTGACAACGGTTGGCAATGGCTTTGTCGCCTTCGAAGCAAGAGACGGTAACCGCTTGGGCTGGTTTACCCTGTTCAATTTCGAAATCGAGACAGACGCTGCCCCAGTTGATAGTCTCATCCGACTAGACCTCGGCAACACTGCGGTTCAGCCAGAGTTATCGGTAGAAACTCTTGGCCCTGCTTCCGGCACGGAACTTCTTTTCCAGGACCGATATTTAGAAGTGCATTGAGCCTAGTGAGCCATGAGGCAAGTTAGGTAACACTCAGCCGTCGCACAAGCTAGTGGGCCACTCCTTAAACCTCGGGCTTGAGGTAGGGAAACAGCAGCACGTCGCGGATCGAGGCTGAATCGGTCAGCAACATGACCAGGCGGTCGATACCGATGCCCTCGCCCGCCGCCGGCGGCATGCCGTACTCGAGCGCACGAATGTAGTCGTGATCGAAATGCATCGCCTCGGCGTCGCCGGCGTCGCGTGCCTCGACCTGGGCGCGAAAGCGCTCGGCCTGGTCTTCCGGATCGTTGAGTTCGGAGAAGCCATTGGCGATCTCGCGCCCGGCAACGATCAACTCGAAGCGGTCGGCGAAGTCAGTGTCGTCCTCGTTGCGGCGCGACAGGGGTGAGACCTCGATCGGATACTGGGTAACGAAGGTCGGCTGGATCAGCCGGTGCTCGACGCCCTCCTCGAACAGCTCCATCAGCAAACGGCCCCAGCCCCAGCTGTCGTCGACGTGGATCTCGCGCGCCCGGCAGACCTCGCGCAGGCGATCGGCGTTCTTGATCTCGTCGGCCGAGAGCTCGTCGTAATGCCCGACCACGGCGTCGGCGACGGTGATGCGATCGAAGTCACCGCTGAAATCGATGGTCTCGCCCTGGTATTCGACCTTGCCTTCCGCCATGCCCGGCAAGGCGGTGACCAGGGAATTGAGCAGATCCTGCGTCAGCCGGATCAGGTCGTTATAGTCCGCGTGCGCCCAGTAGAACTCGAGCATGGTGAACTCGGGATTGTGCCGGGTCGACACGCCCTCGTTGCGGAAATTGCGGTTGATCTCGTAGACCTTCTCCAGGCCGCCGACGAGCAGGCGCTTGAGGTGCAGCTCGGGCGCGACACGCAGGTACAAGTCGAGATCGAGCGCGTTGTGGTGCGTCGCGAATGGCCGGGCCGTCGCGCCACCGGGAATGTGGTGCATCATCGGCGTTTCGACTTCCAGGAAGCCGTGGTCGTCGAAGTAGTGCCGAATGGCGCGCACGATCAGGCTGCGCCGCACGAAAGTGTCGCGCACTTGGGGGTTGACGATCAGGTCGACATAGCGCTGGCGATAGCGCGTTTCCTGGTCGGACAGGCCGTGCCATTTCTCCGGCAGCGGCCGCAGCGACTTGGTCAGCAGCTCGAGATTGCTGGCCTGGATGCTGAGCTCGCCGGTGCGCGTTCGCATCAGCGTGCCGGTCACGCCGACAATGTCGCCGATATCCCACTGCTTGAAGGATTTGTACACGCCCTCGGGCAGGTCGTCGCGGCGCAGGTAGAGCTGGATGCGCGCACCCGAGCCGTCCTGGATATGCACGAAGCTGGCCTTGCCCATGATGCGCCGCGACAGGATGCGCCCGGCCAGGCGAAAGACCTCGTCGTGCGCTTCGAGCGCTTCCTGATCCCATTGCCCGGCATCTTCGAAGCGCTCGAGCAGTGTCGCCGCATCGGCGTTCACCCGGAAGCCATTGGGAAAGGCCTCGCCGACCTCGCGCAGCGCGCGCAGCTTCTCGCGCCGCTCGGCGATCAGGCGGTTCTCGTCGGCCTCGGCGCCCTGGAGGGCTTCGGTCTGGTCTTTGCGTTCGGTCATGTCTCTCTGCCGTGGTTTGTCGTAGGGGTCAGGATTCAGGACTCAGGGGTCAGGGGTCAGGAAAACCCGGGTCGAAGCCGACCTGACCCCTGATCCCCGAATCCTGACCCCTCGCGCGCACTCATTCCAGCCCAGCTTGCAACTGCGCAGCGGCGAACTGGTCGAGGTCGCCGTCGAGCACCTTCTGGGTATCGCTGCGTTCCACGCCGGTGCGCAGGTCCTTGATACGCGACTGGTCGAGGACGTAGTTGCGAATCTGGCTGCCCCAGCCGATATCGGACTTTTCGTCTTCGGCCGCCTGCGCCTTGTCCTTCTGCTTCTGCAGCTCGAGCTCGTAGAGCTTGGCGCGCAGCTGCTTCATCGCCTGGTCCTTGTTGCTGTGCTGCGAACGCCCGGACTGGCACTGCACCACGATCCCGCTCGGATCGTGCGTGATGCGCACCGCCGACTCGGTCGTGTTGACGTGCTGCCCACCCGCGCCCGAAGCGCGGTAGACGTCGACGCGCAGGTCCGAGGGATCGATCTCGACTTCGATGTTGTCGTCGATCTCCGGCGAAACGAACACGCTGGCAAACGACGTATGGCGACGATTGCCGGAATCGAACGGCGACTTCCGAACCAGGCGGTGCACGCCGGACTCGGTCTTGCACCAGCCGAACGCGTTCTCGCCCTCGATATGGATGGTCGCGCTCTTGATGCCGGCGGTATCACCCTCGGACGCCTCGACGAGCTCGGCCTTCCAGCCGCGGTGCTCGGCCCAGCGCAGGTACATGCGCAGCAGCATCTCCGCCCAGTCCTGGGCCTCGGTGCCACCGGAACCGGCCTGGATGTCGATGTAGCAGGGCCGGTCGTCCATCTCGCCGGAGAACATGCGCTGGAACTCGAGGTCGGCAACCTGCTTTTCCAGGCGCTGAAGATCCGAGCCGACGCTGTCGAGCGTTTCCTCGTCGTCTTCTTCCTGGGCCAGCTCGAACATGTCGGCGGCGTCGCTGACGCCTTCGATGACCGTCCGCTGGGCGGTTACCGAGCGATCCAGGTCCGAGCGTTCCTTACCCAGTTTCTGCGCGTGCTCGGGCTCGTCCCAGACGGACGGGTCCTCGAGTTCGCGGGTAACTTCTTCGAGTCGTTCTACTTTGCCATCGTAGTCAAAGATACCCCCTCAGCGCCCGCACACGGCGCTCCAGGTCGTCGAGGAGATTCTTGATCGCAGTCTGTTCCATGGTGACTCTCATCCTTAGATTGCAGGTGAATCGGCAAAGCCGGTTATTGTAACGCTGCGTCGGCTCGGGAAGCGAGGTCGATCGTTATCCATATCGCGCCCCGGGGCAAGTCACTCCCGCAGCGTTTCCACCAGGTAGCGAACGCGCATCTGCGGCGTCACGCGGCCCTGCCAACGATTGATCTCCAGGCTGTAGACCACGCCTAAGGGATCGGGCAGCTCCTGGTAACAGAGGCCGCCGGCGCCGAAGGCGATGGCTTCAAGCGCCGGTCCCCCGCCTTCGGCCTGCAGCCTGAGCTTGAGGTGTTGAGCGCCGACGACCCGCCGTTCGAGCACGCGGAAGCGCCCGTCGAACAGGGGCTCGGGCCAGGCCTGGCCCCAGGGCCCGGCCTCGGCCAGCGCCGAGGCCGTCTCCAGGCAAAGCTCATCGCCCGCCAGACAGCCGTCGGTGTAGACGACATCGGGCTCGAATACGCGATCGGCCAATTGCTCGTGAAAGGCCTCGCGGAAGGCCTCGAAGCGTTCCGCTGCGAGCGACAGGCCGGCGGCGCGGGCGTGGCCGCCGAAACGGTCGATCAGGCCGGGGTTGGACGCGTCGATATCGACCAGCAGGTCACGCATATGGACGCCGGCAGGGCTTCGTGCCGAGCCCTTGAGCTCGCTGCCGCCCGCCTCGGCCGGCGCGAAGGCGATGACCGGACGCTGCAGTCGCTCCACCAGGCGACCGGCCACCAGGCCGACGACGCCCTGGTGCCACTCGGCGTCGAACACGCACAGGCCCGGCAGATCACCTTCAACCGACTCGCTCAGCACGCGGGCCTGCTCCTCGGCGGTTTCCTGCATGTCGGCCTGCAGCGTCTGGCGCTCGCGATTGAGGGCATCCAGCTGGCCGGCCAGCTCCACCGCCTCGGCCTCGCTGTCGGCCAGCAGGCAGCGGATGCCGATACCCATGTCCTCGAGGCGGCCGGCGGCATTGAGACGCGGACCGGCGGCAAACCCCATGTCGGAGGCGTCGACATGGCGCAGGTTGCGACCGGCCACTTCCAGCAAGGCGCGAATGCCCGGCAGGCAGCGACCGGCGCGAATGCGCAGCAGGCCCTGCTGCACCAGGCGACGATTGTTCTCGTCGAGCGGCACCAGATCGGCGACGGTTCCCAGCGCAACCAGGTCGAGCCATTGATCCAGGCGCGGCTCGCGCCCGTTTGAAAAGTGCCCGCGATCGCGCAGATAAGATCGCAGCGCCATGAGCAGGTAGAACATCACGCCAACGCCGGCGAGCGCGCCCGACCCGAAGGTCTCGCCGGGCAGGTTGGGATTGACGATGGCGTCGGCCGGCGGCAGCGTCTGCGCGGGCAGGTGGTGATCGGTCACGATCACTTTCATGCCGGCGTCTTTCGCGCGCGCGATCCCGTCGTGCGAGCTGACGCCCTGGTCGACCGTCACGACGAGGTCCGGGCTCAGCGCCTCGATTTCCTCGACCAGGCTCAGGCCAAGGCCGTAGCCGTGGCGGAAGCGGTCGGGAACCCGCCAATGCAGGTCGCGCGCGCCCATCGCCCGCAGGCCGCGCACGGCCAGCGTCGTTCCGGTCGCACCGTCGGCGTCGAAATCACCCACCACCACGATGCGCTTGTTGTCGGTAATCGCTTGCGCCAGCAGCGCACAGGCCGCCTCCAGGCCGCCCAGGGTCGGCGGCAGCAGCTTCGCCAGGGAATAGTCGGGAATCTCACCGGCGCCGCGCGCGGCCAGCACGCGGCCCACGACCGGGTGCAGGCCGGCAATGGATCCATCCAGGCCTTCGCGGCGACGAACGTGCACGAAACGGATCATCGCCACACCCGCCAGGCATCCGTCGTCGTGAAACGACGCCGGGTTGCCATCCCGGCCAGTTCAAGTTCACGGATACCGCCTCGACGCAAGCGGCGCCAGGCCGGTCGGAGAAATTGCTGAAGCCTCTCCAGGTTGGTGTCGGCATCGTCGGCATGCCTCGCCGGCCATTCGACCAGGTCGCCAGCGCGCGGCTCGAGCGACTCGTCGAATTCGCGCTGCGCCAGGCCGAGCCAGTCGGCCATGCCGCGCAGCACGGGGTCTTGGGCGACAATACGGTGGACTCGGGGATGAACCGTGCCGACTTCCGGCAGGGAGCCGCCGCCCCAGAACCACAGGCTGCCGGGAACCTTCGAAGGATCGTCAACGCCCCGGCGATACTGGGTCAGCAAGACCTGGGTGTCGTTGAGCAACCGGCGCCAGAAGCGAGCATCCGGCCCCTCGGGCAGGCAGTGTTCGAGGCTGGTGCCGGCCAGCGTCCACGGGGGCGAGAAAGTGCACTCGGGAGTGGTCTCGAGGCGAACGTAGCCGCGTCCATGAACCAGGTCGAGCGAAAGACCCTCTTCGGCAAGCAGCCCGGACAAATCCGCGCACCACTCGCCCGACTCGAACACCTTGTCCCACTCCAGCCAGACCGCGGCCAGGTCGGCCACCATGCCGATCGGATCGGCCCGCATCCACACGCCGTCGGCATCGTCAGGGCAATCCACACGGCGGGTCAGCGCTGCCGCGGGCAGGGCCTGTCCGGCAACCAGCTCGCCCTGCACAGACGCCGGGTCAAGTGCCAGAAGCCGGCCCCGTTTGACCAGGGCGCGGATCAGCGGCGGGGTTACCTGCGCTTCCCGCAGCAGAGCTTCGAGCTGCGGGACGTGGACGACGAGGCGCTTGTCAGGAGTCGTAGCGGACCTCGACGACTTCATAGGACCGCTTGCCGTTAGGGGCCTGGAACTCGACGACATCGCCTTCCTGATGCCCGATCAGGGCGCGCGCGAGCGGCGCCGAAATGGACAGGCGGCCTTCGCTGGAGTTCGCCTCGAGATCGCCGACGATCTGCCAGGTCACTTCTTCAGCATCATCGGAATCTTCCGCCAGGACAACGGTCGCGCCGAAAACAATCTTGCTGCCGGGGTTGAGCGAAGCCACATCGATGATGCGCGAATTGCCCAGGGCGGCTTCGAGGTCACGAATGCGCGCCTCGATGAATCCCTGTTGCTCACGCGCGGCGTGATATTCGGCGTTCTCCTTGAGATCACCGTGAGCACGCGCCTCGGCGATGGCTTCGATCACTTCCGGCCGTTCCTTCTTCTTGAGCCGATCGAGCTCGGCACGCAGGCGCTCCGCGCCCTTCTTTGTCAGTGGCGTCTGGCTCATGCTGTCTCCTCAGGAATTCGTTTCATGCAGCTCTGACAGGCTGCGTACCCCACGCTCGTGCCAGTGGTCCATGGCCCTGAGCGTGGCCCGGGCACCGGCGATCGTGGTCGAGTAGTTCACCTTGCGCTGCAGGGCTTCTCGCCGGATCGAGAAGGAGTCGGCGATCGCCTGCCGCCCCTCGGTGGTATTGACGATATAGTCGATCTCATCGTTCTTGATCAGGTCGACGATGTGGGGCCGACCCTGAATCACCTTATTGACGTAGTCACAGTCGATGCCGTTTTCAACCAGGTACTGCCAGGTACCCTGGGTGGCGATCAGGCTGAAGCCGCGCTCGACGAGTTCGCGCGCGACCGGCAGCAGGCCCTCCTTGTCGGCATCGCGCACGCTCAGGAATACCCGGCCGGAGAACTTGACCTTGATACCCACACCCTGCTGGGCGCGCGCGACCGCAGACCCGAAAGACCGGCCCACGCCCATCGCCTCGCCGGTCGAGCGCATTTCCGGCGTCAGGATCGGGTCGACCCCCTGGAACTTGATGAAGGGGAAAACGGGCTCCTTGATGGAGTAGAACGGGCTTGAAAGATCTCCTGCAATACCCTGTTCTTCAAGCGATTTTCCCACCATGCAATGCGCGGCAACCCGCGCCATGGCCACGCCCGTCGCCTTCGATACGAAAGGCACCGTGCGCGAGGCGCGTGGATTGACCTCGAGCACGTAAATATCCGCGCCCTGAACGGCGAACTGGACGTTCATCAGGCCGACGACGTTGAGCGCCAGCGCCATCTTGCGGGTCTGCTCGCGGATCTCCTCGATGGTCGCTTCGTCGAGCGAGAAAGGCGGCAGGCTGCAGGAGGAGTCTCCGGAGTGTACGCCAGCCTGCTCGATATGCTCCATCACGCCGCCGATGATGACGCGCTCGCCGTCGCAGACGGCATCGACGTCGACCTCGATGGCGTGATCGAGAAAATGATCGAGCAGCACCGGCGAGTCGTTGGAAACCTTGACCGCCTCGTTCATGTAGCGCTTGAGCTCGTCCTCGCCGTGAACGATGTCCATCGCGCGGCCGCCTAGCACGTACGAAGGCCGCACCACCAGCGGGTAGCCCACTTCGCGCGCGAGCACCAGCGCCTCGTCGGGATCGCGGGCCGTGCGGTTGGGCGGCTGCTTGAGACCCAGGCGATTGAGCAGGTCCTGGAAGCGCTGGCGATCCTCGGCCAGGTCGATACAATCCGGCGTGGTGCCGATGATCGGCGCGCCGGCCGCCTCGAGATCACGGGCGAGCTTCAGGGGCGTCTGACCGCCGAACTGGATGATGATGCCTTCGGGCTTTTCGAGCTCGACGATCGAGAGCACGTCCTCGAGGGTGAGCGGCTCGAAATACAGGCGGTCGGAAGTGTCGTAGTCGGTCGAGACGGTCTCCGGGTTGCAGTTGACCATGATGGTCTCGTAGCCCAGATCGCGCATCGCCATCGCGGCGTGAACGCAGCAGTAGTCGAACTCGATGCCTTGCCCGATTCGGTTGGGCCCGCCGCCGAGCACCATGATCTTGCGTTTGTCGGTGGGCCTGGACTCGCACTGCTCGCCCCAGCTGGAGTACATGTAGGCGGTGGTGGTGGCGAATTCCGCGGCACAGGTGTCGACGCGATGATAGCCGGGGACGACACCGAGGCGAAGCCGCAGCTTGCGCACCGAACGCTCGCTCACGCCGCATAAGGCCGCGATGCGCGCATCGGAAAATCCATAGCGCTTGACCTCGAGCAGGCGCTCTGCGTCGAGACCGGCGACGCCTTCTTCGGCCAGCTCCCGCTCGATTTCGATCAGCTCCAGGATCTGATCCAGGAACCAGGGATCGATGCGCGTCAGGCGATGGACTTCCTCCAGCTCGAGACCGCGACGGAACGCTTCGGCGACATACAGCAGGCGCTCCGGCCCGGCTTCGCGCAGTTCACGGCGAATCAAGGTCAGATGGTCGGCTTCTTCGCTTTCGATGACCAGCGGATCGAGACCTTCCAGCCCCGTCTCGAGGCTCCTGAGCGCCTTCTGAAGCGATTCCTGGAAGGTCCGGCCGATAGCCATCGCCTCGCCGACGGACTTCATCTGCGTGGTGAGGCGATCGTCAGCGGCAGGAAACTTCTCGAAGGCGAAGCGCGGAATCTTGGTGACCACGTAGTCGATGGTCGGCTCGAAGGACGCCGGCGTAGCGCCCCCGGTGATCTCGTTGTCCAGTTCATCGAGGGTGTAGCCGACGGCCAGCTTGGCCGCGACCTTGGCGATCGGAAAGCCGGTAGCCTTCGACGCCAGCGCCGAAGAACGAGACACGCGCGGATTCATTTCGATGACGTGGAGCTGGCCGGTATCGGGATGGACGGCGAACTGCACGTTCGAACCGCCGGTGTCGACGCCGATCTTGCGCAGTACCGCGATAGCGGCATCGCGCATTTCCTGGTATTCCTTGTCGGTCAGCGTCAGGGCCGGCGCGACCGTGATCGAATCACCGGTGTGCACGCCCATCGGATCGATATTCTCGATCGAGCAAATGATGATGCAGTTGTCCGCCTTGTCGCGCACGACTTCGAGCTCGAACTCCTTCCAGCCCAGCACCGACTCCTCGATCAGCACCTCGTTGGTCGGCGACAGGTCCAGGCCGTGCTCGACGATGCGCTCGAACTCTTCGCGGTTGTAGGCGATACCGCCGCCGGAACCGCCCATCGTGAACGACGGGCGAATAATCGTCGGAAAGCCGATGCGCTTTTGAATTTCACCGGCCTCGGCCATGGTGTGCGCAATCCAGGCCTCGGGTACGCCCAGGCCGATCGAGCGCATGGCCTGTTTGAACTGCTCGCGGTCCTCGGCCATGTCGATGGCCTTCTTCGAGGCCCCGATCATCTCCACGCCGAACTCCTCGAGTACGCCTTCACGGTCGAGGTCCAGCGCGCAGTTGAGCGCCGTCTGCCCGCCCATGGTCGGCAGCAGCGCGTCGGGGCGCTCCTTCTCGATGACATCACGCACCACGTCCCAGTGGATCGGCTCGATGTAGACCACATCGGCGATATCCGGGTCGGTCATGATCGTCGCCGGGTTCGAGTTGACCAGGATGACCCTGTAACCTTCCTCCCGCAGCGCCTTGACCGCCTGCACGCCCGAGTAATCAAACTCGCATGCCTGCCCGATGACGATCGGCCCGGCACCGATGATGAGGATGGATTGGATGTCTGTACGTTTTGGCATGGGTCTAGAGGTCAGGGTTCAGGGGTCAGGATTCAGGGGTCAGCGAGGGCTCTCGCTCCTCAGCGAAGAATTGCCCATCGAGCTCTCTGGTCTCGTTGGTCGCAAGCTTGCCCTGAATAGCGCGTAGCATCTTTCCAACTTCCACCATCAAGTCCTCGATTTGTGCCGTCTGGTGCGGAGTCACCATTCCCAAACGCAAGGTCAGAAGCAGTTGCGTTTCCGCCTCGGCGATCGAACCCAGGGCGATCGAGATGAACTGCAGATATTCTCGCGTCGATCTTCGAGTGTGCCCTTCGGCGATATTCGACGGAATCGATACTGCACACTTTCTCAGCTGGTGGGAGAGTCCGAAACGCTCCTCATCAGGAATCGCCCGCACCAGTCGATAGATCCTCTCGGCCAGCTCCATGGCTTTCTGCCAGACGATCAGTTGTCGGTAATTCCGGATCATGCCACCCCTGACCCCTGACCCCTGAATCCTGACTCCTCCATCATCACCACGAACCGATCAAACAACGGCCGCAAATCATGCGGCCCCGGGCTGGCTTCGGGGTGGCCCTGGAAGCTCATGGCGGGCTTGTCCTTGATTCGGATGCCCTGGAGGCTGCCGTCGAACAGCGAGCGATGCGTCGGGATGACCGTCTCGGGCAAGCTGGCCTCGTCGACGGCGAAGCCGTGGTTCTGGCTGGTGATCAGCACCTGCCCGCTCTGCAGATCCTTGACGGGGTGGTTGGCGCCGTGGTGTCCGAACTTCATCTTGACGGTCCGGGCGCCGCCGCCGAGCGCCAGCAGCTGGTGCCCCAGGCAGATGCCGAAAGTCGGCACATTGCGCTCGAGCAGGCCGCGAATCGCCTCGATGGCGTAGTCGCAGGGCTCGGGATCCCCGGGTCCGTTGGACAGCATCACGCCGTCGGGCTTCATGGCCAGGACTTCTTCGAGGCCGGTGCGGGCCGGAACCACGCTCACCCGGCAGCCGGCGTCGACCAGCAGCCGCAGGATGTTGTGCTTGACGCCGTAGTCGTAACAGACCACGTGAAAACGCCCTGCCCCGCGGCGAAACGCCCCGGAATGAAGATCCCAGCTGCCCTCGTTCCACTCGCTCGAGCGATCGCAGGTGACGGTGCTGGCCAGATCCTGGCCGCTCATGGGCTCGCAGGCGCGGGCCTGACGAATCGCCTCGTCTGAGTCAACCGAATCGCCCACCATCAGGCAGCCGTTCTGAGCGCCCTTGTCGCGCAGCAGGATGGTCAGGGCGCGGGTATCGATTCCTGCAACGCCGGAGACACCCTTGTCGGCCATCCAGTCTGAAAGCGGCCGGTCGGCGCGCCAGCTGCTGTGACGGCGCGGGTAATGACGGACGATCAGGCCGGCGGCATGAATGCGGCCGGACTCCAGGTCCTGCGGATTGACGCCGGTATTGCCGACGTGGGAGGCGGTCAAGGTCACGAGCTGACCGGCATAGCTGGGATCGGTAAGGATCTCCTGATAGCCGGTCATGGCCGTGTTGAAGACCACTTCGCCGACCCGCGCTCCCGGCGCGCCGATACCCCGCCCGGAAAACGTCGTGCCGTCTTCCAGCGCCAGAATTGCCTGCATTAGAGAACCTCCGGGTACACAAAACGGGCCGGAATGGCCCGCTTCTAGCCGGGCCGCCTGCCCGGCATCCGGAGCGATATTCTAAACCAAGCGGGTCGGTCAGGCCAGCAAAAACCAACGCGGCCCGGGTTTCAGGCTTCGGGCGCCGCCGTGCTCAATGGCGCCGGAAAATCGCCGGCGGGCCGCATGGTATCGGCGCCGTGTCCCTGCGCAATCAGATAGTCGATCCACTTCAGCAGCGCCCGGTTGAGACGCCAGCTGCGGGCAACCAGACCGTTGAGCGCCAGGTCGGGCCCGGCGAAGCGCTGAATGCCTTGCTGGGGACTGAAAGCCGTAGCCTCCGCCATGGCGGCATCGTGGTAAATACGAACGTGGGCATTGGGATTGTGCGAGCGCTCGGCGCCGATGATGTAGGACAGGCGAACGAAAGTGGTGTAGGGATGACGCTCGATCACTTCCAGGTAAAGTTCCGGCCCTGACCCCAGCTGGGAAACGAGGTGATCGCTTTCGGCCAGCGCGTCCGGCAACAGCACATTGAGCGCGCGATAGAGCGCGCTGTGCAGTTCCGGCAGCCTGCGCGCCAGAATGCGGCTCGAGGGCTGAAGTTGATGGGTCGTGGTCAGCATGGCCGGCGAGAATATCACAACGGCGGGAATCTGCCACCCCT
>JAXHNG010000012.1:0-9436 GCA_034520805.1 Lysobacterales bacterium | reverse complement strand
AGCCCCCCGATTCAAGCAATGTTCCCACCCAACTCCTAAGAGCAAGGGATGGCATCAACTGCTTCACCGCATTACCATCAAACCCCATGCTGATCCTCCCCCTCCACCGCAAGCCGACGCGTGAGAACCTGCCGGTCGTGACGGTTCTTCTCGTCCTTGCCAATGCCCTGGTGTTCGCGCTTTTCCAGTCCAGTGACGACGTCGTCGAACAGCAGGCGGCCGAGAACTACATCGAAAGCAGGGTGCTGGAAAACGAGTGGGCCTGGTTCCATGAATGGGCTGACACGACGGCCGCCAACGATGTCGAGCCCGATGAACTCGACCAAATGCTGCCGGAAGTGGGAGAGCATCTTCGGGCCGATCAGATCCGCCTGATGTCGATCGAAAGCGAACCGGCTTTTCTGCAGGCGGTTCGCAATGAGTGGTTCGTGCCGGCCGACAGCAAAGCCTACCGGCAGTGGGAGGCCGCGCGCGGGCGACTGGAGGCCGACCGGCGGGAGAGCTTCACACGCCGCTACATGCTCGGCTACGACGAAGTCAGGGCATCCACGCTGTTCACCCACATGTTCATGCACGGCGGGCTGATGCACCTTGTTGGCAACATGCTGTTCCTGGTGCTGCTGGGAATCCTGCTCGAGCCGGCGCTGGGTGCGCTTCGCTATCTGGTCGGCTACGTGATCGGCGGACTGGGCGCCGCGGGCGTCTCGCTCGCGGTTCACTGGGGGGAGGGCAACGGCATGGTCGGCGCCTCCGGCGCCATCGCCGGTCTCATGGGTCTGCTCGCCCTTGTCTACGGAATGCGGCGAATCCGCTTTTTCTATTGGGCTTTCGTCTACTTCGACTATGTTCGCGCACCGGCACTCGTGTTGCTGCCCCTCTGGCTGGGTTGGGAGCTGTTTGCCTTCGTTATGGATGAGGGCAGCAACGTCGCCTATGACGCGCACATCGGGGGGATCGTTTGCGGCGCAGCGCTCGGTCTGCTGCTCGTCCGGACGGGTCAGGTCGATGAATCGTGGCTCGACAACGCCACCAGTGAGGAGAGCCTGGACGGCGACCGCGACGCGGTCGGGCGGGCGCAGACGGCACTCGACGAGCTGGACGCCTTCCAGGCCAAGCGTCTTCTGCGGCCGCTGCTTTCCCGACACGGCGATGACCCGCAGCTGCTCGGGCTCTACCTGGCCGCCTGCCAGCTGCGACATGACGATCCCGATCTGCACGACGCCGCCCGCAGGATCCTGGAGCTGCCCGGTGAATCCCCGGCCGAGCGCCAACTGGTCGTCGACACATTCAATCGCTATCTCGATGCCACCGGCGGTCGGCTGCGCCTTCGCGCCGGCCTCGCCCTGGGGCTGGCCGGGCGCTTCATTCAGTGGCAGAGCTTCGACGAAGCGAGGGCGCTCATCGATCGCATGGCGAAGCTCGGCAAGCCCGTTCCCGGGCTGCCTGCGCTGTGCCGGGGCCTGGCCGACGGACTCCAGGACAAGAAAAACGATGCCGGGCTCGCCGATCACTACCGGCGTCTGGCGGAGCGGCTCCCGCAGTCCGGCTGAGGACGGCTTTCGGATCAGCCCGGTGCGAAGCTGCGCTCGAAACGGCCCATGTCATCGGCCAGCGGGTGATCGGGAAAGCGCTTGATGAGCTGGCGAACCGTGCGGACGGCCTGCTCGCTGTTGCCGCCGCTCTCGACCAGGCTCTGGGCGGCCAGGAAGTAGAGCTCCGCCAGGTCGGGATGCTTCGGGTGGCGCTTGCCGAAACCGCTGCCGAGCTTCAACACGAGCTTGTGCTTGCCGCGCTCGAATGCACGCCGGGCCAGCGGCAGGACATCGCCCGGCTGGCGTAGTTGAAAGTCCGGGCGCGCGGCGAAACTTTCCTCGGCCACATCGACGGCCTGATCAATATTCTCGTGTGCATGGATAAGCACCGGGATGTAGATGGCGCCGTGTTCGGCCAGCTTTTCGCGCTCATCGCGATTGCGCAGCAGCTTTCGGTAGAACACGTGGACTTCGGGTTCGGCACCGCGACCCGCGATTTCACGCTGTAGTGTGTCGATGGCTTCGGCCGGCTGACCCTCGCGCACCAGTTCCTTGGCCTGGGCGATCAAGGGGTGCTCGTCCGCGGCGTCGTCTTGCTGCGGACCGAGTTGCGGCTCGATGCCCAGCTCTTCGTGGTGCTGGTAGAGCAGATAGCCCATCAGGTGAAAGCTTGCGGCCATGAAATAGCCGGTGATGGCCCAGGAGACGATATTGAAAAGCGCCATGGAGTTGCCGACCAGCGGCAACAGCAGGCCCTCGACCCAGGTTCGGCTGATGAGCATCAACAGCAGGAAGACCGAAGTCAGCAAATAAGCCGCGCCCGCCGTGCGCATGATCGTCACCCAGGTCGCGGGATTGAGCGCGGCGAGCAGGCTCTGGGTCATGGCCAGGGTCATGATGGCCGCGGGCAGGGCCAGAAGCACGAACAGGCCCAGAAGCAGGGCGAGCAGGGGAGAAGCGGTCAGGCCGGCGATGAACACGTAGCCCAGTACCATCAACAGCAGCAGCCCGATGTGCTTGAACATGATGCCGTCCGACATCTGCGAGACAGCCGGTGGACCGTCCATGTGGCCGCTGGCGGTCGAGCTGAGAATTTCGTAGCTGAGCTTGAACAGCATGGCCCAGAGCAGCAGCCATGCGACGATGCCGAGAATCGGGATGATCATCAGCAGCGATCCGAGGCTGATGAACAGCAGCGTCGGCCAGACGTCCTGCTTGAACGGATACTTGAAGAACTGAGGGATGACGTTCCAAACCGGCTCGATCTTCCGGCGCCGTTCAAAAAGCTCGCTCATCGTGGTTTCCCTGGCTGGTCATTCAGTCCCGACGCCCGATGGTACAGGTTGCGTTGGACACGATCGATGCGCCTGCGACGAACGGGTAACGAGCGTTGCCGGAACTCCGATGTGCGGTCGGAAGGGGGAGGTCGGTCTGATCGACTGAGCCGTTGCGGGCGCTTGTTTACGCCGCTGCGGTGCATCGGTCGGCGCGCCGGTCACTACCAACCGCGGGTGCCGGGGCCGCCCTTGAACGGGCCGGTAACCCAGGAAAGGATCCAGCCGCCGTAGAAGTCGCCCTGCTGGGCCTGGACCCGTTCGCCTGCGACGAAGCAGGCGTCCACACGGCCGGCATAAAACGATACGAAATCCTTGATGGCCGGATCGCTGGGGTCCGGGTAGGCCCAGGCGACGTCTCGAATCAGCCCCTGATCGGTCACCAGGTGCCAGTAACGGGCCTGCCCCTTCCACTCGCAGAACGTGCGCGTATTGCTGGGTTCGAGCCGCTCGAAGTCGACATCGGCCGGGGGAAAGTAGAAGCAGGGCGGGTGTGAGGTTTCGAGAATCCGGACGCCGTCAGTGGTTTCCGCCAGCCGCCGGCCGTCGTGTTCGACCCGCAACGGCCAGTCCACGGCCTCGATACGGGGCGGGCGCGGATAGTCCCAGACGGATTCCTTGGGGATGTCGGTCATCGCAGTATTTCGCTCGAGTTTGCCTGTCAGCAGTCTCGCGCGACGGCGTGAAGAAAGCGTCCCGCCTCCCGGTGGAAGACGGCACTGCATTTGTTCGTTCTCAACGGCGCTCGCTTAAACGCTGCGCTTGCGCTCGATCCAGTCATTGACGACCCGCTCGAGCAGGGTCAGCGGCAGGGCGCCGTTGCCCAGGATCTGGTCGTGGAACTCGGGCAGGCTGAAGTCGTCTCCCAGTTCCCGTCGGGCGCGCTCGCGAAGCGCCAGGATCTTCATCATGCCCACCTTGTAGGCCAGGGCCTGGCCGGGCATGACCAGGTAGCGTTCGATCTCCGCGGTCACGTCCTTCTCGCCCATGCCGGTGTGTTCGAGCATGTAGTCGATGGCCTCTTCGCGCGTCCAGCGCTTGTGGTGCATGCCGGTGTCGACTACAAGGCGAACGGCGCGGAACATTTCGGCCTGCAGGCGGCCCAGGTTGTCGAGCGGGTCGTCCTGGAAGCCGATTTCCCGGGCCAGCTGTTCGGTATACAGCGCCCAGCCCTCGGAGTAGGCCGTGAAGGGAATCAGGCGACGGAACATCGGAATACCGTCGAGCTCCTGCGTGATGGCGATCTGGAAATGGTGCCCGGGGATGGCCTCGTGATAGGCCAGCGTGCGCATGCTGAACCGGGGCACTTCCGATACCTCGCGCAGGTTGGCAAAGAATACGCCCGGGCGCTCGCCGTCGAGCGACGGCCGCTGGTAGTAGGCGCCTGCTGCGGTCTCTTCGGAAAACTCGGGCACGCGCCTGACTTCGACGCCGGTTTCCGGTCGAAGGTTGAAATACTCGTCCATGGCCGGATCGATCTCGTCGATGATCGCCTGGTAGTCGGCCAGGATCTGTTCGCGTCCTTCGTCGCTGTCGGGGTAGAGCTGGTCGGCGCGCTCCGACAGGGTCTGGACACGCTCGCCGATGCTGCCTTCGCTCAGGCCCTCATTGCGCAGGATGGCGTCCATCTCCCGCCCGATTCGTTCGACTTCGCTCAGGCCGATCTCATGGATTTCGTCGGCACTCATCTCGGTGGTCGTGTGCTGCCGGATGGCCTGGCGGTAGAACGCATCGCCGTCGGGCAGGCGCCACACGCCGCCGTTGCTCGTTGCCTTCGGTTCGAGTTCACGCAGGTAGGCGAGCAGCTCTTCGTAGGCGGGGTAGACGGATTGCTCGACCGCATCGACGGCCTGCGCACGCAGTTGCTTGCGGCGTTCTGCGGCCAGTTCCGATTCATCGATCTCGGCCATCTTCTCGTCGAGGCTGGTCACGAGCAGGTGATCTGATGGTGCGCTGTCGAGGAAGCCCTCGACCTGGTCGATGACTTTGGTAACGGCAAAGGACGGCGGCAGAATGTCGCGCTCTTCCCGGATGCGAAGCCCCGCGAGCACGCCGTCGAACTTCTCGTCGAACTGGTTCAGGCGCGCGATGTAGTGTTCGGCGCCCAGCTCGTCTTCGACGACATGTTGCTGAACCATGAAGTCGGGCACGTTGCTCTGCACGCCGAACATCTGGTTGACCGGAAAGTTGTGGAAGCGCCAGCGGTCGGCTTCCGCCATCTGGTTCGACATGAAAAAGTCGAACACGTCATAGGACAGGAGGGCCTGGCCCTCATAGTCCGACCGGTCGTAGCGCTTGAAGGTCTCGTACTCGTCGCGCCAGAAGGCCAGCATCTCCTCGCTGGCCTGGGGCGAGGAATCGCTCAGCTCGGCATTGTGACCGCGAATTCCGAATTGATCGAGAATCCGCAGCGAGGTCAGCATCTCCGGCTGCTGCAGGCTGAACTTCAGGAAGGCCCGCGTGTAGAACCAGTCGATCGACAGCGGCTTGAAATACCAGAAATTGGCGAACAGCAGCACGCCGGCGAACATCAGAACGGCAAGGCTTGCGGCGCCCCACTTGAGAATCTTCTTGAACATGGGCTTCGGGTCAGGAGTACGAGCGCGTCAGAATAACGCGTCGACCGCGCTCGAACGCCTGCCAGAAGTCATGCCTCTACGATCGATCAAGTCATTCAGGGTGTTACCACCAGGCTTCCGCTGGAGCGTCGCCCGAACAGGGCGGCGAAGGCCTGGCCGGCTTCTTCGAGCTTGTAGGTTTGCGTCGGCGCGGGATTGATCGCGCCGGTCATCGTCCACTCCGCCAGGGTCTTGATCACCGGCGGGACGACGCTCGGATCGGCCATCACCGTACCGCCCCAGTTGACGCCGTGAATCGAACAGCGCTTGAGCAAGGGCAGGTTCATCGGGATCTTCGCGATGCCGGCAACAAAGCCGACCACCAGGAAGCGCCCGCCGGGCGCCATCAAGCGTAGCGCCGCCTCGGACGTGTCGCCGCCGACCGGGTCGTAGACGGCGTCGACGCCGTGCTTGTTGGTGGCGGCCTTGACTTCGTCGCGCCAGCCGTCTCTCGTGTAGTCGACGACCTGATCCGCGCCGTGATCCAGGCAGTGCTGGCGCTTGTCTTCGCTCGAGGCGCAGGCAATGACCTTCGCGCCCAGCGCCTTGGCGCATTCGATGGCGGTGGTTCCCGTACTGCCCGACGCCCCAAGCACCAGGACGGTCTCGCCTTCGCGCACCCGCCCGATTTCGCGCAGCCCGTAGAGACTGGTCGCCCAGGAAATAAAGAAGTTGGCTGCGTTGACCGCTTCGATACCCGGCGGCAGCGGCGCGCAGGAACTGGCTGGCAGCACGATTTGCTCACCCATGCCTCCGTGCAGGGCGAAGGCGGCGACGGTATCGCCGGCCTTGAGATGTTCGACGCCATCGCCCACCGATTCGACCGTGCCGGCGAGCGAACTGCCGGGTACGAAGGGCAGGTCGGGGCGAAGCTGGTAGTCGCCGCGAATCAGTAGCCCGTCGAAAAAGCCCACGCCGATGCCGGCGACGTCGAGCCGGACTTCGCCGGCGCCCGGCGCTGCCGGGGATGGGATGTCGCTCGCTTCAATGGCGGCGGGGTCGCCGAACTCGTGGATCTGGATGGCTCGCATGAATCGTTTCCCGGTATGGCTGGCCGGTCATTATCCACGCTTGCGGCTGGTAAAGAGAAGCGATCCGCCGACCCGGCCGGGTCGGCGGAATCTTGCAGAGTCTGGATCAGTGCTTGCGACCGCCCCGGCGCGTCTGGCGCATTTTATCGAGTTCGGCGAGTTGATCCTCGCTGAGGATCGACTCGAGCTCCGCCCGGAAATGCTCGCGACGGTTCATGCGTTCGACGCGGCGTTCGGCCTTCAGCGCCTGGAGCGCTTCTGCCTGTTCTACGCTGAGATCCAGTTGCTCGACGACGCGGGCCATATGCCCGCCGCCGCGCTTGTTTCCGCGGTGCTTGCTGATCTGCTCGAAGCGTTCGGCTTGCTCGTCATCAAGGACGGCCAGGATTTCCTGGTGCAGCGCCTCGCGCGCCGCGCTCGCCTGTTCGTAGGCATCGGGGTTGCGATTGCCGTCTCCGTCGCGCCACTGGATCGAGTTCTGCATGTAGTCGCGGTGCTGCTCGAACAGCGCGGAAATGGTCTCGGCCTGATCGTCGTTCAGGTCCAGCCTTTCGGTCATCTGGTCGACCGGCCCGCGGGCCATGGCGATTGACGAGACGCCGAGTACGAACAGCGCGGGGAGGATTGTTGTAAGTCGAATTGCGTTCATTGCACACTCCTTGGCGATTGGAATTTCGGGCGTGGCCGATCTCTTCCGACCACGAATCCAGTGTGCGCGCCGGCAATGACAAGTTGGGTCAAGCCTCCGTGCGAAGCGTGACGAAGTGTTGCGGCAGCCTGAGCGTGACCGCCAGGCCGCCCTGTTCGGCGTTTCGGGCGGTGATGCGCCCGCCGTGCCTCTCCACGGCCGCCCGGGCGATGGCCAGCCCGATGCCGCCGCCGGTGCTGGATTCGCTGCGTCCCGGGCTGAGGCGCACGAACGGCTCGAAGATGGCATCGAGCGCCGCCGGTGCAACGCCCGGCCCCTGGTCGGCCACGGTGAGTTGGATGTCATCGCTGGTTTTTTCGAGGCAGGCCGTAACGGTGGTGTCATCGTGCGTGTGGCGAACGGCGTTGCGTACGACGTTCTCGATCGCTCGCCTCAGCATCGATTCGTCGCCGTGGATTTCGAGCCGCTCCGGTGCCTCGAGTACGACATCGATACTGCGCGAGCGGCCTTCGAGTCGGGCGTCGGCGACAATTTCGGCGAGGCAGTCGACCAGGTCGAAGGGGCCGCTATCCAGGGGTTCGGCGTGCTGGAGCCTGGCGTAGAGAAGGATTTCGCCGACCAGGGCGTCGAGCCGCTCGCTCTCGAGCCGGATTCGCTCGAGATGGCGCGGATCGTGCTCGCGCTCGGCCAGCGACAGCGCGACCTGGATGCGCGCCAGGGGTGATCGAAGCTCGTGCGAGACGTCGCGCAACAGCTGGCGCTGGCCCTCGATCACGCCCGACAGGCGCTCGGCCATGCGGTTGAAGTCGCGCGCCAGCCCGCCGATTTCGTCGCCGCGTCGGGTCAGCCTACGCGGCAGCCGCGCGTCGAGATCGCCGCCGCCCAGGGCAGCGCCGGCCTCGCGCATGCGCTGCAGCGGCCCGGCGATGTAGCGCGCCAGGCCAAAGCTGATCAGACCGCTCATGACGATGGCCACTGCCAGCAGCCCGAGCGGGCCGAAGGGCCCGAACAGCCGGAACAGGAAGGGCCGGGGCGGGCGCGTCAGAATCAGCAGGTATTCGCGGCCGTCGGGCGCTTCCAGCACCCGGGCCCAGCGGCGCGACGAGGCCCCCGTGTCAGGCGGCTCGCCGCTTCGCCAGTCCTCGACGAGCGAGCGGCTCGAACGGGGCAGGCGGTTGTCCAGGATCTCCCTGCCGTCACCGTCGACGATGTTGAGTTCAAGCGCGCGCGAGCGCGCCCGGGCGCGCATCAGCCAGTGTTGCAGGCTTCGCTCGCCGCGGCGCTCCAGCGCCGTCTGCGCTGGTTCGACAATGCGTTCCTCGATGAAAGCCTCGCGTTCCAGCTCCTCGCCGCGCTGGTAGCGGTGGATCTGTGTGTTGATCAGGACGACGGCGATCAGGCTGAGTACGATCACCGCCCAGAAGGCCAGGAATATGCGCAGCGACAGGCGGTTCATGCGCCCGCTTCTCCCGGCGTCAGGCAGTAGCCGCGACCGCGGACGTTGCGGATGGCAACCCCGGCATCGGCGTCCTCGAGCTTCTGGCGCAGGCGGCTGACGTGCGTGTCCACGCTGCGATCGAAGGGCAGGGCGTCGCGGCCGAGCGCGTGCCTCGACAAGTCTTCCCTGGAACGCACTTCGCCGGGTGTTGCAGCCAGCAGCTCCAGCAGTGAGAACTCCGCGCCGGTCAGCGCCACCTCGCCCGACGCCCCGCGGGCCTGCCGGCTGCCGGTGTCGATCTGCAGCCGGCCGACCCGCATGGAGTGTCCGGCTCCCTGGTCTGAATTCGGTTTACCGCGCCGCCAGACGGCCCGCAGGCGTGCCGCCAGTTCACGCGGGTTGAAGGGCTTGGGCAGGTAGTCGTCAGCGCCCAGCTCGAGGCCCACGATGCGGTCGGTGTCGTCGCCCCGTGCCGTCAGCATAATCACCGGCACATTGCTGTGGCGCCGGATCTCTCGTAACACGTCGAAGCCGTTGGCGCCGGGCATCATCACGTCCAGTACGACGGCATTCACTCCCGCGTCGTCCAGCGCGCGCTCGCGCCCGGTCACCCCGTCGTGAACACAGGCGATGGTCATGCCTTCGCCGCCGAGAAACTCCTCGAGCATTTCACACAGGTCGACATCATCGTCGATGATCAGAACGCGAGGCTGAGTCATGACGCCAATTTAACGCGATGCGGTGTGCGTTGTCCGTTGCGAAGTGTCAAGCGCGGACCCAACGATCCCGAATGGGACTACGCGGGTGGATCGTTGCCGGGGGGCGGCTGCTTTG
>JAXHNG010000011.1:0-85102 GCA_034520805.1 Lysobacterales bacterium | reverse complement strand
TAGTGTTTTCGCGCAGCTGCAACACCCACTTTCCTCATTGTATCCGCTCGCCTTCACCGAATTGCCGACCGACCACTCCGACAAAGCCCGGGCCCGGGCTGCCGCATGGCCCACTAGCGGCGATGTGCCGCAGATCCATGCGCCAGGCAGGGTGTTCGAGTAGCGCGGCCAACTTTTCCAGACGCAGCGAGCCGACAACCGCATGGTTGGTCCCCAAATCGCCTGGCCAAAATGCTGCACGGATTTCGTATTGAATGTATGGAATAGCGTCCGGCACACCGGGCTGCAAGTCATTCATATGCGGGAGCAAACATGTTTTTATCCAGATTCGCGGTTGCATTCTATCCGGCCGCCATCGCGTTAGTGCTGGCCAGCATGGCCGGCCAGTCACTCGCTCAGTCAGCCACCATCGAAGGCACGGTGACCGAGAACGGCAGCGGCACGCCGATCGGCGGCGCGACCGTAGCCGTTTCCGATCCCGCAAATTTCCGGCAGACCTGGACCACCTCGACGACAAACGCCGCGGGTGAGTACACCATCACGGTCAACATGCAGGCCGGCGAGACGCGCGATTTCGTGATCGAGGCCGCTGGCCCGGATCATGCACCGACCCGATACAACTACACCGGCAACCTACCGTGCTTCTTCAACTGCGGCCCGGGCGGCGAAATCGCCGTGACCGAGGGCAGCAAACTGACGAGCATCGACCTGTCGCTCGATACCGGCGGCCGCGTTTCCGGGACAATCACCGACGCCGACACTGGCAATCCGCTACCCGGAGCCGGTGTGTCGCTGATCACTCCGGACCTGGCGCAATATTCGTTCGAGTTCAGCGGCATCGCGCAGTCCGGCGGCGCCTACACGACGGCACTGGCGGTTGAACCGGGCAGCTATTTTCTCCAGGCCAGCGGCGGTGGAGCGAACTACGTCACGCAAGCCTGGGACGGTTACCCCTGCGAGTTCGGCGTCTGCCCCATCGCCGATTCGGATGAACTGACGATATCGGCCGGCTCGGTTGCCGGCGGCTTCGACTTCGCGCTCGAACCCGGTGCCAGCCTTAGCGGCAACCTGCACCCCGACGACATCGAAAAGCTGATCTTTCTCTACAACGCCGCCGGTCAAGTGCTTGCAATCGATTTCATGTTTGCAGGCGACCTGCCGGAGACGGCCTGGTCGTTCGACGGACTGGCTGGCGGCAGCTATTACGTCCAGCTCGGCCCGCGCACGGGGCAGAGCAGCTTCATCCGGATTCTCCAAAACGGCCTGCTATGCCCGTGGAGCGGCTGCGAGCGCGCCCGCGGCACGCCGCTGAGCATTCCGGCCGGCGCCGGCCTGTCGCTAGCGCCGATCACGCTCGACGAAGGCGGCCAGGTCGAGGGCACGATCATCGACGCCAACACCAATCTGCCGCCAACGGGCGTACCCGCGGACGCGCAGCTGGGCAACTACGACATCATCGACGCCGGGGGCGCCGTCGTTGGCGGCGGCCGCATCGTCGAGGAGGGCGGCGACATCGTCATGCAGACATCTTCGGCCGTTCCGGCGGGCGATTACCACGTTCGCACCTATTCGGAATTCCGGGCCGACGGCATCGGGCATGAGGGCATCAACTCCAGCGAAGCCATCGACGGCTACATGGACGCCATCTATCCGAACATACCCTGCGCCGGCATCGACTGCGATCTCGCCGCGGCCGGCACCGTGAGCGTAACCACCGGCAATACGACGAGCATTACCATCGAGATCGAAACCGGCAGCACCATCAGCGGCCGGGTCGTCGACCAGGCCACCAGTGTGCCGATCCCGGACGCCGTCGTGCGCGTACTCAATGCCGCTGGCGATACCATTGCCCGCGCCATGACCGACGGCGCCGGCGAGTACCGCTTCGGCGCCCTGCCCGCCGGCAACTATTTCGTAAGAACCAGCATGAGCGGGCACCTCGGCCCCGGTCACAGCGGCGTGCAGAACGCCTACTTCGACCGGCTCCACGGCGCTTCGGGCTCGTGTTCGGAAGCCCTGTGCGACCCGGCCACGGCGTCCGCCGTAACGCTCGACGGCACCAACGATCAATCGCTCGGCGATCTCGAGGTCACCAGCGGCCCGGTGATTTCCGGTCAGATCATCGACCTGGCCGGCGGGTTCCCGGTGCCCCGTGGGGCAATCGAGGTGTTTACCGACACGGGAGATTTCGTGGGCCGCTACAAGGTGAATTTCGCCACCGCGCGCTACCAGACCACGGCCCTGCCGCCGGGTACCTACACGCTGGTGCCCGACGTATCGCCCGCCTACAGCGGCGTGAGCCCCTCGGGCGGCACGACACCTTCTGCGACGAGCAGCAGCAAGCTAGCCAATGGCGGATTCACGGTTGTCATGGGCGAAGAAGATGTTGACGCCGACCTGCAGGTTGTCGATCAGTCCGTCGACCGCCTGTTCAGCGATCGCTTCAGCGAAGCGCAGTAAGCGCAAGCGCGATTACCGGGACGCCACCGGCCGGAATGCCCATCGTATCCCCGCCGGCCGTCAATGCATCGGCCCGGAGCGATAGTAGCGGCCCTCGCTGAAGCGGTCGAAGAATTCTCCCAGCGCCGGATGCGCCACCTGCCCGCCACCGGTATCCGGTTGCAGGTGCTGCTCGGCCACGTAGGTCGAGTGTTCGGCGCCGTCGACCAGCACGTGATACCAGGGCCGGTCCTTCGGCGGACGGCTGACGGCCATTTGCTCGTACCATTCGCTCGATCCGTTGAACACGGCGTCGACATCCACAATGACGCCACGGTAGTCGTACTTGCCATGGTGGACGACCTCGCCGACGTTGAATCGGGGCCGGGAAGGTTCCTCGCTCATGCCTGCAACTCCTGTCGATTATTAACCCCATGGTAAGGGCATGCAGGAGCCCATGAAGGACTGATGGATGACAAATGTCATGACCGATTCCTGAGAGCCGTCACTAGGCGAAGATCGCGGGCTTGCCCACACTGTCTCCGACATCAGATCGGGAGACCAAAGCATGGACAAGCCCCTCGTCGCCGACTGCTCGGCGCTGCACTACCACTACGGCTCGACACCGGCGCTGGCCGGCATCGACCTGGCCCTTTACGGCGGCCGGGTCACCGCCCTGCTCGGCCCCAACGGCGCCGGCAAGACCACGCTGATCCACCTGCTGCTCGGCGTGCTGCCGGTCCAGCAGGGACGGATCGAACTTTTCGGTTCACTGAGGCCCGGCCGCAAAGCGGCCCAGCAGCGCATCGGCGTGATGCTCCAGGCCAGCGGCGTGCAGGACAACCTGACCGTGGCCGAGCTGCTGGCGCTGTTCGCCAGTTTCTATCCCGAGCCCGACTCGCAGATCGGCCTGCTCGACGAACTCGAGCTGGTCGACCTGGCTGATCGGCGCTTCGATCGCCTCTCCGGCGGCCAGAAGCAGCGCGTTCTGTTCGCACTGGCCGTGATCGGACGGCCCGACTGGCTGATCCTGGACGAACCGACGACCGGCCTCGACCCCGGCGCTCGCCGCATCCTCTGGCGCGCCATCGAGGCGCGCCGCGCAGCCGGCGTGTCCATCCTACTTTGCACGCATTTCATGGACGAGGCGCAGAAGCTGGCCGACCACGTCGTCGTGCTCGACCACGGCCGCATCCTCGAACAGGGCTCGCCCGACGCCATCCGCCGGCGCGTACCCAGCGATCGCATCCGGCTTCGCACGAGCTTGCCGGCCGTGAAGCTTGAAACGCTCCCTGCGGTTCAGTCCGTAAGGGTCGGCGAAGACCGAACCGAGATCCTCAGCCGCTGCGGCATCGAAACCGTGCGTGCGCTGCTGGCCGCCGACGACTCGATCGAAGATCTCGAAGTCGCCGGCGCCGATCTCGAAACCGCCTTCCTCGCCCTGACCGATTCCGCCCAACCCGAACAGGAGGCCGCATGAACGCCGCCAACCCGTCCATTCAGCTCGTTCGCGCGCAGTGGCTCAACCTGCTGCGCACGCCGGCCTACACGCTGCCCACGCTGCTCTTCCCGGTGATGTTCTACGTCTTTTTCGGGCTGGTGATGCTCCGCGGCCAGTCGCTGTGGCTGCTGTGCACCTTCGGTACCTTCGGCGTGATGGGCGCGGCCCTGTTTTCGTTCGGCGTGAGCATCGCGACCGAACGCGCCCAGGGCTGGCTGCTGTTGTTGCGGGCCTCACCGGCGCCGGTCTCGGCGGTCATCGCCGGCAAGGCCTTCGGTGCCCTGCTGTTCGCCATCGTCATCGTGGTGATGATGAGCGCCCTGGCCGCCGCCTTCGGCAACGTTCGTCTCGAAACCGCTCAATGGCTGAGCCTGGCCGGCATCCTGACGCTGGGTGCATTGCCGTTCTGCCTGATGGGCCTGGCGCTGGGCCTGTGGCTCAGCCCCAACGCCGCCCCGGCCGTGCTCAATCTCGTCTACCTGCCGCTGGGCTTCCTGTCGGGCCTGTGGATCCCCTCAACCGTCTTCCCAGGATGGCTGCAGTCGGTGGCCGAGTGGCTTCCGCCCTACCATCTGGCCGCGCTGGCGCTCGACGTGACCGGCACCAAGGCAGCCGACTGGGCCCACTCCCTGACCGTTCTGGGTCTCTTCGGCCTGTCCTTTGCCGTCATGACCGCACTGGGCTGGCGCCGGCTCAGCGGCGTTTCCTGAGGAGCACAACGTCATGAAGAGCCTTTCTGGCATCATCCTCGTCCTGGTGGCCGTGATCGCCACCCTCCTGCTGCTGCCCGGTCCGATCGAGGGCAACCGCGGCGTCACCGCCGTCATCGGCGTGCGCCTGTTCGACGGAGAGCGCATCATCCAGAATGCAACACTGCTGATCGCCGACGGACTGGTCATCGACGCCGATTCGGAGCTGGCCGTGCCCGAGGATGCTGAAGTCGTCGACGCAAGCGGCAAAACCGTGCTGCCCGGCCTGATCGACGCCCATGTCCACGCCTACGGCAACGCCCGCCGCGACGCATTGCGCATGGGCGTGACCACGATGTTCGACATGTTCCGTTCACCCGCCGACCAATCGCTGGTCATCCAGCAGCGCGAATCGCTGCAGCCCACGGAGCAGTCCGACCTGTTCTCGGCCGGCTACCTGGCCACGGTCGAGGGCGGCCACGGCACCCAGTACGGGCTGCCGGTACCGATTCCGGAATCGCCGGAAACCGCCGACGAGTGGGTCAACCAACGACTCGAGGAAGGCTCGGACTACATCAAGATCATCATCGAGGACGGTTCGGGCTGGAGCCAGCCACTGCCGACGCTGGGGCGAGAAATGATTGTCGCCCTGGTCGATGCCGCCCACGCGCAGGGTGTTCTGGCCGTCGCCCACGCCTCGACGCAGTCATCGGCGCGGATGGCCATCGAGGCCGGCGTCGACGGACTGGTGCATCTGTTCGCCGACGAGCCGGTTGACGACGCGTTCATCGAGCAGGCCCTGGAGGCCGGTATCTGGATCGTGCCCACGACGCCTGTGCTGGCCGCCGTGCACGGCCGGCCGGTCCCCGACTGGCTGGTCGGGAATCCAGATACAGCGAGGCGGATCAGCAAGCAACAGCGCAGCATGCTTTTACTGGGCTTTCCGGGTTCGGGGATGCGCGAGGCTCGCTGGCCGATCGTGTTCGAGAACGTTCGCAGGCTGCACGAAGCCGGCGTACCGTTGCTGGCCGGAAGCGACGCGGGCAATCCGGGCACCGCCCATGGACCCAGCCTGCACCACGAACTGGCCTTGCTTGTCGAGGCGGGAATGACGCCGATCGAGGCCCTGCGCTCGGCCACGAGCCTTCCCGCCGAAAAGTTCGGGCTGGAGGGACGCGGCTGCCTCGAACCCGGCTGCCGTGCCGACCTGGTCGTCATCGATGGCAATCCGACAGCCACCGCAGAGTCAGTCTGAAGACGGCATCGCGAAAGCGCTGCCCGGAAGCGACCTGAAGGAAATCTCATGAGACGCCGATCCGACGCCCTGCGCTGACCATCGCGTCGCCCATGCGCACCCTCGAAGCCCCTCGAGACGGCTAGCGCCATGACCGCCTTCATCATACGGGCTGTGGCAGGGCGCTGGCGATGACCGGACCGGGTCAACGCCAGGACTTCGAAATCACCGAACGGTCAGCCCAAACCGTGGGTCCGTCCTGTGGTCGGGAAAAGGCACGTCCGCCGAGAGTCGTGACCAAGGCCTCGGCGTACGACGTAGCCGCACAGCGCTACACTTTCCAGACGCACGATCTGAGTGGACGTGCCAACGAGGTCGAACTGGAAATGGACGAGGACGGCCTGATGAACTGGGCGTTTCGCGATGAAGACTCCGGCGCGCTGCTGCGCTTCGAGATTCACATTGCCGGCGACACCTGGCACGAAACCGGTGAGGTTTCCCCCGACGGCGGAGAGAACTGGTATCCCATGCTCGACATGACCCTGACACGACAACGCCGGCCCGACGTCGAGGAATGAGTCTCAAGCTTCGACTACTGAGGCTGCACCGGTTCCTGGTGCCGCCGGAGTCCGAACAAGGCTGGACAGCGTATCTGTGGCTGATCTACCTGGGCTTCTTTTTCATCGAGTGGCAGTTTCGTCCGGTCGGCGCGCTGGAACTGACCCTGGGCCTGGCCACCGTGGCCGCTTTCCTGGTGCTTTACTTCAGTGCCTATCGCCGCGGTGGCCGGGCCGCGGTCTGGCACATCCTGGCAATCGTCGCCCTGGCCGGCGCCTGGAGTTGGTTCAACGCCGGAGCCAGCGTACTGTTCATCTACGCTGCAGCGTTCGCCCACCTCATCGGCCCGCCCCGGCAGGCTGTCTGGGTGGTACTGGGCATTGCCGCTTTTGCCGCGCTGATCGCACCGCTGGCGCGGCCCGAACCCTTCTACTGGATGCCGGGGGTGTTCATCAGCATCATCGTCGGCCTGGCCAACATCTTCTTTTCCGAGCAGCAACGCAAGAACGCCGAGCTCAAACTCAGCCAGACCGAGATCAAGCGGCTCGCCCGCGTGGCCGAGCGCGAGCGCATCGCCCGCGACCTGCACGACGTGCTCGGCCACACCCTGTCGATGATCGCGGTCAAGAGCGAGCTCGCCGAACGGCTGGTCGAGCGCGACGGCGAGCAGGCGCGCGAGGAGATCCGATCGATGGGCGAGAGCGCGCGCAAGGCACTCTCGGAGGTACGCGAGGCGATCGGCGGCTACCAGCGCCAGACGCTCGACGAAACGCTCGAGCACATGCGCCTGAGTCTGCGGGCGGCTGACATCGACCCGGTCATCGCTGTCGACGACGACCTCGACCTGACTGCGCGCACACAGGGCATGCTGGCGCTGGTGATCCGCGAAGCCGTCACCAACGTCATCCGTCACTCGAACGCGCGGCGCTGCATAATTCGACTCGAAAAGCGCGCGGACGAAGCTTACCTGGCCGTCGAGGACGATGGCGGCGGACACATCAGAATGGACGGCAACGGCATCCAGGGCATGCGCGCGCGCGTCGAATCCCTGGGCGGGCGTTTGAGCATCGGTTCGAACGGCACTTCCAGCCTGGCCGCCACAATTCCGAAGGTGGCCGCATGATCCGTCTCGTGCTTGCCGAAGACCAGACCCTGCTGCTGGGCGCCCTTGCCTCCCTGCTTGATCTCGAAGAAGACATCGAAGTCGCCGGGCGTGCCAGCAACGGCGACGAAGCCCGCCAACTGATCGCAAGCGAGCGGCCCGACCTGCTGCTGACGGATATCGAAATGCCGGGCAGCACCGGCCTGGACCTGGCCGAGTGGGCACGAGCAAACGCGCCGCAGACGGCGGTCGCCATCCTCACCACCTTTGCCAGGCCCGGCTATCTCAGGCGGGCGCTCGAAGCCGGCGTGCGCGGCTACCTGCTCAAGGAAACACCGGCCGAGAAGCTGGCGGATTCGATCAGGCGCATCCACGCCGGACAGCGCGTGATCGATCCAGAATTGGCGCTGACCGCTTTTGACAGCACTGATCCGCTAAGTGATCGCGAGCGCCAGGTTCTCAAACTCGCCGGCGAGGGTCTGGGAAACGCCGAAATCGGACGGCGGCTTCACCTGGCCGAGGGCACGGTACGCAACTACCTTTCGGAGGCCATCGGCAAGCTGCAGGCCGAAAACCGCATCGAGGCCTACCGCATCGCACGCGACCAGGGCTGGCTCTAGGCTTGCGGGCGTGGTAGTAGCGCAGTTCCGATTCCAGCCGGGGCGGCCGGTGTTCGAGCATTTCCTCGTGCTAAACGACCGCCCGCGGCGCGGTCGTCAGCCCAAAACCACTTCCTGCCAGGCACGGTCGACCGCCCAGCTTTCGCGCACCATCTGCGCGATTTCATCGACCGTATCGTCCGGTACGGCGTCGGGGTCACTGAGTTCGCGCTCGTTGTAGTGGAACACGTAGAGCCGGGCGCAGAACTGCTCGAAGGGCAGCGAGGATTCCCCCGGAATCTCGCCGTGGCCGCGGGTGGAGGTAACGATGTCCTGGCCCCAGTCCTGGCGACCCTCGTTGTTGGGGTTGTAGAAGTAAACTCGCATGACGCCCTCGGGATCGAGCGCCACGCGCTGGATGGCGATGGCGTGCAGGCCCACGTAGACGCCGAAGGGATCGGTCGCGACGATACCGGCCGGCTGCGGATAAATCAGCTCAGCACCGCCGTTGTAGGCGGGATGGTAGGTTGCGTGGAAGCGGCGAACGAAACCGGCAAAGTCGGCGACCGCGCCGGTAGCGTAGTCGATGGTGGTGGCGAAGCTGCGGTGGACCCACCAGCCGTGAAACTCCGGATTGATCCAGCGGTGCCCGTCCTCGCCACGACCGACGATGCGCCGACCCATCTCCCAGTAGATTTTGTCGAGGTGCGGCACCAGCACCAGCGAAACCGTATCGAGCTCGGTATGGAAATCCTCGATCAGACCTTCGCTCAGTTCGCTTGAACGGATCAGATCACCTTCGAAGTGCAGGTCGATCTCGCCGTCGCGCGCGGCCCACATCACCAGCTCGAGCAAAAAGCCGGGATCGACCTGCGCCCAGAGGCTGATCGCCCGCGCGGACTGGCAGGTGGGATTATTGCCCTGGCTCACGCCCAGCGGCAGACCGAGCACGCTGATCACGCCGGCCAGCAACAAACTGTGGCCCGAAGGCGGGTCATCTTCACCGAATTCCTCGCGCAGGTGCTCCGACACCTCGGGCAGGGGCTCGAGGTCGGTCAGGCGCCACAACGCCGGCGGCACCGGCGGGAAAAACAGCACGCCCCGGTTGAGCAGATTACCCAGGGCGTAAATGCACTGGGCCGTTGCCGGACTGACGGCTTCGACAATCAGCCGGCGCACAAGCTCGTTGAATGCATCCAGGCTGTCGAGCCCGACGGCATCCAGGCCCAGCGCCAGGCCGAGCTGCCGATCGCTGCCCGACTCGGCCAACAACGGCGTCAAAGCGCCGTGACCGGGACACACCAGACCGGTCTCAAACATGGATTGTGCGAGCGCGGCCAGCTCGTCTTCACGCTCGGCCGGTGACATACCGTCGAATCCGACCAGACAATCCTCGACCGAACCGCGCGTCAACTCGGTCGGCCCACGGCAGGCCGCGAGCAAAACTCGACCGCGTTGCAGGATTTCGGTTTCGGGCAGACCTTCGCGCTCGAACAGTCGCTCAATGTGATCCAGAAACTGATGCACGTTCGCCAGGTCGATGGGCCGCTGCTCGAGTATGCGATCAGTCTCGGCCACCAGCGCGTCGATAATATTGGCCCCGCCGAGTCGATCGAGTTCGAAGGAAAGCAGTTGCCCAACGGCCTCGCGCCGACCGGCCCCGGTCCGCCCGGATTCGGAATAATCGGGCTGCATCAGGTCGAGGTTGAAGACCAGGCTGCGCTCGAGGAAGTCGCGCGCGTCTGCCGCACTTATTTCGGAATGCGTGTAGCTTCCTTCGACAATGGCCAGAAAACGCAGCTGGCTCAGGGACTCAACCGCCACGGCCTCGATCGAGCCGGTCAGCGATCCGCGCGAAAGCTCGGGCTGAAGGCGGTCGGGATGATTCCAGTCGCTGCCTTCGAACACCCCCGCTTCGTCGAATCGCCCGGCACAGGCATGGATTTGCTCGGCACCGCCCGGCAGCTTGAGCAAGCGCAGCGTGGCATTGAACAGGCGCGGCACATGACCGGGACGGGCAAACTTCGAGACTCGCTCCAGACTGTCAAGCGCGTACTCGAACTGTTCACGGGCCCGGGTCAGTTCCGGGTCTTGTCGGCGGGATGCATCCTGCAAGCGCTGTCACTCCATGTTCGCAATTAGGTGCCGGGGTCGCGCCCGCGACCCCGGCCTCGATTATTACTGCAAGAGCCTAGATGTAGAAGTCCAGGTCTTCCTGGTGCTTGAGCAGATCGCGCATCGTGTGCGCGTCGTCACCGAAGAAATAGACCAGGCCCCAATGCGTACCGTAGGCCTCGCGTTCGGCCACCACCTCTTCGGTCAGGGGATAGAGCTCGTGACTTTCGAAATAGGGGTGTTCGGCCGTCTCCTCCGGAAAGGCCAGTTGGCTGACCACACGGCGTCGCGGAAACACGCCGAAGCATCCAGCGTGGCCCTTCGCGCCCTTGACCGGCTCGGGGAAGAAGGCGTCGACCTCTTCCTTGGTCGATTTGGGATCGAACACGACCGCACTGGCCTGATAGGCATTGAAGCCGTAGGCCCGCTCGATCAGCTCGAAGGCCTTGAAGCCCGGCGGGCGGTAGGCTACTTCGCCGAAGTACATGGTGCCGTCGGCGGTCACGAAATATTCCGGATGGATCAGCCCGAACTTGATGTCGAAGGCCTTGATCAGCTTCTCGACTTCCTTGGTGATCGCGTCCCGCCAGCTCTCAAGCTCCGGCGTGGCCGGCACGAACACCGAATAGCCGAGGGTGACGTACTCGGAAATATTGAGAAACTTGATCTCGCCGTCGTGAATCCAGGCTTCGACCGCGAACTCCCAGCCGTCGAGGTGGGATTCCATCAGCAGGGGGAAATCGGTCTCCGGAATGGAGTCGATTTCCTCGGGCGTACGGATCACGCGATGGCCGAGGCAGCCGGCCTGGTCGAATGCCTTGAGGTGAATGGGATCGTTCGGGTCGCCGTCGAGCTTGAGCAGCGTCTGGTTGACTCGCTTGAGGAAACGCAGCACGTCGTCTTTCTCGTGCGCCTCCTCGAAGACGCCGACGCGAATACCGCCCAGATGCGCACGGCGCTTCATCAGGGCCTTGTCGCGGAACAGCACGGACTGGCCGTGCAGACGGGGCTTGTCCATTAGCACGGAGTTGATCGCGCCAGCCCACTCAACAACTTCCTCGAAAAGCGGAATCGAGACATCCACGCCTTCTTTCTTGAGCGTTTCGGCGATCTCGAGCGAACGTTCATTGAGCCGCTCGAAGTCCCATTCGATAAACGGGATATCGTTTTCGCGGGCGTAGTCAGCCGCCCATGACGGAGCGACGACGACATAGCGCCGATCGAACCGAGCCATGGCATCGATGGCATTGAGACTCCAACCAAGCAAGGCAATGTAGCCCTTGTTGGGATCCTTGTCCTTCTTGCCGGATGTACCCAGGGCGATACCGGTGTCGGACGGTGCGGACTGACTCTGCTGAACCATAGTTGATGCCTCCTCGAGAAGCGAGTGAATGAACCCCTTTTGCCTATAAAGCTAACACAAGATCATTAAATTTTTAGGAAATAAAGGATTTTCGCGATCGATGCCGAAAAATGCGGGCATTTGACAGCGCCTCATTAGCTGCGACCTTTAAAGGGCGGCCGGGTCCAGACCCCCCCCCGGGATTCAGGCTGATGCCGCGCGGCGCCTCTGCATGAGGCGCTGGATATCCTCGATCATCATGTAAAAACAGGGGACAACCACGAGCATGATCGAGGTGGCAAAGACGATGCCGAAGCCAAGCGAAATCGCCATGGGAACAAGGTGCACGGCCTGGATGGAGGTCTCGAGAATGATCGGCGCGAGACCGCCGAAGGTGGTGACCGTGGTCAGCACAATCGGCCGGAAGCGCCGGGTGCCGGCAGCCAGGATGGCGTCGTGCGCCGACATCGTCGAGCGCTGCGCATTGGCGAAGTGCACCATGATCAGCGCGCCGTTGACGACCACCCCCGATACGGCGACAACGCCGAGCATGCTGACCAGCGACAGATCGTAACCGAGCAGGATGTGGCCGATGATACCCCCGACGATGCCGAAGGGAATGGCCATCATCACGATCAGCGGCTGCACGTAGCTGCCGAAGGCGATCGCCAGCAGTGCGTAGACGGCAAAAAGGGCCAGTCCGAATCCGCCCCACAGCGCGGCGGTGGATTCGCGCAGCTCCGCCTGGCTGCCCTCGTAGGTCCAGGTGATGCCCGGGAAATCCGCGCGCAGCTGCGGCAGCACCTCGTCGTTGACCGCCGCCAACACCCGGCTGACCGCGCTTTTGGGTTCAACGTCGGTGCCGACGTTGATCACGCGGCGGCCGTCACGCCGGTTGATGGACGTGAAGGCCTGACCGGGTTCGATTCGCGCGACGTCCGAAAGGGGCACTTCAACGCCATCGGGCGTGCGCACCATAAAGTTCTCGAGCGTGCGGATGTCCTCGCGCGCCTGTTCGGGCAGCTTGACCCGCACCTCGATCTCGTTGGTGCCGCGCAGGTAACGCATGGCGATGTCGCCGTAGAAAGCGCCGCGCAACTGGCGACCGACCTCCACCGGCGTCAGGCCGAGCGCGCGCCCCTCCGACAGGAGCGTGAAGTCGAGCTGCGCCTTGCCGCGCTCGTAGTTATCGTTGACGTCGCGGGTATTGCCGAACGCCTCGAGGCGCTCGACCAGCTCGGTCGCCGCGTGCGCGAGCACGTCGATATCGGAATGGCTCAAGTCGATGCTGATGTCGTCGCGCCAGCTGCCGGGACCGCGCTCTGCCTCGAAGGTGATCTGGTCCACGCCCTTGATATCGCCGATCTGGTCGCGCCACAGCTCGATGACTTCCTGGGTGGAGATATCGCGCTGAGCCGGCGGAAGCATCACGATTTCGACGTCGATGAAGTTGCTGCGGCGCACGTTGGTCTTGATGCCCTCGGCCGCCTCGTAGAGGTTGTTATCCTCGAACATCTGGTGGGTGGCGTTGGTGATCTGCGCGGCCATGTCCGCGGCCACGTCGCGCGTGCTACCCACCGGCAGGCGCACACCGGCCTCGATCTCGTCGGCGGGTTGTTCGGGCATCATGATCATGCCCAGGTGGTCGCTGAGCGCGTAACCACCCGAAACGGCCAAGAGCATGACGGCCGCCGTAAGGCTGACGTATCGATGCCGCAGGCAGCCCTCCAGGAAGGGCCGGTAGCGGGTGTCGATCCAGTTACTGAAACCCTTCGAGAAACCGCGCTGGATCCGGTGCAGTCGATGCCCGACCGCGGCATGCGACCGTTCGCGGATATGCGCCAGGTGAGAAGGCAGGATAAACAGCGCCTCAAACAGGGACAGTGCGAGAATCGTGACCACCACCACCGGCATCGGCCACCAGTACTGCCCCATGATGCCGGGGATGAACATCACCGGCAGGAAGGCGACGATATTGGTAAGGATGCTGAAGGTCACCGGCCAGGCCATCTCGCGCGCGCCGAGAATGGCCGCATCCTTCATCTCCAGGCCCCGTTCGCGGTGTTCATAGACGTTCTCGCCGACCACAATCGCATCGTCGACAACGATGCCGAGCGCAACCAGAAAGCCAAACATCGAGATCATGTTGATGCTGATACCGAAGCTCGGCAGGAAGTTGATCGCGCCGACGAAGGATATGGTCATGCCCATCATGATCCAGAACGCCAGGCGCGCCTCCAGGAACAGTGCCAAGATCAGAATGATGATGACGATCGCCAGCGCGCCGTTCTTGAGCAACAGATTCAGCCGATCGCTGAATTCCTCGGCGCGATTGGAATCGATCCGCCAGCTCACGCCCTCCGGCAGGGTGTGTGTGAGATCGTCGAGCACGGCCTGAACCGATTCGGCCACCTCCAGCGGCGACTGAGTCCCGACGCGAAAGATCTCGATCTCGATCGAAGGCTGGCGATTGAACTGCGAATGGAAACCGACTTCCTCGAAACCGTCGCGTACCTCGGCGATGTCGCCCAGGCGCACCGGCGCCCCGGTGTCCGAGCTGACCACGACGATGTCGGCCATCTCGCGCGCCCACTCGCGGCGCTCTTTCATGCGCAGCAGGATCTCGCCGCGGCTGGTGTCGATGGCACCGGCCGGAACGTCGCGGCTTGACTGCTCGATCAGGTCGGCGACCTGGGCCAGCGTCATGTCGTATTCGCGCAGCGTGTCCTGGTCAATCTCGACGTGCGTGACGTAAGCAGGCACGTTGCCCATCTCCACCTGGGTGATGTTGGGCTGGCTCAAAAGCTGATCGCGAACGCGCTCGCCGAGGCGCCGCAGCGTCCAGATATCGACGCCGCCGTAGACGCCGATTTCCATGACGTCGCGCTGCCACGAGCGCAGGCGCACCTCCGGCTCCTCGGCGTCGATGGGGAAAGTGCGGATTTGCGACACCGCCTGGTCCACGTCCTGGTAGACGCGCATGCGGTTAACGCCGGTGACCAACTCGAGATTGACCTGGCCCGAGCCTTCGCGCGCGGTCGAGGTAATTTCCTTGATCCCCTGCACGCCGCGCACGGCCTCCTCGACCGGCAGCAGGATGCCCTCCTCGACCTCGGCCGGCGCCGCGCCCGGGTAGGAGACGCTGACATCCACGTAGTCCAGCTCGTATCGGGGCTGGACTTCTTTTTGCATGCTGATGGCCGTCCACACGCCGCCGGCCAGGAGAATGACCATGGCCAGGTTCGCCGCGATCGGGTTGTTGACCATCCAGGCGATCGGGCCGCGGGCGTTCAGGCCGGAGCCGGCCGGGGGGTGATTCATGCGTCGGCATCCCCCCCGGTTTCGTCATCCTCGTCCAGGCGCAAGCGCAGCCCCTCCTGGACCGTCGCCAGGCGGGTCGTGACGACCCGGTCATCGGCCGTCAGCCCTTCGTCGATATAGGCCCAGGACTCGTCCTGGAACACGATCGAGACCGGCTGGATCACCAGGCGATCGTCGACCATCAGCCAGACCGTGTCGTCCTGGCGCACGTAGTCGCGATCGAGCCTCACCACATCGGCGATCTCGCGGCCCTCGATCCGGCATTCCACGTATTCTCCAAGCATCAGCCGCGGCAGCTCCTGCTCGGTATTGCGGGCCAGCGGGTCATCGACCGCAACCAGGATTCGCGCCAGGCGGGTCGGCCCTTCCAGCTCGCCGATGAGTCGAAACACCTCACCGCTGCGGGTCGCGTTAGCGGGCCAGGCATTGCGGTTGCGCACCGTCACGCTCGACCCGGGCTGGTCGCCGTCGGGCACCCTCAGCCACTGCAGCTGAGCGACCGGTACAGTTGCTTCGATCCAATAGCTGTCGAGCCCCACCAGCCGTCCGAGCGCGGCGCCGGGGCTGACCTGCGAACCCAGGTTGATTTCGCGGCTCAGAACATGGGCATCGAACGGCGCTTCGATGGTCGTTCGATCAAGATTGACTTGCGCCTGCGCGATGTCGGCGCGGGCTGATTCAACCTGGGCCTGGGCAGCCCGCAGCTGCGGCTCACGCAGCACCAGCGCCCGCCTTTCGGGCGGCAGCTCGCGGTCAAAGGACTCGAGGTCGGAGCGCGCGGCCTGCTGCTCGCCGCGCTCGATCTCGAGCTGGGAAATCGCCTGCTCGAGTGCAGCACGGCTTTGCTGCAAAGCAAGCTGGTAATCGGAGTCATCAAGGCGAACCAGCAGATCGCCTGAATTGACGAAGCCGCCCGGAACGAAGCTGTCGCCCAGCTCGGCGACTTCGCCCTCGACCCTCGCACCCAGGGAAATTTCGCGCGCCGGGCGCACCGTACCCATGGCCACGATCGTCGGCCGAAAACTGCCGGCTTCGGCCTGAGTGACGTCGACGAGGGACGCCGACTGGCGCACTGCACCGTCGCGCCTGGCCGTCGGCTCGGTATTGAAGATCAGCAGAAGCAAGGCGGCGCCGGCAATGACAAGGACGGCGCAGATCACGATCGTCTTCATCAACCCGCTTTTGGCATCGTCCTTGACTGCTTGGGTATCGGTATTCAAGAGAAACTGGCTCCCTAGTGTCGCAGCAGGCTCAACAGCCTATCCGCGAAAAGTTTGCTTGGGAAACTATCAGGATCGAAGGAATGATTCGTCAAGACTTTCGGTCTTCCTTCGACCACAGCAACGAGAAAACCCGGGCCGGGCTCGGCCATCAAAGCAAGGAATCCGGCGGCTCAAAAGATTAGCCGCGGTCACTCCGGGTCCCGGAGCGCCGAGCTTCTTCCGACTCGGAGTAACGGGCGTAGAAATCGAACGCCACACGGCGAAACTGCTCGCTGTAGCCTGCGGCCACGCCTAGGGCCAACGTGGCGATGGCGGCCTTGTTGGGGTTGTCCTGGATCCAGCGCGCAAGCACAGGGTCGGCGTGTTCGCGCAGGAGCTTCTCGAACTCCTCGCCATAGGCGTCAGACTCGCGTGACTCGTGCCGGGCGCGCGAAGGCTTGCCCGGCGCGCCTGAAATCCTGGCGATCACAAGAACGAGTGCGATGACAACAATGCCGGCAGCGGCCGTCACCAGGGCAGCCAGCGCAGGGGGCAGAACCTCCAGCAGTGCGAAATAGCAGGCAATACCCAGAAAAGCGAATACGCACAGCGTCAGCGGCACGACAATCGCCGCCACCCAGACGCCCGTTTCAACGCGTTTTTTTATCTTCGTCAGCATCCGGTTCCCCCGGCAAGACGGGGCTTAGCGGTCGAGCAGCTTGCCGAGGATGAAGCCGATTCCGAGTGCGACGGCGATGCTGGTCATCGGGCGCTCCTCGATCTCGTGCTCAAACGCGCCCCAGGTCTGACGAACCTGGTCGCGCGAGTGATCGGCGGCGGCACGGAGTCGATCGCGACCTTCATCGGTTGCAGAATGCGCGATGCTCGAAACCGTCTTGCCGATACCGGCCAGTTCATCCTTGAGCGCCGCGAATTCTTCCCGAAGCTCCTGAAGTTCTTTTTCCGTGTTCGTCGCCATGGTTAGTCCTTTTTAGGGCTCGAATTTCCTTCGAAGTCTCTTGAAGTTAACACAATTGCCGGGCGCAGCCACTTCTGGCTGCCCCGGTTCCTGCTGGCCCTGCAATGGATCCTGAGCTAACCGCCCTGTTCGAACAATTCGCCGCTGGCCCGATGGCGCCGCTCGTACTGCTGTGCGTCGACAACAGCAATTGCCGTCATGTTCACGACCCGCCGAACAGTTGCCGACGGCGTGAGGACGTGCGCGGGACGCCCGATACCCATCAGCATCGGGCCGATGGTCACGCCCCCGCCCACCACGCGGGCCATCGAGAACGCGATATGGGCGGCATCCTGGTTGGGCATGATCAGCAGGTTGGCCTCGGCCCTGAGGCGGGAGTTGGGGAAGATGCGTTCGCGGATGGCCGGCATCAGCGCGGCGTCGGCGCGCATCTCACCCTCGACCTCAAGGTCGGGCGCTCGCTCGCGCAGCGCGTTGAAAACCTGTCGCATTTTCGAAGCTGACGGATTGATGTGGCTGCCGAAGTTCGAGTGCGAACACAACGCGACCCTGGGGGTAATCCCGAACATGCGCAGGCGCTCGGCCGACATCAGGGTCAGATCCACCAGCTGCTCGGCCGTGGGGTCGGGATTGACGTGGGTATCGCACACGAACCACACGCCATTCTCGTTGGTCATCGCCGACAGCGCGCCGAGCGTGCCGCAGTCGTCGCGGGTACCGAACACCTCGCTGATGTACTGCAGCTTCTTCTGGTAGCGACCGACGACGCCGCAGATCATCGCGTCGGCCTCGTTGCGATGCACCATCACCGCGGCGATCACGGCCGTGCGCGTGCGCACGAGCGCCTTGGCCGAATCGGGCGTGACGCCTCGACGCTGGGTAATTTCGTGAAAGGTCTGCCAGTACTCCTTGAAGCGCGGATCGGACTCGGGATTGACCAGTTCGAAATCCTCACCCGGCTTGAGCCGCAGGCCGGCACGCTCGATCCGCATATCGACCACCTTGGGGCGACCGATCAGGATCGGTTTCGCCAGGCCGTCGTCGACGACGCTCTGGACGGCGCGCAACACGGTTTCCTCCTCGCCCTCGGCGAACACCACGCGCTTGGGTTCCTTGCGGGCGGCATCGAATACCGGCTTCATCAACAAGCCGGTTCGGAAAACGTGCTGATAAAGCCTCTCGATATAAGCGTCGAGGTCCTCGATCGGCCGGGCGGCCACGCCCGAATCCATGGCCGCCTTGGCGACCGCCGGCGCCAGATGCACCAGCAAGCGCGGGTCGAAGGGCTGCGGAATCAGGTAGTCGGGACCGAACTTCGGCGCCTGCCCCCCGTAGGCCTGGGCGGCCACGTCGGAGGCCTCCATCTGCGCCAGTTCAGCAATGGCGTTGACGCAGGCCATCTTCATTTCGTCGTTGATGGCCGACGCGCCGACGTCCAGCGCGCCACGGAAGATGTAGGGAAAACACAGGACATTGTTGACCTGGTTGGGGAAGTCCGAGCGTCCGGTCGCGATCAGGGCATCGGGTCGGGCCTCGCGCGCGACGTCGGGCATGATCTCGGGCACCGGGTTGGCCAGCGCCAGGATGATCGGCCGGTCGGCCATTTGCTTGACCATCTCGGGCTTGAGGACATTCGGCGCGGACACACCGAGAAACACATCGGCGCCGGCGATCACCTCGCCCAGCGTGCGGGCGTCGGTCTCGACGGCATAGGTCGCCTTGCGGTCGTCCATGTCGACTTCGCGACCGGCATAGACCACGCCCTCGCGATCGCAAACGACGATATTCTCGCGCTTGACGCCCATGGTCACCAGCAGATCCAGGCAGGCCATGCCGGCCGCGCCCGCACCGGAAGCCACCAGGCGAATGTCTTCCATCTTCTTGTCGATCAACTGCAGGCCGTTGACCAGGGCGGCGGCGGCAATAATCGCGGTGCCGTGCTGATCGTCATGGAAGACCGGGATGTTCATGCGTTCTTTCAGTGCTTCCTCGACCTTGAAACACTCCGGCGCCTTGATGTCTTCGAGATTGATGCCGCCGAAGGTGGGCTCCAGGCTGGCGATGATGTCGATGAGCTTGTCGGGATCGCGCTCGTCGATCTCGATGTCGAACACGTCGATGTCGGCAAATTTCTTGAACAGCACGCCCTTGCCTTCCATCACCGGCTTGGAAGCACGCGCGCCAATATCGCCCAGGCCGAGCACCGCCGTGCCGTTGGTGATCACCGCCACCAGGTTGCCCCGCGCGGTGTAGTCGAGCGTCTTGAGCGGGTCTTTCTCGATTTCCTCGCAGGCCGCTGCCACGCCGGGCGAGTAGGCCAGGGCCAGGTCCTTGGCCGTGGTCAGCGCCTTGGTCGGCACGATCTTGATCTTGCCCGGCGGATACTGCCGGTGATACTCGAGGGCTTCTTCGCGGAACTTGTCGTCTTTGTCGGTCATGGGCGGCTTCGATGGCAGTGTGGTGGCTAATCGGCTTGAGCGGCTTTGGAGCCGAGGGGGCAGGAGTCAGGGGGCAGGGAACCCCCGCCTTTGCTGATCCCTGACCCCTGACTCCTGACCCCTGCGAGTAAAGCTCAGCCTTCCTCGCTTTCGCTCCACTCACCCATCGTCGCCAGACCATTCATCTTCGCGCGGTGGGCGAGGATCTTCTGGGCCTTTTCGCGATTACCCTTCGGGTCCGCAGCCCAGGTCTTGAGGCACTCGGCCTGCAGGGCCCGGCCGTAGGAGAACGACAGTGGCCAGGGCAAATTGCCCATCTTGTTCATGGTATCGAGGTGCTCGGTCGCTTCCACGTCGCCCTGCCCACCTGACAGGAACACGATGCCGGCGGTCGCGGCCGGAACCGAATTGAGCAGGCAGTCGATCGTGGCTTCGGCCACTTCTTCGGGGCCGGCGCGATCGCTCGCGTCCGAGCCGGAGATGACCATCGAAGCCTTCAGAATCGTGCCTTCCAGCAGCACGTTGAGCTCGTAGAGCTGCGCGAACAGCGACTTGAGCGTGGCCTCGGTGACGTCGTAGCAGGTATCGAGATCGTGCTTGCCGTCCATCAGCACTTCCGGCTCGACGATCGGCACGATGCCGGCTTCCTGGCACAGCGCGGCGTAGCGCGCCAGGGCATGCGCATTGGCATCCAGGCAGGCGCGCGAGGGCACGTCGTCACCGATGGTAATCACGGCCCGCCACTTGGCGAACTTCGCGCCCAGCTCGGCGTACTCGGCCAGGCGTTCGCGCAGGCCGTCGAGGCCCTCGGTGACCTTTTCGCCCTCGAAACCGGCCATGTCCTTGGCGCCGCGATCGACCTTGATGCCCGGCAGGATACCCGCCTTGTTCATCAGCTCGACCATGGAGGTGCCGTCCGGCGCTTTCTGGCGAATGGTCTCGTCATACAGGATCGCGCCGGAAATATGCTCACCCAGGCCCGGGGTGGAGAGCATCATCGAGCGGTAGTCGCGGCGGTTGTCCTCGGTGGACTCCACGCCAACGGCGGCCAGGCGCTTCTTGATGGTGCCAGTGGATTCGTCGATGGCCAGAATGCCCTTGCCGGGGGCGACCATCGCCTGCGCGGTTTCAACGAGCTGTTCGAGTTTGTCGGTCATGTCCTTGAGTCCCCCGCTACGCGGTTTTAGGTTGAATGAGGAATCATCGCACTATTGTAGCCAGCCGCGGGGCCGAGTACATCTGGAAACGGAACTTGTCGTTCCGGAAGCCGCAAAGCGGCTATCCGGGACCCCGCACCTGCCGGCTGGCACTGAGCCTGGCCGTACTCCAATTCGAGGTGCGAGGTCCCGGCGCTTCGGCCGGGACGACAAGGGATTCGGTGGTCTCCCCCTCACTCCACCGTCAGGATCTTCATCGTGTTGGTACCGCCCATCACGCCCTGCTCGTCACCGAGGGTCATCAGGACGCGGTCGCCGGGCTCGACCAGGCCGGCCCGCCGGGCATGTTCGAGGGCCGCCCGCGACTGGCTGGGTGTGGGCAGATTTTCCGGCACGAATAGCAACGGGCGCACGTGCTGGAACAAGCGCATCCGGCGCAGGCTGGCGCGATTGGGCGAGAGTGCGATGATGGGCACGGGCGAGCGCACGCGACTCAACCACTGCGCGGTCGAGCCCGATTCGGTCAGGGCGATGATGGCCTTCACCGGCAGGTTGTGGACGGTGACCATCGTGGCCATCGCCACGGCCTGATCGATGCGCTCGGCCTGCACGTTGAGCCGCCCCATGGGCAGGTGCGTGTCGACATGGCGCTCGGCGCCCTTGCAGATCCGGCGCATGGCCTCGATGACCTTCACCGGATGGCGGCCCACCGCCGTTTCGGCCGAGAGCATTACCGCGTCGGTTCCATCGATGACGGCATTGGCCACATCCAGCACTTCGGCGCGCGTGGGAATGGGCGATTCGACCATCGACTGCATCATTTGCGTGGCGGTGATGACGGGCCGATTGGCCGCCAGTGAGGCGGCGATGATGCGCTTTTGCAGTCCCGGCAGCTCGGCGTCTCCGATTTCCACGCCCAGGTCGCCGCGTGCGACCAGCACGGCGTCGGAGGCCACGATGATCGCTTCGAGATTCTCGATCGCCTCGGCGCGCTCGATCTTGCTCACCAGTCCAGCGTGGCCGCCGGCCGCTTCCATCAACTCGCGGGCGCGCTGCATATCCTCGGGACCGCGCGGGAAGGACACCGCCAGGTAGTCGACCTGCCATTCGGCGGCACGCTCGATATCGCGCGCGTCGGCTTCGGAAATGCCCGGCACCGACAATCCCCCGCCGCGCAGGTTGAGCCCCTTGCGATCGGATAGCGGACCGCTGGTCAGCACGGTGCAGTGAATGGTGTCGCCTTCGATGCGTTCGGCCCGAAGCGCCATCAGCCCGTCGTCGAGCAACAGCTCCGCGCCCGGCTCGACATCGTCGACCAGGCCCAGGTAAGCCACACCCACGCCGGTCTCATCGCCGGCGGGCGGATTCTCACGAGCGTAGAGTGCGAACTCCTGCCCGGCCTTGAGCGTGACCGAGCCCTCGCGGAAACGGTCGATCCGGATCTTCGGCCCGGCCAGGTCGGCCAGCACCGCCACGTCGGTATCGAGCTCCCGCGCGGCGGCCCGAACCATCCGGATGCGCCGGGCGTGGGTTTCATGATCGCCGTGCGAAAAATTGATCCGCACCACGTCGCAGCCGGCGGTAATCAGGCGTTCGAGCACTTCCGGCTCGTCGGTGGCCGGGCCCAGTGTTGCTACGATCTTGGTTCTTCTTGTCATGTGTTCGAGCCTACCAGCAACGCTTGCTGGTTCGGTGACATCAATCCTCGGGCGGCTTTCGAAGCTTCAGGGTCATTCGGTTCGATTCGCCGATCGCTTCGTAGCGCGCGCGCAGTACGTCGGCGTTGTCGGCGCCTTCGGGCACGCGCAGTGACGGCGGCAACCGCCAGACGACTTCGTCGGTACTCGGCTGGTCGTTGGGGTTGGTATTGATATCGCTCTCGTCGACCAGTTCGAAGCCGGCCGCTTCGGCGCGTTCGATCACGAAGGCCTTCTTTAGATAGCCGGCGCCGCCGTCGGCCCAGTCGTCGGGCGTGTCTTCGCGCGCCTCGTGCTGGACGATGCCCAGGATGCCGCCGGGCTTTAGCGCGGCGTGAGCGTCGGCGAAGGCCCGGTCGAGGTAGTCGCCGACACCCTCGTTCTGGAAGTTGGCCATGTTGTGGAGGATGCGAATGAAGAGCACGACGTCGGCCTGACCCTCCACGTCGGCCGGCATGTCTCCGAACCAGAACGTGGAAACCGGGGCGCAGTCTTCCTCGCACCAGCCGCCGGCCTGCTCCGGGAAGGTATCGGGCCACTGCTCGATTCGCTCCATGAAGGCCTCGTCGGCAAACGGAAAATTCGGCCACATGTCGCGCGGATAGTTGGCGGCGATCAGTTCGCCCCCGGAACCGAGATAAGGCAACAGGATCTTTGTATACCAGCCCCCGCCGGGCAGCGCTTCCACCACGGTCATGCCCGGCTCAACGCCAAAGAATTCCAGGGTCTCGCGCGGGTGGCGCGCATCGTAGCGAGCGCGGATATCGTCCGGCTGGGCATCGAGCACCGCCTGAAGCGTTTCCCCGGGCGAATCCGTCTGAGCCGACTCATCCACCGACGGGGCCGGCGCTTCGCTGGTGGTCGCGGGCTCTGCCGCCTCGGGTGCAGGCGCCGCATCCTCGCCGGAGCGGCAGGCACACAGCAGCAGGATGATCGAAACAACGGAAATGAAACGCATGGGCGGCCTCCGGGAAGGCGTGGGAATGGCGTTGATTATGAGCCGATCACGAGCGCCGGGCAAACCCCTCGAATGACACGGGCATTGACGATGCGGGAGACCGATCGCACCTATACTGCTGTGATTGAAGCATCATCAGGAGACAAGATATGAGCAAGTCCGAATACCAGCCGCCCCGGATCTGGACCTGGGAGAAGGACGAAAACGGCGGGCGATTTGCCAGCATCAACCGCCCCGAAGCCGGGCCCACGCACGAAAAGGACCTGCCGGTTGGCAAGCACCCCCACCAGCTCTATTCGCTGGCCACGCCCAACGGCGTCAAAGCGACGCTGATGTTCGAGGAACTACTCGAACTAGGCCACTCGGATGCCGAATACGACGCCTGGCTGGTGCGCATCGGCGAAGGCGAACAATTCTCCTCGGGCTTCGTCGAGATCAACCCCAATTCCAAGATCCCGGCCATGGTCGACCACAGCGCCGACCCGCCACGGCGCGTGTTCGAGTCCGGCACCATCCTGCTCTACCTGGCCGAGAAATTTGGCGCCTTTCTGCCCGACCACCCTGCCGGACGCACCGAAACGCTCAACTGGTTGTTCTGGCAGATGGGCGCCGCCCCCTTCCTGGGCGGCGGCTTCGGCCACTTCTACAACTATGCGCCGGTCAAGATCAAGTACGCCATCGACCGCTACACCATGGAGGTCAAGCGCCAGCTCGACGTACTCGATCGGGAACTGGGCAAACGCGAGTTCATCGCCGGCGATCACTACACCATCGCCGACATGGCCATCTGGCCCTGGTACGGCTGCCTGGCACTCAACCGGGTCTACGAAGCAGCCGAGTTTCTCCAGACCGAGTCCTACCAGAACGTGATGCGCTGGGCCAAGGCCATCGATGCACGACCCGCCGTCAAGCGCGGTCGGATGGTCAACTCGGTCTTCGGCGAACCGGAGAACCAGCTGCGCGAGCGGCACGATCCAAGCGATTTCAATACGAAAACGCAGGATAAGATCGGAGAACAGGACTAGACCCAAAGCGGCTCTGAAAACCGGACCACCAAGGGCTAAATCTGATCCGCCGCCGCACCGCGCGGCGGTCTTCCGTCACTGGGCGTAAGCGAAGTAATCGGTAACGCCCGGGTCGTACCCAAGCTGGGACAACAGGGTGGTCACCTGACCCCGATGATGGGTTTGGTGATTGAACATGTGCGCAGCCGCCACCCATACGGGGTGCTCGCGCACCTGCCCAGTGGAATTGTTGTAGCGCATGCTCTGAGCGAGCAGCTCGTCGGTCAATTCCTCCGCCCAGTCAGTAATCACCCGGTCCGTGGCCTTCCGCTCACCAAGCAGACCGTCGAAGTCGGAACAGACTTCCTGCGAAAGCGACGAGAACTCGTGTATCACCTCCGCAACGGATAGCGAGGACATGCCCGGGAAAGCCTTCGCAAAACGGCCAAGCCAGATCCTGTCGGCCAGCAAGATGTGATTCAGGGTGCCGTGGATCGATCCGAAAAACGCGCCCATGTCCCGCATGCGCTCGTCATCCTCAAGCTCCGCTACCTTTCCGTACAGCACCAGGTTAAACTCACGATTGTACTTGGCGAAACCACGCATCTGATCCTGATGTGCTCCCATAGCGCCTCCTTGCATAACCCCACGGGGTGTTTGAGAAACTCACCCTGCCAGCCCAATCATCCCGCATCAACTGGGAACCGTCGTTAGACTCCCGCCTGCCCGAAAAAGCGCTCCAGGATGATTCTTTGAGAAGCGCTGAATGCGAGGGCAACGACAATCCATCATCGGTGGAACAACAGAAAGAAGCGCGAATTCTGGCGCCCGCGCGAGAACATCCTTAACCTTCAAGCCAATCGAAGCGTACAGCACGGGGTGTACGCGCTCTATTTTCTGGACAAAAAAGGGCCGTAACGGACTTGAGCAACTTGTTACGCGAGAGGAAAAGCCGAATGTCAAAAGACTATCCCTAAACTCCTAAAGCCAGCATTCGTCTACAGGCTGTACTGATCGCAAGCGCGAAAAGGATCTTCGGGCTACCTTTCACAACCGTTGCTTTTCTTAAGCTCGCCCTTGATCTCGCCTAGTTCTTTTGCAATACGTTTCAGGGATATCGGGATGAGAGCAATAAAGTAAATGACTAGGCCTAAAAGAAGAAGAACGATTAGCTGACCAATAATCATGCCAACACTTATTTCCATATCCTATCTCTCCGTTTGTATTTCAATATACTCACTGACGTCTGAGCTAAGCGGCGCGGCTTTAGCCGCGTCCGGTGGAGCGCGAAGCGCGGAACGGACTTGAGCGATTTGTTATACGTTTTAGCGGCACTCATGCGCAATCCTAAGATCGTGCCGGGTAGCAATGGATTTCAATTGCGAACTATCCTCCAAGACTCTGCCATAAATCCATTCGTATATATCTCTTTTCGCTATCACCTCTTGAGCCTCACTTTGCCCCAAGAGTTTGCTTAGGGCATCGAACTCTAACCAGTTCACGAGTAAATGTAGGTAAGTGCTATAGTCGCTAGCTGCTCCCCCATTCCTAGCATTCGGCACTTCAGGATACATTCTCCTCAATTCACTTAGCGCGTCTTTCATCTGTTTCCTGTTCTCCGGAGCCGCCAGAAACCAATGAATCTGTTCATGTAGAAAGACAGCAAGTAGCTGAGTGGATTTCTCAATATACCGGGTATTCAGTGTAAGAATCGGGTGGCTGTGTGGAATCACACCGGATTCAATCCGCACCCGATTGATAAAAAGCCAAGGACTCAAATCATGCTTCTGGGAAAGGTCGATTAGCACTTCAGCAACCTTCTTCTCGCGTTCATTGACCCCTGCAAGGTGAATCTCGAAACCCTCCACGGATAATACCTCTCCACCTTCGGCAACGGCGGCCGCACTTAGGAGCAGAAAAAACAGGTATGGCGGCAAGTGGTGCTTCATGACTTACTCGTATAACTAGTGCCCAGGTGGCGAAAATCGGCATTAGTGACTAAGGCGGCAGAATCGCCGTTTAGTATGCGGAGTGATTCAGCGCACGAATCCAACTGCCTAATTCGGCGGCTTTTCGGGCTTTTCTCGATGAAGATTAAGACGCCATTTCGCCGCATAGCGCGCTCCCTTTCCCATCCCCGGGTTCGATACTGCCCGCTCAGCCCGCGCGATTCAAGGCGGCGAGCGCCGGCAGGCTGCACTCGGCGGCGACAGCAACTATCCTTTTCGCATGTTGATTGCCCTCAACAAACCCTTCGGCGTGCTGCGCCAGCTCAGCGGCGAAGGGCCCACGCTGGCCGACTACATTGACGTACCCGGCGTGTATCCCACCGGGCGGCTGAACAAGGATGCCGTCGACCGCTCAGTCAGGGCTGCCACCTTCTGGGCGGCCAGGTGCCAATGGCGCCAGAAATTCCGCCCCCCGGCCGGCTCCCTTGGCAAGATCGTAAGCCGTATGGCCATCGGGAGTCTCGATGGTCGCATCCGCTCCCAGCCGCAACAGAGTCTCGACAATCTCAGGGTTCGGGTTCGTCTGGGCCGCCCTCATGAGCGGCGTCACGCCATACCGGTCCTGAGCATCGATCTTGGCGCCATCTGCGACCAGCTCGCGAATCACGGCGGGGCGAGAACTATTCCGAGCGGCTGACATCAACGCGGTCCATCCATCGGACGTACTGAATTGGGCCTCGGCTCCCGATTCAAGGAGCAGCGACACAATTTCAGCTGTACTGTAGGCGGCCGCGACCATCAACACCGAGATATCCGCAGAACCGTGCGTGGCATTCGGGTCGGCACCGGCCTGGAGCAAGGTGCGCACGCAACTGCAGGACAGATCCTTCTCCAAGGCTCTCATCAGGGGTGTGGCGCCGATTTCGTCTCGCACTGAGACATCCGCGCCATCGTCGAACATTGAGCCAAGAGCAGCACAGTCCGAGTCGCTGATCGCTGAGAACAGCGCCGCTCCTTCCTCAGGCGAACAAATGACGCCTTCCGAAGAAAAAGCGCTCACCGCGAGCGCCAGCAGCCGGATGATCGCGAGACTGCCCCTCACCGGCCAACCTGATGATCAAGTGGATCGACGAGCCAGCGTTGCCGGACAGGCGCCAACCAACTCAAACGAGGGGCTATGGGCGCTACCAGGACCCCCAGTGATCTACCGGCATCCATATGCGGCGGAGTAGGGGCGATCAAAGCACGCCAGGAACCCTTCCACGACGTCCAGATTCGGCGGCCAGGTGATGTCGGCTGGATTGCCGTCCTGGTCAACGGGCTGGAAATCCGCTGGAGCTTCAAGGGCCGCGAGCGCGTCCCGACTCCTGAGCAGCGCTTGCCTGTCCTGCTTGAGGAAAGCGACGGTGGCGTCGACGTAATGATTCCACCCCAATCGGTTACCTTCGGGGCTCGTTCTGGATTCCTCGAACAGCGCAATCGCGCGCTCCGTCTGGCCTGCCCTCGCCCGCAGTTGTCCCTCGTGGAAAATCAGGCTGATGTCCCGACTCTCCCAGCGGGCTCTGTACTCTTCGATGAGATCGGCCGCATCTTCAGCACAGTAGGGCATGGCCGCAATCCGCCGCCAGCCGCCATTCATGTCCTGATCGAATTCGGCCAGATCGAGAGACAGAAGGCGCTCCCGCTCCTTTCCGACGCAATCACCCAGCACCAGCCCTGGCAGGCCGGCCACAAGGCACAGAAAGAGGAACGTTCGGGCGGATAGCCGCCAAAACCGTTTGCTGGGCGTCATATTCTCAGGCGTCATTCTCTCGAGGGCTCCTCGTTGCCTGGTAGCTGGAAGTAGGCCCGGGCCCCGGGATAGTCGATGATCATGCGCAGGTACTGGAGCAGGGAACCCCCCACAGCGCCCACGATCTGCTTGTCCATCATCTGGGACATGTTGCCCTTGAACGTATGGTCGGGCCTGACGGAGAACCAGACCGGGCCGACGCTGAGGCCACCGACCTGGACCTCGGGCACTTCGATCATGGGAAACGCCCGGCCGGTCACGGCCTCACCCTCCTCTATGACGCGCCAGTAAGGGTGATGCTCGCGCCATTGCTCAAATTTCGAACGAATGATATAGCTGGCGGCTACCCGGGTCTCCGGCGGTGACCCATAGGCCGCAGCGGCGCTTTCGGTGAGAAGAGCCGTGGCACCCGTATCCAGGAGCATCTCCAGCGGCTCGCCGTTGATACGGATGGTGATTCGGGGGAAATTGAGGTCGCGTGCGCCAGAATCGTCGGCACGAAAGCCCAGCGGGGCCTCCTCGAAGCCGGTCGGCACGTCAGAGGCCGTGATACGAGTGAGCGTCTCTCCGGGATAGTCGAACTGCCAGATTCTGCCGGCGAACCAGCGACTGCCCAGGAAACCATCCATCTCCAGGCGTTCATCCGGAACTACTGCCAGATTGCCGTCCAGCCAGGGATCGGAGGGTGGTGCCGGCACTCCGGATTCCTCCAAGAACGCGGGGAAAGCAACGAGATTGAACGCTTTCTCACCAGACGCCGAAGATCCTCTGTCAGCAAGCGAGTAGGTGGCGGCTACCGACTGCGTTACAGCGTTGAACCCCCCTCCCGTGTCGGTATAGAAAAGAAGCTCTTCACCATCTGGCGCCTTGGCTGACAAGAAGACCCGATTTTCGTCGAATCGAGTCGGCAGTGTCTGTTCGGCCAACGCCTCGAACGAGGGAAGAAAAAATGCCGAGACGATGGCGAGCGTGGGCAAAGTGATGCGCCAGGCATCACGCCTCGGCGAGGCGGCAGGCTGATCACCGCATCCAGTGCAGACGCGGCAGGTCGGCGCGTACCGGCACGACCTGGCCAACATCATTCAGCGTCGGGGGCCGGGACTTGTTCGAGACAAACCGGCCTTATAAGCGTCAGGCGAATACCGGGATGGCCCAACTCGTCAACCTTGTTGCATCCGCCGCGTATCCCGAACCCCTGGACTGAGTTGCTGGCCGCATAGGTTCTCGAGAGTTCCTCGGGCTCGTCCTTGGACAGATCCAGCAGTCTGATCTGAACCATCTCAGCCACGTGCTCGGCTCGTTCAGAGTAATCAAGGTAGAACTGCCGCGATGGGTTGTCCAACTCGACGCCTAGCTCGAAGCCATTAGGCAGGGTAATGCTTTCAACGGCCCCCGGCGAAGCGGTCCAGGTATGCATCAGGTCACCCTGGCAATAGATGAATGCGTGCTGCCGTCTTTCGCCGGTATCGCGATCGCAGGCAGATGCATCGAAACCTGCAAGAGAGGCTCCGATTAGAATGGAGAGAACTATGGCTCTTTGCATGGGGATATCCTACTTTGGATCGGAATCTAGTAGGCAAGCAGTTGGCGAAAAGTCAGTTCAGGGGTCAAGACTGCAGCACTTGCTCCAGGCAGGTACAAGACTTGTCCACGCGGATCGATTCCAACTGATCCAGAGTCGTGTGCGGCATTCCTGGGCAAAGCCCGACGACCATTGCGTCCCATCTCACGCTTGTACTGCCATTGCCTGGTTCTGATGTTGCCCGCTCAGCTCGTGCGATTCAAGATGTCGAGGGGTAGCGGGCTGCACTCATCCAGTACAGCGACTATCCTCTGGGAATGCTCATCGCCTTCAACAAACCCTTCGGCGTGCTCTGCCAATTCACCGGCGAGGGGCCGACGCTGGCCGACTACGTGGACGTACCCAACGTCTATCCGGCAGGCCGTCTGGACAAGGACTCCGAGGGGCTGCTTCTGCTGACCGACGACGGAAAGCTGCAGGCGCGCATTGCCTCGCCGAAGTTCAAGCTGCCGAAAACCTACCGGGTGCTGGTCGAACGCGAACCTTCTGAACAGGCGCTGGAAGCGCTGCGCCGCGGCGTCGAACTCAAGGATGGCCGCACGCGGCCGGCGGAAGTCCGGCGCATCCCAGAACCCGACAAGCTCTGGCCACGCGACCCGCCGGTGCGGTATCGCAAGAACGTGGTCGACGTCTGGCTGGAGATCGTGCTGCGCGAAGGACGTAACCGACAGGTGCGACGCATGACCGCCGCGGTCGGTCATCCCACGCTGCGGCTGATCCGGTGGTCGATTGGGGATTGGTCGGTGGACGGGTTGGCGCCTGCCGAGTGGCGGCGGGTCGTCGGTTACTGAAAGGCGTGGCACGGCAAAGCGCCAGCAGAGCCGTGGGAGGTCCCGGATAACCGCTTCACGGCTTCCGGGACGACAGGGGTGCGGGTGATACCGAAAGCCCTGTCGTCCCGGCCGAAGAGCCGGGACCTCCCACACCGCCACCGCACGGCCTGGCTGACTGCCGGCCCATCGGTGCCAAATACTTAACAGCGACGCGCGCGCAGTCATTCCTCATTTCCGAAACCGGGCCCGGGGCAACTGGCCGGGTTCACGCACGCTCACGCCGAAGCGCCCAAGGGCCTGCTCAAGCGAAGCATCATCGTCGATGCTGTGCGTGCGGTAGCGCCAGCGCCCACCGTGAGTCGGCGGGTGCTCGCCATGCCCGTCGAACAGGGCGACCGAGCGCAGGCGGCCAGACGGGTCATGCGCGACGCCGCCGTAGATTGCCCACCAGCCGTCGCGGCGCAGTGCCTGCGCCCAGGCGCGCGTGAGGGCGCGGTCGCGACCGGCCCAGAGTTCGGCGGTAATGCCGAATTCGCCGGCGACCCGTCGGGCGGTCAGCATGGCGGCATCGGGCGCGTCGCCGGGCGGCGTCACGTGGGCAAGACGGCGCACCTTCAGTTCCTCGCGCGGCAGGTTGGTCAGGCGCATCTGAAGCGCTTCGAGCAGTGCCGCCTCGGGCCGGGTGGCCAGGTAGCAGGTGCCCATCGGTTCGGGCAAGTCGAAACGGCCGCCTTCTTTTACCCCGGGATCGGCGCTGGCAAACCACCAGGGCGCGCGGCGTTCCGTTCCGTCGGACAGATCATGGCGCCAGACGCGATAGAGCGTTCGGCGGGCCAGGGACTGCTTGGGTAGTGCGGCGAGCGTGCCGGCGCCAGCGGGCGGGTTCTGCAACGGCATCGCCGGGACGGCCGGTCAGTTCTGAAGGGTCGAGGCAGTCTGCCGCGCCAGCGAAATGACCGGCTCGAGCTCGCCAGCGCGCAGCAGCGCCAGCGGGGTGCGATCGTCGAGTTCCGGTGCCGGCGAGGTCAGCCAGGAGGCGGTGGTCCAGGTCGTGGCGACCGCCGGCTCAAAAACCCGAACCACTTCGCGGATACCGGGAAGCTGCCGGCGACCGTCGAACTGAAACACCGGGTAGGCGATGTCGCCGTCGCGCAGGGCCAGGCGAAGCAGGCCGCGGTCGGCGGAAACCGCCTGCCGGGACTTGTCGAGCAGGCGCGCCACGTCGCCCTGTCGATAAGCCGGGCCGAGCTGCTCGGCCCAGGCGCGGTCATCGGCATCCTGCCGCAGCAGGCGTTCGATCTGGTAGCGCGCCTCGGGCGAGGCGTCGCGGACCATGCGCTGGAGTGAAGCACTCATCGGATTAGTTCATCCTGTCAAGTCATTGTAATCTTATCACATTGACAAGATTGACATACGGCTTCACGGGGCCACCGCCCCGCATGATATTGATTCCAGCTTTTCGCGCAGCTTCCCGGCCAGCTCCCGCGCCGCCGTCTCGGACTGCTCGAGCACCTTGCCGACGCGGTCGAAATGCAGCATGCGGATGTCGGTCAGCTCGGGCTTGATGTAGATATCGGCGTCTTCCCGGCTCGACCGGGCGCGCAGGATGGACTGCTGCATGATCTCGAAGCTGCTGAACAGCAGGTCGGTCACGCCGGGGCGCCCGTCGACTTCCGGCCGACGCGACCCGGTAACGTCGATGGCAACCACGATGTCGTAGCCTTCGAGCAGATCGACCGGCAGGGGATTGGATGCGCCGCCGTCGATCAGCAGGCGCTCGCCGTCCTCGACCGGCGCAAACAGGCCCGGCACGGCCATGCTCGCCTGCACGGCCTCGAGCAGGTCGCCTTCTTCGAGCACCCGGGCTTCGCCGGTCCAGAAGTCGGTGGCAACGATGCGCAGCGGGATTTCGAGGTCGGCAAAGCTGCGCGCCTCGATCCGTTCTGCCAGAAACTCGATGAAACGACCGGAATCCAGAACACTGCCTCGATCGAGGTCGATTTCCACCAGGTCGGTCAACCCCGGCGCGCCGTCGTCGTCGAGCAGCCGCGAGAACGGGTCGAGCGCCGAACCGCCGAACTCGCGGAACACCGACTCGATGGCATCCGCGTCCAGGCCGGCCGCGTAAAGTGCGCCGATAATCGCCCCGATGCTCGTGCCGGCAATCGCGGCGGGCTCGACATCCAGCTCTTCGAACACGCGCAGCATGGCGATGTGCGACAAGCCGGCCGCACCGCCCGAGCCCAGGGCCAAGGCCACCTCGGGCTGGCGGCATTGTTCGGCGTTTGCAGCACCCGAGGCCAGCATCAATGCGGCTGCCGCGGCGAGCCGCCATACGCGCTTCACACCGATCGGCGCCACCCGGTCAGTCCGCAGAGACATCGTAGCGCTCGAACCAGGCCAGAATATTGTCGATCTTGGCGATCAGGCGCGAGGGCCGGCCGGCAATGCCGTGCGGGCTTTCGGGCAGTCGCACCATGACCGTGTCGACCCGCTGCAGCTTGAGCGCCTGGTAGTACTGCTCGGTCTCCGAGATCGGGGTGCGGAAATCCTCCTCGCCGGTCATCAAGAGCGTCGGCGTGGTGACATTGCCGACCAGCGAAAGCGGCGAACGTTGCCAGTAGTGCTCGAATTCCTCCCAGGGCAGGCCGGGAAACTGGTGCTCGATCTGGGTGGTGTAGATGTCGCCGGTGAGCGTCTTGGAAATCCAGTTGATCACCGGCTTGGCCACGGCCGCGGCGCGGAAGCGGTCGGTCAGGCCGATGGCGTAGGCCGCCGCGATGCCGCCCGCCGACCCGCCGGCGATGAACAACCGGTCGGAATCGATGAAGCCCTTGTCGATCATCGCGTCCACGCCCGACATGTGATCGCCGAAGTCTTCCTCGGACGAATACTTGTACTCGAGCAGCATGCCGAACTCACGCCCGTACGACGACGACCCTCGGTGGTTGTCGTAGAACACGACGTATCCTTCCGCGGCAAAGCGCTGCATTTCGGCGGAAAAATGCGGGCCGTAGGCCAGGTGCGGGCCGCCGTGGATTTCCAGAATCAGCGGGTACTGCTTGTCCGGGTCGAAATCCGGCGGGGTCAGATACCAGCCCTGAATCTCGGTGCCGTCGACCGAGGATTCGTAGACGATCTCGTGGACGTCGCCGAGTTCGCGCCGGTCGAGCAGGTTGGCGTTGAGGTCGGTCAGCTGGCGGCCTTCCCCGCCGGGCGACTTAACCCATACGTCGGCGGGACGCTTTTCGTCACCCAGGGTGTAGGCAATCGTGCCCTCTGCGGCTACCGAGAAGTCGCCGCTGCGGTAAGGCCGGCCGATGGTCGTGCCGTTGATGCCTTCGACGACGGTCTCGATGCTGCCGTCGAGCCTGATCCGCCCCACCTTGCGCCAGCCGCGGTCGGTGTAGTGAAAGTAGACGGATTCACCGTCGCCGGCCCACACCGGTGCCTCGATCGAGCGGTCCAGCTCCTCACCGAGCACTTCGAGGCTGCCGCCGTTGACATCGACGATGCCGAGCGAACTGATGGTGTACTGCCGCCCGCCGTGGTCGTCGCGCTCGAAGGCGATGCGCTCGCCGTCGGGCGAGACCGCCGGCGAGGCCTCGATACCGGGCAGGTCGGTGAGCCGCTCGACTTGTCCGGAGTCGACGGCGACGCGATACAGATCGCGCTCGTTGCGCTCGTACTGCCAGTTGTCCGACCGGTTGGCCGAAAAAACGATGCCGCCGGCATCGGGCATCCAGGCCAGCGGCCCGTGATGATCGTAATCGCCGGCAGTCAGCTGGCGCGCCGCGCCGCCGTCGGCCGGCACGACGAAGACGTGCTCGAAACCCGGATCGATATAGCCGCGCCCGTCATAGCGATAGGTCACGCTGTCGATCACTACCGGCTCCGGCGCCCACTCGGCGCCTTCGGGCTTTTTCGGTGGTTTCGCGAGCGAGGGTTTTTCGGCCGGCACGCGCATGGTGAAGGCGATGGATCGCCCGTTCGGCGACCAGGCGAGCGACGAGGGCGATTCGACCAGGTCGGTCAGCATCGCCGTCTGCCCGGAATCCATCCAGTAAACGAATAACTGGCTCTTGCCGCTTTCGTCCTCGGACACGTAAGCCAGGCGAGTCCCGTCCGGCGAGAAGCGCGGCGAACCGTAGCTGCCCCGCCCCGAGCGCAGGGGCCGGTGATTGCCGCCGTCGGCGTCGACCACCCAAAGGTTGGTGCGCACGCAGTCGCACATGATGTCGTGGATGGACCTTGTGTAGACCACGCGTTCACCGTCGGGCGAGATGCGCACCTCGCTGGCAAACTGCAGATCGAACAAATCGGCCGCGGCCAGGCGCTCGTTGGATTCGGCCGACACGGCCTGGCTGCCGATCAGGCCAGCGAAAAGCGTGAAAAGTAGGGGGCGGACGGGACGCATGATCGATAACTCCACTGCTGCTTTTAAAGCAGGCAGTCTAACCCGAGGCCTTCGACACGCCGGGAAGCAGCCGGCAACAGCATTCAGCACCGCAATTGCTGCAGGCCGGAAGCGGCGTGCGTTTCAGTCAGAAAACGAAGTTCGTCCGGGGCAACGCGACGCGGGTAAGCAAAATTTCGGGGTTGGGCCCGCCCTGGCTTGAGCTGCGATCTGACCCTCAACCCGGTTCAGACGGCCCGCGCATCAGCCAGTGGCGCGCCGCGCCCAGAATGTGGACCCCGAGCAGCAGCGGCAATGCATAGACGGCCAGAAATATGTGCACCGACTCGGCCGGCTCGTGCACAACTTTGATGCTTTCCAGCGGAATATAGAAGGTGAACCAGCCAAACACGTTCATGCCCTCGCCTTCGGTGAAAAGGTAGAGCGGCCCCGTGACCACCAGCAGCACCAGAACGATCAGCAGCGCCCTGTGCATCCACCAGGCGCCGATCCGGGTGACGGCGTCGTCGTCCGGGTGGGCCGGAAAGCCCTCGCGAAGCCTCACAGCCGTTCGCCAGACCACGAAAAGCAGCACGAAGAATCCCAGCGCAATATGGATGGACATGATGTAGTCCTCGGCCGGATCGGGCGCACCGCGTGCGGTCAGGCCAAGCGTGAGCATCGCGGCGACCAGCAAAGCGGTGATCCAGTGGTTGAGGACCGACAGGCCCGAGTAGCTTTCTTTCCGGTCCAGTGATTTCATCACAAGCTCCTTGGGCACGTGTCCCGTGCATGTATGCTTCGCTGCAGGGTCCGAACGACAACTGCTGTAGCGCGATGATCGTGCACGCGCCGGATACCGGCAATCGGGCAAAAGACATACTCCGGAATTTCCGAACTGTTTCAGAGGTCTGCAACTGACGATGAGCGATTCTTCCAACCGGCAGCGGCTGCCCCTGATGCTTGCCGGGATCTTCGGGCTGATCTTCGGGCTGGTCGCCTGGGACCTGGCTTCGGACTATTCCGAGGGGGTCGATCCCCTGCATGTGGCGATCGAGTCGCTGGTGCTCGCGCTGTCGGGTATGGCGATGCTCTGGCTTGTACTGCGCACCGTGCGCCAGCGCCGGCATCTGGGTGACCTGGAAGGCAACCTCGACCGGGCCCGGCGCGAATCGATTCGCTGGCGCGAACGCTACCAGGACACGATCCGCGGGCTTTCAGCGGCGATATCGGAGCAGTTCGAGCGCTGGGGATTGAGCGCGGCCGAAGCCGAGATCGCGATGCTGATGCTCAAGGGGCTGGGGCTGAAGGAGATCGCAGATGTGCGCGGCACCGGCGAACGCACGGTGCGCGAACAGGCGCGTAGCGTCTACCGCAAAGCCGGCGTCGCCAACCGCTCGGCACTGTCGGCATTTTTTCTTGAAGATTTGCTGGCGCCGATCGAAGCCGCCGGTGAGGACGAGCCTGCGGCTTGTGAACGACGCGGTTCGGGCAATAGTCAGCCGCGCACGTAGCTGCCCGGCGCCGGCTCAATCTGCGGCAGCACACCGCCGCCCGGCTCGCGTACTGCTTCAGCCAGTCGTTCCAGTAACCCCACCAGAAACCTTCGCGATAGTCCGCGCCCGCGATCCATTCCTCGGGATCTTTGGGCAGATCATCGTTCGTCCAGTAGCCGTACCTGTTGGCTTCGTGCAAGTCTGTGAGCACCGTTCAGCGCCGCAACTGCTCCAGACCCGCCAGCACCGAACGACCGGCCGGCGAGCCATCGGCCTGGCGAAGATGCGCGGCGACCTGGTCGCGCAGCAGCACCGGCACCGGTGAGCGATCTGCATCGGACAGCGCCACTTCGGGATGCGACAGCACGATCATCGCCCGCGCACGCACATCGACACCCTGCTTGAGAAGCCAGCGTTCCAGCGCCTCGACCTGGGCGCGCGCCTGGGGGATGGGGTTGGACATGGCGTTCCAGTTCGGGGTGCTGCCGCAGCCGGCGCGCCGGGCGAGCGGCCAGTGTTTCTCGTCGGGGCGCACCCGGATATGGCCGGGCGTGTTCTTGACCTCGATGACCCACAGCCCGTTCGGACCGGCCACGATGAAGTCGACCTCGCGCTCGCCGTTAGTCAGCGTCTCGTCGGGCAGTCTGACGCGGTTGAGCAGCGTAAAGTCGTCAGGCAGTTGCCGCAGCCGCTCGAGCACCGACGCCTCGCCTTCCACGCCGGATAACTGGCCGGCATCGACCGAGGTCGAACCCGGCAGCGCCAGGAAAAACACAACCAGTGCACACACCCCGGCCAGCATGACCGCCAGGGGCACGCTCCAGCTTGCCGCCAAGGCGACCACCAGCACGGCCGTCGGCAAGGCGACCGCCAGGCGCACAAGACGCGAGCGGCGCAGCGCCAGCGCTTCGGCGCGATGCCGCTCCAGCGGTGGGTATTGCGTTACGAGACCGGTTTGAGCCATACCGCCAGCATATCGAATCGCAGCAATGCAAAGTGACCCGATTCAACCATCAAGATTCCAGCGATTCCAGCAAGTCAACAGGCTCGCATCCCTGGCGTCCGGCGCCCGTCCCACCAGGCCAGCATCGCCGGGGTAAACAGCAGGGTAAGCGGCGTGGCAACCAGCAGGCCGCCGGCGATTGCGGTGGCCAGCTGGACCCAGTACTGCGTGGAGGGCGCACCGATTGAAAATTCCCGGCCGATGAAGTCTATGGTCAGGGCAAACACCATCGGCGTCAGGCCCAGGATCGTGGTGATGGTGGTCAGCAGCACCGGCCGCAGGCGCTGCGCCCCCGTGCGCAGGGCAGCATCCACCGGATCGATCCCGTCGCCCCTGATCTGGTTATAGGTGTCGATCAGCACGATATTGTTGTTGACCACCACGCCGGCTAGCGCGATCACACCGATACCGCTCATCACCACCGAGAACGGTTCGGCGCGCAGCAACAGCCCCAACAGCACCCCGCTGGTCGAAAACACGATCGCGGTGAGCACCAGCATGGCCTGATAGAAACTGTTGAACTGGGTGACGAGAATCAGTGCCATCAGGACAATCGCCGCAAGGAAAGCCAAAGCGAGAAATCCTTGTGCCTCGGCCTGGTCCTCCTGCTGGCCGCGCACCGACAACCGGACGTTTTCCGGCAGTGGATGGTCGGCAAGCCAGTCCTGCAGGGCCTGCAGGCGATCATCGACCAGCCGGCCGGCGGCTACGTCGGCCTCCACCGTCAGCGTACGATAGCCATCCACGCGGTGGATGATGCCGGTCTTGGGCGCCGGCACGAATTCGACGAAGTTCTGCACCGGCACCATGCCCGCGGGCGTGGGCACCCGCAGGTTCACCAACTGGGCGAGATTGCGCTCGTCGAACGGAAAGCGCACGCGAATATCGACTTCTTCGTCGGCGTTTTCGGGTCGGTAGCCGCCCAGAGACAGACCGCGGGTGAGCATCTGCACAGCACGGCCGAGGAGGTTGACGTCGATCCCGTAGCGCGCCGCCTCACGATGATTCACTTCCAGTCGCATCTCGATGCCCGGCAATGGACGGTCGTCCTCGATGTCGACGAAACCACCCACCGTTGCCATGCCCCGGTGCAGGTGCTCCACGCCTTCGATCAGGGGCTGCGCCTCGCCGCCCCCGTCCGAGGCGGCCACCTCCAGCACCACCGGCTTGCCCTGGCTCGGCCCGCCTGACTGGGTCAGGAACTGCAGCCGCACGCCGGCCAGGTCGTCGAGTTCGGCCCGAAGGTCGGCCATGATCTCGTCGGCCGGCGGCCGACGCTGCCAATCCACCAGTTCGAGTTGAATGACCCCGATCACGTCTTCGGCGTAGTCCTGCGCCAATCGTGCCTGCTGGGAGGCAATGCTGCGCGCATAGACCGTTTTCAACGCCGGGTGGTCGTGGAGTCGCGACTCGACCCGGCGAACCAGGTCGTCGATCTCCCACACCGACAAGTCCCCGCGGGCCTGGACCTGGATCTGGGCGAAACGCGGCTCAACGTCGGGGAAGAAGTCCACTCCCCGCCCCAGCTCCCCGTAAGCCACGTACAGGGCAGCGGTGAACACGGCGACGATACCGAGGGTTTGCCCCGGGTAGTCGATCGCACGGCGCAGCAGGCCGACATAACGCGCGGTCGGGCCGTCGAGCCGGTCGAACTGCCCGGCCTCGGCCGCCCGGATGTGCTCGACCTGCTCCGGGCGGCTTGCGCCCTGCCCGCCCGAGATCGCCGCCGCCAGCACCGGGATGAACACCAGCGCCATCGCCAGCGACATCAGCAGGGTGACGATGACGGTCGCCGGCATATAGAACATGAACTCACCGACCATGCCCGGCCAGAACAGCAAAGGGAAGAACACCGCCAGCGTGGTTGCCACAGACGCGACGATCGGCCAGGCCATGCGCTGCGCGGCCGCGAGATAGGCCTTGCGGCCATAGCCCTCGGCCAGGTAGCGATCGGCCTGCTCGATCACCACGATCGCGCCATCGACGAGCATGCCCACCACCAGGATCAGGGCGAACAGCACCACGATATTGAGGGTAAATCCCATCACGTACAGCACCAGAACGCCGCCGAGAAAAGCACCGGGAATCGCCAGGCCCACCAGCCACGACGAACGCCCGCCCAGCACCGCGACGATAGTCAGCATCACCAACAGGATCGCCGTGAGGACATTGTTTTCCAGGTCTCCGAGCAGGTCGTCGATATCCTCTGCGCTGTCTTGCAGATAGCGCACGCCGATGCCGCCCGGCCACTCGTCGCTGGATCGTTCGATCACCGCCCTGGCGGCGGCCACGGTATCGATGATGTTGGCGCCGGCACGCTTGCGGATTTCCAGCGACACGGCCGGTTCACCGTCGATCCTCGCGAATCCTTCCGGATCCTTGAAAGTGCGGCGCGCGTCGGCGACCTCCTCGAAGGTGACCACGGTGCCCTCGTGCGAAATCACCGGCAGCTCTAGCACATCGCTCACCGACTCGATCACCCCCGGCACCTTGATGTTCAACCGTCCGCCCCCGGAGTCCAGAGCACCGGCGGCCACCAGCTGGTTGTTGCGCTCGATCGCCGCCACCAGTTCGTTGAAGGGCAGCCGGTAGGTCTCGAGCGTGCGCGGATCGACCAATACTTCGAGCAGATCATCACGATCACCGCCGATGGCTACCTCGAGCACCCCGGGCAGGGCCTCGATCCGGTCGCGCAGCTCACGGGCGATCTGTACCAGGGTCCGCTCGGGGGCCGAGCCGGACAGCGTGGCGATCAGCACCGGGAACATCGACAGGTCGACCTCGGTCACCACCGGCTCCTCGACGCCCGGCGGAAGCTCGGGGCGGACCAGATCCACCTCCTCGCGCACGTCGGCCAGAGCCCGGCGATTGTCATAACCGGGGTCGAAGTCGAGCCGCAGAAGCGCAAATCCCTCCCCGGCGCTGGCCTGCATCTCGTCGATCCCCTCGATGCCGCCCAGCTCGCGTTCGAGCGGGCGCACCAGCAGCCGCTCGCTGTCTTCGGGCGAGATACCCGGATAGGCGACGGTCACGAAGAACGTCGGCACATCGACATCCGGCGCGGCTTCTTTGGCGATCTGCCAGTAGGCGGCTCCACCGGCAGCGAGCAGCGCCAGCAGCACCAGCAGCACGCTGCGCGAACGGGAAAACAGCGCGGCAAGCAGCCCGTTCACGGGTTGCCTTCCGGCGAGCGGCCTTCCTCGACGATATCGCCGTCGCGCACGAACCCCTGCCCCAGCGAGATCAGACGCACCGTCTCGGGCAGGCCAGTCACCCAGATCCGCTCGGCATTCGCACGAACGGGGGAGACGGGCGCGAAGCGCGCGCGGATATTGCCGGCGTCATCCGATTCGGCGACCTTCACGCCCAGCTCGCCCGCTTCGTTCTGCGAGATCAGTGCCGGCGAGATGGCGTGCGCGCGCACGGTTTCCACCGGAATTTCCACCGTCACGCTGGTGCCGGCCGGCAGATCGCGATCCGGGTTGGAAACCCGAACCCGTGCCGCGAAGGTTCGCGTCTCCTCGTCGGCGATGGCCGACACGTACTGCACTGTACCCGAGCGCGTTTCGCCATCGAGAAAAATGACCCGGGCGTCTTGCCCGTCGACGACCTCGTGCACGCGATGCTGGGGCAGCTGCACCACGGCGCGCAGCGGATCATTCTCCACGATCTCCGCGACCGGCTCGCCCGCTGCAACCACGTCGCCGCGGCGGGCAACCTGGTAATTGAGGACACCGCCGATCGGCGCCTTGATGCCGGTTCGATCGATATCCAGCTCGATCGCGGCCACCCGCGCCCGGGCCGACTCGAGTTCAGCAAGCGCGCGCTCGGCCGCCAACCGGGCCTGGAAGCCCTGATCCGCCAGGCGCTCGGCGGCATCGTAGTCGCCCTGCGCCCGCCGCTCGGCCGCCTTCGCCTCGCGCAAGCGCGTCTGGCGATCGTCCATCGACAGGCGGGCGATCAGGTCACCAGGCTCGACCATCGCACCTTCGGCCACCGGGGTCTCGACCACCTCCCCGCCGGTCTTGGCCCGCACGCGCACAACCTGTTCGGGCTCGACATGCCCCTGAACCCTGACCAGCCTTTCCACTGGCTCGGCGCGGCTGTCGGTCAGTCCCACGGTGACAGCCTCCGGTCGCTTTACGGCACCGTCGTTCTCCGGTTCGGAGTCGCCGGTGATCACCCACACGAACAGCAGCAGCGCGACGAAGAAGATTCCCAGACGACCGGCGTTACGTGACATCCATTGTTTATTCATTGGAAAGACCTCTCTGGCCTGTGCCGTCGACCCGGCGCTACCGACAGTGGGCGACCGGTCCTCAGGACGTTCCACTCCGACCCCGTCCATAAGCCGCCGCACCGTTTTCTTCCAGGCCCAGCTCATCGAGCACGTGGCGGGCCATGCTCTTGCCGGCTTCGTGCATGGTCAGGTAGGTGCGATTGGCGCCGGCGGCCTTGATCAGGTCGACGTGATCGGAATATAACGCGTGCGTGATGATCGGACCCTCGAATCCACGCTGCCGCAGCTTTCGCGCGGCAATGAGCTTAGCCTCGATATCGTCCATGGCCAGCACAACGATCTCGAGGGAATCAAGCTTCACCATGCGCCAGAAGTCGGTGTCTTCGGCGTCGGCCAATATGACCTCGCGCACGCTCCTGTCGTGCCCGGCCACCCGGTATGGGTCGGAATCCAGCCCGACCAGTTCCGGCACGTGCCGGCTCAGCATGTCATATGCGGCCGTTCCGGTCCGGCCCATGCCGAAGATCAGGGCGCGGGCACGGCCGAGATCCGGCGGAATCTCGTCGGGGTGGGCCGAGCGCGTCTCGAAGCGGCACAGCGACCCCTCGATGCGCTCGAAAAGCGCATGCGCCACGTGGTTAAGCGGCGCGGCAATCGTGAACGACAACGCCACCGTGAGTGCCAGCGGCACCAGCCACTCGTCCAGCGCCGGCACCCCGGCGGCCACGATCAGGCCGAATTCGCTGTAGGCGGTCAAGGCCAGCGCGCCGAGGAAGGCATTGCGCGCGCGCAGGCGAAACATCGCCAGCACGAAAAAGAACAGGATGCCCTTGAGCGGCAGCGCAAGCGACAGCGCCAGGGCAAACAGCCAGTCCTGCGCGGTCGGCAGCCCCGACATGCCGATCTGCAGGAAGAACCCGACCAGGAACAGCTCCTTGAGGCTCCACAGCGACTCCGACAACTCTTGCGCCCGGCGGTGAGAGGAAAGCAGCACGCCCATGAGCAGCGCACCCACTTCCGAGCTCAAACCGACCGCCTCGAAGCCCATACCGCCGATGACGAGCGCCAGCAGCATGCCCATGAGCACGAGTAGCTCATCGCGCCCGGTGATATCGAGCAACCAGTGCAGAACAGGGCGCAGCAGCGGCAGGGCGAGAATCCACAGCGCCCAGATCGACGGCGCCTGACCGCCCCAGATGCTGAGAACACCCAGGGCCAGGACATCCTGGATGATCAGGATACCGATGGCAACACGCCCGTGAAAAGCGACCAGTTCGCGCTTGCCCTCCAGGATCTTCGCCGCCAGCACGGTACTCGAGAAGGCCAGGGCGATACCGATGAGCAAGGCGACCTCGCGCTCGAGGTCGATCAGGAAATACAGCGCCGAGGTGAAGATCACGACCGTAATCGCGAAGTGCAGCAACGCGCCGCCGAGCACGTGCGGCTGCGCGAGCTGGCGCAGCTTGAGCTTCAGGCCGACGGTGAACAGCAGCAGCAGCACGCCGAGGTGTGCAACGTGGTTGAGCACCTGACCGGTGTATTCGGGCAGCAGGCCGAAACGCTGGCCCAGGAAATTGAGGCCGAACCCGGCGGCGAGAAACCCGACCAGCGGCGGCAAGCCGACCTGGCGCACGGCCAGGCCGAGAAAGAAGGCGAGGCCGATACAGAGCACTTCGAACATGAACGTTTTCCCGGCAAGTCCCAGAGGGGAGTTTAGTAGGTTCATCGGTCAGTTCAAGCGATTCAGCGTCGACGGTATGAAGCTCATCGACATCTTCTGCTCGTGCCATCGACCCTGAACTGCAATAATTCGGCCTTGCGCTCAAAAAGCCGTTCGACCGGGCCGACGTCCGGTCCAGCAGGATCGAAACCAAGGAGAAGTCCCGTGCAGCAAGAGACACCGCCGGAGAAAGAAGAGATCGCGGATGGCCTGGAGCAGGAGCACATCCAGTCTGTCATCGATGCCGTCGAGGCACAGGATGCCGACCAGCTCAACGAGTTGCTCGAGCCGCTGCACGCCGCCGACGTCGCCGACCTGATCGAGCAGATCAGCCAGCCCGAACGCCTCGCCCTGGTCGAGCTGTGGGGCGATAGCATTGACGGCGACGTCCTGTCCGAACTCAACGAATCGGTTCGCGAACCGCTGCTCGAAGTCCTGCCGCCCGAAGTCGTGGCCGAGGCGATCCGCAACCTCGATTCCGACGACGTCGTCGAACTGGTCGAGGACCTGGAAGAAGAACAGCAGTCGCGCCTGCTCGAAGCGCTTGAAATCAAGGATCGAATCGGTGTCGAGGGCGCGCTGTCCTATCCGGAATACTCGGCCGGGCGACTGATGCAGCGCGAGCTGGTCGCCGTTCCCGAGGACTGGTCCGTCGGCCAGGCGATCGACTACATCCGCGCCGACGAAAGCCTGCCGGACCAGTTCTATCACGTCATCCTGGTTTCGCCGGCCATGAAGCCGGTCGGCTACGTCACCCTCGGCCGGCTGCTGTCATCGCGCCGCCAGGTGACCCTTGCCGACCTGATGGAACCGAGCTTCCGTACGGTCAGCGTCGTCGAAGAATCCTCGGATGTGGCCTACCTGTTCAACCACTACCACCTGATTTCAACACCGGTCGTCGACGAGAATGGCCGCCTGGTCGGCATGATCACTATCGACGATGCCATGACCGTGCTCGACGAAGAGCACGAGGAAGACATGTTGCGCCTGGCCGGCGTGGACGAGGAGTCCAGCCTGACCGACACCGTATGGCAGACTACGCGCGGGCGCGCCGTGTGGCTTATGGTCAACCTGGTGACGGCGATCTTCGCGTCACTCGTCATCAACATGTACGCCGATACGATCGATCAGATGGTCGCGCTGGCCGTCCTGATGCCGATCGTGGCCTCGATGGGCGGCAACGCCGGCACCCAGACGATGACCGTGGCGGTGCGCGCCATTGCCACTCGCGAACTGACAAGGCGCAACGCCATGCGCGTGAGTTGGCGTGAAGTGAAGGTGGGCGCCATCAACGGCCTGGGCTTCGGCGTCGTCATGGCGCTGGTCGCCGCTGTCTGGTTCGGGGTACCGATGCTCGGCGTAGTGATCGCCCTGGCGATGGCCTTCACCCTCGTGGCAGCCGCCCTGGGCGGCATCGTGATCCCGATCATGCTCGAACGATTCAATATCGATCCGGCACTGGCTTCAGGACCCTTCGTCACCACGGTGACCGACGTCATCGGCTTCTTCGCCTTCCTGGGGCTGGCTACCGTCGTGCTGCTCTGACGGTTGTGTCTCGGGCGATCGAGATCAGCGGCGGGCGCGCTCTTCCTCGCGCTCGGCTTCGAGTTCCTGCCGATGGGGAGCGCCGCTGCGGAATTCGAGTACGGTCAGAACCAGGCCGACAGCCATCAGCGCAAAAACGATAATGGCAACGATCAGAAACATATTGTCATTCATTGCCTTTCACTCCGTGCCGCCAGGCTTGCGAGTTTGAAGTAAATGCCGAAGGCCAGGATCGAGGGCACCCAGATGGCGGCGAACAGACCGTGCATCTGGTAACCGTTGAACCACAACAGCCCCGAGACGGCGAATGAAACGGCCACCGCCAGGAGAATGAAAAGATCGGATAGCTTGAACATGGTGGATATACCTCCTTGTCAGGCGCGTATTGAACGCGGCATCAGAATTCGTGGAAACCGAACGCGGCCAGAAGCAGCCCGCCGATGGTGATCCCCGCCGGCACGCGAATCCCCGGAAGGCCGAACACGTCGATCAGCGAAGGCACGCCGGGAACGAAGCCGACCAGCGCCCAGCCCATAAAAAAGAACGCCACCAACGCTCCGGCGAGTCCAAGCCAGTGGCGCGGGGTCCATGTCGATCGGAAAGCGGAATTCATTGGATGCGTTTCAAGCGGGTTTTCGCAAAGTAAGGCTGTCACCTTATCAAGCACACCGCAAGGCCAAGTGAAAACCGGCTGGCCCGGTTCCCCAGGAAATCGGCCGCGCGCAGCGGCCGGTCAATGCAAAATTGCCGTGTGTTTGGTCTGAACTGGCTCTCAGGCAGTCAAATCCTCAACAGGCGCATCGGGCGCGTTCTTGGACACGCTCTTGATGCCGTTGCGGCAACCAGAATCGGAATCGTAGCTCTGGTTGGCTCACGCGACACGGCCAACAGTCGTCCTACCCGAAGTAGCCGAGATTCATTCCGCGCCGACCGACGCCAGAAGCCCGTGCTCCACACCCTTGATCGACGCCGGCAGACCGTGTTCCGATCCGTGTTCCGCCAGCCACTGTTCAAGCGACTGGCCGCCCTTGAGCGCATTCGTGATCGTGGCAAGAATCCGCTCGTCTCCCGAACGGTCGATCAGATAGTCGATCAAGCCGCGGGTCTGGGCGTAGAAGGCGCTCGCCTCACCCAGGTCGGATTCCGGCACGGAAAAGGACGCCACGGCGGCGCCGCTGGATTCCGCCTGCCGCTCTGCCTGCGCGATCCGTTCCTGGAAGGCGGCGCCGCCAAACACGGGGTGGGTCATTCGCAAGTAGCGCGTCATCGGGATCGCCCGGCCGTTGCGGGCCAGGGCCCGAAAGGCTTCGCGGCGGACCGCAGTCATACGCTGGCCTTCAGCCACGACGGCGGCGGCCTCATCGAGCCAGTCCGGCGCGTCGCCGCCGTACTGTCTGTTCTCTTCGGTCGATGGCCAGATCGAGTGCATGAACAACAAATGCGCGATCTCGTGGCGAATGGCCTTGGGCTCGAGCGACGGCGCTTTCGGCGCCTGCGGCTCGCCCAGCCGGGCCAGCGTCTGCTGGACGAGCACTTCGACACGCTCGGGATCGGGCTCGCGCCCGTCCGAAGCAAGTTGTGCGCGGATCTGGTTGCGAATCGCTTCGCCGCGCGCGTCGGTCGGTGCGGCAGTCTCGCTGAATCGCCAGGGCAGAACCCAGGCGGCGCCGGCCTCTTTCAGTGCCGCGCCATGGCGAGCATGGGCTACGTCGATTACCGCGCCAGCGGGGGCAACCACACCAAAGTGGCGTTCGAAAGCGCGCGAAGCGGCTTCCATTTCCTCGGCTACCTGGCGGGCGGCACAGTCATCCGGCGCGACGACCCAGCCCAGCGCTGCACGATACCAGCGGCCGGCATCCAGCGCCGGCACCGGTACGGCCTGGTCCACCCCCCATCGTTGGAACAGGTCGCCCTCCGCGCAATCGGCGGGTAAGGCAGCCTCCAGGAGCGCCATGAGGTAGACGGTGACGGTCAGGCAGCAGAAGGCGACGTTTTTCGACATGGCAATTTCCGATCCGTTGGGTCCAGCCGGCGTGTCCGAACGCCCGGCTCCTCAAAGACGGCTGGAATGGAAAAAAGGTCGCAGGCAATCGAAGGTTCCGTTGGGAGCTGTGGCGCCCGGTGCAACGCACCGAGGTTCAGGGCCATAATGACTGCTCTCCCGAACTGCGAGGTTCTTCATGCGCTCAACCCCAGATCTCCTTGACGACCATGCCGACATCGCCGACGTCGTCACCGGTCTGCACTGGCACGACTACGGCGGCCCCGACCGGTTCGGCGGAGAAATTTCGACGGTCAAATGCTTCGAGGACAACTCACGCATCAAGGAAGTGCTGGCAACCGAAGGCAAGGGCCGCGTGCTCGTGGTCGACGGCGGCGGATCGCTGCGCAACGCCCTGATCGGCGACATGATCGCGGGTAGTGCGCGCGAGAATGGCTGGGCGGGCATCATCATCCACGGCGCTTGCCGGGATGTGGACGTGCTGCCCGATATCGATTTCGGCGTCTTCGCGCTCGGCTGCGTGCCGCGCAAGAGCGTTCGGCGCGGCGAAGGGCAGGTCGATATCCCGATCGAATTCGGCGGCGTCACGTTCCGGCCGGGTAACTTCGTCTACGCCGACGCCAACGGCATCCTGGTGGCCGACCGCGAGTTGTCCTGACCGGGCCGGCCACCGTCACTCGCTATACTATCGGACCCGATCCTTTGAACCGCAGCACATGCTCCAGGGAATAAGAAACCAGTACGGCGGCGTCTTCCTGGCAGCCGGCGAACTGCCGGAAGGTAAATCCGCGTTCCGCGACGCGGTCGCGACGGCCCTCGACGCCTGGACGGCCGAAGGGCTCCGACTGGCCTGGATGGAGATTCCGGCCCGCAGGGGCGAGCTGCTGCCCGAAGCCCTGGCGCTCGGATTCGAGCTGCACCACTGCCGCCGCAACACGCTGATGCTGGTGCGCCGGCTGATGGAAGACGCCTATATCCCCGACGCCTGCACGCACAGCATCGGCGCCGGCGGCCTGGTCCTGTCCGAGGACAATCACATCCTGATCGTCCTCGAACGCCGCGACCGGATCAAACGCCCGAACCACCTGAAGCTGCCCGGCGGCATGCTGGAGCGACACGAGCATCTCGCCGAGGGCGCGATACGGGAAGTCTTCGAAGAAACCGGCATCCGCACCGAGTTTCGCGGCCTGGTGGGCATGCGCCATCACCATCGCGGCCAGTTCGGCGCCTCCAACATCTATGCGGTCTGCCGGCTCACGCCACTCAACTTCGATATCCAGCTCGACGGCGAGGAACTGGAAAAGGCCCTGTGGATGCCGGTCGACGAATACCTGGCACGCAAGTCCACCTCGCCGTTCAACCGCCGCGTGGTCGAAGCGGCCCTGAAAGCCGGCCCGCTATCGTCGATCAAGCTCGGCGACTACATGGAAGCCCCGGAAGACTACGAGATCTTCATGTCGGACGCGACGACATCCTAAAGTTCTCAAATCAGAGGGGTCACCATACGGTCAGCACTTAGCCGATCGCTTTAAGAACTGACACCCAACCATGCCGGGTGCAAGACGACGCCAGGGCGCGAACAACCCGAGAAGGAGATGCACGCTGCCATGACCGACCAGACCGGAACGAACGGCACGGAAAGACAGAAGACGATCTATCTTCGCGGCAGCGGCCGGAAGCTTCCGCTGATCTCGACGCGGGCCAGCTTCCTTGAAGAGCAGGCGCGCGGAAGCATGAGCGCGGAAGCATTCGCCTACATCGCCGGCGGGGCAGGCGAAGAGCGCACGATGGCCGCCAACCGATCGGCCTTCGATGACTGGCGCATCGTCCCCCGTTACCTGCGCGACGTCGAAACGCGCGAGACCGGTATCGAACTCTTCGGCAACCGTCTGCCTTCACCCTTCCTGCTTGCCCCCATCGGCGTGCTGGAAATGGCGCATTCACAAGCCGATCGCGCCGTCGCGCGGGCGGCGGCGGCCGAGAGCGTGCCGTTCATCTTCTCCAACCAGGCCTCCGTGCCGATGGAAGAAACCGCGGCCTGCATGGGCGATGCGCCGCGCTGGTTCCAGCTTTACTGGAGCAAGTCGAATGATGTGGTTGCCAGCTTCGTTGAACGCGCAGAGCGTTGTGGCTGCTCGGCGATTGTCGTCACGCTCGACACCACCATGCTCGGCTGGCGCCCGCGCGATCTCGACCTGGCCTTCCTGCCCTTCCTGCGCGGCCAGGGCATCGCGCAGTACACCAGCGACCCCGTGTTCATGCGGCAGGTCGAAGAACGTCCGGATTCCGGCCGGCCGCCAGAGGCGCCGCTGAACCACCACAGCATCGCCACCGCCATCGCCCAGGCGCGCAACGTGCCGGGACCCACCTTCTCCAACCTCAAGTCCGGCCGCGCACGGCGGGCCGTGCAACATTTCATCGAAACCTACTCGCGGCCGTCGCTGACCTGGGACGAGCTGGCTTTCCTGAGGGAGCATACAAAACTGCCGATCGTGCTCAAGGGCATACTCGATAGCGAAAACGCGCAGCGCGCCGTCGACCACGGCATCGACGGCATCGTCGTGTCCAACCACGGCGGCCGCCAGGTGGACGGCGCGATCGCCACCCTCGAAGCCTTACCCGACATTGCAGGCATCGTCGACGGACGCATGAAGATCCTTTTCGACAGCGGCATTCGCAGCGGCGCAGATGCGTTCAAGGCGATCGCGCTGGGCGCCGACGCAATCTGCATCGGCCGACCCTATGCCTATTCGCTGGCAATCGGTGGTGAACCGGGCGTGCGCGAGTGCCTGCAGAACTTCAAGGCGGATTTCGACCTGACGATGGGACTGGCCGGATGCCGGTCGATTGCGGAGATCGATCTCACCGCCATCCGGCCCACGGGCTGATTAGTCTTCCAGCGGCTCCACGGGCAGTTCCCAGCTGTATTCGTAGCCGGTCACCCGACCGTCGGCATCGGTTGTGATGTGATAGCCGGTGGCGTCGCCAAAGCGCTCACCGTCGACGAAGAAGTAGTCGTTACCTTGCTGCTCAAAACGCATTTCGTCGACCGACTTTTCAGGTTCGCTGAACGGAAAGCCGAAATAAAGGTCAAGCGTGGCGGCAACGATCTTTGCCGCGTCGTCTCGGGACAGCACGCGAAAGTCCTCCGGCAGCAGCTTCACGAAGTTGTCGCGCTTCCTCGGCTGGTCGAAGCGGAAGATACGCAGCGCCCCGCCCTCGTGGACGGCCATGAAGATCATCGACTCGCCGTCGTTGCCTTCGCTTTCATAGGCAACCTTCCAGATTCGGGTCTTCAGCAGCTCATCGAGCGCCGCGCCCTGGTGCGGGTCGACCGAGTTCACCGCCGTCACGGATTTGATCGGGATGCTCCAGCAGGTGCTGCCGAATGACTTGCGGCTCCTTGGCTGCAAGCGCCGGCAACATGACCAGCAAGAGGAGCACAGCAGCAGTCGATCGAATAGACCTGACGACCAAACGATGTGGATTGTCGAAATCGTGTCGATGCATGTGAAGTAGCTCCTGTCTGAGGATTCACCTTCACCCTACGGCACAATCCGTTCGATTATGCCAATTGCCCGGGAATCGCGAGCTGCCATTGGCAGAGATTCGCCTTCAGTCTGCAATCCGGCCAATAAACTTTTCCAGGCCCTCCCGGTAGCGCTCCCTCGAATCCAGGAAGCCGGTGTTGTGGCCGCCGCGGATTTCCAACAGCGTGCTGCGCTCGCCGGCAATACCGTGCAGGCGCCGGCCGTGTGCGAAGGGAATGATCTCATCGTCGCTGCTGTGGACCACCAATACGGGCAGATCGGTCTGTTGGATGTATTCAGCGGTGTCGAAGTCCAGTCGGGAGAGCCATCGGACCGGCAACCACCAGTACAGCTCCGCACCGATGTCGGGCACCGAGGTAAACACCGACTCGACGATCAATCCGGCGGCCTTGACGCGAGTGGCCAGCTCACTGGCCACGGCGCCACCGAGTGAGCGGCCGAACAGGATGATTTCGCCGGCCTCCACCCCCTGCGTTTCGGTCAACCAGGCCCATGCGGCCCATGCGTCACGATACAGCCCGGCTTCGCTCGGACTACCGCTGGAGCGCCCATAGCCCCGGTAGTCGATGATCAGCACATTGACGCGCAGTTCGTGGAAAATCTCGAGGCTTTCGAGCCGGTGGGAAATATTGCCGGCATTGCCATGGAAGAACAGCACCGTGGCCCGCGGTCGTTCGTGCGGCAACCACCAGCCGTGCAGCGTTTCACCATCTTCGGTTTCGAGGCTGACATCCCGGTAGAACAGGCCGATTCGACCGGGCGATGCGGCAAGATCACGCCCCGGCACCCCGGGCAGAAACAGCAGGCGCGGCTGGAGCACGTAAACCAGCACCAGCAGTATTCCGTAGGCAACGAGCAACGTAATGAGCAGGCGGGCCAGGATGGCGAATACTCCAATTCGAGCTGGGCACCCCTCAATCTACCAGTGTTGAGCGCCTAGGCAGCGCGGCGGCTGTCGCGCTGTTCCTTGATCGTGTCGTATGCCGTGCGGATTTCGCGCACGCGCTCTTCGGCGACACTGCGCATGTTCTCCGGCATGCCGCTGCTGGCCAGCTTGTCGGGGTGATACTTGCTCATCAGGCGGCGGTACGCCTTCTTGACCTCGGCATCGCTGGCGGAAGGCTCCACGCCCAGCGTCGCATAGGAATCCTCCATCGGCTTTGCACTTTGCCCGCCGGCACCGGCGCTCGCGCCGGAGGCGCCGTTCAGCATCGCCTCGAGGCGCTTGAGGTCCATTTCGGACAAGCCCAGCAGGCGCGCGACCCGCAGAAGCATGTCGTGCTCGGCGTCATGCAGAACGCCGTCGGCCGCGATAGCAGAGAGCTGAACCTGCAAGAACAACTGGAGCAGCGGTTGGTTGTTGCGGACCACACCGCGAAGAAGTTCGATCTCGGCGCCCAGGTCAAAACCTTCCGCCTTGCCGCGGTTAAAGGATTCCCGGGCCGTCTGACGCTGCTCGCTGGACAGCCCGAGTTTCCCGAAGAATTGCTCGGCAACCCGGATCTCGTCGCGACTCACGTGGCCGTCGGCCTTGCACAAGGCCCCCATGACGGCAAAAGTCGAGTCGAGAAACTGCCGCTGGATGGCCCCCAGGCCGCGCGGAAGAAGCACGCGTGTCATCAGGTGGCCGATCCCGTAGCCCACGGCCGCACCGAGCAAGAAGCCGCCGAACCCGCCGAGAAACAGACCGATTGAGCCGCCGATCAGTATGAAAAGAAACATGGCCCTCATTGTAAACGTGCGCCCGACAGGCGGTGCTGTTATCTTGGCCCGCAGTTTTTGCCGGATTGCGCCAAATGCGTTGTATTTCTTTGCTTCTGATGTGCAGTCTCGCCGTGCTCGCCGGACAGTCCGCCATGGCTGGTCCGGGCCGGGGGGCCGTATGCGAGTTTCCCGATCTCGGCGGCATCACTGCGGTACCGGTGGAATCCGGCGCATCAGAGGCTGCTGGCATCGGCGGCGATATCCCCGGCGGTCGCTGGGAACTGATCGCCATCCGCCACGACGCACCCGCTTTCATCACCATTGTGGGCGAAGGCAAGGGGGCGCTTGAACTCGACGCAGGTGATGCCACCTCCGGCTACGGCAGCCTGGCCCTGGACATCGAGCTTACCGATCCATCGCCCGAGCAAATCGACGAAACCGGAGCGGGCCCCTACTCGGCCACCGGCACGGTTCTGAGCGTTGTTAACGACTGCGGCGACGATTTGCTGCTCGGCGAGGCCGAGTACAGCGTCGACACCAACGGTTCGGATCCGGTGATGACCCTCTGGGGCAGTATAGAAATCAACGACCCTTTCCTGGACTCCATCCCGATCGAAACCCGGTTCCTGCTGACCGAGCCCTCGGAAATCAATGACCCGGTCTTCGCCGACCGGTTCGAACCGATCCCCTGACAGCAAACCCGAACCGCTGATCAATCCATCCGGAGCGCCCTCGGCGCTCCGATACGTTAGAATGTGGACGATTCCTCGGGGCGGCGTTTACGCCTGAGACACCTGCCAAGGGTGGACCCGTTGAACCTGATCCGGTTAATGCCGGCGTAGGGACAGGAACGAACAAGCGTTCGCGGGTCACATTGCGGGCGCTTTCGACAATCCCCCGTGCATTCCGGGTCTCCACTGACTTGCAATCGGAGACTCATGATGAAAACCCCAGCCTTCATTCTCGGCCCCCTGCTGGCCTTGCCCATGACCGCTGCCGCGCAGTCCGACCTGCCGCCCTGGCAGGACGATGAACCCATGGTCGTCACGGTCGACTTTCGCCAGGCCGGCGTGTTCGACCTTGGCGCAAGCGTCACCGTGATCGACGGCGAGACCGTCCGGCAGCGCGGTGCCTCGCACCTGCAGCACGTGCTCAATCTCGCACCCAACGTGAATTTCGCCACCGGCGCTTCGCGCGGTCGCTTCTTCCAGATCCGCGGCATCGGCTCGCGCAGCCAGTTCGTCGAGCCGATGAATGCCTCGGTGGGACTGATCATCGACGGCATCGACCTGACCGGCCTGGGCGGCGCGGCGACCACGCTCGACATCGATCAGGTCGAGATCCTGCGCGGGCCGCAGGGTACCCTGTTCGGCGCCAATGCCCTGGCCGGACTGATCAACATGGTCTCGGGCAGCCCCACCGAGGTCTTCTCCAGCCGCATCGAGGCCAGCGCGGGCAACTACGGCACGCGGCGGATCGAAGGCGTCGTCTCCGGCCCGATCGGCGACACGCTGGGTTACCGCATGGCCTACGCCAACCACCAGAGCGACGGCTTCCAGGAAAACGCCTTCCTCGACCGCGACGATGTCCAGAACATCGACGAGCAAACCTTCCGCGGCAAGCTGCGGTGGCAGCCCCACGGCGATTTGCGCGTGGACTTCACCGGGCTGTTCCTCGACGTCGACAACGGCTACGACGGCTTCTCGCTGGACAACACTCGCACGACGCTGTCCGACCAGCCCGGCCATGACCGCCAGGAGACGATGGCCGGTTCGGTCCGAGTGAACTGGCGCGCCCACCGGGCCTTCGACGTCGAAGCGCTGATCAGCCGCACCGAGGCCGATCTGGAGTATGGCTACGACGAGGACTGGTCCTTCGACGGCTTCTGCGAAGTCTACGACTGCGTTTTCGACGGCTACTCGTCGTTCGACAACTACATTCGCGGCGACCGCAACACCACGCTCGATCTCCGGGCCGTTTCCAACACCGGTGCCGGCGAGCTGGGCTGGGTCGTGGGCGCCTACAGCCGCGATCAATCGCAGAATCTGCGGCGCGAATACACCTACATCGAACAGGACTTCCTGTTCGACTACGACACCGAAAGCCGCGCGCTCTATGGACAGGTTGACGTTCCGATCGGTGAGAGGCTGAAACTGATTGCCGGGTTGCGCCGCGAGCAGCGCGACGTGCGCTACAGCGACAGCGACGGCGCGGCCTTCGAGCCTGAAGAAAGCATGTGGGGCGGCAAGCTGGCGCTCGAATACCGCAGCCAGCGCGGCAGCCTCTGGTACGCGCTGGCCTCGCGCGGCTACAAGGCCGGCGGCGTCAACAGCAATTCGGTCATTCCCGACGAGTTGCGGGAGTTCGCCACCGAAACCATGTTGAACTACGAACTGGGCGTCAAGACCGGCCTGTTCGAAGACCGGGTCGACCTGCGGGCTGCGCTGTTCTTCCAGGACCGCGACGACGTGCAGACCGAACAGTCCCTGGTGGAGCCGATCGAGGGCGAGACCTGCCCCTGCCAGTTCATCGAGTACAAGACCAACGCCACCGCCGGCCAGAGCTACGGCCTGGAAGCGGAAATCAACTGGCGGGTCAACCGCAGCGTCCAGGCGTTTGCCAGCGTGGGCTTGCTTGAATCCCGCTACGAGGATTTCCTCAACTACTCCCATGTCGACGCCGATCCCGAAAGCGGCGAAGCAGTCGACCTCGGCGGCCGCGACCTGCCGCACGCGCCCAACTACATGTACAGCCTGGGCGCGGTCTTCCACCTCAGCGATCGCTGGTACATGCGCCTGGAGGCCGAGGGCAAGGACGGCTTCTTCTTCTCGAGCCGGCATGAGACCCGCGCCGACGCCTACGACGTGCTGCATGCCCGCCTGGGCTATCGCACCGCAAACTGGGACCTGGCGCTCTGGGCCCGCAACGTCGGCAACGAAGAGATCAAGACGCGCGGGTTCGGCGGGTTCGGCAACGACCCGCGCAAGGGCTACGCCGTCGAACCGTACTACCAGTTCGGCGAACCGCGAGTCATCGGGGCTTCGGCCAGCTATGTCTTTTAGAAACCGGCCGGCAGGTGCCCGGTGAACTTCAGTAGCTGGCTCGAACAGCTGGCCCAGCGCTGGGCGCAGATGTCCGGCTGGGAACTGGTGGCGGTCGTCCTGGCCGTCGCCTACCTGCTGCTGGCGGTGCGCCAGAACCGATGGTGCTGGCTGGCCGCGTTCGTCAGCACCGCCATCTTCACCGTCCTGTTCTGGAAGGTGCAACTGCTGATGCAGTCGGCGCTCAACGGCTACTACATGGCCATGGCCATCTACGGCTGGTGGCACTGGCAGCATGGCCAGGGTGACGACGGCGAACTGGCGATCACGCGCTGGCCATTGTCTCGTCACGCGCTGACAATCGGGCTGGTCCTCGCATGTACGGCGATCTCGGGCTACCTGCTGGCCAGGCATAGCAATGCCGCCTGGCCGTATCTCGACTCCTTGGTAACCTGGGGCGCGGTGATCACGACATTCATGGTCGCGCGCAAGGTGCTGGAGAACTGGGCCTACTGGATGGTGATCAACAGCCTTGCCGTTTTCTTGTTCATCGACCGCGGCATGCACTTGACCGCAGCACTCCATGCCACCTATCTGGTGATTTCGGTCTTCGGCTGGTTGAGCTGGCACCGGGATTATTGGCGGCAACGCAGCGAAAGAGGCGCGGGCACATAATGAACGTGCCACGGACAAACCGTTCCGGCGCGGATGATCTGGAGGCACTGATCGACAGCTGGCCCGACTGGCGCCTGGCACTGACCAGTCGGCCGCAAGTCATCGGACGCGTTCCCGCCGGCCGCACCAACCGCAATTACCGCATCACCGCCCCGGGACGCCCCGAAGATCTGCTTCTGCGCGTAAACCACCCGGCCCCGCGCAAGCTCGGCATCGACCGCGAACGCGAGCGCCGCATTCTCGAACGAACGCACAGCGCGGGCATTGGACGGCCTTTCCTGTACTGGGAACCCGAACATCGCTTCGTCGTCTTTCCATGGCTGTCCGGACGAGCCTGGACGAGGGCGGACCTGGACAAACCCGCGCAGCGCGCCCGGCTATGGCCGATGATCGACGCGCTGCACGCCATTGCGCCGGAAGAGCCGCGGCGCCGCTACCATGCCTATCTACTCGACTACTGGCGGCAGCTCGAACAGGCCGGTGAAATCGACCCGGCGCTGGCGCGGGCCTGGCAGGCCTTCGAGCCGCGCCTGAAGGCTTTCGACGAATCGCCCTGGCCGGCGTGCCTCGTCCATCACGACATGATTCCCGATAACATCCTCGAGACCCCAGACAGGCTATACCTGATCGACTGGGAATATGCCGCCCCCGGTCACCCGGATATCGACGTGTGGAGCGTCGATCCCGACGCGGTGCGCGAGCCGTTCGTCGCCGAGATGATGGGCTGGATCAACGACCTGTGGGAGCGACTGATCCTAGCCTGAAACCATCCGGAACCCGGGCGACCCTTCTTAGATCCGACGCTGTTATCCTTTGATGCAGTTTCTCTCATGTGGAGTCGCATCATGTTCAGTCTCATTCATTCTCGATTTGCCTCGCGCCCTGCGAGCCGCGGTTCCCTCACCGGTTTAACGCTGGCCCTCATCGCACTGCTGCTGGCCCCGCTGCCGGCCGCGGCCGAACCGACCGACATCACGGTGCGCGTGCTCAGCAAGGATGCCAAGTTCGTCGGCACGAGCATGGGCGGCGCGCGCATTGTCGTGCGCGACGCGCACACGGGCGAAGTGCTCGCCAGCGGCGTAACCGCGGGCGGCACCGGCAATACATCGAAGATCATGCACCCAGACGGCGGACGCCGCGCCCGCATGGCCGATGCAACGGCAGCGTCGTTTTCCACCACGCTCGATCTGGACGAACCGCGACGCATCGAAATCGAGGCCAGCGGACCGCTCGCGCAGCCCCAGGCCGAACAGAGCGTCACTGCCACGCAATGGGTCGTGCCCGGCCGCGCTCCCGGCGGCGAGGATGGGTGGATACTCGAACTGCCCGGCTTCGTCGTCGACGTACTCGCACCGCCGGCCCATATCGGAATGCCCCGTGATATCGAGCAGGTCGAAATACGCGCCAACGTCACCATGATGTGCGGCTGCCCGATCGAGCCCGGCGGGCTGTGGGATGCCGACGGCTACGACGTCGAAATGATCGTCGTGCGTAACGGCGAGCGGATCGACACCCGGCCGATGGAATACGCCGGGCAAACCAGCCAGTTCGCCGGCAATGTTCCGATCGCCGAATCGGGAGTTTACGACATCACCGTTTTCGCCCACGACCCGCGCACCGGCAACACCGGCCTCGATCGAACGACCTTCATCGTTCCATAGGGCGTTGTCGGGGCGCGTACGGCTCTACCTGATCGACTGGGAGTACGCAGCGCCGAGGCACCCGGACATCGATTTCTGGACCATTGATCCGGACGCGGTCAGCGAACCCTTCGTGGCCGAACTGATGGAATGGATCAACGATCTCTGGGAACGACTCCGCGTGAGCGATTCCCGACCTTCATGACCCCGGATCGTCGCTGACGACGTAACGATCGCGCCCTTCCTGTTTGGCCCGGTAGAGGGCGCGGTCGGCGCGCTGACGAAGTCGATCGACCGTGTCGCCGGGATGCATCGGGGCGATCCCGAAACTCAGTGTGACGTCTGGATCGCCGGCGCGGGTAACCCTCTCGGGGCTCTGTCGGAATCGATCAATTCCGCGGATGACCTCCCCGATGTCATCGGTTTCCATGAGGATGGCGAATTCCTCGCCGCCAACGCGGCCCAGGAAGGCGCGATCGTCGAAAGCGTCCTTGAGCCGGCGCGCGACCTGGCCCAGCACTTCGTCGCCGGTGAGATGACCGTAGCTGTCGTTGATGGCCTTGAAATGGTCGATATCGGCCATGACAAAGTAGACGCCCAGGCGTTCTCGCCGGGCGCGGTCCAGAATCAAGCCGGCGCGTTCGGCAAACCACCGCTGATTGGGCAGGCCGCTGAGATGATCGCGCCTCGACAGCGAGCGGAAGTGGCGCCGTCCACGCAGCGTGACCAGCAGTAGAATCGCAAGCAGGATGACGACGAAACCCGAGAGCACGAGAATCGTCGTGCGGTCTCTTCGCTGACGGTTGGCGGTATCGGCTTCGAGCTGCGACACGCGGGCGCGCTCTTCGAGCAGCGCGATCTGCTGCTCCTTCAGCCGGGTGTCGAAAACCACCTCCAGATAGGCCAGCCGCATCAAGCGGTCGCGGCTGAGAAAGTTCTCGCGGGCCTCTTCCTGCAGGGCGAGGTGCCTCAGGGCGGCTTCTCGGTTTCCGGCGTTGATCGCCAGGCGCGCCCGCAGTGCTTCGAGCGTGGTCAGCTGATCCCAGAACTCGTTTTCTCGAAAGTATCCGGCCAGATCGGCCAGCGTGTGCTGCTGGAAGGTCGGCTGCTCGCCCAGGTCGACCAGGATCTGCGCCAGCACCAGGCGGGCTTCGAACTCGCCCAGCGGATAAACAGCGTTCTCCAGCAGGACGATCGCGGATTCGGCCAGTTCACGCGCTTCCTCGAGCCGGCCCTGCTGGCGCAGCAGGTCGGCCAGGCCGTGCTGGACCACGCCCTGGAAAAGCTCGTTGTTGATTTTTCCGCACACGTCAATAGCTTCGCGGTACTCGGCCTCAGAGCGCTCGAAACGACCGGCCCACTTGTAGACCGGCGCGATCCGCTGCCGCGCGACGCATTCGTCATTGGGCTCGCCATGGTCCAGAGCGATATCGATGGCGGTGCGGCCATACGCCATCGCCCGTTCGAGCTCACCGACCTTGCCGAACATGTAGCTGGCCATGTTATAGGTCGACATCGTCACGGCCGGGTCCTCGACCAGCTCACCGAGCTCGATGGCAGCAATCAGATGTTCGAATGCCGTTTCGTAGTCGCGCAGCAGCACCGCCACGTTGGCGCTGAACTGCAGCACGCGAAGGCGCTCGTCGGGCTCGAGATCGAGTTCCAGCAGCATCGCCGCCCGGTCAAGCCCCTCGCGCTGGCGGTCGGCCAACGCCAGGTGACGCGCCTCGAGCAGGTGAAAGTCCACGAAGGCGGGCCGGGACATTTGTTCGATGTGAGGCGCCAGTTCGTCGAGGATGGCCTGCGCGTCGCGCCAGTGCTTCGTGTAACTGATTTCTCGGGCGCGATCGAGGATCTCCCGAACCTCGTCTTCGGTGGGCGACCCGGGTACGTTGGCCTGCCCGAACGCGGGCGTGATCAGCAACAGCAGCAAGAATGCCAGAGCACAAATCGTTACAACGTGCCCCGACTTCCATTCAGCCTGCCTGACCATGGGTTTTCCATCCTCATTCGAGGGCAGTTATATCAGTAATTACTGTTTCACTCCAAATCGTTCTCGCTCACTTGCTCACACGAAAGCAGGCGCATGACCCATCTGCTAAGCTGTAAACGGCGTTGTAACGCGTAGGCAATTCGATGAATAGACTGAAATCGTTCCTCAAGTGGGGCGCACTTTCCCTGTGCGTACTCCTCGTGATCCTCGCGGCGGCCTGGGCTATCTCGAAAATGATGTATCCCACCCAAGCGCAGCGCGAGGCCATCGCCGAGATGGAGTCACTTCCGGAGTATGGGGGCGACAATGCGTTCGCCCTGCTCTGGTCGCTCGGCTACGACGTACCCGACGCTGAACTGGAACAAGTGCTCGAAGAAGACGTCCAGCGTTTTTCCGAGACACCGCTCGTGCCCGACCCCGAAGAGGAAGCGGTCTACACCGGGTTCGATTCGGTGAAGACCGACTATGCAAGTCTGAGCCCGTCGAGCGAAGACCGCGGAATGTTCTGTGGCGATCGCGACGAGAGCTGCCTGGAAAAGGTTCGCCAAGATCTCGATGCGTACCAGGCCATGATCGAGCGCAATCGACGCCTGCTCGACCGCGTGTCACGGCTCGATGAGTTTGAATACCTCCGCTCTCCGTTCCCCCCTCGCATGAACGCGCCGATTCCCGCATACCAACCCGCGTCCTACCTGAGAACCCGGCATGCGGTCGAATTCGCCAGCGGCAATGAAAGAGAAGCGATCGCGTCGGTCTGCCGCGAAATACAGACCTGGCGCCGGCTCTCGGCGAATTCCGAGCTGATGATCGACCGAATCTATGGCATCGCGAATGCCACCAAACACAACGGTGCCCTGCTTGCCAACATGCTGTCGGAGTGGCCGGTGGACCAGCCTTTGCCAGCGCCCTGCGACTCGGCCCTGGCGCCGCCAGAGCTCGCCGACGTCTCGCTGTGCAATGCCGTGCATGGAGAGTTCGCCCGGGTCGCGTTCTCCGTGAGAACCCTCGATCAATACAACTCCGGGCTACTCGACCGGCTGCTGATGCCAGTGTTCATCGACGCTGAAGCCAGCGCCGGCCTGAGCGCGGAACATTTCCAGCGGTACTGCGACGCATCGACCGATGCAGCGCTTCTGGCCGATCGGCAACCGGCTCGGGCGACGCAATCTTCGGTCGCCCGGTTCGAGTGCGTCGGCAACCTCTACGGCTGCATATTGAGTGCCATTGCAGAGCCTGGCTACTCCCAATACGAAAGCCGCACACTGGACCACGGCGCCCACCTGCGCGTTCTGGGGACCCTCGCCTGGATGCGGCAGAACGCTGGCGTCGGCCGCACGCCGAAAGCACTGCTCGAAGACCGCCCGGATGCGCTCAAGAGCCCTGAACGAAACATCGTGTTCGGCCCCGAAGGCCGAACCCTTCAAGTGCCGCTCTACGAACCCGAGTTCACCGGGGATGGAAGAGAGCGAGTCCACGTCCACTGGTCGATTCCGCTGCCTCCAGCCCTGTACGAAAAGGCGGGCGGCTGATCCTGATATCCGAGCCGGTTCAACGCTGATTCTGACAGCGGATCAGGCCCAGGCGGCGACGCCGATGGCCGCCACCGCGGCGAGTAGCGGGATCAGCACCGTGACGACGAAGATGTCGCGGTAGGCCTCGCGATGCTTGAGGCCCATGATGGTCAGCATGGCAATGACCGCGCCCGAATGCGGCAGCGAATCGAGGCCGCCCGAGGCCACCGTGGCCACGCGATGGAGCACCTGCGGCTCGACGCCCATGGCAAGGTAGCTCTCCGCCAGGGTCTGCATGAAGATCTGCAGGCCGCCGGAGGCCGAGCCGACAATGCCGGACACGACGTTGACCGACAGGGCCACCGAGACCAGCGGCGGCAGATCGAGGCCCACGATCGCACCTGCAAAAGCGGCAAACCCCTGGGTCTGGGCGACCACGCCACCGAAGCCGATCACCGCCGCGGTGTTGAGCAAGGGCATGACGCTGTCGTTGGCGCCGGCACCCATCGCTTCGAGGCTGCGCCCGCGCAGTGCGCTGAAACACGCCACGCAGACCAGCGACCCCAACACCAGCGCCAGGCTGGGCCAGACAATGGGCTGGGCGTTGGCAAAGACGAACAGCGGCCCAACCAGGGCGCTTTCGGCGTCCACCAGCCCGATAGCCACGGACAATCGGGGCACCAGGATCGTGCCCAGCACGACCAGCAGCGGCAACATGCTCAGTCGCCAGGCCGGCGCATCCTGCAGGTCCGGCGCGAGTTTTTCCATCTCCTCGTCGCGCGCGTTGCTGACATAACCCTCATCGCGCTCGCGCGCACCCCGCCACTGCAGCTCCAGGTACCACAGCCCGAGCGCAAACATCACCGCCGCGGCGACCAGTCCCGGCAGGACGCCGGCAAACAGGTCGGTACCCAGCGCACTGGCCGCGATCACGTTGTGGATCGACGGCGTCCCGGGCAGGGCGGTCATCGTAAAGGTGCCCGCGCCCAGCGCCGCGGCACCGCAGAAAATGCGCTTGGGCAGGTCAGCCTCGCGCATCAGGGCGATGCCCAGCGGGTACATCGTGAAGATCACGACGAACAGCACGACGCCACCGTAGGTCAGAACCGCGCAGGAAAGCACGGTGACCAGGATGGTGCGCCTCACGCCCAACCACTGAATGATCGCGCCGGCGACCGAGGCCGCCGCGCCGGAGCTAGCCATCAGCTTGCCGAAAACGGCGCCGGTCAGAAACAGAATGAAGAACTGGCCGGCGAAGGTGAAAGCGCCCAGCGGTCCGGTCGGAAAGTGCTCGAGCAGCGTCAGCGCGAGCCCCAGGCCGTTGGTCACCGCCACGATCAGGCTGGCAACCAGCGCCGCGACGAGAATATTGACGCCGCGCAGGGCCATGAGGATCAGCGCGGCCAGACCGACGATCAGGCCAATATTTCCAATCATGAAAGCCATCCCCCTTGTCGCTTTTAATCCGGCGGCGAACGGATGATGATACCCCGCGTCCGGCCGGATCGAAACGCAACGCCCCAGGCGCGTCGGTTGATGCCGTCCCGACGCGCTGAGGCTTTTCGAAGTAAACTCGAAAGTCGCGCAGATCGATTTCTGACCCGCGGGGAAGTCCGGGAACGAACGTCACTCCCGGCCAGCACTGTCCCACGGGGCGCCGCTCCGGCGCTCTGGCGATAGACGCAAGGGGATCATCGATGACGAAACTCCCGGCCATCGCCGCGGCGATTGTCATGCTGGCATGGGCGCTGGCCTCCGCGGCTCTTGCCCGAGAAGCCGCGGACCCTGCGCCTGCGCAGGTCAGCGAGTTGCGGGCCGGCGCCTCCGAAACCGAGCGGGCCGAAGCGCTGCAGGCCATGACTGAGCGACTGGAGCGCGATTTCAACCAGGCCCGCTCCGACGCCGTAGCCTGGATTCGGGACCCGGCGCTGCCACCCGAATTCCGCTCCAGCGTGCTGCGCGCCGCGATCAGCGCGGCCCGCACTTCGGCGCAACTGGATTTCGATGCCGAGGCGGCGCCGGCCTACGAGGCACTGGCCGAGCGCCTGCCTGCCGGCCTGGAACGTTCGCGTTTGCACCAGACCTACGGCAATCTGAACCTGTCGCTCGGCCGGTTCGGGCAGGCAGAATCGCTCTTTCGGCAGGCCTTGTCCGAGGCAGCCGACAGAGACATCGCCGAACGCGCCAACCTGAAAGGCGCGCTGGGTGTAGCACTCGCCCAGCAGGGCCGACTCGACGATGCCCTGGCCGCCATGATCGAAGCCCATCGCTTGTATGAAGAAACCGAAGCCGGGCCGGCAGCAGACCTGCTGCGAAACATCGGGGGGCTGTCGGTCTACCTGAAGAACTGGGAGCAGGCGATCGCCTTTTCACATCTGGCGCTCGAGAAACTCGGGCCGAACCACCCCCAGGCCATCGGCATCTACTCCAACCTGGCCGCCGCGCTGACCGAACAGGGCAATCTCGAAGCCGCGCTGGAAGCCCTCGAGACCGGCATGGCGGTCAGTGAAGCCCATGGCCAACCCAATGCCTCTGTCATCAGCAATCTGGGCTACGTGCTGCGCGAACTCGATCGTCCGCAGGAGGCGCTGGCCCACTTCGAGCGCGCCGCCGAACTCAACCGCGCCGCCAGCGACACGGGATCGCTGGCGATCTCCATGAAAAACATCGGCGAGACGCTGATCCGGCTGGAACAGCGACAACAAGCCGACGCCGCCCTGCAGCAGTCCCTGGCCGCCTATCGCGAGGCCGACATCAAGCCCAAGCGGCTGGAGCTCTACCCGGTACTGGTCGAAAACCTCGAACAACTCCAGCGTTATCCGGAGGCGCTCGCGATGATGCGCGAGTACCGCGACCTGACCGAAGAGCTTGCATCGGCCGACGCCCAGGCGCGGGTGGTCGAACTGCAGACGGCCTTCGATCTCGAACGCAAGGAGCGCGAGCTGGCCGAATCCGAGCGCGAGCGGTTGGCCGGGCAAGCCCAGCTGGCAACGATGGGCGCGGCACAAACCCGCCAGCGACACCTGCGTACACTTCTGATGACCGGCGTCGCCGCGCTCGGCCTGATCTTGCTGCTGCTGTTGCGCCTGCTGCAGCTTCGCACTCGCGCCAACCGCCTGCTGGCCGAAAAGAACGCCGAAATCGACAAGCAACACAAGGCCCTGGGTCATAGCAACGCCTTGCTGCAGCGCCAGAGCGTCGAAGACGAGCTGACCCGACTGGGCAACCGCCGCTCGATCAGGCGCCTGCTGGAGTCCGAGCTGCCCGGCGCGCTGGCCAAGCGGCCCGCGCTGCTGATACTGGCGGATATCGACCGGTTCAAGGGCATCAACGATCAATTCGGCCATCCGGTCGGCGACCGCGTGCTGGCCCGCTTCGCGCAGGTTCTGAAAGCGGTCGCGGGGCCCGACGACGTAATCGCCCGCTGGGGTGGCGAGGAATTTCTATGGCTGGTCGCGGGCGCCGATATGAGCGAGGCGGCAGAGCGGTGCCGAGCGCTGGCCGAACGCCTTCGCGCCACGGAATTCGAGGCGGCCGAGCGCAGTTTGTCGATCACCTGTTCGATGGGGGTCGCAACGCTCGATCTCAGCGTTGATGACCCGCAGGCCGCCTTCGACCTGGCGCTCAAGATCGCCGACGAGGCGCTCTACGAAGCAAAAGACGCCGGCCGCGACGGCTGGGTCGGTTTCGAGCGCCGTAGCGACGATCCGAAAGTATTCGAAGGATCCCTCGATATCGAGAACCTGGTGGCCCAGCGCGCCCTGATCCGACAGCGTCTATAAAACCGGGCGCGGCGAGCACCGATCGACGCTGCCGCCACCGACTGTCGAGCATAAGCCCGGCGTGACTTCGTGCGACACTATCGCCGACCTCCTTTCGGGAGGCCACAACCCCATCTCCGGAGCCAGAGACCATGCGTCGAAACCGAAATGCGTCCCCCCGTTTGTCTGCACTCACCTTGCTGTCTGTCCTGCTGGTTGCAGCAGCTCCCCAGGCCGGCGCCGCATCGCTGAGCTGGGAGAACATTTGTCACACGACGGTCTGTCGGGCGACGGGGCACGACGGCGTCATGGACGCGGCAGTTTCGCCCGACGGCGCGCAGGTCGCTGTCGTCGTCGACACGCCGGCGACGCGTGGCATCCAGCGGCTATCACGCAACTCGGGTGAACTGACGCCCTGGGTTCCGGGTCATTCGCCGGCCTGGTTCAGCGACGGCAAGCGCATTGTCTTCATCAATGACGGCGACTTGTGGACGGTAGCGGTCGACTCGCAATCTCCCGTGCGCCTGACCCGCGACGAACACGATGTACGCGCGCCAAAGCCCTCGCCCGACGGCGGACACATCGCCTTCTACAGTGCGCGTTCCGGTCACCAGGATATCTGGCTGATCGATGCCGACGGCTCGGGCGAACCGAGACAGTTGACGCAGGAATCGATGGCGGCCGAGGAAATTCGTCTGGGTCACGCCTGGTCGCCCGACGGCGAGACCATCGCGTATTTCTCCAACAAGTCCGACTACTGGAGCGACGGCCTCTGGCTGGTCGATGTCGCTTCCGGCAAAGAACGTCGGCTGACCGACGAAATCATGGGGCAGGCGACGCCTGCGTGGTCGGATGACGGCAGCCGTATCGCCGTGTACGCGACCGGTAAAGACGAGTTCTGGTACGGCGACCTGTCGGACCTGTACGTTATCGACGCCGAGAGCGGAGACGCGCGTCGGGTGGAGATGCAGGTGCATACGGTGGCCATGAACCGGCCGCAATGGACGCCGGACGGCTCTGAGCTGTTCTTTCCCAATCACGCGCGCGGCGAGATCGACATCTGGCGCGTGCCGTCCTCCGGCGGCGTGGCCACGCAGGTCAGCAATACCGGCGGCCTCATCCACGGATTCGATGCAAGCGCTGACGCCGCCGAACTCATCATGGTGCGTTCCACGCCAACGCGCGGACGCGAAATCGACGCGCTGTCCAAAGCGGGCGGCCGCGCCGAGCAGCTCACGCAGGTCGCGACCGAATGGCAGGGCGTCAAGGCGCCCGAAGTGATCAGCTTCCGCAGCAAGGACGGGCTCTACATCCAGGCCTTCTTGTTCACGCCCCCGGAGTTCTCGCCTGACAAGCAGTATCCCGCCCTGGTACAGGTCCACGGCGGCGGCACCAATTCCTACTACAACGGGCTCAACCTCGTCGAGCAGCGCCTTGCCAAGCAGGGCTACGTGGTGATGGCCATCAACTACCGCGGTGGGTCCGGATTCGGACGCGCGTTCCAGGACATGGCCGTCAACGACTGGGCCAACGGCCAGGCCCAGGATGCCGCGGCGGCGGCCGACTTCATCCGCGAGCAGCCCTGGTCCACCGGCAAGGTAGGCATCTATGGTTACAGCTACGGCGGCATCATGAGTCTGGCCGCCGTCACCCGCTGGCCCGAAGCCTTCGACGCCGCCGTGCCCATGGCGGGCATCTACGACTGGGCCGACGCCTACGAAACCGCCGATCGCCTGGGCCGGCTGTTCACCCGCGAAGGCCACGGTGGGCCGCCGGACGAGCGCCCCGACATCTATGCGCGCAGTAACTCGGTCACGCTGCTCGATCAGGTCCAGACACCGATCCTGCTCCAGCACGGCGAAGCGGACGCCCGCGCGCCCTTCCGGCAGTTCGAGATGGTCGTCGAGGCTCTGGCGCGCCACGGCAAAGTCTTCGAAAGCCACAGCTACCCGGAACAGCCCCACCGTTTCCGCGATCCCGAACACCGGGTCGCGCTCTACACTCGCCTGGAGGCCTGGATGGATCGCTGGCTGAAGTAGCGACCAGCCCCGTCACGACGACCGCGCGTTGGTTCCGGATTCGTCGTTGCCGCCGGGGCTGATGCTGCTCTTGTTCCTGCCGGTGGACTTGGACTCGTACAGGGCCTTATCGGCCTTGCGAAACAGACCTTCAAAACTGATGTCACCGGTCTCGGTGGCAAGCCCGATGCTGATCGTCAACTTGAAGCCGGCGCTGTCGACCTGACGCACGATCTGATGCAGGCGGTCGGCAAACACGCGGGCTGCGTCCGTATCGGTATCGGGCAGCAGGCAAACGAACTCATCGCCGCCGAATCGAGCCGTGATATCGGATGCCCGACCATGCTCCCTGAGCAGGCGACCGAGATCCTCGAGCACCTTGTCGCCGACAGCATGTCCCCAGCGGTCGTTGATCTGCTTGAAGTTGTCGATATCCAGCACAAGAACGCTGATCGGGCGCTGGTTGCGGTTGGCACCGGCAATGATGCTCTGCGACTGCCGCAGCAGCTCGCGTCGGTTGAGCAGCCCGGTCAACTCGTCGGTTGCTGACAGCACCTTGAGCGCGGCGGCTTTTTCCTCGAGCGTTCGCCTCGCCTCGACCAGGTCCTGATAAAGCCTGTCGCGACGGGTCGAGCTGTAAACGCTCCAATAGATGCGTTTGTCTTCTTCCGAAACCGCATTGATGATAACCGGCACCTCATCACCTGCTGCGTCGAGCATGACAAGCTGAATCTCCTCGCAGTGGCGCTCGTGCAGCAGCAAGGGGAATACATAGCTTTCGCACATGATCGCCGAAGCCCGGCTGAGAAGATCGAGCAGGTTACGCCCGCGCAGTGCATCCGGATCGAAACCGAAGCGGGTCTCGAAGTAGCGGTTGGCATAGGTGATGTTGCGCTCGGCATCCGTCACCAGGAAACCGGCCGGGAACTTGTCCAGTGCAGGCGCGCCGGTGGCCGTCATGACGGGCTCGCGAGAAAGGGTTTCAGTTCCCGCAGGACCAACTCCGGATCAGTCATGTGCAGGCAGTGACCTTCGGCCGGCAGCACGCGCAGCTCGCTGTCGGGCATACGGGCGTGCATGTACTCGCCCACCGAGACATCGGCCAGCAGGTCGGTTCGGCTCTGCAACAGCAGCGAGGGATGTCGGGCCTTAGGCAATAGCGATCGATAGTCCGAAAAGAACGTCGCCCTGGCAAAGTTCTTTGCGATGACAGGGTCGGCAGAGCAAAAACTGCCGGACAACTCCTGGGTCAGCGCCTCGCTGCCACTGCCACCGAGCACCAGGGGCGCCAGGTAATCGGCCCAGCCGATGTAATTCTTGTCCATCAGGTCGAGCAGCTGCTCCAGATCACGGGCTTCGAACCCGCCCATGTAGTCGGGCGGCTTGTTGAGGAAGCACGGCGAGGGACAAACCATGGCCAGCCGGTCGAAAAACCGTGGCTCGGCAATACTGGCAATCAAACCGATCATGCTGCTGACCGAGTGACCTATCAGCGTCGCGCCTTCCAGGCTCAGAGCGTCGCAGAGCTCCAGAATATCCCGTGCGTAGCCGTCCAGGGTGCTGTAGCGATCGCTGTCATAAGCGGCCAGATCCGAGTCGCCGGAACCGACGTAGTCGAACAGCACGATCCGGTAGTGAGGGGCAAGGGCGGGCGTGATGAAACGCCACATGTTCTGATCGCAGCCAAACCCGTGCGCCAACAGCAGCGTATGGCTGCCATTGCCCGAAATCTTTACGTTGTTGCGCTGCAGTAACTCGTCAATCTGCATTTACAATACGCCCTTTTCCAGAAGATTAGCACAGGGGCAAAGTTTCAACCTCGGATCAGTCGCGGTGATTGGCGGCGAGGATCACCGGCCCCCGGGTCGGTACCCGGCCACTCCCGGAAGACCGCACTTCGACGAAGTACAGGTGCGTGACCACGCTCAGGAATCGAATCAGGCCGGAGTAGAGGCGCATTCCCCCAGCATAGAGGCGATGGCGAACACTCGCCACCTGGCGGGGTTGGGATCGATATCACGGCAATCTGTCCCGGCTGATGCTGCCCCGGCTTGTGACTGGTGTCATAATCTCGCCCGATGAAGATTCCTGCCCGCTTGAGACCCCTGGCCGAGGACGGCCTGATCGACGAAGTGCTTCGTCCGCTCAAAAGCGGCAAGGAGGCCGATGTATTTATCGTGCAGTGCGGCAACGAGAAACGCTGCGCGAAGGTGTTCAAGGAAGCCAACGTGCGCGGCTTCAAGCAGGCCGCGAAGTATCAGGAAGGCCGCAACGTGCGCAACAGCCGGCGTGCCCGCGCGATGAACAAGCGCACCCGCTACGGCCAGAAAGAGCAGGAGAAAGCCTGGCTGAGCGCCGAGGCGGATGCGCTCTATCACCTTTCGGCCGCCGGCGTGCGCGTGCCGCGCCCGCATGGTTTCGTCGACGGCGTGCTGCTGATGGAACTGATCGTCGACAGCGAAGGCAACGTGGCGCCGCGGCTCGACGCCATGACGCTGAGCGCTGAACAGGCGCGCCAGCACCACGCCCGGATCATCGCCGAAGTCGTTCGCATGCTGGCCGCCGGCATCATTCACGGCGACCTTTCGGAGTTCAACGTACTGATCGACGAGACCGGCCCGGTCATCATCGACCTGCCGCAGGCGGTCAATGCCGCGGCCAATAACAGCGCCGCGATGATGCTCGTGCGCGACGTCGACCGGATGAAGCATTTCTTCGGCCGCTTCGCGCCGGATCTGCTGGCCACCGAGTACGGCAAGGAGATGTGGTCGCGCTACGCTGCCGGCGACCTTCATCCCGAAAGCTCGTTGACCGGCAGCTACCAGCCATCGGACCACGATGTGAACCTCAGCGAGGTGATGGCCATCATCGATGCCGCCCGGGAGGAAGAAAACGAGCGCCTGGAGCGGCTTCGCGACGAGGATTCAGACGAGCCGCATCACTTCTGAAGCGGCTTGCCTGCAACATAGCCGACCGTCAAGCAATGCCCTGCTCCCTGGCCATCGCCATCGCGGCTTTCGGGCCGGTCCACAGCGAAGGCAGGATAATCACGGAAACGGGAATGGCCGTCAGCACGATGAACTGCTGCAGCACGCTGATGCTGCCGGAACCCATGTAGAGCAGAATGGCGGCCATCAAGGCCATGGCGCCGCCCCAGAAAACGCGAATCCAGGGGTGAGGCTGATCATGCCCGGCGCCCACCATGGCAATCGAGTAGCTCATGGAATCCCCCGTGGTCGCCACGAAAATCGTGGTCAGCAACAGAATGGCCGCCGCCATCCATGTTCCGCCCGGAAGGGCCTGGGCCACCGTCAACGTAGCAACATCGAACTCGAACGCGTTCAAGGCATCGGTCAGATCAAAGCTGCCAGCCATCTGGTGGTAGATACCCGACCCGCCAAGCAGGGTGAACCAGATGGTCGTGGCGATCGGCGCCATCACGGCCACCGCCAGGATCATCTCGCGCACGGTTCGACCGCGCGAGATGCGCGCGACGAACACTGCCATCAACGGCGTATAGCCAATGAACCAGGCAAAGAAGAACACCGTCCACCATTTCATCCACCACGCCGGAGCGGTTTGCGACGTCATCGTCGCCATCGAAAAGAAAGACGTGGCGTACTCGCCCATCGCCTGCGTGTAGGTGTCGAACAAGAACAGGGTCGGCCCGAAGACGAAGATCACACCGCCAATCGCCAGCGCCAGCAACACGTTGAAACGACTGAGCAACTGAATACCCTTGTGCAGCCCCGTCATGGCGGAGGTCATGTACACCGCTGCAAGGACGACCAGCACCGCCAGCTGGGTTCCGTAGTCATCGGCGATGCCGAACAACTCATGCAGGCCGAAGCTCATCTGCGTGGACAAAAAGCCGATCGGCCCGACCGTGCCGGCGACCACTGCGATTACGCAGGCCGCGTCGATCACGCCGCCGAGCGATCCTTTGATCACTCTCTCACCCAGGACTGGAAACAGCAGCGTGCGGGGCTGTAGCGGCTTGCCCTGATCGTAGTGAGCGCGGGTCAGCACCAGCGCGGTCAAGGAACCCAACACGGCCCAGGCGAGAAACCCCCAGTGCATGAACGACTGCGCCAGGGCCGGCGCCACGGCAGCCGCCGTACCCGCTTCAGCATTGAACGCCGGGGGCGCAACGACAAAGTGGTAGACCGGCTCCCCGGCCGCGAAGAATACGCCGCCGCCGGCCAGCAGCGTACACATGATCATCGACAGCCAGCGAAAGCGACTGATCTCCGGCTTGTCGAGACCGCCGATTCGAGCCGCCCCTGCTTTGCTGACCGCCGTAGCCAGCGCAATGAAGAAGGTCAGCAGCAGGAGCAACTGAAAGAACGATCCCAGGTATCTTGCGGTCCAGGAGAATCCACCGCCAATGAGCTCCGCGACCCAGTCGCTCGCCACGACGGACGCACCGACGAACAGCAGGATGAATCCGATGGTCAGGACCAGGACCACCGGATCTGTATTGGAGAATGGGCCCGATGAGCCGGACCGATTCTGGTGCATTCGAGCATCCGTTTCTGAAGTCATATTCATCCCTCTTGAGGTGGCGCCGGTCAGGTCGGTCCGCCAATACATCCGGCTGTACCCGGCACATCAGCCGATCACCGTAGCCGAAATAGCGTCAACATATCGTTTTACGCGCCGATGACGTGAATCGATTGTGGGCGTAGCTACGGTGCTTGCGAATTTGATCCTGCGCAGAATCCGGTCCTGTTGTCAGCTGATCATTCAGCGTGCCACGCTCCCCGCTCTACAAGGCCGATCAGCGACGGGGGCTCGTACTTGGATACAATGCCCGCACTTCATCGGAGTCTGCGACCTTGGTCAGCATCTACGAACTGAAGCCGGCTTTTCAGGCCTTCCTGCGCCCGCTCGTGGGATGGATGGCCAGCGCCGGGGTTCGCGCCAATGCCGTGACCCTATCGGCAACGCTGCTTTCGATGCTCGTCGGCCTGGCGCTTTTCGTATGGCCCGGGTCGGCGTGGCCGCTGCTCTTGCTGCCCGGATTCCTTTTTGTCCGCATGGCGATGAACGCGATCGACGGCATGCTCGCGCGCGAGCATGACCAGCAAACGCGCCTGGGCGGGGTTCTCAATGAACTGGGCGATGTGGTTTCCGACGCGGCCCTCTACCTCCCTCTCGCCCTGTTTGCCGGCCTGGATCCGTCCCTGGTCGTGCTGGTCGTGGTGCTTGGCATCATTGGCGAGATGACCGGCGTCATGGGCCAGGTGCTCAGCGGTCAGCGGCGCTACGACGGCCCGATGGGAAAGAGCGACCGGGCGTTCGTTTTCGGCGCACTTGCGCTTTGGGCCGGCCTGGGGGGCGGACTCGAGCCCTGGGCCGACTGGGTACTGGCGGCCGTGGTGGCGCTATCGCTGCTGATGATCTTCAATCGGGCCCGCGGCGCCCTCGCCGGAGAAAGCCAACCATGACATTTCTCGGACTGCAGCCCGTCGTAATGCAGGCCCTGGGCGGCATCTTCGCCTTGCTGGCCGCTGCCAGTGTAATCGTCGGCATCATTCGTTCGCGCCTGTCGGATTCCGTTCGCGAGGAAGTGGTCGCCCGTATCCAGTCCTGGTGGCTGATGTTCTTCATTTTCGCCGTGGCCATGGCGCTCTCGCGCAATGTCTCGCTGGCGTTCTTCGCTTTCGTTTCCTTCATGGCGCTCAAGGAGTACTTCTCGCTTGTGCCGACGCGGCGGGCCGACCGGCGCGTGCTGTTCTGGGCCTACCTGGCCATTCCCGCCCAGTACGTGCTGGTGGCGATGGAGTGGTACGGGATGTTCATCATCCTGATTCCCGTCTACGCCTTCCTGCTGCTACCCATGCGCATGGTGCTGGCCGGGGAGACGCGACACTTTCTGCGCGCAGCCGGGATCACGCACTGGGGCCTGATGGCGATGGTGTTCAGCATCAGCCATGTCGCCTACCTCCTGGTTCTGCCCGAGGAGATCAACCCGGGCGCGGGCGGTGCCGGCCTGGTGCTGTTTCTCGTCTTCCTGACCCAGTTCAACGATGTCGCGCAGTATTGCTGGGGCAAGCTGCTGGGCCGGCACAAGGCCCTGCCCTCCGTCAGCCCGGGCAAGACCACCGAGGGCGTGATTGGCGGCCTGGTCACGACCACAGCACTGGCCTGGCTGCTGGCCGGCTGGCTGACGCCGCTTTCGAGCGTCGAGGCTGTCGCCGCCGGCGCGCTGATTGGCCTGGCCGGCTTCATCGGCGATGTCACGATCTCAGCGCTCAAGCGCGACCTCGGCGTCAAGGATTCCGGCAGCCTGCTACCGGGCCACGGTGGCATTCTCGACCGCATCGACAGCCTGATCTACACCGCGCCGCTGTTTTTCCACTTCATCCATTATCTGCACTACTGATGACCCCCATTCTGCGCTGGCTGTTCTTCTCGCTTTTGGTGCGACCCGTGGTGAGCATCGTATTGGGCATGAACGTTCGTGGCCGAGAGCACCTGCCGAAAAACGGCCCGGCGATCATCACGGCCAATCACAACTCCCACCTCGACGCGATGGTGCTGATGGCGCTGCTCCCGCACCGCCTACTGCACCGCGTCCGGCCCGTGGCAGCCGCGGACTATTTCATGAAAGGCCGCTTCATGACCTGGTTCTCGACCCGGATCATCGGCATCCTGCCCATCGCGCGCAAGGGCGGCGGGTCCGACGAGGACCCCTTGGCTGGCTGCTACGAGGCGCTGGACGCCGGGGAGATTCTGATCATCTTTCCGGAGGGTTCGCGCGGCGAACCGGAGCAGATGGCGCCGTTTCGAGGCGGCGTGGCCAAACTCGCCGGCCGCTATCCCGACGTGCCGGTAACCCCGGTCTTCATGCACGGCCTGGGCAAGGCGCTGCCGCGCGGAGAAGGGCTGCTGGTCCCGTTCATGCTCGACATCTATGTGGGCCCCGCCGTGCTGGGGCGGGATGAAGACGACGACTTCCTCGCCACCCTGCGCGAGCGGATCGAGGCCCTGGCCGCCAGCCACCACGGCGGCGCATGGGACTGAGGGCCAAGGACCGCTGTGCGCGTCAGCGCTTGCCGCGTATCACGCCAATGATAAGAAGCAGGATCACCGCGCCGATCACGGCCGTGACGATGCTGTTGAGGATGCCCGTGCCGATCGAGACGCCGAGCTCGCCGAAAAGCCAGCCGCCGATGACCGCACCGATGATACCGACGATGATATTGATCAGGATGCCCTGACCGCCGCCCTTGACGATCAGACCCGCGAGCCAGCCGGCGATACCGCCGACGATCAACCAGATCAGAATGCCTTCCATGAGCGTCTCCTCGAGTTTGTTTGGCTTTGTGTGACGGTAGTCTCTTCTCGGCGCAGATGCAATCGCCGACCCGGCACGACTGATCCTATTCAACCTGGTGGCCGCCATCACGTCCTGAGCCGCGGGCAGCAACGAAAAAGCCCCGCAACGAGGCGGGGCTTTTTCGTTGACTTTCGTACGCGGCGGGTCAGCCGACTCGCAGGCGAATCCCGGCGACAAACAGCAGCATCGCAATCAGCACCCAGATCGCCCAAGAAGCGTTTACCGGCACGGACGTAGCCTGCGGTGGCGGCGGGGGCGCGGTACCCGTGACAACCACCGCGGTACGGCTCCAGCCGCTACCGAGTGGCTCGCTGTCGACCAGACTAAAAGCGCCGGTTGTCGGATCGACCGACCACAGCTCGGCTCCAGTCGGGTTCGTGCCGTAGTCGGCATCGTCTTCGGCCTGGAAATGCGCCACAATTGCAAGCAGATTGCCACCTTGCTCGACCAGGGCGACGCCTCGATTCGCTCGAGACGATCCACCGCCAGGTGCAGGCGTGGCGGCCTGGTCAAGCTGCGTGAAGGTCGCGCCGTCCCAGCCAACGCTCGTCAGGACTTCGCGACCGGAAACCACAAACAGACTGGCGTCGTCGGTGCGTGCCGTATCCAGCGCGCCTCCGCCGCCCAAGGCAAGATCGTCAACCACCGCCGGCGCATCGGGATCGGCCAGGTCGTAGGCGGTAAGCCGTTGATTGTAGATGGTGGAAACGAGCGTGCCGTCCTGGAGAATCTCCGTGGCGTTGCCTTCTTCAATAGCCGCCACCAGGGAAGGCGTGTCTCCAGCCACGGAAATCACGCTGGCGCCGTTGTAGAGCCGATCGCCTTGGTAAGCGAGGCCGTGGTAGCTGGTCGAGGCGCCCTCCGAAATAAACGAAAGGTCGCCGGTGGCCGGGTCGACCGAGAAAATCTCGATACCGTCCAATTCGTCATCGTCGATGTACAAGCGGCTGCCATCATCGGAGAAGACCATGTTGGTCGGTTGACAGAAGCCTTCCTGACCGGGATAGCCGGTAGAGGTTTCATCGCCCTGGGCACACGAGATGCCGTCGGCTTGGAACGCGGCATCGTCCATGATGTAGGCGGCACCGACCCAGCTGAGCTGGTTATTGACGAGCTCGAACTTGTCGACTCGACCGTTACCCCAGCAACCGACGTTGCCGCTGTAACAGGGGTTGGCCGAACTCGCGTAGATCAGGCCGTTGGTCGGATGCTGCTTGACGCTGAAGATCTGGTGGATAACGAGCAGATCCCCAGTCGGGATGCTGGCCGAGTCGACGATTGTCATCCCGGTATCAGTCACTTCGACAAGATTCAGAGTCGGACCGCTCGAGACCAGGACGGACTGGGCCGGAGCAAGACCAGCGAAGGTGACGGCAATCATTGCCAGGAAGGTATTGCAGATAACGCGCATGACGGGACCTCGGAAAGATTAGGAGGTTATAATAGCGTATACCGGCTCCGATACAAGAATTATTGGAGCAGAAGCCACAGGGCTGCGCTGCGTCGAGCGCCAAACTGGTCACTTCTTGCAATCCTTTGGCTGTTGCCAAAAAATGCCAGCCTAAATCCCCTCAAGAGGTCTGCATGCCTTCTCTCACGCGTGCCTCCATCCGCGCCCTGATCACGCTCGCTCTTGTGGCCTGCCTGCTTGCCTGCAGCCAGCCCGAGATCGTTTCCGGGCCCGCCAAGCATGGCCAGGACGAACGAAAAGCGGCTCTGGAACTGCAGTTGCTGCACTTCGCCGACGTCGACGGCGGGGGCACCCTGGCGTTGGACCACGTGGCGGATTTCTCCGCCCTGATCGCCTCGTTTCGTGCCGAGATGCCAGAAAACACTGTTCTGATCAGCTCCGGCGACAACTACATCCCCGGACCGCTCTACCAGGCCAGCAACGACCCCGCAATGGGCGATGTGGTTAATTCACCGGGCGTGGGCCACGGCGAGATCGCGTTTCTCAATGCCATGGGGGTGGATGTCAGCGCCGTAGGCAATCATGACCTCGACGGCGGCCCGGAAGAGTTTGCCGGGATCATCCAGCCCGATGGGAATAGCTGGCCGGGTTCGCGTTTTCCCTGGGTAGCAGCCAACCTGGACTTCTCCAGCGAGCCGGACCTGGCCGGGTTGGTCAGCGCCGATGGACTCGATGCCGACGAGGTTCATGGCCGTCTTTCCCGATCGGTGGTGCTGGATGTCGACGGCCGTCGGGTCGGCGTCGTCGGGGCGACAACGCCCAGCCTCGACCAGATCACCTCAACCGGCAAGATCGGCATCCTGCCCGCCGACCCGGATGACTTGGACGCTTTGGCTGCCGTGATCCAGCAATCAGTTGACGCGCTGGCGGCCGACGGGGTGAATGTCATCATTCTGGCAGCGCACATGCAGCAGCTGCACATCGAGCGCGCCCTGGCCGAGCGCCTGGAACACGTGGACGTCATCATCGGCGGCGGCTCCAATACCATTCTGGCGAATCCGGCCGACCGGCTCCTCCCGGGCGACGTGGCCGTGGACGACTACCCGCTGGTGTATCGCTCACCGCTGGACGAACCGCTTCTGCTGGTCAACACCAACGGCGACTTCCGATACCTGGGGCGTTTGTTGCTGCAGTTCGACGCCGGCGGCGTGCTCGACCTTGAACAGCTCGATGAAAGCCGGGCCGGCATCTGGGCCAGCATGGCCTCAGTTGTCGCCGAGCGCGGCGCTGTACCCATGTCCGAGGTTGTCGCCATCCGCGACGCTTTCTGGCGCATTCTCGAGACCAAGGCGTCACACATACTCGGCTACACCGATCGGTTCCTGGATGGACGCAGAACCATGGTGCGAACGCGCGAGACCAACCTCGGCCGGCTGACGGCCAGGGCCAACCTCTGGCTGGGCCGCCAGCAAGAGCCCGAAGCAGTGCTTTCCCTGCGCAATGGCGGCGGCATCCGGGCCCCGATTGGCGACGTGGTCGTGCCACCGGGCAGCCGGGCAGCCGACGAAGTCCGGCTCAAGCCGCCCGCGGCCAGCCGCTTCCGACCCGAAGGCGGCATCTCGCGACTCGACGTGGAAGCCGCCCTGGCCTTCAACGGCGAGCTGGTTGCCCTGACGGTGACGGCCGGCGAACTCTACGACATCATGGAATATGCCGTCTCCGGCATCGCGCCGGGCGCCACACCTGGCTATTTTCCCCAGTTTGCCGGCCTGCGCCTGAGTTACGACGCGTCCCGCCCGGCCCGGCGGCCGCTCGAACCCGGCAACGGCGACATCAACCAGGGCGTCGACAGCACCGGTCAAAGGGTTCGCGAATTGTCCGTCGTGGCGCCGGACGGAACCACCACGGAACTGGTTCAAGACGGCGAATGGGTCGGCGACTCCGCGCAACGCTTTCGCATCATCACGCTGAATTTCCTGGCTCAATGCGTTCCGGAGCCGGGCCATCAACCTGAGCAGGTCGTCCATTGCGGCGACGGCTATCCCCTGCGCAAGCTCAGCAACCCGCAGCTTCGCAAGCTGGGCGGTCTGGATTATCCCGACGCAGACATCGACTTCGTGGCACCGGGCACCGTGCAATACGCCCTCGCGGCCTACCTGGCCGCCTTTCACGCCACCCCGGAGCAGGCCATCCAAACGCCCCCGCAACCACAGGGCGAGGAAGCCTGGTTGATCGAAGTCTCTGGCCTGCATGAGTAACGGCTTGCAAGTCCCCGGCTCGCCACGTACCGGGCTATTCAGCAAGACAACCGCCGAGATGCGGTAAGGATCAAGCGTTGGAGTTTCAGTTAACGGCTAGCCATCTTCAAAGCGCACTGGACGAAATTGCTCAGCGAGACAAGCATATTGCGATGGCGCTGGAGAAAGTGGGTTATCCCGAAGCGCGTCGGATGGGCGAGCCCAGCTTCGAGCACTTTTTGCGGATCATCGCCGGGCAGCAGCTGTCGGTAAAGGCGGCCGCGACCATTTTCGGCCGTCTCGAAGCGGCCCTGGGAGGCGACTTCCAGCCGGAGCGCGTTCTGGCCATGAGCGACGAGGACTTGCGAGCGCTGGGCCTTTCAAGACAGAAGATCGGCTACGCGCGAGGCTTGTCGCAAGCGGTGCTGGAAGGCTCCCTGGTGCCTGCTGCCCTCGCCGACCTGCCCGATGACGAAGTAATGCAACAGATTACCCGGCTCAAGGGCTTCGGTCGTTGGAGCGCGGAGATGTTCCTCCTGTTCTCGCTGGGCAGACCCGATATCTGGCCGGCCGATGACCTCGCGATCCAGGCCGGCTTGCACCGCATCAAGAACATGCGCAAACGCCCGGACCGCAAGAAGACCGACGCCGTAGCCCGGCCCTGGCGCCCTTACCGCGGGGCGGCAGCGATTTTCGTATGGCACTACTACTCGAACGCACCGATGGGGTGAGAGCCGTCACCAGATCCGGAAAACCCGGCGCACGCGCCACGAGGAGCCGATTACTCCGTTGGGTCTTGGGACAACCGCTTCGGCCGGGACTCACCGCCTGCAATATCTGCATACATCCGACGCACAGTCTCGGTACCGTGGCTGCGCTCGAGCCTGCGCACGATGAAATGCCCGCGCGCCATGTCCTGGAAGTGGTCGATGAAGACCGCGTTGATCGCCGCGCCGCCAAAGGCGCCGACCACCGGCACGGCCTGCGCCGCGGCCTTTTCGGAAACGACCAGTGAGAATCGCGATGCGACCTGGGAGACCAGGCGCACGATCGCCGGCGCCGACTTCTCGGCCAGGCCCTTGCGCGCTACGTGGGACGCCGCCTCGGAAACCGCACGGCTCATGGCCGCTCGCGCGGCAAAGTAGCCGAACTCTGCCGCGTCGTCGTCGCGGGAAGGCCCGCCCAAGGCCAGCACCTGCAGGCACTGTACACGCACCTCTGCTTGGGCCAGGTCCTCGCCTTCACTGCGGGCGATATCGGCAATCGACCGCAGCATGATCGCGGTCGAGATCGGCAGCTCGACAGCCAGCGCCGCCAGGCCGAATGCCCCACCGGTCGCGCCGGTCGCGGTCGCCGCCGCCTTGTGCCACCAGTTCGACGGGGTGCCCCGGTGGCCACCGTCCATGGTGCCGATCGCGATGTCCAGCGTGGACTCGATCGACTTTCTCGCCGCCGCGTTGACCACCTCGCCCCAGCGCTCGGGCAGAAGCTCGAAACCCCGCTCGATGGGCGTTCCCACCAGGTGGCTGATGCGGGCAGCCAGGCCCGGGTTCTCCAGCAGGTCGCATGCCTGGCGGAGCTGCTCGATTTCGGTTTCGCTGAAAGTCGTCTTATTCATGGCTGAGCTCGGTTCAGTAGCCACTGTAGCGCAGTCGCCCGAACACCAGGTCAATCATCGTCGACCATCGAACACCAGCTTCCTCGAAACCAGGAAGTTGAATCCCATCCCGACGACGCCGCCGACCCACACGCCGATCAGCGGCATGACGGCATTCCAGAACCGCGACAGATCGGCTTGTTCGCCCAGGAACACGACCAGGGAGAAGACGGCGAAATTCAGGACGCCGCCGACGGCATGCACGCTGAAGAACCGCAGCAATTCATCGATCAGCACCCGTCCGGACTCGACGTGGTGGAAGGTGAAATAGCGGTTGAGCACGTAGCCGACGGACATCGCCGCCGTATACGAGAACACCCGGGCGAGATACACGTTGAACCCCGGCAGGTCCTTGAGCAGGTACAGCAAGCCGGCGTCGATCAAAGCAATCGTGCTGCCGACGCAGGCAAAGCGAAAGAACGTCGCGCGCGAGCTGTGCGAGCGCACGCCCCGCTTGATCAACTTGTAGGAGCTTCGTACCGGGATAAGGCCCGCCCTCGCTTAAAAGACCGTCAGCCCCGGCCCGCGGAAGGGCTGGGAGCGTGAATTGTAGGCCACCGCGCGCCGGAAGGGAGGACAGGCGCACACTTTTCAGAGGTTTCTCGAGGGTTGACCACGGGGGCTGCACGCCGCCACAGGCGGGTGTAAGGTTTCAGGTCTGGCAGCAACTATTCAAGGGTAACGACAAAAAATCACGCCAAGGGAGCGATCAACCATGACAAAAAGCCGACTCAAGCAATTCCTGACAGCCCTACTGTTGTGCTTTGTTGCGTCTTTCAGCGCGTCCGGCCCGGCCTTCTCCGAGGAGGCTTCGCTGCTGTGGAAGATCGAAGGCAACGGCCTGGACGAACCTTCGTGGCTTTACGGCACTCAGCACCTGATGTGCGGTGAAGACTTCATCGTGCCGGATCATGCCCTGGAGCGCCTGAAGTCCAGCGATGGGCTGGTGCTCGAGATCGATCTTTCAGATCCCGCTGTTCAGCAGCAGATGATGCAGCTCTCCCGGCTACCGGACGGCAAGCGCATTTCAGAGAGCATCCATGATGAAGACACGCGCGCCGATGTCGAGGAGTTCCTCACTGTTCATTTCGGCGCCGGTCTCGAACAGTTCGGGGGCATGCAACCGATCATGCTGACGACCATGGCACTCACCGCCATTGTCGAATGCGAGCAACCGATCAAGTCGCACGATATCCACCTGATGCAAAAAGCGATGGGATTCGGTACCGATATCACGGCCCTCGAAACCGTCGAGTTCCAGTTCAGCCTTTTCGACAGGATCCCTCTCGGTGAGCAAGTGCAGGAACTCGTCTCGCTCGTTCGAAACCCGGCCGAAGAACGCGACCAGTTCCGCAGCATGACCGAGCTGTACCAACGCCAGGATATCGGCGGGCTGCACCAGCTGATCACGGAGGACGAATTCATGCGCGCACACGGCGAGCTGCTGATTGACCAGCGCAACCGGACCTGGATTCCCGCGATGGAAGAGATGTCGCGCGAAAAAAGCATGTTCTACGCGGTCGGCGCCGGCCATCTGCCCGGAGACAACGGCGTCATCAACCTGCTTCGAGAAGCGGGGTACACGGTGACGCCGGCCAAAGCCGGCAGCTGATCGCAAGGTATTGCCGCATCGACCAGCATTTCGAACAGGTCGCAGAAAATTTCGGGCCGGCCCTGATGCGGCTGGCCCGAAGCCATGAATTCGACGACGAGCTGCGGGCAGAACTCTACCAGGACATCATGCTTGCCATCTGGCAGGCCCTGCCGAAGCTGCGAGACCCGGAGCGTCTGCGCGCCTACGTCTTCCGTATCGCGCACAACTGCGCCGCGCGTCACGTGGCCCAACAGGTCAACCACCGGAGCCTGCCGCTGACAGACGAGCCGGTGGAGAGCGGCCACTGCCCGCAACGACATACCGAGCAGCAGGAGCGCCATGATCGCTTGATGCTCGCCATTCAGCGTCTCCCACTGGGAAGGCGCGCAGCGCTGACCCTGTTTCTCGAAGGTCTTTCGCACGCCGAGATCGCCGAAGTGCTCGACATCAGCGAGAACAACGTGGCGGTTCGCATCAATCGCGCCCGCACACAGCTAAAGGAGGTAATGGCGTCATGAATCTGCCTGTGGATGAACTCGAGCGCCTGCGCCAGGACTGGCAGCGCGACGAACGCCCCCGCCCGGAGGTACAAATCGGTCACTTGCGCCGCCGCCTGTGGCGCCGCTGGCTGGGCCTGGCTACGGATGTTGCCGCCACAGCCGCCACAGCGGCCGTCATCATCTGGGCAGCGGGCCAGGTTAATGGCCTGATGAGCGGGATCTACGTCGGCTTCTTTGCCCTGACCTGGGTGGTGCTTGCGTGGCGGGGCGCACGCATCCGCATGCAGGGATTCCGGCTCCGCGACACCTCCCCGGCCGGCGTCATCGACCAGGCCTTGCGCCAGGCCCGGGCGACGGTGCAATCGGGCCGCATGAGCATTGCCGCCGGCTCAGCGGTGTTTGCGTTCTTCCTGATCTGGCTTGCCCTTGCCGGGCATTCATTGGGGAAGGGGCCAATGGAAGTCATCGCCACTTCCCTGCCCAGCTTCCTGTTCGTCACCCTGGTCTGTGCAATCGCCGTTTTTGCCGGCTACTGGATGATCGAGCGCGGTCGAAATAGAGAACGCCGTCTGCGCGACCTCCTCGATCAGCTGACCGAGCGAGAGGAAGGCTCACGCCTGACGTGCTAATTTCTGGAACATATTCGAACCTGAGTTCGGCCATGAAACGCGTTTCACTCTGCCTCGTCGCCGCGTTGTCGTCATCGGCGCTGGCCCAGGAACACTTACCGGCCGACATCCTCGAGTGGAAAGAACAGTCCTTCGAGGGCCGGACCGACTACGCGATTGTCGCGGCCGGCGAGACCGCGGCCGAGCATGCCGCAATCCGCGCCACCTGCCGCAATGCCACCGCTTCCGGTCTCGTGCTCGAGCGAGAACACCGCCTGGCCGACGCGCCGGTGCTGGAATGGCGCTGGCGCGTTGAAGAAACCTACTCGGGTCTCGACGAAACACGCAAGGCGGGTGACGACTACCCGGCGCGCGTCTACGTTGTCGCCGAGCGCTGGCCGTCCTTCCGCAGCCGCGCGATCAACTACGTCTGGGCCAGCTCCCAGGCTGCAGGTACCTCCTGGGAGAACGCTTTCGCGAGTCAGTTCATGATGCTTGCCGTGCGATCCGGCCAGCAGCGCCTCGGCGAGTGGGTGACCGAACGGCGCAACGTGCTCGAGGACTTCAAGGAACTGCATGCCCTCGAACCGGAAAGCATCGATGCGCTGGCGATCATGACCGACTGCGACAATGCTGGCCAATCGACCACAGCCTGGTACGGACCGATTCGCTGGCTCGAGGAGTAGGCAGGCGCCTCGGGGGAATTTATGAGTACACTGGCGCCACCATGCTGAGCTATCGTCACGGTTTCCATGCCGGCAACCCGGCCGACGTATTCAAGCACACCGTTCTTGTCGCCCTGGTGCGTGCGATGCAGGAGAAAGACAAGGGGATCCGGTTCGTCGACACCCACGCCGGGCCGGCCCACTACGACCTGCAAAGCGACATGGCTTTGAAAACCCGCGAATTCGAGCCCGGCATCGCCAGGCTGTGGGGCACTCAACCAGCACCCGGCCCACAATCCGACTTTCTGGCGCTGGTGAAATCGCACAACCCCGACGGCCAACTGCGCTTCTATCCGGGCTCGCCGCTGATTCTCAGAGCGCTGCTGCGCCCCCAGGACGAGCTCGTACTGTGCGAACTTCATTCAACGGAGCAGAAGGCGCTGAGCGAACGATTCGGCAAGGATCGGCGCGTCAGCGTTCATGCCGGCGATGGCTACGCGGCCCTCGAGAAGCTGCAGCCACCGCGCACCGGGCGCGGGCTGGTTCTGATCGACCCATCGTTCGAACTGCGTAGCGAACTCGACGATATAACCACCGCCCTGCGCGGCGCACTCCGTCACTTCGCCCACGGCGTCTACGTCATCTGGTACCCCGTCATCGACGGGCGCGATACCACCCCGGATAAACTGCCGGCCGCCCTGGGACTGAGCGGCGAACAATGGCTGGACCTTCGAATCGAGTTTCCTGACGAGCAGAAACTGGGGCAAATGACCGGCTGCGGCATGGCCATCATCAACTGCCCCTACCGGGCGCGAGCACAACTCCTGGACATGCACGCAAGCTGGGGAAAACGAGACCAGTATAGCCAGTCGCCGGACTGTCCCTGAAGCCGGCCTTTTGCAGGCCGAACTCAGGCGGGGGCCTTGGGCGTCAGCCAGCGTGCTGCTTCAAATACCGCGCAATCTGGTCCTTGAGATGAACACGGCGTTCCCGGGCGTGCTTCTCGGTGTCAGTGCTGACCGTCTCGACCTCGCTCTCCATCCGATGGACCTGCCGATTGACGGTGTGATACTCGTCGGCCAGTTTCTTGAAATGAGAATCGGTCGTTTTCAGCTGATGGATCTCTTCGGCGTATTCGGGAAATTCCTCGGCCAGTTCGTGCGGGGTATGCGTCATTACAGGATGCCTCTATCGCTAATTGGTTTCACAGCCACCGGTAGTCGAGCCCGGGGACTGGTGTTTCAGCGGCTCAAGATAACACTTCGCTCCCGCTAGCGAGAGTCCGCGAACAGCTTCGCCGTTGCCGTGGCCACTTCGCCCTCGGCGGCCTGGTTCGAAAGGAAGTCGACTGGCAGGCATAATCCACTCAAACTCTAGCGAGCGTTCCTCATGCGCAAATCGATTCTGTTGATCGGCGTTCCGGTCCTGCTGATCATCGCCTACGCGCTCTACCTGGCAGCCGATGCCGGCGAGTTCCGCAATGTAGAAAATCTGCACCCGGGCGAATGCCGCAGCATCACCGGCGTGCCCGGCGCCGAGGACATTACTTTGCATCCGGACCGCGACCTTGCGCTTGTCTCGAGCTTCGACCGCCGGGCCGCCATGGACGGGAGTGTGCGGCCAGGCGGCATCCATGCCTGGGCGCTGGACGGCTCGATGGATGCACCTGTCAACCTGACCCCGGACGCCGGGACCGATTTCAGGCCGCACGGCATCTCGCTGTTCGTCGGGGCTGACGGTCGAGCGACGCTGTTTGTGGTCAACCATCCGGGCGAGTCGCTTTTCGGGGATCAACCAGACGATTTGTCTTCACCGGCGCATACCGTCGAGGTCTTCGACCTGGAGGGCTTGCACCTGGTCCATCGTAAAACGCTGGCACACGAATCGATGATCAGCCCCAACGACATCGTGACCGTGGATCATCAACGCTTTTACTTCACCAACGATCACGGAAGCGCGCCGGGCTGGAAGCGAACGCTGGAAGACTATCTGCGGCAGGGCTGGGCCAATGTCATTTACTTCGACGGCGACGAGTTTCGCGAGGTGGCCGACGGCCTGAGCTACGCCAACGGCATCAATTTATCGTCCGACGGAACTCGGCTGTACGTCGCCGAAGTCACGCATGGACGTATCCGCGAATACAGCCGGGACAAACAAGACGGCAGCCTCGAGGAGCTTCGCCGCTTCGGCGTCGGTTTCGGCGTCGACAACATCGAGGTTGATCCAGACACCGGCGATCTGCTGCTGGGCGGCCACGTCAAACTGTTGACCTTCACCCGCCACGCCGAAGACGCCGATGTGCTCGCGCCGTCGACGGCCGCGCGTTTCCGGCTGGCGGGTACGCCGGAAATCGAAACC
>JAXHNG010000010.1:0-7500 GCA_034520805.1 Lysobacterales bacterium | reverse complement strand
GAAGGCAGATCTTGCGGTACGTTCATCGTCCCGAGTTTAACGCCGCTGCCGGACACGGCTCTACAACCCGATCAACACGCCGCCCACGGCGAGGATCAGTACAACCGCCCATGAAGGCAGCTTCCAGGCAGCCAGCAGCACAAAGCCGGTCAGGGCGAGGGCAAATTCGGCGCCTCCGGTAACCGCGCTGGTCCATACCGGGTCATAGAGCGCGGCGCCGAGGATGCCAACCACCGCCGCGTTGGCGCCGCGCATCGTCGCCTGAGCCGTGGGGAGGCGACGAAAGCGGTTCCAGTGCGGCAGGACGGCAACCAGCAGCAGGAGGCCGGGCAGGAAGATCATGACCAGCGCCAGGCCGGCGCCGGCGATGGCGCCCGCGCCCGGCGCGATCACCGCGCCGAGATAGGCGGCGAAGGTGAACAGCGGACCGGGCAGGGCCTGGGCGGCGCCGTAGCCGGACAGAAAATCGTCGTGGCTCACCCAGCCGGACTGAACCACCTCGGCCTCGAGCAGCGGCAGCACGACGTGGCCGCCGCCGAAAACCAGCGCGCCTGAGCGATAGAAAGCGTCAGCCAGCTGTATCGTCGGCTGCGGAAAGAACCACATGGCCAGCGGCAGCCCGGCTAGCAGCGCCAGAAACAGCCCTAGGGCGATATGACCGACGGAGCGCGAGACCGGCAGGGCCTGCATATCGGCGGTTGATTGATCGTCCCGGCGGCACAGCACCAGCCCGGCCAGGGCGCCCAGCACGATCGCGACCAGCGGGCTGAGCGGACCGCCGACGGCGACCACCGTGATCACGCCCGCCAAGGCAATGCCGGCACGCTCCCGGTCGGGGCACAGCGACTGCGCCATGCCCCAGACGGCGTGCGCGACGACTGCCACGGCGACGAGCTTGAGGCCGTGGAACAGGCCTTCTCCGACCGGCCCTTCGAGCAGGGCCGCGCCGAAGGCGAAAAGCACCATCAACAGCGCCGAGGGCAGGGTGAATGCCACCCACGCAGCCGCCGCACCCGCGGGCCCGCCGCGCATCAGGCCCAGCGCGAAACCGACCTGGCTGGAGGCCGGGCCTGGCAGAAACTGGCACAGCGCGACCAGATCAGCGTAATCGCCTTCCGACAGCCAGCGGCGGCGCGTGACGAACTCGGCGCGGAAGTAGCCCAGGTGGGCGATCGGTCCGCCGAAGGAGGTCAGGCCTAGCACCAGGAAGGCGCGGAATACTTCACCGACCGGGTGCTTCGATGATCGTTCCGTCATCAGGCGGTCAGTGTGGTGGCTGCATGGGCTCGTTGCCGGCGCCAGATTGCCTTCGGCCGGCGAGTCGACGCACGATCCAGACCACCAGCGCCACCAGGCCGATGACGAGCGCCACGCCGAAGAAGACCGGAACGAAAATCGCAAGCGCCACGGCCAGCAGGCTGCCGCCGGTCTCTCCGGTGGCAACGAGCGGGTTGGCGAGTCCCGCGCTTGTAACGGTCGAGGCGCCGCGGGTCAGAACGGTGCCGGTCTGGACAATTCCGGCCGTCCCGCCGCCCAGCAGCGCGGCCGTGGTCCACTGTGCGACGGGATTCATCTCGGGCAGCAGCGAAGAGACGATCACCGTGCCGCCGGCCAGAGCTGCGGGCGTGGCGAACACGTCGAGCATGTTGTCGACCAGGGGAATGTAGTAGGCGCCGGCTTCAAGCATTGCCGCCACGCCCACTACGATCAGAAAGGGCTCCGAGGTCATCCAGGCAAACTGCTCACCCAGCGGTAACAGTTCCATGCGCCCCGCGAGGCCGAGCGCCAGCAGGGGAATGAACACCCGCAGCCCGGCCGCCGCGCTCAGGCAGATGCCCGCCATCAAGGCCGAAAATGCACCGATTTCTGAAACCCCATCCATGCCGGAAAGTCTACCGCAGGTTTTCTCGTCGGAATGTTTCCGGTCGTTGGCTAGTGGGCCATAATGATGCTTTGATGCTTATACTAATGATGCTATGATGCCTCCATGAGGACGACGCTTACACTGGATGACTCGCTCATTGCCGAACTGAAGCAACGGGCGCACGACAGCGGTCGGCCGTTCAAGGAGGTCGTCAACGAAACCCTGCGGGCCGGGCTCGAACGGGCGGAAACGCCACCCGCCAGCCGGGCTTACAGTGTTCCGGCAGTCGGATTGGGATCACCGCGCCCCGGCGTCGATCTGGACAAGGCTTTGGCCCTGGCCGGCTCTCTCGAAGACGCCGAGCTCGCGCGCAAGATGGAACTGCGCAAGTGATCCTGCCGGACGCCAATCTTCTGATCTACGCCGTCAACCGCGATGCGCCGTACCACGAGCTTGCGCGAAGCTGGCTGGAATCGGAACTTTCGGGTACCACACCTGTGGGCATGCCCTGGCTGGTGCTGATCGCGTTCATCCGATTGACTACCAGTCCGAGGATTTTCGAATCGCCACTGACGCCGGAAGTCGCACTGGATCTGGTTTCCGGCTGGCTGGAGCAGCCCTGCGTCACCCTGATCAATCCCGGCGATCGTCACTGGCTTATCCTCTCGCGCCTGCTACGTCGCGACGGCACCGCCGGAAACCTGACCAACGATGCGCACCTGGCCGCGCTGGCTATCGAGTACAACGCCACGCTGTATTCAGCCGACCATGACTTCCGCCGCTTCGAGGGACTCGACTACGTCAATCCCTTATCCGGCTCCCGCTTGCAGGAATCCGCGGAAGCGTATTCCCTTTGAAGCTAGTGGGCCATGCGGCAAGTTCTGCCCTCTCAAATCGACACCTTGTTCAGCCTGAGTGCATTGCCGATCACCGATACCGAACTGAAGCTCATGGCCGCTGCGGCAATCATTGGGCTTAAGAGAATCCCGAAGAAGGGGTAGAGCACCCCGGCAGCAACCGGCACGCCGAGGCTGTTGTAGACGAAGGCGAAGAACAGGTTCTGCTTGATGTTGGCCAGCGTGGCTCGCGAGAGCCGGCGGGCGCGCACGATGCCGTTGAGGTCGCCCTTGACCAGGGTGACGCCGGCCGATTCCATTGCCACGTCGGTCCCGGTGCCCATGGCGATGCCGACATCCGCGCTGGCCAAAGCGGGCGCGTCGTTGATGCCGTCCCCGGCCATGGCGACCGTCCTGCCGGCCTCGCGCAGTTCGTCCACCTTGTCGGCCTTGTCCTTTGGCGCGACGTCGGCGAAGACCTGGTCGATACCCAACTCCTTCGCCACGGCCCGGGCCGTAGTCTCGCTGTCGCCGGTGACCATCACGATCTCCAGGCCCTCGTCGTGGAGTGCGCGGATGGCATCGGAGGTGCTGTCCTTGATCGGGTCGGCCACGCCGATCAGGCCGGCGGCGTTGCCGTCGACGGCGGCGAACATGGCGGTCTGGCCCTTGCCGCGCATCGACTCGGCGGCATCCATCAGGGCATCGACGTCGATCCCGAGGGTGTCCATCAGTTTGCGGTTGCCCAGGGCGATGCACTTGCCGCCGACATTGCCGTAGACGCCCTGGCCGGTCTCGGACTCGAAATCTGATACGTCGAACAGTTCGATGTCGCGCTCCTTGGCGCCCTCGACTATCGATTCGGCCAGCGGGTGTTCGCTGGCGCGCTCCAGCGATGCGACGGCGCCGAGCAGTTCGTCTTTGTCCACGCCCTCGACCGTCTCGATGGATGCCAGCTTAGGCCGGCCTTCTGTCAGCGTGCCGGTCTTGTCGACGATCAACGTGTCGACCTGGCGCATCACCTCGATGGCCTCGGCGTTGCGAAACAGCACGCCCATGCCGGCGCCGCGGCCGGTGGCGACCATGATCGACATGGGCGTGGCCAGACCCAGGGCGCAGGGGCAGGCGATGATCAGTACCGCCACCGCATTGACCACGGCGTAGGCCAGTCGCGGTTCGGGGCCAAGCGTCAGCCACACGAAGAAGGCGATCACGGCTGCTGCTACGACGGTCGGCACAAAGTATTTCGCTACGACATCGGCCAGGTTCTGGATCGGCGCGCGCGAGCGCTGTGCCTCGGCCACCATCTGCACGATCTGGGAGAGCACCGTGTCGTTGCCGACCTGCTTGGCCTCAATCACCAGTGAGCCGGTGTCGTTGACCGTCGCGCCGATCACGCGGTCGCCGGATTGTTTCTCGACCTTCACGGGTTCACCGGTAATCATCGATTCATCGATATTGGAGCGGCCCTCGACCACCTCGCCGTCGACCGGCACCTTTTCGCCGGGGCGGACGCGCAGCTTGTCGCCGATCTGCACGTCTTCGAGCGGCACGTCTTCCTCGTTGCCGTCCGAATCGATCCGCCGCGCCGTGTTGGGCGCCAGGCCGAGCAGGGCGCGGATGGCCTGGCTGGTCTTCGAGCGGGCCTTCAGCTCCAGCACCTGGCCGAGCAGCACCAGCGTGACGATGGCCGCGGCCGCCTCGTAGTAGACGCCCACGGCACCGTGCTCGTCGATCATGCTCGGTGGAAAGATCCCCGGCGCCACTGTTGCGACCACGCTGTATACGAACGCTACCGACACGCCCAGCGCGATCAGCGTGAACATGTTGAGGTTCATGGTGCGCAGCGACAGCCAGCCGCGCACGAAGAACGGCCAGCCGGCCCAAAGCACCACCGGTGCGGCGAAGGCCAGCTCCAGCCAGATACCGAGTTGGTGCGGAATCAGGCCCGCCACGCCGGGAATCATCTTGCCCATGGCCAAAAACAGCACGATGGCCGTCAGCGGCACGCTGACCCAGAAACGGCGACTCATGTCGACCAGTTCCGGATTGTCTTCTTCCTCGACTGTGACGGTGCGCGGCTCCAGCGCCATGCCGCAGATCGGGCACTCACCCGGCTCGTCACGCACGATCTCCGGATGCATGGGGCAGGTGTACTCGGTCTTCGTCGACGGCCCTGACTGCGCTTTCTCCAGCGACATGCCGCACTTTGGGCAGTTACCCGGCTCGTCCGATTCCACGCCGGGGCACATCGGGCAGTAGTAGGCCTTGTTGCCGGATGGCTTGTTGCCTTCCCCGTGGTCGTGACCGGAATGGCAACAGTGATGTTCGTCCTCGCTGTCGTGATGCGAATGTTCGCGCTCGCTCATGTCGGGCCTCGGGTTTGAATTGGAGAAAGGAAGGGCAGGGGGCTCAGCGCCCGTAGCGGGTCAAAACATCGATTAACTCGTCGATGCGCTCGTTGGGGCGTTCGGTATATCCCTTCGCCAGCTCGTCCTGGATACAGTGCTGGACGTGTGTGCGCAACACGCCGTCTTCTACTGCTCGAAGTGCGGAACGTGCCGCCCGCAGCTGCGTGAGGATATCCACGCAATACCGTCCTTCGTTGATCATTTTCACCACGCCATCGATCTGCCCGCGAGCGCGGTTCAGGCGGCGGAGCTGGTCACGGTGGGAAGGGTGCTGTTCCATACGTAATATGATACCCCCATGGGGTATATGATTCAACTAGAACCCAGATGAATAAGAAAATTATCGTTTTTATTCCGGTATTTAACGCGCATATGTAATTCTGATTCGCGAATGTTCCACGCGTAGGTCAAGGGTATGCTCACTGCAGAAAGTGCAAACGTTGCTGCGTTCATCGATCTGTATGGAGCGACCGACGCCCGGTATGCCGTTGCGTTCTACGCTACGATACGTCGGAAACGAGGGGCTGACTGGGAGACCGTTTGATGTGCAGATCCGCCCTTTTGGCAGTGCCGCTGCTGCCTTCGCTTGCCTTTGCCGGTGCTCTCGAGGTGTTCGAGATTCCCGACGCCGACCCGCCGAACGGGTTGTACCGACCCGACATCCAGGCATCCTATCCGCAGGTCAACTGGCAAACGCTGGACGTGCTCTGCTTGCCTGCCGGCCAGTTCAAGTTCATCCGTATCGGCAATCTGCCGGATCGTACGCCGCAAGACCGACTGACGATTACCAATTGCGCCGGTCAGACGCGCGTGGGCGGGCTTGATCACTACTATCTGTTCATCCTCGGCGGCGGCAGCCACTGGCGGCTGACGGGGCAGTACTCTCCGGCGAGCGGCACCGGACATCCGGATTACCCAGGTCACGCCGACGGCCAGTACGCAAACAGTCAGGGCAGCTACGGCATTCTGATTGACGATGAGGTCGTGGCTGAGGGCAATCCCTCCGGCCTGGCGGTCGGTAGCGGTGCCACGGATTTCGAAATCGACTTTATCGAGATCCGGCGAGTCGGCTTTGCCGGCATGCTGATCAAGACCGACGACGACGGCAGCGCCACGATGGCCAACGTGCATATCCACGATAACTACATTCACGATACGGGCTCGGAGGGTGTCTACATCGGCTCCACCCAGACGCAACCGCAGCACAGCATCGATGGCATGAAGTTCTACAACAACCGGGTGCTGCGCACGGGCACCGAGATCTTTCAGCTCGGGCAGATCGGGCCCAATACCGACGTATACAACAACGTATTTCTAGCCGGTGCGATGGACTGGAAGAATCCGTTCCAGGGATTCCAGAACAGCAGCACACAGCTCGGGCCGCGCTTCGGTGATTTTTCGTTCCGCAACAATATCGTCATCGGCGCCGGCGCTTCGTGGATGAACTTCCTGGGTAACGACTTGGCCGGCGACCCTCACGAACCCGGTGCACTCGTGGAGATTGCCGACAATTACTACTCCGATTCCCGCCATTTCGGTGCTTACGTCGCGCGCCTGACCCAGCCGGGCATGACAGTGCGTTTCGCTCGCAACCGGATGCGCCGCATCATTTTCCAGCGAAACGAGGTCGACCCTGGTCTCAGCGACTACGATCAGTTCTTCCGGCTGGGATCGGGTGGGGTCGCCAATACATCATCCATTGAGTTTGTCGATAACGAGTATGACGGCGAGCAACACTTCATCAGCAACTGGGATGATCCGAACCAGGTCATCGGCAATATCAGTGGCCAGGGTAATGAACAGGTCGTCATCCCTGCCGTTCGCTTCAACGACTCGGGCTTTGAACAGGGTTTCGACTGGCTCAAGCTCGAGATCTGGACCGCGCAGGATTTCAACGGCCAGCCTGTCACCTACAATCAGGGCGATGTGGTCAGCGTCAACGGCGACCTTTTCGAATGTGTTCCGGCGGATGGATGCGCTGCAGGCCTGGATCCAGCCGATTCTTCCAATAACACGGTATGGGAAGCTTTGCCGTGGCCTGCCGACGACGTGCGATTGAGCGAGGATTCGCCGATCGGGGATGTCGGTTTGCTAGACGATACCGGTGCAGTGTTCAGGGATCGATTCGAACTCTTCTAAGTTGGGTACATATACCCGACGGAGGACTTCAACCCACGAATGCCCGCTCAAACACGTAGTCACCGGCCTGACCAATCGACGGGCTGCCCTTGAAACCGCGCCGATCGAGAATCTGACGAAAGTCCTTGAGCATGGCCATGCTGCCGCAGAGCATGACCCGGTCGTTTTCCGGATCGAGTGGCGGCAGCTGGAGGTCTTCGGTCATCTGACCGGAGTCGAACAATTTTGTCAGCCGGCCATTGTTCATGAA
>JAXHNG010000009.1:0-73083 GCA_034520805.1 Lysobacterales bacterium | reverse complement strand
CGCCATGAAACATCCGCTGCCCGACGGTTCGAATCTGCAGGGCCTGGCGGAAGCCGCGCTGGAAGCCAGTTACGACTCGATCCTGATTACCGACGCGAACCTGGATCATCCCCGCATCGTCTACGTCAACCCGGCGTTTTGTCAGATGACCGGCTGGGCGCGCGAGGAGGTGATCGGACAAACACCGGCCATCCTTCAGGGTGAGCGAACCGACCGCGAGGTAACCCGGCGGCTTCGGGAGGCGCTCGAGGCCGGTCGCGACTTCGAAGGCCGGACCATCAACTACCGCAAGGACGGTCGCCGCTTCCACATCGAGTGGCGCACCTCCCCGGTCAGAAACGAAAAAGGCGAGGTGACGCACTACCTGGCCATCCAGCGCGACGTTACCGCCCATGTGCGCCTGATGCGCCGCCTGGTCGAGCGCGCCGAGTCCGATCAGTTGACCGAGCTGCTCAACCACGGCGCCGGAGAACGCGAACTCGAGGTACAGATCGCCCACGCCGCGGAAAGCGGCCAGCCGCTGAGCATCGTGCTGCTCGACATCGACCACTTCAAACCCATCAACGACGAGCACGGACACCAGATGGGTGATCTGGTACTCGAGCGGATCGGTCGCCTGATCAACCAGCGCCTCAATCGCCAGGACACCGGCGTGCGCTGGGGCGGGGAGGAATTCCTCCTGATTTTGCTCGATACCAACCGGGAAGGCGCCCGTCAGGCAGCAGAGTCCTTCCGCGCGCTGATCGAGGCGACCGGCTTCCACGACGAGATTCGCATCACCGCCAGTTTCGGCGTCGCGCAATGGCGCCGGGGGGACACCCTCGAGACGCTGTTCAAACGCGCCGATGTCGCCCTCTACGAAGCCAAGAACGCCGGGCGAAACCGGGTTTGCGTTGCCGGGGACTGAAGCCCGCTGCACGGGTAACCCACTATCGGCGGTAGAGATATTCCTGCATGCCGTTGCCCAGCAGCATGGTCTTTTCGGAACTGAATCCGGGCAGGCGCTTCTCGAGCTCCTTGGGGCTGTAGCGGGGCGCGGGAATCGCGTCTCGGTCGCTGTCAGCCGGGTCGGCCAGCAGCTCGAGACCGGCCGGGGCGAAGGAAGCCGGTATGGCCGGCATCCGCGTGGCCTGGTACTCGATCAAGGCGTGGAGCCTCGCGCGCGGCGAGGCGCGTTCGGCCAGGCGGCGTCCGAGCGCCTCGATCACGGCCGCCGGAAGATAGTTGAGCAGGTTCCAGCACAGCACCAGGTCGACGGATTCACCGCGCGCCGGCGGCAGCAGGCCGTCGAGCCAGCGCTCGACGGCCTTCGGCCCGTCTTCGTCATCGACGCTCGGCAAATTGGCCAGGTGGCTCGGCAGGTCCACCACATCGAGCCGGCAGCGATAGCGCCCGAAAAGATCGACCGTGCCTGCACGCGCCCGGCCTAGATCCAGTACCACGTGTCGCCGGTCGTCCTCGAAGGCCTCGACCGCCATGGCGAAAAGGGGTGCGCGAATCGGCTCCGGGCCGCTCTCGTCGAGCGGCCGTGCGGCATTGCTGCTCATTCAGGCCTTCCCGGGTTGCCGCTTCAGTGGCTGGCCTGCTTGCCGGCTTGTTCGCCGGACCTGGCCGCGCCGGTATCCGAATGCGGTGACTCGGTCTTGGCGCCGGCACTCGAGGCAGGGGCGGATTTCTGCCCGGTGAAGGCCTTGCTGAGCGTCTCGCCCTTGGCGTCCATGTCGATCGAGCCGTTGAACTGGGCGCCGTCCTCGAGCGAGACGCGCGGGGCGGCAATGCTGCCCTTCACGCGCGCGCTCTTGCGGATGACGACCTGTTCGGAGGCGACGAGATTGCCGTCCATGCGGCCGTCGACAAAGATCGAATGCGCGTACACATCGGCGGCAACATCCCCCTGGCTGCCGATGGTCACGCTGTTGTTCTTGAGTTCGACGGTCCCCTTGACCTTGCCTTCAATGACCAGGTCCTCGTCGCCTCTGAGCTTGCCGTCGACATTGATCGACGGGCCGATCATGGCCGTGCTGCCGGCGTTTCGCGGCGCAGAGCGCGGCGTGCTGGCCGGGGCGTCGGGCTTGCGGCTTTCGCCGGCGGTGGATTCGGATTCTTGCTGATCGCGCTTGTTGAACATCCTTGTGTCCTGCTTGGGGGATAGGGGGCTGTCCAACGTACTCCCGGGCGCAAAGGTGGTCAAGTGCCCAGTAGCGCAAATCAAGCCGGCCGGGCGACGGGGCCCGGCCGGCGCGTGACAGGCGTCACATCACTCGAGGTCGAGGAAGCTTCTGAGCTGTTCCGAGCGGGTCGGATGGCGCAGCTTTCGCAGCGCCTTGGCCTCTATTTGACGGATGCGCTCGCGCGTGACGTCGAACTGCTTGCCGACCTCCTCGAGGGTGTGGTCGGTGTTCATGTCGATACCGAAGCGCATGCGCAGCACCTTGGCCTCGCGCGGGGTCAGGCCCGAGAGCACCTTCTGCACCGTGTCGGTCAGGCCGGTGGTGGTGGCGGTGTCGATCGGCGAGAGGATGTTGGCGTCCTCGATGAAATCACCCAGGTGCGAGTCCTCGTCGTCGCCGATGGGCGTTTCCATGGAGATCGGCTCCTTGGCGATCTTGAGCACCTTGCGCACCTTGTCCTCGGGCATCTCCATGCGCACCGCCAGTTCATCGGGCGTGGGCTCGCGACCCATCTCCTGCAGCATCTGGCGCGAGATCCGGTTGAGCTTGTTGATCGTCTCGATCATGTGCACCGGTATGCGGATGGTGCGTGCCTGGTCGGCGATCGAACGCGTGATCGCCTGGCGAATCCACCAGGTCGCGTAGGTCGAGAACTTGTAGCCGCGGCGGTATTCGAACTTGTCGACCGCCTTCATCAGGCCGATGTTGCCTTCCTGGATCAGGTCCAGGAACTGCAGGCCGCGGTTGGTGTACTTCTTGGCAATCGAGATCACCAGGCGCAGGTTGGCCTCGACCATTTCCTTCTTGGCCCGGCGTGCCTTGGCCTCGCCGATGGACATGGCGCGGTTGAGCTCGAGCAGCTCGCCGGCCGGAATGCGCTGATCGCGCTCGAACCTGGCCAGGCGCTCCTGCAGGCCCGGCCAGGTCGTCGTGATGGTCCTTGATGGCCTTGGCCCACTTGCTGCGGCGCCGGGTCAAGCCCTTGAGCCATTCCGGGTCGCTGGCGTTGTCGCGGAAACTGGTGATGAATTCCTTGCGCGGCATGCCGCAACGCTCAACGCAGATCTGCATGATCGAGCGCTCGACGTCGCGCGTGCGCGCCACCTGGAAGCGCATGCGGTCGATCAGGTAATCGAACAGGCGTGGCGGCAACTTCAGGCGCATGAACTGCTCGCCGATCAGATCGCGCGTTTCAGACGCCTTGGGGCTGTTGGGGCCATAACGATCGTGGAGCTTGACGAAGCGCTCGTGCAGCTTGCGCATTTCGTCGAAGAACTGGGTCACCTGCTCGGGGTCGGGCAGGGTGTTGACCGTCGGCGCCGGCTTGTCTTCGTCTACCTCTTCGTCCTCGTCGATGTAGACGGCCTCTTCCTCAACGGCCGCTTCCATCGCATCCTGCGAGATGAGCTCCATCTCCGCCAGCAGCGTCGGGTTGATGAAGCCGCTGACGAGTTCGTTCAGGCGCAGGTTGCCCTCTTTCCACGACTCGACTTCCTCGAGCAGGGTCTCGAGCGTTCCCGGGAAGCGCGCCAGCGCCTGATTGACCTGGTTGATGCCGTCCTCGATGCGCTTGGCGATATCGATTTCGTCCTCGCGCGTGAGCAGCGACACCGAACCCATCTCGCGCATGTACATGCGCACCGGGTCGGTCGTGCGGCCAAGCTCGGTCTCGACCGCGGCCAGCGCCGCCTCGGCATCCGCCTGGGCGGCCTCGTCGTCGTTGTCCGCGCTGGCCGAGTCGTTGAGAATCAGCGAATCGGCATCCTCGGGCTCCTCTTCGAAGACCTTGATGCCCATGTCGTTGATCATGTTGACGATATCCTCGATCTGTTCAGGATCGACGATATCGCCGGGCAAGTGGTCGTTGACCTGTGCGTAGGTCAGCCACTGTCCCTGTTCACGGCCTTTCTGGATCAGCTGCTTGAGCTGAGAGGGTCGCGGTGCATTTTCCATAGGTGCTTTTTCAGCTTTCATATTTGTCCGTCTTCGTTGCGCCGGCTCAGCAACCGGCGCAGCTCGCTGGTGCGGTCTGCGTCAAGCCCCCCCTCGTTCAGTTGGGCCTGCTGAAGCTCGCGAATTCTGGTCTGTACCATTTGACGACGTATTCTGGCGAGAGTTTGCGTCAGCGCCGCCGGCATTTCTTCCGGATCCTTGATCACTTCCCGAGCCGCCAGGCGGGCCAGCCATGGCGCTTCTCGCCGATCTCGCCAGGTCTCCAGAAGCTTAGCCGTAGAAAACTGGGGCTTGTGACGGCAAAAGTCAATCAATTCGCGCAGAAAATCGATTCCGCGCACGCTCGCCGGGGCATCCAGCGCGTGCTCGGGCAGCCCGGCGGCGAGGCTCGGACGCTGCACGAGCAAGGCCACGGCGTACTGCACCGGCGTTAATGAATGGTCGTCGCCTTCGACCATGGCACGCGTCGCTTGCGGCCGCTCTTCGGCCCTCGGCTGGATGCGGCCGCCGTGCCCGGTTCGACGAATCAGCTCCTCGCGCATCATGTCGGCGAAGGCGCCCTCGGGCAACTTTTCCAGGTACGGCTCGGCCAGCGCGACCAGACGCGCCCGGCCGTCCAGGCTGGTCATGTCCAGCGACTCGGCGAGGTGATCGAAGAAGAACGTCGACAGCGGCCTGGCTTCGTCAAGCATTTGTTTCACCGAATCGGTGCCGCGCTCGCGCACCAGCGAGTCCGGATCCTCGCCCTCGGGCAGGAACAAGAATCGGACCTCGCGGTTCGACTTGAGTTCCGGCAGGGCGGCTTCGAGGCCGCGCCAGGCCGCCTGCCGCCCGGCGCGATCGCCGTCGAAACAGAACACCACCACCGGCGAGGCGCGAAACAGCAGGCTCATGTGGTCGGCGGTGACCGCAGTGCCCAGCGTGGCGACGGCATTGTCGAAGCCGTACTGGAACAGCGCGGCAGCGTCCATGTAGCCCTCGACCACCAGGATGCGCGGCGGCAGGCCGCCTCGCCGGACCTGGAACAGGCGATAGAGCTCGCGACCCTTGTGATACACCGGGGTCTCGGGCGAGTTCATGTACTTCGGACCGCGCTCGCCGAGCGCGCGGCCGCCGAAGGCGATCACCCGGCCGCGTCGGTCATGGATGGGGAACATGATCCGGTCGCGGAACTTGTCGATCACCCGTCCGTCCCGGCGAGTGATCAGGCCGGCTTCCTCGAGTTCCTGCGGCCCGAATCCTTCGGCGAGCAGGCAGTCCGCCAGGGCCTGCCAGGCGTTCGGCGCGTAGCCGATACCAAATTCGTCGACCGTGGCCTTGTCGAAGCCGCGGCCCTTGAGATAGTCGCGGGCTGATTCACTGGCGCCGAGCTGGCGGCGGAACCAGGTCTGGGCCTGCGACAGGGCCTGGTAGAGGCGGTCGTTATTCCTGACCGGCGCCTGGCCGGCCTCGCGCGGCACTTCCAGGCCGGCGGTGTGAGCCAGCTCCTCGATCGCGGCCGGGAACTCCAGGCCGTCGTACTGCATGACAAAGCCGATCGCCGTGCCGTGCGCGCCGCAGCCGAAGCAGTGGTAGAACTGCTTGTCGGAACTGACGGTGAACGACGGCGTCTTCTCGTCGTGGAAGGGACACAGGGCCTTGTGCTCCCCGCGGCCGGCGGGCTTGAGCTCGACGCGCGAACCGATGACTTCGACGATATCGGTCCGCTCCAGCAGGGATTCGATGAAATCTTCGGGGATCAGGCCGGGCACGGGACCAGTGTAGCGACCCGGCGTCTAGCCGGCCAGGCGCGATCGCACCAGCCTGGAGACCTGGCTCATGTCGGCGCGGCCCTGGATGCGGGGCTTGAGCAGGCCCATGACCTGGCCCATGCCGCTCATGTCCTCGGCACCCGCTTCGGCAATGGCCTGGTCGACGGCCTCGGCGAGCTCGGCTTCGGAGAGTTGTTCGGGCAGGTAGGGCTCGAGAATGTGGATCTCGGCTTCCTCGACCTCGGCCAGTTCGGGGCGGTTGCCCTCCCGGTACTGCTCGGCCGATTCGCGGCGCTGCTTGATCATCTTCTCGACCACGGCCAGTACTTGCGCATCGTCGAGTTCAGTGCGCTCGTCGATTTCGCGCTGCTTGATCGCCGCGGTGATCATGCGCAGGGTCTTGAGGCGTTCCTTTTCGCCGGAACGCATCGCCTGCTTGACGTCATCGTTGATCTGCGCTTTCAGCGACATGACCGGCCCACCCCGCCGAGAAGTTGCGTAGAATGCTTGTTCAGTAGAGACGTTTGCGGTTCACGCGCTCGCGCGAGATCTTGCGCAGATGGCGCTTGACGGCCGCGGCCTTCTTGCGCTTGCGTTCCTGCGTCGGCTTTTCGTAGAACTCGCGGCGACGCGCTTCGGCGACAGTACCGGCCTTCTCGCAGGAGCGCTTGAAGCGGCGCAGGGCATACTCAAACGGCTCGTTTTCCTTGACCTTTACACTGGGCATTAAAATTCCCTGATCCAATATTCTGTGGAAAGCTGGCCATTATAAACGCGCAAATGCCCGACGTGCAAAACATTCTCGGCATCGAAACCTCCTGTGACGAGACCGGCGTCGCCCTCTACAGCGCCACGAACGGCCTTGTCGGCGACCTGGTCTACACCCAGGCCGACCACGCCGCCTACGGCGGAGTGGTGCCCGAACTGGCCTCTCGTGACCACGTTCGCAAGCTGCCGGGCATGGTGCGCGAGCTGCTCGATTCGGCCGGCATGCCGGCCAGCGAACTCGATGCCGTGGCCTACACGGCCGGCCCGGGCCTGGCCGGCGCCTTGTTGGTCGGTGCCGCCACCGGCGTTGCCCTGGCCGCCGCGCTGGACGTGCCGGCCATCGCCGTCCACCACATGGAAGGCCACCTGCTCTCGCCCCTGCTCGAAGACCCCGCCCCGGATTTTCCCTTCGTCGCCCTGCTGGTTTCAGGCGGACACACCATGCTGGTGGCCGTCGAGGGCTTTGCCCGCTACAGGCTGCTGGGCGAGACGCTCGATGATGCCGCCGGCGAGGCCTTCGACAAAACCGCGCGCCTGCTCGGCCTGGGCTACCCAGGCGGTCCCGAGGTGGCCCGGCTGGCGCAGGGCGGTGACCCGAACCGCTTCGAGTTTCCGCGGCCGATGACCAACCGTCCCGGCCTGGACTTCAGTTTCTCGGGCCTGAAGACCCACACCCGCGAACTGATCGCGCGCATCGAAGAAGCCGACTATCCGGACGTGGCCGCGGGATTCGAGCAGGCCGTAGCCGAAACCCTTGCCATCAAGTGCAAGCGCGCCCTCAAGGAAACGCGCATGCAGCGATTGGTCATCGCCGGTGGTGTGAGCGCCAACACCCGCCTGCGGGCCGAGCTCGAGCATCGCATTCCCGGCCGGGTGTACTATCCCTCGCTGAAATTCTGTACCGACAATGGCGCCATGATCGCGCACGCCGGGTGGTATCGACGGGGGGAGGCGACGAGGGATGGGTTGATCGCCGTTAAGCCTCGTTGGCCCATCGATTCTCTGAGGCAGTAGTGGACTTGCAAATTCGAAATCCGAAATCTCAAATCCGAAACAAATTCGAAAACCCAAGCACGAAACGCGGCGGCCTGATGTTTTCGTTTCGAATTTCGTGCTTCGTGCTTATTTCGGATTTCGATATTCGAATTTCGGATTTCATCCACGACTAGCATGACAGACTTACGAGCCTACGTACTCCACTAGTCCACCCAAGATTCGGGAGCACCTCACCAAATGGATGTGGTTTTCATCAAGGACCTCGACATCGAGACCGTCATCGGCATCTACGACTGGGAACGCAAGATTCGCCAGACCGTTCGCCTGAACCTGGAAATGAGCAGCGACATCCGCAAGGGGGCGGCGAGCGACCGTATCGAAGACGCGCTCGACTACAAGGCCGTGGCCAAACGCCTGATCGGCTTTGTCGAATCGAGCAGCTTCCAGCTGGTCGAAACCCTGGGCGAGCGCTGCGCCGAGATCGTGCTCAGCGAGTTTCCGGTCGACTGGCTGAGGCTTGAGCTGGACAAGCCCGGCGCCGTGCGGGGCTCGAAATCGGTCGGCATCCGCATCGAAAGAGGCCGAAGACCATGAGCACCGTCTACCTGGGGCTGGGATCGAACCGGAACCCCGAATCCAACATCCGCGCCGGCATCCGGGCGCTGTACCGCAACTTCGCCAACACGGCCGTCTCCCCCGTCTATCGATCCGCGGCCGTCGGCTTTTCGGGCAGCGACTTTCTCAACTGCGCGGCGCGCATCGACACCGACCTGACGCCGAACGAGCTCAAGGACTGGCTGACCGCGCTCGAAGACGAGTACGGACGAGACCGCAGCCAACCCAAATTTTCCGACCGAACGCTCGACATCGACATCCTGCTGCACAACGACAAGGTCGGCGACTTCGACGGACTGACCCTGCCGCGAGAAGAGATCCTCAAGTACGCCCACGTCCTCAAGCCCCTTGCCGACCTGGCACCGGAACTGCGCCACCCCGAAACCGGGAAGACGTTTTCGGAGCATTGGGAGGAGTTCGAAGGGGATCGCTCCTTGCAGGAGACTGAAATCCGAAATACGAAGCACCAAACTCGAAACAAATCCGAATGACCCAAATTCGAAACACCTTCGATGACCGCCTGGCTCCATCATGGCGGCTTTGAACATTCGGTCATTGGTGCTTAGTATTTGTTTCGGATTTGGTGCTTCGACTTTCGAATTTTCCAGACTCGCTTCCGGATTTCCAATATGGCGCAGGCAGTGATCGATCACCCCACTCCCGATAACGCCCTGCTCCTGCTCGTCGATGTCCAGGGCAAGCTGGCGCGTCTGATGCACGAGTCCGAGGCGATGATTCACCGGCAGGGCGTGCTGATCGAGGCCTGCCGGCTGCTGGAGGTTCCGGTCGTCTGGGCCGAGCAGCTGCCCGACAAGCTTGGGCTGACCGTGCCGGAACTGGCCGAGAAACTCGACGGGCTCTCGCCCTGCGCCAAGTCAAGTTTCGGCTGCTGGGGCGACGAAAGCCTGCAGAACGCCATCCGCGTTAGTGGCCGCGATCACATCCTGCTGGCCGGCATCGAGGCGCACGTGTGCGTCTGGCAAACCGCGGCGGCCCTGCGCACCGAGGATTACGAAGTCCACCTGATCGCCGACGCGGTCTCGTCGCGCTCGGCGTTCAATCGCGATATCGCCTTGCGCCGCATGGAAGCCGCCGGCGTTCACCTGAGCTGTGTCGAGATGGTGCTGTTTGAACTGATGCACGACGCCGGCCATCCGCGCTTCCGCGACGTCACGCGGCTGCTCAAGTAGCCGTTGGTGCGTCCCTGATCGTGAGGCGTGGTGCTGGTTGGCCTCACGCAGAGCCGCAGAGACGCGGAGTTCGCAGAGAGAAAAAGAAGAGTTCAGAGCGATGTTGTCATGGTCGTGGCGCGTCCCTGATCGGACGGGCAGTGGCCAGGCCGTGCTGATTGGTTTTACGCAAAGGCGCCAAGGCGCAAGGGGCATCGCGAAGCCCGAAAGCTTGCCCTGCAGGCTCAATTGCGGTAGGAAAACTCTCTTTTTATTTCCTTCGCGTTCTTCGCGCCTTTGCGTGAGGCCAAAGAGCACGGAACGCCAAAGGTCGCTGGATTCAGGGACGCTCCAAAGCCCGAGCCGTCTCCTTGTCCATTTCTCTTCCTTTCTCTGCGAACTCCGCGTCTCTGCGGCTCCGCGTGAGGCTGAAACAGCACGGCCCGCCAAACGCCACCACGAGCAGGGACGCGACAAGGCAAGCTACATGTTGAGCAGCCGCCCGCCGTCGACGGCGAGGATCTGGCCGGTGATGTAGGGGGCGTCGAGGGCGAGGAAGGTCACGGCGCCCGCGATGTCCTCGGGGCGGCCCTGGCGCTTGAGCGGCACGCGCTCGAGGATTTCCCGGCCGGCTTCCGGCGACTGCTCGCTCTCGGGCCACAGGATAGCGCCGGGTGCGACGCCGTTGACGCGCACCTCCGGCGCGAGCTCGCGTGCAAGCGAACGCGTCTGCGCGATCAGGCCGGCCTTTGCCTGGCTGTAAATCGGATGATTCGCTAACGGCACCAGCCCGTGGATGTCGACCATGTTGACGACCGCGCCCTCCCTGGCGGCCAGCTCCGGCGCGCAGGCCTGCGCCAGGAAAAAGGGCGCGCGCAGGTTGCTGGCCATCAGCTCGTCCCATTGATCCGGCGTGGCCGAGCCGATCGGCGTCGGATAGAAAGCCGATGCGTTGTTGACGAGCACATCGATTCGGCCGAAGACGTCCAGGGCCGCGTCGCGAATCTGATCGGGCGCGGCTGGATCGGCCAGGTCGGCCTGGACCAGCACCACCGAATCGGCGCGCCGGTCCTGAAGTTCATCGCGCAACGCCGCGGCTTCGTCGCCCGATCCGCGGTAGTGAACCACCAGATCGAGGCCGCGGCCATGCAGTTCGCGGGCGATGGTCGCTCCGATGCGTCGGGCCGCGCCGGTTACAATCGCCACACGTCCACGCTGTGCTTCGAAACTTGTCGCCATCCCGTTCTCCATCCCTGTCCCTGCCCGAGCCGCCGGACGAACTGGCTCGCCTGAGCGAACGTCTGTGCCGCAGGATCGCGGCCGAAATCCTGAGCGATGGGCCGATGCCCTTCGATCGCTTCATGAACCTGGCATTGTACGAGCCCGGCCTGGGCTACTACGTCAACGGCCTGCACAAGTTCGGACCGGCCGGGGATTTCGTGACCGCCCCGGAACAGGGCGGCCTGTTCGCCGCGGCACTGGCCCGCCAGTGTGACGAAGTCGCCGAAGGCGTGGGGTCGGACTGGACGCTGATGGAGCTGGGCGCCGGCTCGGGCGTTCTGGCGCGCGACCTGCTTGCCGGCACTCGCAAGCCCACCCGGCGAGTACCTGATTCTCGAACCCAGCGCTGCGCTTCGCTCGGTTCAGCACGAAACCCTTTCGGAGCTGCCCGGTGCGCTGCGCGAGCGCGTGCGCTGGGTCGACCAGCCGCCGGATCAGGCTTTCGACGGCGTCATCATCGGTAACGAGGTGCTCGACGCCCTGCCGGTGGCGCGATTCAGAATCGGCGAGCGCGGCGAGTTGACCGAGCGCGGCGTGGAACTGGAAGAAAGCCGTTTCGGCTGGATCGACCGCCCGCCGCGCGCGCGGGTCGAGGAAGCCGTCGGTAACCTGCGGCAGGAACTCTCAGGACCCCTGCCCGGCGGCTACACGAGCGAAATCGCTATCGACATGCCCGGCTTGATCAGAACGGTCACCGAGCCGCTCTCACGCGGGCTGGTGCTGTTTATCGACTACGGCTATCCACGCCAGGAGTACTACCACCCCGACCGCAGCGACGGCACGCTGGTCTGCCACTACCGCCACCGCGCTCACTTCGATCCATTCGTGTGGCCGGGACTGACCGACATTTCCGCCTTCGTCGACTTTACCGCCGTCGCCGAGGCCGGCGACCGGGCCGGCCTCGAAGTGATCGGCTTCACCAGCCAGGCGGGTTTCCTGCTCGCCCTCGGCGCCCACGAGGCCGTCGAGCAGGCCCAAGACGACGCACAACGACTCAAGCTGGCCGGCGAACTCAAGCGCCTGACCCTGCCCGGCGAAATGGGGGAGAAGTTCAAGGTGATCGGGATGACGCGGGGCTTCGATCAGCCGCTGTCGGGATTTGGATTGATGAGTCAGTTGCACCGGTTGTGAGGGATCAGGGGTCAGGATTCAGGGGTCAGTTGTCTGACCCCTGACCCCTGACCCCTGACCCCTGAATCCTGACCCCTGGGGCCCACGCCCATCTAGACCCCGAAGTCTAATTCACCCCCCTATCATCGATTCTGCGACAAACTCGGACTCAGCACCATGCCCAAGACTTACGACTACATCATCGTCGGCGCCGGTTCGGCCGGCTGCGTGCTGGCCAACCGGCTCAGCGCTGATCCCGATGTGAGCGTGCTGCTGCTCGAGGCGGGCCCGCGCGACTGGAATCCTTTTATCCACATGCCCGCCGGCCTGTCCAAGCTGGTCAACTTCAAGTCGCTGAACTGGAACTACCACACCGAACCGGAGCCGGCGCTCAACAACCGCCGCCTGTACTGGCCGCGCGGCAAGGTGCTCGGCGGGTCGAGCTCGATCAACGCCATGTGCTACTCGCGCGGGCACCGCAGCGATTACGACGACTGGGCGGCGGCGGGCAATCCCGGCTGGAGCTGGGACGAGGTGCTGCCTTACTTCACTCGTTCCGAAGACCAGTCGCGCGGCGAATCCGACATGCACGGCACCGGCGGGCCGCTGAGCGTCTCGGATCTCAGCTACACCAACCCGCTCAGCGACGTGTTCATCCAGGCCGCCGAGCAGGCCGGCTTTGCCCGCAACCCGGACTTCAACGGCCCGGCCCAGCGCGGCGTCGGCTTCTACCAGGTCACCCAGCGCCAGGGCCGTCGCTGCAGCACGGCGGCCGGTTATCTCAATCCGGTCAAGTCCAGGCCCAACCTGACCGTGCTCACCGGCGCGTTCACGCTCGACCTCACCTTTGCCGCCAGCGACCGAATCGGCGGCGTACGCTACCGTCGCCGCGGTGTGACCTACACCGCCCGGGCCGAACGCGAGGTATTGCTGACCGCCGGCGCGATCAACTCGCCGCAACTGCTGATGGTTTCGGGCATCGGCCCGGCCGGCATGCTCGAATCGGCCGGCGTGCACTGCCGGCACGAGCTGCTCGAAGTAGGCCGCAATCTCCAGGATCATCTCGACGTGTGCACCCTCACACGCTGTTCCCAGCCGGTCACCTACGACCAGCTCAACGAACTGCGTGTCGGCCTGCGGTATTTCCTGCATCACGAGGGCGAGGGCACCTCCAACATCGCCGAGGCCGGTGCCTTTCTCGTCAGCGGTCGCGGGCGCGACGACCGCCCGGACATCCAGATGCACTTCGTACCGGCGCTGCTCGATGACCACGGCCGCAATCGCCTGCCCGGCGACGGCTACACGCTGCACGCCTGCCCCCTGCGGCCGCGCAGCCGGGGCCACCTGGCCATTCGCTCCGGCGATTCGCGCGAGCCGATCGCCATCCACGCCAACTACCTCAGCGAGGCCGAGGACCTGGAGATGATGCTCGAGTGCGTCAGGCTCTCCCGGCAGATCCTCGAACAACCCGCGTTCCGCGCCTTCCGCGCCCACGAAATCTTTCCCGGCAATGAGGTTCACGATCGCGACGGCCTGATCGAATTCATCCGCACCAAGGCCGAAACGATCTACCACCCGGTCGGCACCTGCCGCATGGGCAGCGACCCGCACGCCGTGGTCGACCCGCAGCTGAAAGTCCGCGGCCTGGAGGGCCTGCGCGTGGTCGATGCCTCGATCATGCCCACGCTGGTCGGGGGCAACACGAACGCCCCGACGATCATGATCGCGGAGAAAGCGGCCGACATGATTCTCGAAAAGGCCGCCGCAAAGGTCACGGAACAAGCGGCCTGAACCGCCGGCTCCGGGCGCCGCGGGTTAGCGGCCTTTCGAACGCATCAGGGGCAGGGGTACGTGGAGCAGCGCGCAAACGACGCGCAGCAGATCGAGCTCGTCATCGACCACGCGCTCGTCGTGCGTGGCGCAGCGCAGCAGGGCCACCACCAGGGTGTGCTTCGAGGCCGGCCGCAGCGAGTCGAGGCGGGACAACAACGCGTCCAGCCGGCCGGCCCAGCCGGCCGTCGACGGCATGGCCGGTATCTGCCCTTCGAGTTCGGTCATGCCGGCGCCGAAAGCCGCCTCCGCCCCGTCGGGATCATCCGGGTGCCCGTAGCGCGCCAGGATGGCCAGTAGCTCGGTTGCTTCGGGTTTGCGGGAAGCGAGCTTGTGGCGCCCCGAGGAGCCGGACCTCGCCGGCCTCAAGGCGTCTTTCACCAGCGCGTTGACCAGGCGCGTGAGCGCAAACTCGTGCATATCGATCTTGCCGTCGGCCTGCGCCAGCCCGTCGAGCAGGCGCATGAACTCGACGAGCTCCGCCTCCGGCCGACGGCGAATCTGCGGGAAGGCCATTTCCACCAGGGGCAGGCGGATGGAGCGCGGCTGATCGGCCAGGGTCTCCCGGAGGTGTCGCACCTTCTCCTCGCTGTCGCCGCCGAGCGTGCGCGCGATCTGCAGCAGCTGCCGCTCCCGAACGTCACCCTCGGCGCTGATCAAAAGCGAGCAAATCAATTCCTGCGCCCACTCGTCGGAATGCGCGGCCCGCTCGAGCGGGGAGGGAATGCCGGCGGCCATCACCGCCGCGGTCAGCGCCTGCTCCAGGCCCGGTTGGCCGATCTGCTCGGCCAGGCCGCCCAGGTCGGTGACCAGGCGTGCCGGGTCGATCCCTTCCGACGCCTCGGTCGCCTGCCGGCGACGCTCGGCCTCTTCGGCCTCCGCCTTGCGGGCCTGGGCGTGGCGGTTCATTTTCTCCCGAATCTGCGCCAGTTCTTCAGGCTTGAACGAGGGGTCGACGGCCTTGATCCGCTTCTCCAGGGGCGGGTGCGTGGCGAAAGCCTGGTAACCCATGCCGGTCGAAAACAGCATGTGCCCGACTTCCTCGGTATCGGCGGTCATGAAAGAGCCGGCATGGAGCGCGCCGATCTTCTTGAGCGCGGTGCCGATCCCATCGGGGTTGCGCGTGAACTGCACGGCCGAGGCATCGGCCAGGTACTCGCGCTGGCGCGAGACGGCCGCCTTGATCCAGCGCCCGAAGAACAGCCCGATGTAGCCCAGCACCACGATACCCACACCCGCCAACAAGGCCGGCCCGGCGTTGCGGCTGTCGCGGGCAAAGCGCGCGGAATAAAGCAGTTTTCGCCCGAGGATGGCGATCACCAGGATGCCGAAGAGAAAACCGATCAGGCGGATGTTGAGCCGCATGTCGCCGTTCAGCACATGGCTGAACTCGTGGGCGATCACGCCCTGGAGTTCATCCCGGTCGAGCTGCTCGAGCGTGCCGCGGGTGACCGCCACCGCCGCGTCGGCCGGTGAAAAGCCGGCGGCGAAGGCGTTGATGCCCTGCTCGCGTTCCATGACGTAGATTTCAGGCACCGGCACGCCGGAGGCGATCGCCATTTCCTCGACCACGTTGCGCAGGCGCTGTCGCAGTGGGTCGGAAGGCGCAGCGTCGATGCGCGTACCACCCATGGCCTGCGCAACCTCCCCGCCCCCGCCGCGTAGCTGCAGCGTTCGCACCGCGCTCGCGCCGAGGATAATGCCGCCGGTGATCACCGCCGCCCAGAACAGCACCCACGGATCGGAACCGATCGCGAAATAGACGAAGGCAACGACCGCCGCGATGATCGCCACGACCGCCAGGGCGAACATGCCGATCAGAAATCGGCTCTGGCGGCGGGCCTTGTCCTGGTGTTCGAAGAAGTTCATACGGTAATAGAGGGGTCAGGATTCAGGGGTCAGGGGTCAGGGCGGCTGGTGCCCATAGTCTCTACAGCCTGCGTAGGTCGCGGTTACATCCGCGACGGACGACGTGGCGCATCTGTTCACGCGTAGCTATGCGTGTACATGCCGATAGGTTGTCCGTCGGCGATGTAACGCCGACCTACGCGGGTTTACACCAACCACTCAGCCAAAGTCCACCTGGACGGCTTCGCGCTTTTCCGGGTCGTCGATCTCGAGCAACTCGGCGGGCTTGAACGTGAACATGCCGGCGATGAAGTTGGCCGGGAAGCTCTCGCGCAGGGTGTTGTAGTTCATGACCGTGTCGTTGAAAGCCTGGCGCGCGAAGGCGACCTTGTTTTCCGTGCTGGTGAGCTCCTCGGAGAGCTGCATCATGTTCTGGTTGGCCTTGAGATCGGGATAGTTCTCCGACAGCGCGAACAGTTTACCGAGGGCGCCCGACAGGCCCTGCTCGGCCTGCGAGAGCTTGCGCATGGCATCCGGATCGGAGGGGTCGGCCGCGGTGGACTTCAGCTGCTGGTGCGCGCCGTTGCGCGCCTGAATGACGGCCTCGAGAGTCTCGCGCTCATGCGTCATGTATTTCTTCGCCACTTCGACCAGGTTGGGAATCAGGTCGTGGCGGCGATTGAGCTGCACGTCGATCTGCGCGAAGGCGTTCTTGTAGCGGTTGCGCGCGGCAACCAGGCGGTTGTAGATCGTGATGGCGAAAAACGCCGCCGCCACGATGATGATCAAAAGTACCCATTCCATGGGTCAATCCTCCCTGGAGAAATCAGAAACTCAGTTTACTCGTTCGACCCTTTCCCGTCATCGCTGCCGATACGCAGGTCGAAGAGCAGGCCGATGAAACGACTCTCGACCAGCGGCCAGCGCAGGAAATGCGCGCCGCGCGGCAGGAGCGGCGGCGGCCCCGAATGCGACGGGAAGGGCGACTGCAGCCAGGCCAGGGCCTGCGCAGACCGCCGCCATTGATCGAGCCGTTCCGCGTCGGTCTCGTCGAGTGTTTGCGGATCGATCAGCAACAGATCGCAGGGCCGGGGCGCTTCGCGCGCGTCCAGCACGCGAATACCCCATCGTCGCGCCAGACGGCGCAGAACGCGCAGGGTCGCCGACGAGACCCGGGCGCACACGACCTGACCTTCGAGCAGCCGTGACAGGCCGCCGGTAACGGGTTCGTCGCCGTGGCCGAGCACAGGCAGCCGCACCCGGAAGCGGCTGCCCCCGTGACAGCTCTCGATCAGGTCCAGCGTGCCACCCATGGCGTCGACCAGCTTTCGACAGATGGCCAGCCCCAGACCCGACCCGCTGTAGGAGCGGGTAATGGAAGCGTCGAGCTGGGTGAAGGGTTCGAACAGCCGCTTGCGATCGCGCTCGCCGATACCGGGGCCGGAGTCGGAGACGACGACTACCAGGTAGCCGTCGCGGCCGGTTTCGGCGCTCAGTTCGATGCCGCCGTTGTCGGTGAACTTGACCGCGTTGCTCAGCAGGTTACCCAGCACCTGGCTGATGCGATCGCTGTCACCGGTGGCCGACAGGGGCAGCTCGGCGGACAGGCGCAGGCGTAGATCGAGACCCTGCCTGGCGGCATTGGGGGCATGCAGATCAACCACCTGCTCGAGCATGGCGGTCAAATCGAATGGCTGGGCGTTGAGGCTCATTCGACCGGCTTCGATGCGCGAGATATCGAGTACGTCGTCGATGATGCGCTGAAGCTGGAGCCCCGACTGGCGAAGCGTATCGAGAATGTCCTGCTGGCCGGGCTCGGTTTCGGTTTCGTAGAGCAGCTCGACCATGCCCAGCACACCGTGCAGCGGGGTGCGGATCTCGTGGCTCATGGTCGCCAGGAACTCGGACTTGGCGTTGCTGGCCTGCTCGGCGCGCTCGGCCAGGGAGCGAACGCGCTGCAACAGCAGGGCGTTGTGCAGGGCCTGCCCGGCCATTTCCTCGAGCAGCCTCAAGCGCTCTCGGGGTGCGTCAGAGACATCGGGCACGGGGCCCTCGACCAGCACCCGAGCAACAACCCGATCGCCCACCTGCAGGTCGACCGCCAGGTCGTCGGAGCCATTGGCACGCTCAAGGCGGCGGCGCCACTGCTCGCGCGCCAGCGGCGCCGCATCCGGATGGGAGCACACCAGCTCGCGCGGAAAATGCCCTTCGAGATAGCCCAGCCAGGCGCGACGAGCGCCCGTCACATGCACGATCTCGGTGGCGATGGTCTCGGCCAGTGGGATGGGCTCGAGGCTGCGGTTCAGGCGTGTGATGATCAGGCGCTGCTCGTCGGCCAGTGCACGCTTGTGCCTTGCCTCGTTCATCTCGCGACGACGCTTGTTGGCGCGACGGTAGCTCCTCAGGCCGACGCCGGCGCCGGTTGCCGCCAGCAGCACATACGCGCCCAGTGCCCAGCCGCTCAGCCAGGGCGGCTGCCGAATCGTGATGGCCAGATCGTCACCCGCCTCGCTCCAGGGCCCGTCGGGCGCGGCGGCGCGAACGCGGAAGCGATATTTCCCCGGCGGCAGGCTTGAGTAGTGGTGGCGCGTCTGACCGATGAGATCGATCCAGTCATCGTCCCAGCCGGCCAGCTTGATGCGGTAGCGGGTGCGGTCGTGGGCCAGATAGGTCGTAGCGACGAAGTCGATGAACAGGCTGTTGTCATCGTGATCGAGTTCGATAGCCGGCGGCTTTCCCGGCCCGAGCTCGAAGGTCCGGTCGCCGGCCTGCAATCGGGAGAGGTGAGCCCGGGGCGCTACCGAAACACCCCTGACCGCGGCGGGATCGACGGCGACAATGCCGCCCTGGCCGGCAAAGGCCAGTCGACCGTCCGGAAGCGCCTGTGCGGTGTTCTCGCCAAACGCCACCGGCGCCAGCCCGTCGCGCTGTGAGAAGTGGCGCAGGCTGCCATCGGCCGGACGAAAACGCGACAGCCCGCTGGTACGCATCAGCCACAGATCACCGTCGGCATCGGGAAGAACCTTGATCATGCGGCCCGGGGGCAACCGACCGGCCAGCTCGATCTCTTCGACCCTGGTGAGGCCTCCGTTCTGGCGGCGCCAGAGGTGCAGGGCTTCGTCGGTCGCAAGCCACAGCTGATCATCCAGCCAGGCGGCTGATGCCAGCGGCTCGGTCGCGTCGATGGCCTGCTTGGTGAAACCGCTTTCTTCATCCCAGCGGTACAACCCGCCGGGGGCCAGCAACCACCAGCGCCCCGCCGGGCCGCGCAGCAGATCGCGGCCGGACGCTTCCGGCAGATGGTTTCGCCCGTCGCCGCCGGAATGAAAGCGCTCTCGCGCCCCGGTTCGCTCGTCGATGAGTAAAAGGCCGGCGTCCCGCGTGGCGAGCCACAACTGGTCGGCATCCTTGCGTCGCAGGAAGGCAAAAGTACCGGAGTCGAGCTCTTGCCGATGCACCAGCACCTCGTGCCTCCCCTCGCTACCCAGCTCGACGCGCACTACCGCCGTCTGGGTTGTCACGTAGAGCACGTCGCCCTCACGCATGACCGCCAGGACGTTGGCGCCAGCCAGCGCTTCCCTGGCGCCCTTCGACAGCACCGGCGTCGTTCCGGCACCGTCCCGTCCCGGCAGAAACTCCAGCTGCCCGCGCCGCCCGCCGACCCAGAACCCCCCGGCATGGCTGTCCCAGTCGAGGCTCGTCACCGGGTCGACCGTGAGCCGGCCTTCCTCGGAACCGCCGGGCACGGGCTGGTAGCGCTCGAACGCGGCAAACCCCGGGGGCAGATAAGCCGCGCCGCTGCGCGTCGTCGTCAACCAAAGGCCACCTTCCCGGTCGAAGAGCAATCCATCGACGGCATTGGAGGGCAGGCCGTTGTTCAACCCCGGAACGTGCCGGATGACGCTGCTCCAGCCCGCCTGTCCCGGGCGGTAGCGGTGGAGCCCGCTGGTGGTGGCAACAATGATCTGGTCGGACTGGGGATCGGGCGCTATGCCGGTAATCGTGCCGTCGACCTGCGCCACTTGCCGGGGTTCGGCGGTGGGCGCCGCCCGGCTCGGGCCGAGATCCATGAGGGCGCCTGCCTCGTTGAAGTAGATGCGGCCGTTTGCCTCGGCCAGGCTGATTGCAAAATGCGCTTCCTCGACTCGTCTGACCGGCGTGAACCGATCCGCGTCTTCGTCGAACACGGAGACCTGGCCGGTCTGTACGAGCCAGGGTCGGCAGTGCGAGTCGACATCCAGATGAACCTGGAAGCCGCCCGGATCGAGGCCGGATTCCGCCGTTTGCGGAAACAGCTCGAGGGTGTCTTGCGCCGGATCGTACAGGGCGACGCCGCCGCGCATGAAAGCCATCCAGACGCGACCGTGGCAGTCCTCGGCCATGGACCAGATATTACCGGCCGGGAGGCGGCCGCCGTGCGAGGTCGGTTCCAGATGGCGAATCGATGTCAGGTCGGGCGCAATCTGGACCACGCCGCGATTCTCGACCGCGGCCCAGACGCTGCCATCGCTGTGCGCCATCAGGGACATGATGTTGCGTCCGGGCAGCGGGTTGGGCGTTTCCGGATCGCTCGGAATAATGCGCATACGCCCGCCCTCGTGGCGAACCAGGCCGCCACGGGTTCCGATCCAGACAAAGCCCCGCGCGTCCTGAACGATGGCCTCGACCTGCCGATCGGGCAGGCCCTCGTTGACGCTGATGGTGCGAAACACCGGGCCCTGGTCGATAGCGGATGCAGGAAGCGCGAGAAAGAGCAAGATCAAGCCCGCAATGGCGGGCATCCAAGCGGGGTTGCAGCGCCCGGGCCGGCGGCCGGCAGGACCCGTCGTGCCAAGCTTTGCCGCCCTCGCCAACGCCATTGACCCGCCCCTGATTCACCGCCTAGGCGGCGATTTCCTCTTTGTCGTTGCGAGCGACCGATGTGGGCCGGGCCACCGGCGAGTGCAACTCCCAGAAATACTGGTGTGTATCGTACTGCTGGTACTCAAGATCGATCGTCGCCAGACCGTTGGGGTCAGACACGGTGATGCGCCCGGGTGGGTAACTGTGCAGCGCCCGGGCGTCGGTGGGTTCGAGACGGTTGCGTGCCGTGAACCATTCCACCAGGTCGTGTTCGAGTTCGACGGTCATCGGGTAACGTCGACTGCCGTCGGGCATGACGGCTTCATTGACCGTCAGAACCGTATTGAAAGCGGAATCGCGCTCGACGCCGTAACGCCGCGTAACGAAATCGGCCACCTCTTCAAAAAATCGGCGCCAGCCGCCCGGCATGCGCTTCTCGGAATTGAAGAACTTCGCCACCCAGGCCATGGCGGGATAGCGATCCGGGTCATGGACAACCTGATCGAGCAGGTCGTGCAGGACACGCATCGCGGGGACACCATACTCCCACTGCAGAAAGCGCAGAACGTAGCGCAGCGCGCCATAGCCGTCGGCGGCGACGTAGAGTTCGTAAATCTGTTTCATCTGCCGCAGCTCGGTTTCGCTGTAGCTGAAACACGAGGTCAGGAAGCCGTTCTCGTCGGTCTCGATCCTGTAGGTCTTCATGTAGGCGGGGTGCGCCATCGGGCTGTTGGGCAACAGCTGGGTCGGGTAGGCCTTGACGGCCACGTCGACATCGATATAGCGCTGGAGGTCATTATCGAAGGCTTCGGGTGTAATGCCCGGCAGGCCGATCATGAGATCGGTCGACAGCGGCAGCCCCTGGGCGGCGAATATCCGGATGAGCTCGTCGTACTTTTCGGTCTTGATGTTCTTGCGCTTGATGACATCCAGCGTCGCTTCGTCGCTGGTCTGGATCGAGATGATCCCCTGGCCGATGATGCCGCCCTCGCTGAAAACGCGGATAATCTCGGCGAGGCGCTCGTTGGCGTTCTTGGTGTAGTTGACGACGACTTCCTGCGGATAGCCGTACTTGCGCTTGGTCTCGACGATGCATTCGGCGATCTCGAGATCGCGCTTGAGCATGCCGAAGTTTGCATCGGCAACCCAGATCACGGGGACTTCATTACGCCCGACCCATTCGATCTCCGCTCGCACGCGGTCCATTTCGAACCGGCTGACCTTTTGCGCTGTGGCCGAACCCCAGTCGCAGAAGGTGCACTGAAGGGGCAGCCCCGGTTGGTTTCAACGATTGCGGCTTCGATCCGGCCTTCGTAGGCATCAAAAATACCCTCGGCGTATGGCGAGGGAATCGCATCGGGTTCGCGCATGCGTGCGCGCGGCGGTGTTCGCTGCAACTCGGCGTCTGCGCCGGCTCCCAAGCGATAGGTCAGCCCGGCGACCTCTCTCATCCCGGCAGCGGGGCTGATCCGGCCGCCGTCGTCGCGATCGAGCTGCTCGAGTATTTCACCGATCGCCAGCTCGCCCTCGCCATGGACGGCAACGTCCACGGATGGATACTCGCGCATGAACTCGTTGCAGGCTTCCTCGTAGCTCGGCGTGCTGGGGCCACCGTGGACGGTGTAATTCCGCGGACTGTCGCGTTTGACGAATTCGGAAACCTTCAGGTTGAGCTCGTCGGACCACATGTAGTTTGAAAACAGCCATACCCCCGGCCCGAACTTTCGATACGGCCCCTGCAGGAACTGGTCGGGCGGCAGGTAGGTGATCGGTACGAGCTGGAAGCGATCGAGCAAGGCGCCGCCGTTCCACGCCGAAATCGCGCTATGGAGCATGCCCAGCGCCAGCGGATAGTGATTTTCCATGTGCGGCATGAAAAAGACCGGGATTCGGCCATCGGGCTCGATGTCACGCCAGGTCGGTGCCGCGGCCTTTCGCCTCGGCAGTTCCTCTTCGGCCTTCGCCCGTACCCAGCTGCCCCCGGCATCGAGCGCTTCGAGCAGGCCTCTCGTCCGAAACCAGCCAGCCATCGCGGCGACCGTATCGAGGGTCGGGCTGTGCGGGAGCCGGGGCGCGATATCGCGCGGCGTTGTGCCGTTGGCGAAGCCCGCCAGGACGAGGGCCGCCCCGACATCGAGAAGGTAAGTTCTTCCGTCAACGGCGCTGTCGACCGCATAGCCCTGGGGGTGCGCCCGCAAAAGGAAATTCCTGGGCAAGCGGAGGCCTTGGTCCGGGCTCGCGGGTTCGGCCCCGGACATATGCGAGGAGCCAAGCGGCTCGAGTTGTTCTGTGGAATTCAGCCTTCCTTCGTCCGAACCCAGAACGCCGCGCTGGCGAAACGCGTCGATACGCTGTAGCAGCATTTGGTCCGGGGGCCGAGACGGCAACAATCGGGCGCTTTCACCCGAAACCATCCGCTGGATGCCCTGTGTTGGCGTTGCCGGGCTCGCAAAAGCGGAAAGCAGAACAAGGTCAGGCAAGGCGACCGCGGTTGAAGGAATGGTGCCCGACAGTCGGCCAACCAGGAACTGGCCGGAACGGTGAAAAACGACGGTGCCGGTTTGGAGGGCCAGTGATGGGGTGGGCATGGGCTCAGGGACGCAAGCAACTCGCGTTGTGAAGTTAATCTACGGCATCAGAGGCTAGCAGTTCGGTGGCGGCACAACAAGTCGGTTGATTGGCCAGGAGCCAGGCCGCCGCGGTCAGGCTTCGCCGGCCTTGACGAAAACGTGAAAGTGGCCGACATCGTATCGTCCCTGATAGCGGATCGAGCCCGATGCCTGCTTGGTCAAGCCAGCGCGCTCAAACACATCCGTCCAGCCGGGATCTTCACGCATCATCCTGTTGACGCGCAACATGTCGGCCAGCCGGTCGCGGCCGCTGGCGAGTTGTCGCGCAAAACCCAGATAGCGCGGGCGCGCCTGCTCGATTGCGGCGTCGTCCATCGCCCGGGTTTGATCGAGCATGCCGAGGACCATTCGGTTGAGCGGACGACTGAGCAGCCGGGGATCACCCATGATCTGGGCGCGGGTGCGCGAAAGAACGCGGCGCAGGGTGGCTGGCGTGGAATGCCCATCGAGAAACTCACCGAGGTGGTGTAGCAACTGAAGCTGATCGAGCCGGCGATAGTCGCGATGCTCGGCTTCCATCGTCTTGAGCATATCGCTGTCCACCGCATGGCAGAGCATGGCCAGTCGGCCGCCGGGGCGAAGCAGGCGCACGCACTGGTCGGCGGCAACAGCCAGGTCGCAGTACTCCATTCCGTACTGGCTGGTGATCAGATCGACGCTGGCCGCGGACAGATCAAGCTCTTCGAATCGGGTTTCAGGGTAGAAGCGCACCGATCTCACGCGCTCGGCCTGCTCCGGAAACCGCTGTGCGATCGTGCTCGGACGAATGGCAGCCGCATCCACGGCCAGGACTTCGCCCGCACACTCGCGCTCGGACAGGATTTCGGCGGCGAGCAAGGCGATCGCGCCGTTGCCAGTGCAGACATCCAGCACACGCGCGCCGGCCGGAACGGCCGCCACGATATCGTGCCAGAACTGGCGGATCTCTCCATCGTAGTTGGCGCGGAAGTCCTCGGGCAGGGAGGTCAACGCGCCGCCAGCCCAGTACTGACCCCAGTGATCGGAGGCGTTCGGGCAGAACTCGTTTGACTCTCGCTCGTTCACGTCGTTGCGGGCGTCTGGTTGGCTGTAACGAATCGTTTTGACAAAAAAAAGGCGGGCGCAGTGCGCCCGCCTCGATGTTTCGGCGTCAAGCCCGGAACTTAGAAGCTCTGGGTGTACCGAACGTAGGTGACACGACCGTAACCGTTGTACAGGTTGAAGTCGTAGTCACGACCATCGGTGAAGCCCAGTCCAATCGGCGGCCGCTTGTTGCCCACGTTCTGGGCACCAACCGTGATCTTGCCATTCCACGGCGTGAAGTAGTTGGCTTGCAGGTCGTGGGTCACCCAAGACGGGACGTGGCCGATGCATTCACCATCGTCAATCTCATCACACTGGTCACCAATGTAATTGAGGTTGTAGACGAAGTTGAAGTCACCCCAAGCGTACTGGTTCTGCAGGACACCGCGCATCTCCGGCGTGCCCGGATCTTGAACCAGGTTACGGCCACCATCAGTCGAGATCTCGTCAACGTAGGACAAGGTCAGGTTGTGGTTGAACCGGCCACCCAGTGCATCGTAGCCCGAGGTCAAGTTCAGGTCAAAACCAGAAGTTTCGACGAAACCTTCGTTACCGAAGCCGGATTCGATGCGAACGATCGCGCCGCTCGGAGCGCGGGTGATGCTCAGGCCCGGCGGAATCGGATCACCCGCCTGCTCGAAGTTGATCAGATCCTGCGCGCCGAACGACCGGATACGGTTGTCGATCTTGATGTCGTAGTAATCGATTGTACCGTTGAGCCAATCGAACGGAGCGAAGGCGAACCCAAGCGAGAACTGCTCGGACTCTTCGGGACCAAGATCCGGGTTGGCCTGAATGAACTCGTTGATCTGCAGGTTACAGTCAGCCGGCTGACCCTGCGCCAGGCAGGAGGCCTCATCGTCGACCGAAGTCGCCGAGAAGGAGGTCTGCTGCGTCAGGACCGGGAGGGTCGGAGCGCGGAAGCCTTCACCATAGGAACCACGAACCACGTAGCCGTCGGCGATTTCATAGCGAAGCGAGACCTGCGGCGAGAAATTGTCGCCAAAGTCGCTGTAATCATCGTAACGGCCGGCGATCTGGGCTTCGAAGTTGTCCAGGATCGGGATCAGGGTTTCGAAGTAAAACGCCGTGACGTCACGGCCGCCGGCAGCACTATTACCGGCGGAGCCACCGATCTGGCCGGCTTCGCTCAGGGAGTCGTACTGGTCGGAGTAGTCTTCTTCGAAGTAGTCGGCACCGAAGCTCCAAGCGATCGGACCGGCACCCGTTTCAAACATGTCGAAGCTGGCGTTCGCGTACATCTGCTTCTGATCGAAGAAGCTGATGCGCGAGATCACCGCCTTCATGGCGTTGAGGACGTCGTCCGGATTGCCGTTCGGGTCACTCAGATCGTAGAGGCCGGTCTCGATGTAGTCGTACGCGGTACTACGAACCAGGTAGTTACGACCGATGTCGAACACCTTGTTGCGGGTCCAGCGGGCACCGAAATCGAGCTCGGCCTGGCCGACGTAACCGGTCATGCCGGCCGTCAGGTCATAAAGCTCCGAGTCGATGTTGTTGTCGCGGTTGCCCAGCGAAGAGAACCGGTGCCAGACGTTGACCGGCTGCGGGTCCAGGCCGAGGCTCGGATCATACAGCGGGCTGTCCGGGTTGGTCGGGTTGTTCGGGCTGCTCGCCGTCACCGGCGAGGCGAAGTACGAGGAGTCCGGAACCGGCGCGTAACGGCCGAACGACTTGGTCTTGGCGATCATGATGTCGGTGTAGACCGACCAGTTGTCCGTGAAGCGATGGTCAGCGCGCAGGTAGGCGGATTCGTTGTCGATGGAAGCTTCGTCAGCCGACACCGACGTGAAATCGAACGCACACTGCGTGCCGGTGATCGCGCTCGGCGTCTGCACAGTGTAGAACGAATCGCCTGCGCCTTCACAGGCGCCGTTCGGGAGCTCGGTCCAGTTGAAGTTGTCGAAACCGGACTCGCCGATGGTCGTGAAGTTGTTCGCGTAGAACGAAGCCCCCTGGGTGGTCCAGGGGAAGTCACGCGCAAAGATAATGTCGCGGCTGTTCCAGGAGGCACCACCGATAATGCTGGTCGTGTCGGAAGCGGTACCGAAGGTCACATAGCCTTCGCCACGATCGCCGCCGTCACTCGGGATATCGACTTGAGCGCGACCGACCATGATTTCGGCGCCTTCGAAGTCGTTGCGGAGAATGACGTTGATCACGCCGCCGATGGCATCCGAGCCGTAGATGGCGGACGCGCCGTCACGGAGGATTTCGATGCGCTCGATGGCGCCCATCGGAATCATGCTCAGGTCATTGGAGGAACCGGTCAGCGGCGCCTTCGGCATACGGCGGCCGTTGACCAAGACCAGAGTACGCGAGGCACCCAGTCCGCGCAGGCTGACCAGGGCGGCACCGCCGAAGGACGAGCCGGACTGCGGGCGGTAGGAACCGGAGCTGTTGAACGGCAGGTTACGGATCAGGTCGGCCGCGTTCGATTCACCGCTGGCTTCGATCTGTTCACGGTCGATGACGGTGACCGGCAGGGCACCTTCCATGTCGGTGCGCTTAATGCGCGAGCCGGTGACCTGGACGCGATCGAGGTCTGCAGCCTCTTCTTCGTCGTCGTCCTGGGCGGAAACCGGCGCAGCGGTCATCGCCAGGCTGGCGATCATACCCGCCCCGAGGGCGTAGTTGATTGCCTTGGCAAGTGGGTTACGGTTGTGCTTCATCAGACTCTCCATTGTCTTTTAATTTCTGGTTACAGCATTCGATACTAGTATCGACAGCAATGTGTCGGAGCGGAAGACCCGCCACACCAGACGCGCTGACGCGCTGTCCGAAGTGACCCGCCTTCCGACTCAGCGCCGATACTAGCACCATCGTCAGGCAATGAAAAGGGTTATGTTAAAGGCGTGTAAAACGCAGCCGGGCGACGTCGAAGGCCTTCAAATACAGGGGCTCGAGCCGGTTCAAAGCGCCGTCGGCGCGGCGAATCAGCCCAATTCTTCCCGAATTCGCCCCAGCGTTTCGTGCAGCGCCGAGGGCACGCGCGCGCCGAATGCGTCGAGGTGCTGGCCGATGGCTTCGATCTCCGCACGCCACGCCGCCGGGTCGATTCCGAGCAACTCTTCCATGTCGGGGCGTGCGTCTAGCCCGTCGAGATTGATGACCGCAGCCTGGGGCAGACGGCCCACCGGCGTATCGATCGCGTCGACCCCGTCACGGCAGCGCGCCATGATCCACTCGAGCACGCGCATGTTGTCGCCGAAGCCCGGCCAGATGAAGTTGCCATCGGCATCGCGGCGGAACCAGTTGACCTGGAAGATCTTCGGCGGGCGCGTCAATTTACCCCCGACATCCAGCCAGTGCGCCCAGTAGTCGGCGAAGTGATAGCCGCAAAAGGGCTTCATGGCCATCGGGTCGCGCCGCACGATACCCACCTGCCCGGTGGCCGCGGCCGTGGTTTCCGACGCCATGCCGGCGCCGACGAGCACGCCGTGCGTCCAGTCGTGCGCCTCCATCACCAGCGGCGCCAGGCTGGCCCGGCGGCCGCCGAAGATGATGGCGTCGATCGGCACGCCTTCGGGGTTATCGGCCTGCTCGGAGTAACTGGGGCAACGATCGATCGAGACGGTAAAGCGCGAGTTGGGATGCGCCGCCGGCCCGTGCTTGGGATCGAAGGGCCGGCCGCGCCAGTCCTTCGCGGGCTGCCCCTCGCCCAGCCCTTCCCACCAGGGCTGGTTATCCCCGGTGACCGCCACGTTGGTAAAGATGGTCTCGCGGTCGAGCATGGCCAGGGCGTTGGGATTGGTCTTGGCGCTGGTGCCGGGCGCGACACCGAAGAAGCCGGCTTCCGGGTTGATCGCCCACAGGCGTCCGTCATCGCCGGGATGCAGCCAGCAGATGTCGTCGCCCACCGTCCAGACCTTCCAGCCGGCCTCGCGGTAGGCCTCGGGCGGAATCAGCATGGCCAGGTTGGTCTTGCCGCAGGCCGACGGGAAAGCGCCGGCGACGTAGCGGATCTCGCCATCGGGGCTCTCGATGCCGACGATGAGCATGTGCTCGGCCAGCCAGCCCTCGGTGCGCGCCTGGTAGCTGGCGATGCGCAGGGCATGGCACTTCTTGCCCAGCAGGGCGTTGCCGCCGTAGCCCGAACCGAAGCTCTGGATACTGAGCTCTTCGGGGAAATGCATGATGTAGCGGCGGTCAGGGTCCAGGTCGCCGGTCGAATGCAGGCCCTTGACGAAGCTGCCGTCGCGCTCGATGCGCGCCAGGGCTTCGCTGCCCATGCGCGTCATCAGGCGCATGTTGGCCACCACGTAGGGGCTATCGGTGATTTCCACGCCGCAGCGCGAAAACGGCGAGGCAACCGGCCCCATGCAGTAAGGCACCACATACAGCGTGCGGCCCTCCATGCAGCCGGCGAACAGCCCGTTCATCAGCGCGTGCGCCTCCGCCGGGGCCATCCAGTTGTTGTTGGGCCCGGCGTCTTCCTCGTGCTCGCTGCAGACATAGGTCAGGTGCTCGACACGGGCGACGTCGGCCGGGTCGGAGCGATGCAGGTAGCAATCCGGATGGGTCTCGGGGTTGAGCCGTTCGAGATCACCGGCCTCGAGCATGGTCTCGATCAACCGTTCGTTCTCGGCTTCGGAACCGTCGCACCAGTGGATTCGGGCCGCCCGGGTGTGGGTCGCGACCTGCTCGACCCAGTCGTTGAGAGCTTGCAGTTTGGAAGACATGCGCGCGCCGCTTCTTAAGAGTGATCAAGGTCGGGCAGGTTAGCCCCTCGAGGGACCCGAATCAATCAAATTGGATTGGATTTTCCGATGACCCTGCCCGGCCCTTAGCACGTTTTCCAATACACGCCGCCCATGCCCCGCGCATCCCCCACCTCATCCCTCGCTCAAAGATCGAAGGGCGGCAGCTTGCGATCGGCATAGGCGAAGTCCGGGCGAACGTATTGCGGCAGCCCGTCCTTGCCGTAGGCCGGGTAGGCTTCGCCGCGGATCAGCGGCTCGAGGTAGGTGCGGCAGCTCGGCGTGATGCCGAAGCCGTCGGCGGAGATGAACTTCTTCGGCATTTTCTTTTCGTGGTTGGCGATGCGCGACAGCGGCGCCGACTCGATTTTCCAGCGATAGGGCTTGTCGCTCGTTCGCTTGATCACGGGCATGACCCCGGACTCGCCGGCAAGCGCCAGCTCGACGGCGGCCTTGCCCACCGCGCGGGCGTGCTCGAGGTCCGTGGCCGACGCGATGTGGCGCGCCGAGCGCTGCAGGTAGTCGCTGACCGCCCAGTGACACTTGTAGCCGAGGTCTTCCTTGACGATATCGGCCACCACCGGCGCCACGCCGCCGAGCTGCTTGTGCCCGAACGCGTCGGTGGTGCCCGCATCGGCCAGAAACGTGCCGTCGGGCGTGCGCGCGCCCTCGGACACGACGATCGAGCAGTAGCCGTTGGTCTCGACCGAACGACGAACCTTGTCGCGGAACTTCTCGCGATCGAAAGGCACTTCGGGAAACAGGATGACTTGCGGCGGGTCGCCCTTTTCGCGCCCGGCCAGGCCGCCGGCGGCCGCTATCCAGCCGGCATGACGGCCCATCACCTCCATGATGAACACCTTGGTCGAGCTCGAGGCCATGGCCATCACATCCAGGCTGGCCTCGAGGATGGACACGGCCACGTACTTGGCCACCGAGCCGAAGCCCGGACAGTTGTCGGTTACGGCCAGGTCGTTGTCGATCGTCTTGGGGATCCCGATGCACTGGACATGGAAGCCCAGCTTGTCGCCGATCTGCGAGATCTTCCAGGCGGTGTCGGCCGAATCGTTGCCCCCGTTGTAGAAGAAAGTGCCGATATCGTGGGCGCGAAACACCTCGATGAGGCGCTCGTACTCGCGCTGATTCTCCTCGATCGACTTGAGCTTGTAGCGGCAGGAGCCGAACACGCCGCCGGGGGTGTGGTTGAGCGCGGCGAGTTCCGATTTCTTGAGTTTGCCGGTATCGATCAGTCGCTCCTCGAGCGCGCCCATGATGCCGTCGCGCGCGGCGAACACCTTGCCGATGCGACCGCGGTTGGCGCGCGCGGTCTCGATCACGGCCGCCGCGGTGGCATTGATCACCGGCGTGACGCCGCCGGACTGGGCGTAGAGGATGTTCTTCTTTTTGGGCATGACGCGTTCTCGTGATCGAAGCCTGTTAGGAAGGATAGCGAATCATGGATGGGTTCGCTTGTTTGCTCGTTCGCTGGTTGGCTGGTTGGCTGGTTCGGCAACTGCCCGCTCGCGGGGCGGCAAAGCCGCGAAAGACGACTCAATCCTCGGGTGGGGGCGCCCACTCATCGAGGCAGCCCGCGTCGGCCAGCCGGGCTTCAAGACCGGCGAGCTGCTCGCGGAAATGGCGCCACTTGCCCAGCGAACCGCGATAGATGGGCTGGCGCACCTGGCCGGCGCTGGCCGTGGTCGAGGGATTGCGATTGCGATGGAAGGCCAGGCAGCCTTCTTCCCAGGGCAGGGAACAGAACTCGAGCATGCGGCGCGCCTCGCATTCCAGGTTGTCGACCACGTCTTCGTAGCGCACGGTCAGGAGCGAGTCGGGAAACAGGCGCAGCCAGTGGCGCATGAGGCGCTCGTGGGCGATGAAATACGCGGCCAGCTCGTCGAGATCGTAGGAGAACTGGTATATATCGGTGAACAACTGCTTGTACATGGAGTAGCAGGCGTCCATCGGGTGTCGCCGTACCAGCACGATCCGGGCGCGCGGCAGGGCGAGCCGAAGCGGTCCGATGTGGATGGCGTTCTGCGGGAACTTGTCGACGAAATGCGGCCGCTCGCCGGCGGCGTGTCGGCTGGATTCGATGTAGTCGCGGCCGAGCGCCGCATAGTCGATCTGCCGCGCCAGCGGCGCCATCGCCGCCCGGCTGGGCACGGACGCATCGGCCAGCGTCTCGATCCGTCGACCAAGATGCCTGCTGAAGTCGGGTAGCTCACCGGCCGTGCCGACCTGCGAGTGGCTCGAAAGAATGCGCTCGACGAGCGTCGTGCCGGTACGGGGCAGACCGACGACGAATATCGGCCGGTCGTCATCGTATCCCGGCCCGGCCGAGCGCACGAAAGCGGCGTCGAAGGTTTTTTCAATCGCCTCGAAAAACTCGATTTCCTCGGCCGGATCGTATCGAAGCTGGCTCCGCCAGGCGCGCGCGCCCCTGGAGACGGCGTTGTAGCTGTCGGCGTAGCGCCCCTCCTTCTCGAGCAGTGCGCCGAGGGCATAGTTGAGCTTGGCCCGGTCCACGGCCGACAGACTCTCACGCTCGGCCAGCGGCCCGAGCCGCTCGATGGAGGCGGCGCGATTATCGTTACCACCGTCTTCACCACCGTCGTCACCGCCCAGGGAAGACCACATCATCCAGGCCTCGGCGTGATCCGGCTCGCGGTCGAGGACCGCGCGCAAGGCCTCGCGAGCTTCGTCGAGATTGCCAAGTGCCACCTCCAGGCTGGCCCGGTTGACCTGCCAGTGCGTGGAAGCCGGCTCGCGCTCGATCGCATCAATGCACAGGTCGCGCGCCGCCTCGAAGCGACCGAGACTGTAGAGCAATTGCACCAGGTGCGAAGCGAGCGCGGGCTCGATCGGTCGCTGCCCGGCCAACGCCTGCGCTCGCTCGGCAGCCAATGACTTGTTGCCGGCAAGATCCAGGCAGAAGGCTTCGTGCAGCTGCCAGGGCGGGTGGCCCGGGCTCAGGCGACAGGCTTCGACCGCCCGCTCGGCGGCCCGGCCCGGACGGCCGCTGCGCAGCTCGACGTGGCTGGCGATAAAGTGCGCTTGCGCCAGGGCGGGCGCGAGCGCCAGCAGCCGCCGGCTGAGGCGCTCGGCCTCGGCCAACCGTCCGGACTGCAGCGCCGAGCCCGCCGCGGCGAGTAGCCGACGGACCTCGGGATCATCGGGGCTGGCGCCGGGATTGGCGCGAGATGCGTCAGACATGTCCGAATCCAGGGTAGGCAAGGCGCAAAATTGTACCAGCCGAGGCCGCGGGCGGGCCTGGCCCCTGCCGCGCGCCATTTGACACCCCCGCCCTTCCCGGTTAACTTTGTCGGCTTGATTCCACTACTACGCGCGCAAGCGCTGCTTTGACAACCATGCGAATCGTATTGCTCGGCCCGCCGGGTTCCGGCAAGGGCACCCAGGCGGCTCTTCTGAAGGAACGGCTCGGCGTTGTGCACATTTCCACCGGCGAACTGCTGCGCGCTGCAGTGGCCGAAGGCACCGAACTCGGCAAGCAGGCCAAAGCGGCCATGGATGCCGGCGAACTCGTTTCCGACGAGCTCATGCTGGGCCTCATCGAGGAAAAGCTGGGTCAGCCGGAAGCCGAACCGGGCTTCATTCTCGACGGCTACCCGCGCAACCAGGTCCAGGCCGAGGCGCTCGACAAGCTGCTCGCCCGGCTCGGCAAGCCCATTGATCACGCCCTGGAACTATTGGTCGACGAAGAACAGATCGTCGAGCGACTGGCCAAGCGAGCCGAGGAAGAGGGCCGCTCGGACGACACCGAAGCGGTCATCCGCAAGCGCCTGGCCGTCTATCGCGAACAGACCGCGCCGATCTCGGAACACTATGCGAAGAAGGGCGTCCTGGTTCGCGTCGACGGCGTCGGCGAGATCGAGGAGATCAATCAGCGCCTGGCCGCGGCGCTTTCCTGACGCGGATTCGCGCCCGCAGCACGCCATCGTGCGTTTCGGCGTGAACCATTTCGTGGCCGGTACGCTGGCAGAATACGGCGAGATCGAGTTCGGCCATCGGGTCGGTCGCCAGCACGTCCAGCTCAGCGCCCGGGGCCAGGGCCGCCATCGCCTGACGCGTTCGCCAGACCGGCTCCGGACAGGCCAGCCCGCGGCAGTCGACCACCCGAACGCCCGAATCGTGCTCGCTCATGTCTGAATTCTTCTCCCGCCTGATCGGCATCCTGATGCTCAGGGACGGCCCGCAGGACCTGCCCGCCGACACGCGAGCGCTGACGCTGGCGCTGACCTGTTACGTGGCGATCACCGCGCTGTCGCTTTCACTGTCGAACAGCGAAGGTGGCCCCGCCAACCCGATTGCCGCGCTCGCGCTGGCGACCTTGCTGCCGATGATCCTCGCTCGCATTGTACTCGGCCTGCGCGGGCGCCCCGCCCGCTGGGGGCAGACGGTCACCGCGCTATTCGGCAGCAGCGCCCTGATCTCCCTGCTTTCCCTGCCGCTGGGCGCGAGTGCGGGCAGCGAACCCGGCCCCTTCCTGGTCGTCGCCAGCCTGGTCCTGTTCTTCTGGTCGTTTGCCGTCGACGCCCATATCTGGCGTCACGCGCTCGACACGTCCTTTGCTGCCGGCCTGGCGGTCGCAGTGGTACTGTTCGCGATAGCCATGTATCTCATCACATCGATTGCAGGTCCGTTTTGAAAATCCATATTCTCGGCATTTGCGGCACTTTCATGGGCGGACTCGCTGCCCTGGCCCGTTCGGACGGCCACGAGGTCAGCGGCTCGGACGAAAACGTCTATCCGCCGATGAGCACCCAGCTCGAAACGCTGGGTATCGAGCTCGGTCAAGGTTACGACCCGGCCAACATACCGGCCGACGTCGACCTGGTGATCATCGGCAACGCGCTCAGCCGCGGCAACCCGGCCGTCGAGCATGTCCTGGACAACGATATCCCGTTTACGTCCGGGCCGCGCTGGCTGGGCGAAACCTACCTGCGGCGACGCTCCGTGCTGGGAGTGGCCGGCACGCACGGCAAGACCACCACGGCCAGCATGCTGGCCTGGATACTGGAAGATGCGGGCAAGAACCCCGGCTTTCTCATCGGCGGCATCCCGGAGAACTTCGGCGTATCCGCGCGCACCGGCGAGGATCTGTTCGTGGTCGAAGCCGATGAATACGACACGTCCTTTTTCGACAAGCGCGCCAAGTTCATCCACTACCGCCCGCGCATCGCCGTGCTCAACAACCTGGAATTCGATCACGCCGACATCTACCCGGACCTGGCCGCCATCCAGACGCAGTTTCATCACCTTGTCCGAACGATCCCCGGCAATGGCCGGCTGGTCGTCAATACCGCCGACAACAACCTTCAGGCGGTGCTCGATCGCGGCTGCTGGACGCCCGTGTCGCGCTTCGGCCTGAGCGAGAACGGCCTCGGCGACTGGCAGGTCAGGCTGGACGATCCCGCCGGACGCAAGCTGTCCGTCCAGCACGCGGGCGAGCCCGTTGGCACGTTCGAATGGACGATGACCGGGCGCCACAACGCGCTCAATGCCCTGGCGGCCATTGCCGCGGCCGATGCTGCGGGCGTCGATCCGCAACGATCCGTCGAGGCCCTGTCGAGGTTCAAAGGTGTCAAGCGCCGGCTCGAACTGCTGGGAGAACGCGGCGGCATCCACGTCTACGACGATTTCGCCCACCACCCGACGGCCGTTCGCCTGACCCTCGAAGGCCTGCGCCGCGCCGTCGGCAACGCGCGGATTCTCGTCGCGCTCGAACCGGCCAGCAATACCATGCGCGCCGGGTATCACGTCGCCGACCTCCCCTCGGCCCTGATCGCCGCCGACTTCGTCTGGCTGCGCAGCTCCGAAGGCATGGACTGGGATCCGCACGAAGTCATCGAAAAGACCGGGGGGCACGGCCGGCCCCGCAGCCAGGTCAAGAACCTGCTCGAAGACCTGCTCGCCGAAGCCCGCCCCGGTGACCACGTCATCTTCATGAGCAACCGCGGTTTTGAAAACGCGCCGCAGCGATTCTTCGAGGCCCTGGCATGAGTAGCGAGCAGCTGCCACTGTTCCCGCTCAAGACCGTGCTTTTCCCCGGTGCGCCGCTGAGCCTGCGCATCTTCGAGCAGCGCTACCTCGACATGGTCCGCGATTGCGCGCGCAGCGGAACGGGTTTCGGCGTGGTCTGCGCCTGGCCCGCCGAGCGCGAAGGCCGGGCCAGTCACGCCCGTATCGGCACCGAAGCGATGATGATCGACTTCGACCAGCTCGAGGACGGCCTGCTGGGCGTGACCTGCCGCGGACAGCGGCGCTTTCTGATTCGCGATACCCACGCTCGCGACGACGGCCTTCTCATCGCCGACATCGACTGGCTGCCGCCCGAGCCGGCCACGCCCGTGCCGCCGCGCTGTGCCGCGCTGCAGACCCTGATGCAGGAGTTGCTGCGTCACCGCGACCTGTCGCAGCACTTCGAAGTCGACATCGAAGACGCCAGCAGCCTCGGGCGCACCCTGGCAGCCAGCCTGGCCCTGCCCGAGGAACACGCCCAGGCCCTGCTGGAGATGACCGACCCGATCAGCCGCCTCGAGGGCCTGGTCAGTCTGCTCGAGGATGCCGACGAAGAAGACGACTGATCAGGCGCACTTCTCCCTCGCCCGCGGAGCGGATGTCGACGCTGTCGCCAAGGGATCTTTCCAGGGCCTGCCAGCCCACATCCGGCTCGCGCACGTCGCGCCAGCGATTGACCAGGCCGAGAATCTCGTCGATCGCCTCGATCCGGACCTGACCGAGCCAGACCGGAACGTCGCCGGGCCGCAGCCGGGTCCCGGAGGCCCACAGGCGCAGCACCTCGCGCCGCTCATCGCCGTGATCACGAACCAGAATCAGATCCTCCGGCTGGCCGGCAAAGTCGCGCGGCAGGTGCGCAAGCCTGTCGGGGTCCGGGCGCACGCTGAGCAGTGCCCCCCAGCGCAGCGAGCGCTGCGGTGGTTCGCGCCAGCCCGACTCCGCCAGCTGATCGACCAGCCATTCCCGGGTGCCGGCGTACTGGAAATCGAAACGCTGGCTCTCGGCGGCGCCCAGGCGTGATCGCAGTGCCGGCAGATCCCGCCAGCCATCGGACTGCCAGGCCATGGCCGAAAGACTCTGGCGCGGCAGCTCCAGGCGCGTAGCGTCGGCGAGGCGCTGGTAACCGCCGTCGAGCTGGAACGCCGTCACCGACACCAGCAGGCCGTAGAACATCAACGCCAGCATGCCCGGGTGCCGACGCGCCAGGGACCGCTGCCGGTAGCCGATCCCCACCAGGGCCAGCCAACCGCCGCCCAGCGCCAGGGCCGCCGCCAGGCCCAGCGGCGTGACCAGGCCCAGGTAGAAGCTTGCAAACGCGATCAGGGCCAATAGCACCGTGTTGACCAGATAGGCCCATTTGCGGCGGACTGCGCGCACGTCCTTGGCGACCATCACGGCAAAGAACCCCAGCAGCACGGTGGCCAGGGTTAATCCGCGATGCGGTACCTCGCCGTAACCGGGCGCGGCGCCGGGCGCGGGGAACAGGAAGCCCAACCAGGCGTTGAGCAGTTCGGCGAGCAGCCAGCCGCCGGCCGTGGCCGCCAGCCAGTGCGCCGCGGCCTTGCCTCGCCCGAGCGCGAGCATCAGCAGGGCCATCATGCCGGACACGAGGGCCAGGACGCGCAGGTCCGCGGCAAAGGCGATGGCGATCATGACGGGGTCGGCCACGTGATTGCGCAGGCTCGTTGCCAGCGAAGCGAGCTGGCGCTCGGCGTCCAGCGTGCCGGCCGCGAACGGCGCGGCGATGACAACGCCCAGAAGCACGGCCAGGCAGGCGAGCAGGAACAGTCCCAGCAGCGTCACCGAAAGCAGCTCCCGCCGCCCCGGGCCCGTCCCGAACAGCGGCTCGACCCAGCGACCGATCAGCGGGTGCTCGCTCGACCAGCGAATCAGGCTGCGCAGCCACCAGCTGCTGCGGCGGGCCGTATAGGCATAGACCAGGCGCGTTAGAACGACAACGCCCCACAGCACCAGCAAGAGCATCACGAGCACCAGCACCAGCCGCCCGGCGAATTCCGCCGCCAGCTCCAGCGAGGCCCCGAAAAGCAAGCCCGGCAGCATGTAGATCGGCACCCACACGGCACAGGCCGGGACCGTGGCCAGCAGCATGGTGCGGGGCGGCAGGTTCATGGCGCCGGCGATCAGCGCGCTGACCGGGCGCGTCGGCCCGAGCAGCCGGCCGAGGAATACGCCCTTGCCGCCGTGGCGAACGACGGCCGCGCGCGCCCGGGCCATCAGCTCGGGATGGCGGCGCAGCAGGGGCCAGCCGTCGATTCGTTCGCGATAGTGACGACCGATCCAATAGCTGGTCCAGTCACCGCCGAGCGCCCCGAAAAAGGCCGCCAGCCAGCACCACAGGAACAGCGAGAGATCGCCGCTGACGACCGCACCGATGACGAACAGCAAAACCACGCCCGGCATCAGCAGGCCGATAACGGCCACCGACTCGAAATAGGCAAACGCCGCCGACATGGCGATGAGCCAGCCCGAATGGGACTGGACCAGCTCGAAGATACGGTCGATCAGCGTCGATTCCATGGTCGGTGACTTGGTGCTAGTGTACTGTCCGGCATTAATTGCTGATATCAGCGAGTCGCCAAGCGGCCAGCTGCAAGGCGCGTGCTCGCTGGAAGGGTGGTTCCCTTTCAAGAGCGCGCAACGGCTCGCAGTATCGCTTCGCATGTCGCCATGCGGCTCGCCTGCCTGCAGATGGCTGCTTGGCCTGCTGATATCGCAACGGACAGTACACTACCCGTGCGAAGGGAGCGTTGCCCCTTAGGATATGCTTTCAGTTTCGCATTGAGGAAGCACAAAGCCATGACAGCATCGCTGAAGGGCAAGACCCTGTTCATCACCGGCGCCTCGCGCGGCATCGGCCAGGCCATTGCGCTGAAAGCGGCGGCCGACGGCGCCAACGTGGCCGTGGCCGCCAAGACCGACCGGCCGCATCCCAAGCTGCCCGGCACCATTCACAGCGCGGCCGAAGAGATCGAGGCCGCCGGCGGTCGGGCGCTGGCGCTGAAAGTCGACATCCGCGACGAGGATGCCGTGGCCGAGGCCATGGCGAAAACGGCCGACACCTTCGGCGGCATCGACGCGCTCGTCAACAACGCCTCGGCCATCTACCTGGCCCCGACGGCAGACGTGCCGATGAAGCGCTACGACCTGATGCACAACGTCAACACGCGCGGCACTTTCGTGTGCTCGCAGGCCGCACTGCCCTACCTAAAAAAATCCGAAAACCCGCACATCCTCAACCTGTCGCCGCCGCTTAACATGGACCCGAAGTGGTTCGCCCCGCACGTGGCCTACACCATGGCCAAGTACGGCATGAGCATGTGCGTGCTGGGCATGGCCGAGGAATTCCGCACCGATGCCATCGGCGTCAACGCGCTGTGGCCGAAAACGGTCATCGCGACCGCCGCGCTGGCGATGCTCGGCGATGCGGTCAAGCCGGAGAACTGCCGCAAGCCCGAGATCCTGGCCGATACCGCGCACTGGATCCTCACCCAGCCGTCGCTTGAGGTCACCGGCAACTTCTTCATTGACGAAGACGTGCTCGAAAAGATGGGCGTCACCGACCTCGACCAATACGCCGTCGAGCCAGGCAAGCGGCTACTGCCCGATCTGTTCCTCTAGGCGCTGGTCGCGTCCCTGGAAGCCGGGGCAGTTGATGTGGCGTCATGATGACCTCGACGCAGAGGCGCCAAGTCGCGAAGAGCAAATTCGAAGACGAAAGCACGTTAAATGCAAGCTGTCTCTCGTGCTTTCGTCTCGCGCTCTTGATCCGGTCTTTGCGTGATTTCGCTGTGCGCCTGAGCGATCAGATCGTCTACCGCTCGAGATCGATCGACGTAGTCGCGTTCGCCGGCGCCGGTATAGACCTGCCGTGGCCGGCCGATGCGGTGCGGGTTGGCGGCCTGCTCGAGCCACTGGCTGACCCAGCCGACGGTGCGGCCGATGGCGAACATGGCGGTGAACATGCTCGTCGGGATACCCAGGGCCTTGTAGATGAGGCCCGAGTAGAAGTCGACGTTGGGGTAGAGCTTGCGCTCGACGAAATAGTCGTCCTCGAGCGCGATCCTTTCGAGTTCCATGGCCAGGTCGAGCAGCTCGTCTTGCTGACCCAGGTTCCCGAGCACCTCGTGACAGGCCTTGCGAATGATGGTCGCGCGCGGGTCGAAGTTCTTGTAGACGCGGTGGCCGAAGCCCATCAGCCGGAACGGATCGCTCTTGTCCTTGGCTTTATCAACGTACTTGGAGACCTGGTCGACGGTGCCGATCTCGTTGAGCATGTTGAGCACGGCCTCGTTGGCGCCGCCGTGGGCCGGCCCCCACAGCGCGGCGATGCCGGCGGCCGTGCAGGCGTAGGGGTTGGCGCCGGTCGAGCCGACCAGGCGAACGGTCGAGGTGGAGGCATTCTGCTCGTGGTCGGCATGCAGGATGAACAGCAGGTCGAGCGCCTTGGCGGCGACCGGGTTGACCTCGTAGTCCTCGGCCGGCACGGAGAACATCATGTGCAGGAAGCGCTCGGAGTAGTTGAGCGAATTGCGCGGATAGGCGCTCGGCCAGCCCATGTAGTGGCGGTAGGCGGCCGCCGCGATGGTCGGCATCTTGGCGATCAGACGCTTGGCGGCAAGGTCGCGCTGCTCGGGGTCGTTGACGTCGAGCTTGTCGTGATAGAAGGCAGCCATCGAGCCCACCACGCCGGACAGGATCGCCATCGGGTGCGCGTTGTAGTGGAAGCCCGAGATGAAGTTGTTGAGCTTCTCGTGGACCATCGTGTGATAAGTGATATCGCGCTCGAACGACGTGAACTGGCCGCTGGTCGGCAGCTCGCCGTAGAGCAGCAGGTAGGCGACTTCCAGGAAGCTGGAGTTCTCGGCCAGCTGCTCGATGGGATAGCCGCGATAGCGCAGGATGCCGGCGTTGCCGTCAATGAAAGTGATGTCGCTCTTGCAACTGGCGGTTGCGCCGTAGCCCGGATCGTAGGTGAAGTGGCCCAGTTCGGGATGCAGCCTGCTGATGTCGAGGGTGGGGTCGCCTTCGGTGCCGGCGACAACCGGCAGGTCGAGGCTCTTTCCGGATTCGTGATCGGTCAGGGTCAGTTTGCGTTCGGTCACCGGGGCTCTCCTTGGGAAAACGTTGACGGGATACGTTGACGGTTTTCGCGGCCTCAGTACCGCACCGTACGGAGCCTAGTAGTATCGCATATTCAGGTTCGGCGATCACCGCCATTCAGCGCCGCGACCGCCCGCTGCTTTCGTGCGGGTCCGCCGATATGGATAATAAAGGACGCCTCCCACGACCGAACCAAGAGGGTCATTCGCTTGCTTTCACGCCGACGTCTCGTTTCCTGGATGTTCTTCGGAAGCCTGATCCTGCTTGCGGCCTCCTGGTTCAACCGCGACGATTTCGACCCCGACATGTGGGTTCACCCGGCCGTGGCCGACGAGCCGCGGCAAAGCCCGGTCGAAAAGCCCGAGTTCACCACCCGGGCGAACGAGGTCGAGTACGTCGTGCGGCCCCGCTTTCGCTACGAACTGTCCGGGCTGGTGGTGTCGTTCAAGCGCTTCTCGCAAGACTACGGCCTGCACAAGCGCTGGAACGACTTCATCAACGTCGCCGACCTCTGCGTCGTCTGGGGGTCGAACGCCACGGATGTGGACCTCAACGCCTTCGATTTCTGGAACGGGGAATTCACCTGCACATTCTCGACGCGCAACGAACGCGCCTGGCGCAGCTTCGACAAGAACAGGCTGTCGAACAACCACCTGATCACCGACTCCGAGCACGTGCGCGACCTTATCGACGAACTCGAGGTCGGCGACCAGGTACGCATCAGCGGCTGGCTGGCCGAGTACGGCGAGCCCGGCGGCCCGTTCCGACAGACCTCCACCACGCGCACCGACACCGGCGACGGCGCCTGCGAGACGGTCTACGTCGCCGACATGGAAATCCTCGGCTCGATGAGCACGATCTGGCGCAAGCTGTTCTGGCTGGCCGCCGCCGGCCTGTTGGCGAGCATCATTGTCTGGTTCCGCACGCCCTACCACCAGCTGAGGCGCTGAAAAGACCGCGTTGACCCGCGACGACCGCTTCGCTACGGTTTGATTACACAAGGGGCGAGCTTCAACCCAGGAAGGAAGAACCGCCATGAACAAGAATACGCTTCAAGCACTCTGCGTCGCCGTGCTTCTGGCGGCAGGCGCCTGCCAGGCCAAGCCGATCGACGCGGACATGACGGGCAACTGGTTCGTTCCCTCCCAGAACGGTCACGGGCTGCAGATCGAAGTCCTCGACCTCAGCACGGCCGTGGTCGCCTGGTACACCTTTGATACGGAAGGCAATCCGATCTGGCTCTTGGGAACCGGCGAGATCGAGGGCGACACGCTTCGCGCCGAACTGCAGGACTACCGAGGCACCCGGTTCCCGCCGAATTTCGATACCGACAGCATCGACGGTCGCTACTGGGGCGATGTCATCGTGCGCCGCACCGGCTGCGACTCGGCCGCCCTGTCCTACACGCCGGCAAACGGCATCTACCAGCCGGCCGAATATCCGCTCGAGCGGGTGACGCGCATCGACGGCGCCCATTGCAGCGAGTCGGTTCAGTGGTCGCAGGAACGCCGCTGGACGCCGGCATCGGAATCTCATGGCTTCGAAGCGCTTTTCCTCGATTATCCCGCCGGCGACGAGAGCAACTTCGATCTCGCCTTCGAGCAGGGCGCACTGCCCGAACCCTGGCAGGCGCTGCCGGGGCTGCGCGTCAGCGGGACCAACCGCTCCGACGACCTGATGATGGTCGTCATGCGCCCCGTCGACGGGCTGCGGCCCGAAACGCGCTACCGGGTGGGCCTCGAGATGCAGTTCGCGACCAACGAACCGTCGGGCTGCGCCGGCGTGGGCGGCGCACCGGGCGAGTCGGTCTACATGCGACTCGGCGCGGCCGGCGAAAAACCGGACTACGCGGTCATCGACGGCTACCGTCGCGCCACGCTCGACCTGGGTCAGCAGTCCAGCCCGGGCGAACGCGCCCTGAGCACCGGCAATATGGCCAACGGCGCCGACGAAGAATACTGCAGCGGCACCGACGCCCCCTGGCGGCTCAAGCGCGTGACCACCGCCGGGCAGGACTTCTCGGTCACCAGCGATGAAACCGGCCGGATCTGGGTCTACGGCCTGAGCGACTCGGGCTTCGAGGCGACCACGACCTGGTATCTCACCGAGTTCGTTGTGCGGCTGACCGCGACTGATTCATGAAGTCGGTTCGGCCGTCCAGGTAGGTCGGGGTTACATCCCCGACGGACGAGGTATCCGATGTTGCCACTCTTGTCTCGTGCGGGCTGTTTGCTGGGTTGATGGCACCTTTGTGGTTTGGCGCCACCGGCTGTTGTGCGGGTCTCGACAAGTCAACTTCTGTTTCGCCCGGCGCTTCGCGCTCTTTCGGCGAGTAACTTTTTTCCTGCGCGAAAAAAGTAACCAAAAAACGCGCTTAAAAGCACGGCGGGATTGGCTCAGGAACCTTCCATGGGAGTGGCTTCACGCCCCTTCGGACTGGGGCTTCGCGAGGGCCCGGCTGAGGGCGCCCGGACTTCGACTGGGGCCGAATGTGGCCCGGGTCGGGATCAGCGGCTTCCGGAAGACACGATCACGCGCGCTGGCGCGCGCGACGGCTAAAGCCTCGGGCAGTAGAAGATCTCGAAGCCGCGGACGAAGCCGGCCCTATCGAGGTCGCGCTGTTCAGGTGCGGGCTACGCCCACGCTCTGACGAGGTTGCCATGTGCCTCGACCGAATTCTGGCGAGGGCACGTGCAACATTCCGTTAAGCCCCAGTCCTTACTGGGAGTGCGGACCAACCGCGCGGTTGTGAGAGCACTTTTGGTTCCTTTTGTTGTAATTGACAAAAGGAACTCGCCGCAAGAGCGCGAAGCGCCGGGCGAAACAGCCTTTGACTTTGACGTGTCGAGACCCGCACCGCGGCCGGTGACGCCAGACCAGAAGGGTAACCAGACACCGAGCAAACGAACACGACAACGAACACGAACAACAACAAACGAACAAACGAACAAACGAAAGAACGACAATTTACACATCCACAAATTGCTCGGCATCCCCCAGCCAGCGCTCGATGATCGTATCCGCGCCATCCTTGTCCAGCGACTCGGCCAGCGCCTTGACCGGCTCGAGCAGGTCGGCGTCGCGCGCCAGGTCGGCCACGCGGAAGCGCAGCATGCCGGTCTGGCGCGTGCCGAGCACCTCGCCGGGGCCGCGCAGTTCGAGGTCTTTCTCGGCGATGACGAAACCGTCGGTGGTCTCGCGCATGGTCTCGAGCCGCTTCTGCGCGGTCTCGCCCAGCGGCGGCTTGTAAATCAACACGCAGGCGGCCTGCTGGCTGCCGCGCCCCACCCGCCCGCGCAGCTGGTGCAGCTGCGACAGGCCGAGGCGCTCGGCGTTTTCGATCATCATCAGGCTGGCGTTGGGCACGTCCACGCCCACCTCGATGACCGTGGTGGCGACCAGCAGGGCGATTTTTCCGGCCGAGAAATCGTCCATCACCGCCTGCTTTTCGGCCGGCTTCATCCGCCCGTGGATCAGCCCGACCCTGAACGACGGCAGCGCGGCGGACAACGCTTCGGCGGTGGACTCGGCTGCCTGCGCCTCGAGCAGTTCGGACTCCTCGATCAGCGGACAGACCCAGTAGGCCTGGCGGCCCTCGGCCAGGGCGCGGCGGAGCCGCTCGACGATTTCCTCGCGCCGGCCCTGACTGAGCACGACCGTGGTCACCGGCTTGCGGCCCGGCGGGAGCTCGTCGATGACCGAGATATCCAGGCCGGCATAGGCCGTCATCGCCAGGGTGCGCGGAATGGGCGTGGCCGTCATCACCAATTGATGCGGCGAGCGCGCGCCCTCGCTGCCCTTAGCGGCCAGGGCCAGGCGCTGGTGGACGCCGAAGCGGTGCTGTTCGTCGACCACGATCAGCGCCAGGTCGCGAAACTCCACGCCCTCCTGAAAGAGCGCGTGCGTGCCGATCGCGATACTCGCGTCGCCCGCCAGGCGCGAAAGCGCTTCGCGGCGGGCCTTGCCCTTGACCTTGCCGGCCAGCCAGACCGGCTCGATACCCAGCGGTTCGAGCCATTGCGACAGGGTGCGGTAGTGCTGCTCGGCCAGGATCTCGGTCGGCGCCACGATGGCAGCCTGGCGGCCGCTGGCCGCGGCGGCGAGCAGCGCGAGCGCGGCCACCAGGGTCTTGCCCGATCCGACATCGCCCTGCAGCAGGCGCCGCATCGGGCGGTTCGCGCCCAGGTCGGCCATGATCTCGCCGCTGACCCGGCGCTGCGCGCCGGTGGGCTCGAAGCCGACGACTTCCAGCAGGCGCTTGTCCATGGCGCCGTCGGGCTTTAGCGGATGCGCCCGCTGGCGCGCCCGCGCGCGGTTGAGCCGCGTCAGGGCCAGGTGATGGGCGAGCAGTTCCTCGGTCGCCAGGCGCTGCACCGCCGGGTGATGGCCATCGGCCAGTGCATCCAGGTTCTCATTCGGGCCGGGTCGGTGAATGATGCGGAGCGAGTCGACCAACGGCGGCGAGCGCTCGTCGGCCAGGGGGTCAGGCAGGTCGATACCGCCGGCCAGCAGTCGCTCGACCGCGCCGTCGATGATCTTCGCCAGCGTGGCCTGCGCCAGGCCCTGGGTGACCGGGTAGATCGCGGTCATGTGCTCGGGCAGCGGTGGCGGCTCGCCCTTGCCCAGCACCTGGCACTGCGGGTGGGCCATCTCGAAGCCCTGCGGCCCGAAACGCACATCGCCGAAGCAGCGCACCCGGTTGCCCTCGCGGTACATGCGAAGCTGCGAGGGATAGAAGCGGAAGAAGCGCAGGGTCAGCTGCCCGCTGTCGTCGGCCAGGGTCACCAGCAGCATGCGGCGTCGGCGCTGGACCACCTCCTGGTCGATCACCCGGCCCTCGACCTGGACGCGGGTCTCGGGCCGCACCCAGCCCATGGGGACGATTCGGGTGCGATCCTCGTAGCGCAGCGGCCGGTGAAACAGAAGGTCGACTTCGCGGGTCATGCCCAGCGCCTTCAGGCGCGAGGCCACCTGCGGCCCGACGCCGTCGAGCTCGTTGACCGAACGCAAGTCGCTGCCCGTCACGCGCTTTACCCGAGCGGCGGCTTTCAGCCGTCGCCGAGCACCATGATCGCGTCCATCTCCACCGGCACGCCCTTGGGCAAGGCCGCCACCTGCACCGCCGCGCGGGCCGGATAGGGCTCGGAGAACCGCTCGGCCATCAATTCATTGACGGTGGCGAAATGCGACAGGTCGGTGAGGAAGACGTTGAGCTTGACGATATCGTCCATCGACCCGCCGACCGCCTCGACCACGGCGGCCAGGTTGTCGAACACGCGATTGGTCAGGGCCGTGAAATCACCTTCGATCACTTCACCGCTTTGCGGATCCAGCGGAATCTGGCCTGAGAGATAGACCGTATTGCCAGCCCTCACGGCCTGTGAATAAGGGCCGATGGCGGCGGGGGCGCTGGGGGATTCTATCGGCAGTTTTGGCATACTTTGGACTCCCGGCGTTAGCGGACACAAAACTCGAAATACGAAACGACTAACAGACTCGAAACAAATTCGAAGTACCAATGACCCAAACGACGACCAGACGTCGGCCAGCTGCCGTCGATCAGGTAGGAATGCTTCCCTCAGAAGTCGCGCCCAGTATACAGACGTTAGCTGCCGCTGGCTTCATCAGCGGAGCGGCAGCAACACGGCGCCTTGATCCGCGTCGATAAGGCTTCGAGTCATCGCCACAGATCCACGAAGCCTGAGCCAATATCTGTGCTTCCGTTGGCCTCACTTCGACGGTGCAATGCCGAATTCGATAGCGAAAGTCCTTCTTGCTCACCGCCTCGTTGGCGCTCGATGTAGATCTCGCACGCAACAGATCCCGCAGGCCCTGATGAGCTGCTTGCCATCTTCGATGTTGCCGATGGTCTTCGGAAGCTCCTTGCAGAAACCCCGGACCGAGTGAGCGAAATCGAAAGTCCGCTCCTCGAGATCGTAACGGGGATTCTGGTCGGTTTCGGTCATTCGAATTTCGTGTTTGGCATTGGTTTCGGGTTTGGTGCTTCGAATTTCGAATTTACTCGTTCAGAAGATCACGCAATCTCGCGGCTGACCTTCAATACGTGCCTGTTGCGCCGCAGCCGCCGCATCACGCGGGCAAGCTGGTCGCGGCCGGTGACCGCCAGGGTGAAGTGAAGAATGGCGGTCTCGCGGGTGGTCGAGGGCTGCTCGACACGCTCGATGTTGGCGCCGACTTCGCTGAGCGTGGCGGAGACGGATGCGAGTACGCCGGGGCCGTTGATCGTGACAATGCGAAGGCGAACGGAGAAGTAGCCGTGCATGACCGGCGCCCAGTCGACGTCCAGGCAACGGTCGGCATAGTGCTTTTTCAGCTCGGGAACGTTGGGACAGCGCTGGCGGTGGATGACCAGGCCCTTGCCGGGCGAGAGATAGCCCATGATCGGATCGCCGGGCACGGGATGGCAGCACTTTGCGTACTCGATCGCGCTGCCCTCGGTGCCGCCGATGGTCAGGGCCTCGGACTCGGGCTCCTCGCTGGCGCGCCGCTGGGTCAGCGGCAGAAGCTTGTGGGCAACCACGCGCGCGAGCATGTCGCCGCGCGCGATGCGAATGAGCAGGTCCTCGAGCCGCTCGACCTTGAGCTTCTTGAGGTAGCGGTCCAGCCGGCGCTCGGAGACCTTCTCCAGCGAGAAGCCCCGCCGCGCCAGTGCCTGGTCGAGCAGGCGGTGGCCGATCGCCACCGAATCGGCCTGTTCGAGGTTCTTCAGGTGGGCGCGAATACTCGATCGCGCCTTGGACGTGGCCACGAACTCCAGCCATTCCGGCTGTGGTGTGGCGCCCTTCTGCGTAATGATCTCGACCGTCTGCCCTGACTCGAGACGCGAATTGAGAGGCACGGGCTCGCGGTCGATGCGCGCACCCACCGCCTGGTTGCCCACGTCGGTATGGATGGCATAGGCGAAGTCGAGCGCGGTCGAGTCGGCCTTGAGGTCGATGATCTTGCCCCGGGGCGTGAACACGAAGACCTCATCGGGGAACAATTCGGCTTTCGCCGAATCGAGAAACTCGACCGAGTCGGTGGCCCGCGACTGGGTCTCGACGAGCTTGAGCAGCCACTCGCGGGCGCGCACGGCCGTTTGCCCGTCGGGTGTGGCCTTGTAGAGCCAGTGTGCGGCCGCGCCCTTTTCCGCTACCAGGTCCATCTCCTCGGTGCGGATCTGGATTTCGATGGGCACGTCGAAGTGGGTGTGGACCACGGTGTGTAGCGACTGGTAGCCGTTGGGCTTGGGCAGGGCGATGTAGTCCTTGAAACTGCCGGGCCTGGGTTTGTAGAGCGCGTGGACGATCCCGAGGGACTGGTAGCAGTGCGGTTCCGAATGCGCGACGATGCGAAAGGCGTAGCGATCCATCACCTGGTCGAAGCTCAGGGATTTGTCGCGCATCTTGCAGTAGATGCTGTAGAGGGTCTTCGTCCGCCCCTCCACCCGCGCCGGAATGCCCGCCTCGTTGAGTTTCTTCCTGAGCGATTCGGTGACCGAATCCATAATCTCGGCGCGATTGCCCGCGCCCTGCTTGACCCGCCGGCTCGAGCACCCGGTAGCGGTTGGGGTGACGATTGCGAAAGCCGAGATCCTCGAGTTCCTCGCGCAGCTCGTTCATGCCCAGGCGCGCGGCGATCGGGGCGTAGATATCGAGTGTTTCAGTCGAGATTCGGCGCCGTGCGCCCGGCGACATGTGCGTGATGGTGCGCATGTTGTGCAGGCGGTCGGCCAGCTTGATGAAGATCACCCGCAGGTCGCGGCTCATGGCCAGCAACAGCTTGCGGAAGCTTTCGGCATCCGCCTCCTGGCGGGTGCGGAACTTCATCTTGTCGAGTTTGGTGACGCCTTCGACGAGCTTGGCGATCTGCTCGTCGAAGCGATCGGCGAGATCGTCGTGTTCGATCTCGGTATCTTCGATGGTGTCGTGGAGAATGGCCGCGGCGATGGTCTGGTGATCCATGCGCATGCTGGCAAGGATATGCGCCACGGCCACCGGATGCAGGATGTAGTCTTCGCCGGACCGGCGCTTCTGGCCTTCGTGGGCCTGGGCACCGGTTTCATACGCGCGCAGCACGACGGCCACGTGCTGCGGTTCCAGGTAGGTATTGAGCAGGTCCCTGAGTTCGCGAACCGGGGCGGGCAGCATGGCGGTGTTCCGGTCGGCTACAGACACCTCATGAACAGGCGATCAGACCGACGCTCAGCCCAGATCGTCGTCTTCGGGCGGCGGCGGAACCTCGGCCTGCATGGCGGCCAGGCGCGCGTCCAGTTCCGCCTGAAGCTGGGCGATATTTTCGTCGGTGACCGCGCCTTCGGCGATCTCGCGCAGGGCGATGACCGTCGGCTTGTCGGACTCTTCCTCGACCAGGGGGTCGGCGCCGTTGGCGATCATGCGCGCGCGCTGGGAAGCGGACATCACCAGCTCGAAGCGGTTGGGGACCGCGCCGATGCAGTCTTCTACGGTTACTCGTGCCATGACTGTTCGTTACTCCGGAATTTGTACGGGGGTTGCCGCCCGATGCGGCCTCGATCCCCGATGGAAAATCAATCGCTTATTGTACCGCTACGGCGCCTGCCGGAACAACTGTGTTCAGGCTCCCCGGGACGTCAGGACGGCTCGTCGAGCAAGCGGCCGACTTGCGCCTGCTGGCGCTGGCTTCGCAGCGGCCAGGTTCGAACGATGGCCAGCAGGTCCGACAGGGCCTGGTCGAAGTTGTCGTTGATCACCATCCAGCGAAATTCACCGCAGGCGGCGATTTCGCGCCGGGCCTCGCCCAGGCGCCGCTCGATCACCTCGGGCGAATCGGAACCGCGCGTGCGCAGGCGCTCGGCCAGCACGGCCATCGACGGCGGCAGGATGAAGATCGTGCACACGTCCGGGTGCGCGCCGAGGATCTGTTCGGCGCCCTGCACGTCGATCTCGAGCAGCACGTCCCGGCCCGATTCCCACAGCGCTTCAACCCGGTCGCGGCGGGTGCCGTAGTAGTTGCCGTAGACCTCGGCGTATTCCAGGTAGTCACCCGAGTCGATGCCGCGGCGGAATTCCTCGACCGAGACGAAATGATACTGCTCGCCGTCGATCTCGCCGCGGCGGGCCGGACGCGTGGTGTCGGAAACCGACAGCGCCAGCCCCGGACAGCGCTCTAGCAGGGCGCGCATCAGGCTGGTCTTGCCGGCGCCGCTCGGCGCGGCGATCAGGAACAGGTCACCGTCACTCGACATTCTGCACCTGCTCGCGCATCTGCTCGACCAGCACCTTGAGCTCGACGGCCGCCTGGCCGACCTCGGCCAGCGTGGCCTTCGAGCCCAGCGTATTGGCTTCGCGGTTGAGCTCCTGCATCAGAAAGTCCAGGCGGCGCCCGACCGGTTCGTCGAGCGTCATCACGCGCCGCACTTCGGCCACGTGGGTGTCGAGCCGGTCCAGTTCCTCGTCGACGTCGAGCTTGTGCAGCTGCATGACCACTTCCTGCTCGACGCGGCCCGGGTCGACGGCCACATCGAGGGCTTCGAGGCGTTCGCGAAAGCGCTTGTCGAGCGCCTCGCGGATGGCCGGCAGGCGCTCTCGCACCATCCGGCCCTGCGCTTCGATGCCGGCCAGGCGCTGTTCGAGCATTCGGGCGATGGAACCGCCCTCCTGCTCGCGCGCGGCGATCAAGTCCTCGATGGCGCCGTCGAGAAGCGCGAGCGCCGGCTCGAAGGCGGGCTCCAGATCCGCGTCGACCTGGTCGATCAGCCCGGGCCAGGACAGCAGGTGCACCAGGTCGGGCTCGGCGCTGCCGCCGGCCAGGTCGGCGATCTCGTCGTGGGCGCGCAGCAGGCTGCGGGCGACGTCCAGGTTGATGCGCATCTCCGCGGCGTTGGCCGAGGAATCCGGCTGGAATTTCAGCGAGACCTCCACCTTGCCGCGGCCGAGCCGATCCTGCAGCCGGGCGCGAATCCCGGGCTCGAGGGCGCGAAAGTCCTCGGGCAGCCTCAGGCTCAGGTCGAGAAAGCGCTGGTTGACCGAGCGCAGCTCCCAGGTCAGTTGCCCGACGTCCAGCGCCTGCGAGCGCCGGGCGTAAGCGGTCATGCTTCGGATCGTGCCCATGAATCGAGTGTGGAATCGCTTGCGAAATAAGCCGACATGGTACCCTTCTCCGGCTCTCAATAGAAAGGAAACCCCGGTTTTGACGCGACCCTCCCGACGCCAGAACGACGAACTGCGCACCGTCTCCATCGAACGCCATTTCACCTGCCACGCCGAAGGCTCGGTACTGATCGCCTGCGGCGACACCAAGGTGCTGTGCACCGCCAGCGTGGAAGACCGCGTGCCGCCCTGGCTGCGCGGCAAGGGACGGGGCTGGGTCACGGCCGAGTACGGCATGCTCCCGCGCGCAACCGGCACCCGCAACATGCGCGAGGCCACCCGCGGCAAGCAGGGCGGGCGCACGCTCGAAATCCAGCGCCTGATCGGCCGAAGCCTGCGCTCGGTCATCGACCTCGAAGCGCTGGGCGAGAAAACCGTCACCCTCGACTGCGACGTGCTTCAGGCCGATGGCGGCACCCGCACGGCCTCGATCACCGGCGCCTATGTCGCGCTGGTCGATGCCATGGACGCCGTGTTCGACAGCGGCAAGGTCAAGCGCAACCCGATTCACGGCCGCGTGGCCGCGGTCTCGGTCGGCATGCTCGGATCCGACGCGGTGCTCGACCTCGACTACGCCGAGGACTCCACCGCCGACACCGACCTGAACGTGGTCATGAACGAGGCCGGCGGCTTCATCGAGGTTCAGGGCACGGCCGAAGGTCACGCCTTCCGGCGCGACGAGTTCGACGCCATGCTGGCGCTGGCCGAGAAAGGCATCAAGGAACTGATCGCCGCCCAGGATGAGGCGCTCGGTGGCGCTTGAAGGCGGCAAGCTGGTACTGGCCAGCGGCAACAAGGGCAAGCTGCGCGAGCTGACCCACATGCTCGAGCCGCTGGGCATCGAGGTGGTCTCCCAGGCCGACTTCAACGTCGAACCGGTCGAGGAGACGGGCCTGACCTTCGTCGAGAATGCCCTGCTCAAGGCGCGCGAAGCCGCTAGGGTGTCGGGCTCGCCAGCGCTGGGCGACGATTCTGGGCTGGTGGTCGACGCCCTCGACGGCCGACCCGGCATCTACTCGGCGCGCTTCGCCGGCAAGGATGCCACCGACGCCGTCAACAACGACAAGCTGCTGGCCGAGCTGGCCGACCTGCCGATGGAGCGCCGCGCGGCGCACTTCCACTGCTGCCTGGTACTACTGCGCCACGAAGACGATCCCGCGCCCATCGTCGCCGAAGGCATCTGGCACGGCCACATCCTGGAAGCGCCGCGCGGCGACGGCGGCTTCGGCTACGACCCGCTGTTCTACGATCGCCAGCTCGGCGCCGCGGCCGCCGAGCTGCCGATGGAAGAAAAGGCGCGGGTGAGCCACCGCGGCAAGGCCCTGGCTGCAACGCGATTGGTCAGCGCCGTGAAATCCCCATCGACGACCTCACCGCTTTGCGGATCCAGCGGGATCTGGCCTGAGAGGTAGACCGTATTGCCAGCCCTCACGGCTTGTGAATAAGGGCCGATAGCGGCGGGGGCGTTGTTGCTGTGAATGGGCGTCTTGCTCATATCGAGCTCCGTTTCGAGTTAAGCCTCAGGATGCATCAAATGGCAGTGAACAACATATCGACGGCGGCCAACAGATCATCGCGGCGGGACGAAAGATTGCCCAGCGGCTTTGAGAGCGCGCTGACCGGCACGGAAGCCATTTCGGCCGTCGACAGGTAGTAGCGCTTCCCCTCGAAGTCGATCACAGGGTTCAGACGTTGCGCGATGGGTTCATCAGCGGAGCGGGCAAGCAACAACGGCGCCATGATCCGGGTCGCCAGGGCCTCGAGCATCTCATGCTGGAGATCGACGATGTACGGTGCCCAGTGGCGTGATTCCGGGTTCGGATTGGCGTAAACGTCGAGCTGTGCCATACCGCCGAACTAGAAACTGCGGAAGGCCGACAGGGTCGGACCGCGTTCCTCGATGCGCTGGTTGTAGGCCTCGACGGCGCGCCGATTCTGCTCCTGCCAGGCCGCGCGTTCGTGCCGCTGGATTTCTCGCTCGAGCGATGCCTCCAGCGTCTGCGACAGGTTCAGCCCCAGTTCCCGCGCCCTGGCCTTGAGCGAAGCGCGAATCCGCAGGTTGACCGCCGATTTCTCGTCGATGAATGGTTCACCTCGCATGTCCAGCCCCGCTTGCATTCGATGCGCCCAGTTTATGCGCACTCCAAGCCCAGCGCAACCAACCCGGAAAGGTGGAGGAGGCCCTGAAAAACGTAGCGAGCGGGTGGTTGACGGTGGCCGCCGGAGCGCAGGAACCGCAGTGTATGTGCGAATACATGAGGATTCCGAGCACCGCCGGACGCCGTCAGGCGCACGCGCAGTAGTTTTGCAGGGTCTCCTCAGGCGATTTCGCGGCTGACCTTCAATACGTGCCTGTTGCGCCGCAGCCGCCGCATCACGCGGGCAAGCTGGTCGCGGCCGGTGACCGCCAGGGTGAAGTGAAGAATGGCGGTCTCGCGGGTGGTCGAGGGCTGCTCGACACGCTCGATGTTGGCGCCGACTTCGCTGAGCGTGGCGGAGACGGATGCGAGTACGCCGGGGCCGTTGATCGTGACAATGCGAAGGCGAACGGAGAAGTAGCCGTGCATGACCGGCGCCCAGTCGACGTCCAGGCAACGGTCGGCATAGTGCTTTTTCAGCTCGGGAACGTTGGGACAGCGCTGGCGGTGGATGACCAGGCCCTTGCCGGGCGAGAGATAGCCCATGATCGGATCGCCGGGCACGGGATGGCAGCACTTTGCGTACTCGATCGCGCTGCCCTCGGTGCCGCCGATGGTCAGGGCCTCGGACTCGGGCTCCTCGCTGGCGCGCCGCTGGGTCAGCGGCAGAAGCTTGTGGGCAACCACGCGCGCGAGCATGTCGCCGCGCGCGATGCGAATGAGCAGGTCCTCGAGCCGCTCGACCTTGAGCTTCTTGAGGTAGCGGTCCAGCCGGCGCTCGGAGACCTTCTCCAGCGAGAAGCCCCGCCGCGCCAGTGCCTGGTCGAGCAGGCGGTGGCCGATCGCCACCGAATCGGCCTGTTCGAGGTTCTTCAGGTGGGCGCGAATACTCGATCGCGCCTTGGACGTGGCCACGAACTCCAGCCATTCCGGCTGTGGTGTGGCGCCCTTCTGCGTAATGATCTCGACCGTCTGCCCTGACTCGAGACGCGAATTGAGAGGCACGGGCTCGCGGTCGATGCGCGCACCCACCGCCTGGTTGCCCACGTCGGTATGGATGGCATAGGCGAAGTCGAGCGCGGTCGAGTCGGCCTTGAGGTCGATGATCTTGCCGCGGGGGGTGAACACGAAGACCTCATCGGGGAACAGTTCGGCTTTCGCCGAATCGAGAAACTCGACCGAGTCGGTGGCCCGCGACTGGGTCTCGACGAGCTTGAGCAGCCACTCGCGGGCGCGCACGGCCGTTTGCCCGTCGGGTGTGGCCTTGTAGAGCCAGTGTGCGGCCGCGCCCTTTTCCGCTACCAGGTCCATCTCCTCGGTGCGGATCTGGATTTCGATGGGCACGTCGAAGTGGGTGTGGACCACGGTGTGTAGCGACTGGTAGCCGTTGGGCTTGGGCAGGGCGATGTAGTCCTTGAAACTGCCGGGCCTGGGTTTGTAGAGCGCGTGGACGATCCCGAGGGACTGGTAGCAGTGCGGTTCCGAATGCGCGACGATGCGAAAGGCGTAGCGATCCATCACCTGGTCGAAGCTCAGGGATTTGTCGCGCATCTTGCAGTAGATGCTGTAGAGGGTCTTCGTCCGCCCCTCCACCCGCGCCGGAATGCCCGCCTCGTTGAGTTTCTTCCTGAGCGATTCGGTGACCGAATCCATAATCTCGGCGCGATTGCCCGCGCCCTGCTTGACCCGCCGGCTGAGCACCCGGTAGCGGTTGGGGTGACGATTGCGAAAGCCGAGATCCTCGAGTTCCTCGCGCAGCTCGTTCATGCCCAGGCGCGCGGCGATCGGGGCGTAGATATCGAGTGTTTCAGTCGAGATTCGGCGCCGTGCGCCCGGCGACATGTGCGTGATGGTGCGCATGTTGTGCAGGCGGTCGGCCAGCTTGATGAAGATCACCCGCAGGTCGCGGCTCATGGCCAGCAACAGCTTGCGGAAGCTTTCGGCATCCGCCTCCTGGCGGGTGCGGAACTTCATCTTGTCGAGTTTGGTGACGCCTTCGACGAGCTTGGCGATCTGCTCGTCGAAGCGATCGGCGAGATCGTCGTGTTCGATCTCGGTATCTTCGATGGTGTCGTGGAGAATGGCCGCGGCGATGGTCTGGTGATCCATGCGCATGCTGGCAAGGATATGCGCCACGGCCACCGGATGCAGGATGTAGTCTTCGCCGGACCGGCGCTTCTGGCCTTCGTGGGCCTGGGCACCGGTTTCATACGCGCGCAGCACGACGGCCACGTGCTGCGGTTCCAGGTAGGTATTGAGCAGGTCCCTGAGTTCGCGAACCGGGGCGGGCAGCATGGCGGTGTTCCGGTCGGCTACAGACACCTCATGAACAGGCGATCAGACCGACGCTCAGCCCAGATCGTCGTCTTCGGGCGGCGGCGGAACCTCGGCCTGCATGGCGGCCAGGCGCGCGTCCAGTTCCGCCTGAAGCTGGGCGATATTTTCGTCGGTGACCGCGCCTTCGGCGATCTCGCGCAGGGCGATGACCGTCGGCTTGTCGGACTCTTCCTCGACCAGGGGGTCGGCGCCGTTGGCGATCATGCGCGCGCGCTGGGAAGCGGACATCACCAGCTCGAAGCGGTTGGGGACCGCGCCGATGCAGTCTTCTACGGTTACTCGTGCCATGACTGTTCGTTACTCCGGAATTTGTACGGGGGTTGCCGCCCGATGCGGCCTCGATCCCCGATGGAAAATCAATCGCTTATTGTACCGCTACGGCGCCTGCCGGAACAACTGTGTTCAGGCTCCCCGGGACGTCAGGACGGCTCGTCGAGCAAGCGGCCGACTTGCGCCTGCTGGCGCTGGCTTCGCAGGGGCCAGGTTCGAACGATGGCCAGCAGGTCGGACAAGGCCTGGTCGAAGTTGTCGTTGATCACCATCCAGCGAAACTCGCCGCAGGCGGCGATTTCGCGCCGGGCCTCGCCCAGGCGCCGCTCGATCACCTCGGGCGAATCGGAACCGCGCGTGCGCAGGCGCTCGGCCAGCACGGCCATCGACGGCGGCAGGATGAAGATCGTGCACACGTCCGGGTGCGCGCCGAGGATCTGTTCGGCGCCCTGCACGTCGATCTCGAGCAGCACGTCCCGGCCCGATTCCCACAGCGCTTCAACCCGGTCGCGGCGGGTGCCGTAGTAGTTGCCGTAGACTTCGGCGTATTCCAGGTAGTCACCCGAGTCGATGCCGCGGCGGAATTCCTCGACCGAGACGAAATGATACTGCTCGCCGTCGATTTCGCCGCGGCGGGCCGGACGCGTGGTGTCGGAAACCGACAGCGCCAGCCCCGGACAGCGCTCGAGCAGGGCGCGCATCAGGCTGGTCTTGCCGGCGCCGCTGGGCGCGGCGATCAAAAACAGGTCACCGTCACTCGACATTCTGCACCTGCTCGCGCATCTGCTCGACCAGCACCTTGAGCTCGACGGCCGCCTGGCCGACCTCGGCCAGCGTGGCCTTCGAGCCCAGCGTATTGGCTTCGCGGTTGAGCTCCTGCATCAGAAAGTCCAGGCGGCGCCCGACCGGTTCGTCGAGCGTCATCACGCGCCGCACTTCGGCCACGTGGGTGTCGAGCCGGTCCAGCTCCTCGTCGACGTCGAGCTTGTGCAGCTGCATCACCACTTCCTGCTCGACGCGGCCCGGGTCGACGGCCACATCGAGGGCTTCGAGGCGTTCGCGAAAGCGCTTGTCGAGCGCCTCGCGGATGGCCGGCAGGCGTTCCCGCACCACCCGGCCCTGCGCTTCGATGCCGGCCAGGCGCTGTTCGAGCATTCGGGCGATGGAACGGCCCTCCTGCTCACGCGCCGCGATCAAGTCCTCGATGGCGCCGTCGAGAAGCGCGAGCGCCGGCTCGAAGGCGGGTTCCAGATCCGCGTCGACCTGGTCGATCAGCCCTGGCCAGGACAGCAGATGCACCAGGTCGGGCTCGGCGCTGCCGCCGGCCAGGTCGGCGATCTCGTCGTGGGCGCGCAGCAGACTGCGGGCGACGTCCAGGTTGATGCGCATCTCCGCGGCGTTGGCCGAGGAATCCGGCTGGAATTTCAGCGAGACCTCCACCTTGCCGCGGCCGAGTCGATCCTGCAGCCGGGCGCGAATCCCCGGCTCGAGGGCGCGAAAGTCCTCGGGCAGCCTCAGGCTCAGGTCGAGAAAGCGCTGGTTGACCGAGCGCAGCTCCCAGGTAAGTTGCCCGACATCCAGCGCCTGCGAGCGCCGGGCGTAAGCGGTCATGCTTCGGATCGTGCCCATGAATCGACTGTGGAATCGCTTGCGAAATAAGCCGACATGGTACCCTTCTCCAGCCCCCAATAGAAAGGAAACCCCGGTTTTGACGCGACCCTCCCGACGCCAGAACGACGAACTGCGCACCGTCTCCATCGAACGCCATTTCACCTGCCACGCCGAAGGTTCGGTATTGATCGCCTGCGGCGACACCAAGGTGTTGTGCACCGCCAGCGTGGAAGACCGCGTGCCGCCCTGGCTGCGCGGCAAGGGACGGGGCTGGGTCACGGCCGAGTACGGCATGCTCCCGCGCGCAACGGGCACCCGCAATATGCGCGAGGCCACCCGCGGCAAGCAGGGCGGGCGCACACTCGAAATCCAGCGCCTGATCGGCCGAAGCCTGCGCTCGGTCATCGACCTCGAAGCGCTGGGCGAGAAAACCGTCACCCTCGACTGCGACGTGCTTCAGGCCGATGGCGGCACCCGCACGGCCTCGATCACCGGCGCCTATGTCGCGCTGGTCGATGCCATGGACGCTGTGTTCGACAGCGGCAAGGTCAAGCGCAACCCGATTCACGGCCGCGTGGCCGCGGTCTCGGTCGGCATGCTCGGATCCGACGCGCGCTCGACCTCGACTACGCCGAGGACTCCACCGCCGACACGGACCTGAACGTGGTGATGAACGAGGCCGGCGGCTTCATCGAGGTTCAGGGCACAGCCGAAGGTCACGCCTTCCGGCGCGACGAGTTCGACGCCATGCTGGCGCTGGCCGAGAAAGGCATCAAGGAACTGATCGCCGCCCAGGATGAGGCGCTCGGTGGCGCTTGAAGGCGGCAAGCTGGTACTGGCCAGCGGCAACAAGGGCAAGCTGCGCGAGCTGACCCACATGCTCGAACCGCTGGGCATCGAGGTGATCTCCCAGTCCGACTTCAACGTCGAATCGGTCGAGGAGACCGGCCTGACTTTCGTCGAAAATGCCCTGCTCAAGGCGCGCGAAGCCGCCCGGGTGTCGGGCTTGCCGGCGCTGGGCGACGATTCCGGGCTGGTAGTCGATGCTCTAGACGGTCGACCCGGCATCTACTCGGCGCGCTTCGCCGGCGAGGATGCCACCGACGCCGTCAACAACGACAAGCTGCTGGCCGAGCTGGCCGACCTGCCGATGGAGCGCCGCGCGGCGCACTTCCACTGCTGCCTGGTACTACTGCGCCACGAAGACGATCCCGCGCCCATCGTCGCCGAAGGCATCTGGCACGGCCACATCCTAGAAGCGCCGCGCGGCGACGGCGGCTTCGGCTACGACCCGCTGTTCTACGACCGCCGGCTCGGCGCCGCGGCCGCCGAACTGCCGATGGAAGAAAAGGCGCGGGTGAGTCATCGCGGCAAGGCGCTGAGCACCCTGATCGAACGGTTGGGTGGGTAATATTAAATTAAAGGGTTCAGGGTTCAGGCCGTATCGACGGTTTCAGGCGGCTCATCCGGACGTATGGTGCGGCGGCGTAGCCCCGAGGCCTGATGCGACGTCGCGATCGAGGATGTGACCATGATCACGTGGCTAGCGCCGCTGATGAGGGATCATCACGTGCTAACCTGCCCGGTCGGGGATACCGTAACCCTTCCGTCCCATACTGTGACCAATCCGGCGCCGTACGCCCAGGTTTTTCGCCCATGCTCTCCCTGCCGCCGCTGTCGCTCTACATCCACCTCCCCTGGTGCGTGGCCAAGTGCCCGTATTGCGATTTCAACTCGCACGCCCTGGACGGGGAGTTGCCCGAAGAGCGCTACGTCGACGCGCTCCTAGCCGACCTTGAGGTCGACCTGCCGCGCGTCTGGGGCCGCCCGGTGGTCAGCGTGTTTCTCGGCGGCGGCACGCCGAGCCTGTTTTCAGCCGCGGCCATCGACCGGCTGCTAGGCGGGCGTGCGCGCCCGGTTGCAGCTGGCGCCCGGGGCGGAGATCACCATGGAAGCCAACCCCGGCACGGTCGAGCACGACCGCTTCGAGGCCTACCGCGCCGCCGGCGTCAATCGCATCAGCTTAGGCATCCAGACTTTCGACGACGCCAAACTGAAAGTGCTGGGGCGGATCCATTCCAGCGGCGAGGCAGAACGCGCGATCGAAGCGGTCAAGTCGGCGGGCTTCGAGCGTTTCAACCTGGACTTGATGTGGGCGCTTCCTGATCAAACGATCGACCAGGCCGTCGACGACGTCAAACGCGCGCTGGCCTTCGGGCCGCGACACCTGTCCCACTACCAGCTCACGCTCGAGCCCAACACGGTCTTCGCCAAGCATCCGCCACCGCTTCCGTCGGAAGACGCGGTCATCGACATGCAGGAAGCCTGCGCCGAGCACCTAGCAGCTGCCGGGCTGCGCGCCTATGAGATCTCGGCCTGGGCCGAGCCCGGCCAGGAAAGCATCCACAACCTCAACTACTGGCGCTTCGGCGACTACCTCGGCATCGGCGCCGGCGCCCACGGCAAGATCACCCTGCCGGCCGAAGAACGCATCGTGCGTACCCGCCGCAAGTCGCATCCGCGGCCCTACCTGAAGGCCCTGGAAGACGCGAGCTTCATCGCCGAGGAGAAGACCGCGGATTCAGGCGAACTGGCCTTCGAGTACTTCCTCAACCGTCTGCGCCTGGACGAGCCGATCCGGCTCGACGAGTTCGAGGCTTTCACCGGACTGAGCGGCGATTCACTTGCCGAACCGATCGCTCGTGCCGCGGAGCTGGGATTGGTGGCGATCGAAGCCGGACTTCGTCGGGGATGTAACCCCGACCTACAAGGGGCAAGGATCAGGCGTACCGAGCGCGGCGCGCGTTACCTCAACGATCTGCAGGCGTTGTTTCTGCCGCCAACCGTCGTTCATGCGCCACCGACAACCTGGTCAAGGGAAGACATCTACGGCGACCAGGGGCGGTGACTGCACCAGGCTGAACACCCAGCGAAACTCTGAACGACTGAGCATCTGCAGCGGCACCTTTGCAGAGCGTTCCAACGCGGCAGGGCTAAGTCACATCGGGTATCCTCTGGCATAATCGCGGCCTCGCTTCCGGATCCGATTCCATGCGCAGCATCATCTCAGTCGCCACACTGCTGTTCGGGATCGGCCTGATGCTGGCCGGCAATGGGCTGATCGGCACGCTGCTGGGCGTGCGCGGCAGTATCGAGGGCTTTTCGTCTTCCGTTCTCGGCCTGATCATGGCCGGCTATTTCAGCGGTTTCGTCGCCGGTACCTTCATCGTTCCCCGCCTGATTCGTGGCGCCGGCTACGTGCGCACCTTCGCGGCCCTTGCGTCCATCTGCTCGGTCACCGTCCTGCTGCACGGCCTGTACCCGAACCCGCTGGTCTGGTTCGTGGCGCGGGCCGCGGCCGGCGTCTGCATCGTTGGCATCTACATCGTGATCGAAAGCTGGCTCAACGAGCAGACCGGCAACGAACAGCGCGGCCACATCTTCTCGGCTTACATGACCACCACGCTCGTCGGGCTGGGCGTCGGCCAGCTGCTGCTGCAGGCCGGCGACGTCACCACGCTCCAGCTTTTCGCCCTGGGCTCGGTTCTGATGTCGATTGGCCTGGTGCCGGTGGCATTCACCCGCGTACAGGAACCGCCGCTCGTCGAGGCCCACCGACTCGGGCTGCGCAAGCTCTACGAGACTTCGCCGCTTGGCGTGGTCGGCGCGTTGTTCGCCGGCGTAGGCACCGGTGCCTTCTGGGGCCTGGCGCCCGTCATGGCCGCAGCCATCGGCCTCAATCCCCCCGGCATTTCGGGCTTCATGGCGCTGAGCATCTTTGGCGGGGCGCTCGTCATGTGGCCCATCGGCTTTCTGTCCGATCGTCTCGATCGCCGCAAGGTGCTGGCCGGTGTCTGCCTGATCACGAGCATCGCCGCGCTCGGCGGGCTGTGGCTGATTTCCCTGGATGCCCGCCTGATCCTGGCCGCCGGTTTCCTCTACGGGGCGACGGGCTTTAGCATCTACTCACTTTCGGCGGCGCACACCAACGATCACATCAATACCGAGCACATGCTCGAGGCCACCTCCAGCCTGCAGCTCCTCTACGGCAGCGGAGCCATCATGGGCCCGCTGATCGCCGGCTTCCTGATGCAGTGGTTGGGACCCACCATTCTGCTGGGTTTCATGGGCGTTTCCGCCTTGTTGCCGTCGCTGTTCGCGCTCTGGCGCATGTGGATGCGCCCGGCCGTACCGCTCGACGAGCAGGGCGACTGGGTACCCCAGTTCGCCACCTCACCGGCGGCGCTGGAGATGTATCCGGAGGAGGAGGATGAGGAAGAAGCCGCCACCGAAGATCCGGTGAAGCCTGCCTGACATTCAGAAACTGCGTTTTGAAATCGACAGAGGCTGCCGTATAATCTTGGAAACTATGCCGTACCGGCGGTGAGATCATGGCCACGGAAACCACCAAGCTAACCATCCGCCTTCCCGTACAGGACGTCCTGTTCGCGAAACGCTATGCCCAGGAACACGGAATCAGCGTTACGGAAGTCATCGACCGATACCTGCGTCAACTGCGCGAACTGGAAAACTACAGCCCCTCGCCAGTGCTGGAGGCATTTTCGGGAATACTTCCACCCGATATCGACGCGGAAAGGGAGTTTCGCGAACATCAGATACAGAAACACCGCGCGTGATTCTGATCGACCTCAACGTACTTCTTGACGTACTCCAGAAACGCCCACCCCATTTTCAGGCCTCCTCCGCGCTGTTCGAGCGAATTCTCGGCGACGGCGAGGCCGCATGCATCCCGGCCCACGCGGTCACCACCATTCACTATCTGGTATCGAAATACGCCGATCGGCAATCGGCCAACCAGGCTATCGATTGGCTGTTAACGCATTTTTCCGTAGCGGCAGTATCGCAAAAGGAGCTGACTCGTGCGCGTGCACTGGACTGGGCGGATTTCGAGGACGCCGTCGTGGCGACAGCCGCCGAAAGCGCGCAATGCACCGCTGTCGTCACCCGAAATGTATCGGATTTCCAGCATTCACCCGTCCCTGCGAGAACGCCCGAAGAATACCTTTTGATGACTCGCTGAATTCGCACGGCGCGAAAAGTTTTTGACAAATTCAAAACCACACTTTGAATTTGTCACGCTTTGTGCCACCATGCCTCCATGATCGAACGCGACCTTGCGCCTTTTGTCCGACGCGCAGCCGGGCAATTCCCAGCGGTTACGCTGACCGGACCCCGGCAGAGCGGCAAGTCGACACTTTGCCGCAATCTCTTTCCGGACTTCCACTATGCCAATCTGGAGTCCCCGGACGTTCGCCAGTACGCGCAGGAAGATCCGAGAAGCTTCATTGCCGATCTCGGTGGGGGTGCCATCATCGACGAGGTCCAGAACGTTCCCGAGCTGGCCTCCTGGCTGCAGGTGCAGATCGATGAAAATCCCGCCCCCGGTCAGTGGATTCTGACCGGCTCACAGAATTTTGCACTGACGGAATCGGTTTCCCAGTCCCTGGCCGGCCGTTCCGCGGTTCAGCATCTGATGCCGCTGACGCTCAATGAGGTCCAGCGCTTTACCGATATGCGGGATGCCTCGCTGGAGCAATTGATACTGGGCGGTGGCTATCCACGGATCTACGATCGGCAAATCGAGCCCGCTGACTGGCTTGCTTCATACGTCGCCACCTACGTGGAGCGCGACGTCCGCTCCATATCGAGCATATCCGACCTGAACGCATTCCAGCGATTTCTCGGGCTTTGTGCCGGGCGCAGCGGACAGGTACTCAACTACTCGGCGCTGGCCAATGACTGCGGCATTACCCAGCCTACCGCCAAGGCCTGGCTTTCCATCCTCGAAGCCAGCTTCATCGTTTTTCTCGTTCCCGCGTGGTCCGGTAATGTTCGAAAGCGATTGGCCCGCAGCCCAAGGCTCGTCTTTCTCGACAGCGGGTTGCTTTGCTGGCTACTGGATATTCGAACGCCGACACAGCTGAAAACCCACCCGCTGCGAGGGGCGATCTTTGAAAGCTGGGCACTGTCGGAAATCTACAAGCGCCGCCTGCACGCGAATGAACGCCGGGGAATGTACTTTTACCGGGACCAGTCCGGCCTGGAAGCGGATCTCGTGCTCGAAACGGCCGGCAAGGCCGTCCTCATGGAGTTCAAATCTTCCGCCACCATCCATCGGGACTTCACGAAAGCGCTGCAAAAGGTCAGGACGACGATGGGTGAGGAGTACATCACAAATGCGTATGTCGTCTACGGCGGTGACCAGCCTCAAAAACGCCAATCAATCCAGATCCGGCCGTGGCGCGATTTGCCGGAACTGGCGATCGAGTCCGGAGACTGAAACCACCACCACGTAGGTCGGCGTTACATCGCCGACGGACGAAGCTTCAGGTCTGATCCCCCGTCGCTACGCGTGTTCAAACCGAGTAGATGGACCGTCGGCGATGTAACGCCGACCTACGCGGGCAAGGTCAGTTCGACCCGGAACCGCCCGTTCTCGCGTCGCGTCGTCAGCCGGGCGCCTTCCTCGTAGGCCAGCGCCAGTCGCTGGCGGATATTGTCCAGCGCGGTGCCGTTGCTCTCCGGCGGCTTTCCCGGGCTGTCGGATAGCGGATTGGTGATCACGAAGCGCACACGCCCCCAGCCGGCCATTTCACAGCGAACCGTCACGCAACCGCCCTCGACCCGGCGAGCGATGCCGTGCACGATGGCGTTCTCAACCAGCGGCTGCAACAGCAGCGCGGGCACCTGTCGTTCAAGCGGCAGGCGCTCGTCAACGTCCCAATCGACCTCAAGCCGGTCACCGAGACGCAGCGCCTCAATGCGCAGATAACCCGCCGACAGTTCGATCTCTTCGGCCAGCGAGTGCGTCGCGCCGGAGCGAAACCCGGATCTGAGCAGATCCGACAAGTCCAGCGTGGCCTGCTCGGCCTCATCGGGCTTGTCGTGCACCAGGCTGGCAATGGTATTGAGCGCGTTGAACAGAAAATGCGGGCGAATGCTGGCCTGCAGCGCATCGAGCCGGGCGCGGGACTCGGCGGCGACCTGCTGCTTCCATCTTTGCTGCAAGACCAGGTAGCGGACCAGGGCCAGCGAGGCCAGCAGGCTGATGAGGGTGTTGCGAAAGACGAACCATTCGGTTGACCGGCCGGGAACATCGGAGAATGCAACGACAATCAAACTCGCGATAACTGTTATCGCTGAAACGATCACGATAACCAGCCAGCCAACGGCAGAAGGGCTCCAGATCTCGACCCTCGAGCGCAAAACGCACAGCGTGGCAGCAGACAGCAACACAACCCATTCGACGAACAGAACCGCCAGCCCGAACGTCAACCAGAAGCCGTCAACCCCCGAAATCGCCGATAGTGTGTAGAAAACGGCTACGGCCAGACCAATCAGAACCAGCAGCAACACGCTGCCGGGTGTACACAAATCAGGAATCGGCGGGGCCGGATCGCGCTCCATTACAATACCGGAGCGCCTAGCCGGCCTCGCTCGGCACCAACGTGAACCACCAGCCTAGATGAAATAGCTCGTCACCAGCAGTCGCTGGCATCCAGGCTGGTGTTGCTCGTTCCCTTGGCGCCCTTGTGGTCAAGCGTGAGTTGCTTGCACTCGTCCTTGGTCTGATTTCCCTTGGATTGCGGAACCGCCGTCAGTGTATAGGCCGAGGCGTTGAGCGGGTCGATATTGATCTTGTATCGCTCGCTTTCGCTCAGACCGCCACTGATGCTGCACTCGTTGTAGGCATTGGTTCGTGTCCTGCAGCGCTCCAGATTCTGGGCGACCTCCATCATTTCGCGCTGTACATCCGTTCGATGCGACTTGAGCACGTGCCGCTGATAGGAGGGGTAGGCAATGGCCGCCAGTATCGCGACGATGGCGACTGCAATCATCAGCTCGATGAGCGTAAATCCCTTCTGCCGTGTCATGACTTGGCTCCTTTCGCCTGTCACCGGATCTGTATCCAGTTCGTCCTGCGACCAAAATACATATCCTTGGCGGCTTCGTCCAGTTCAACGCTATCGAGACAGATCTCGCGGTCACCGACCGTAATACAGATTTCGGGCGGCTCCGGCGGGTCCCCTCCATCCCCTACAACCGGGGGTTTAATCCGCGGAACCGGCTGCGTGGGCGGACCCTTGATGCCACCATCACGACCGGCGGTGTCGGAATAGTCACCTCCCGTAAGGCTTTCGCCGACGAGTGCACCCTGGCCACTTTCCGTGCTCAGCAAGTAGAGCCAGTTGTCCCCGACCCGGTTCGCAACGGTCCTGCGAGGGAACGAATGTGGTGTAGGTCACCATACCCAAACCACCAGGAAGCACTCTTGGTTGGCTGAGCAGACGCTCGCCGTCATCCTGGAATTTCACATACCAGCCCCGATCAGTACCGCCCACCTCGATTTCATTCTGCTCGCCGGTGGTCGCACCGGTGAAGGAGCGATCGGCCAGATCGTCGAGCTTCAGGTCGGGCGGCGAGCCGGCCGGGTCGTTGTCATAGACAAAGAAGAAGTAGTCATCGGGCGTCGAATCGTCCACTACACTGTCATCGGCTTCGAAGAACTTGCCGGTCCCGAAGCTCACGGCAAAGCCGGTCGCCCCCGGATAGCTGGTCTGTGGCTGGGCCGTGATGGGCCGATCGCCATTCTTTTCGCCGTTGAAAAACGGCGTGCTGATGGACGTCGTGGAATCGATCGTGCTCAGATCGAATCGCCACAGATTGCCGTGCAGATCACCCGCATAGACCCAGCGATCATTCGTTTCGCCCGGACGCTCTCTGACGACCCGCGGTGAAGAGAGACCATTGGGGTTGGCCTCCGTGCCGGAGGTTCCGGCCTGAATATTGCCGATCACATCGCCGCTGAACAGATCGAATACCAGCAGCCGCGCCTGGTGGTCGTCGGCGCCGTAGCCGTTGCCGACAACAACCGCCCAATCCCCGTTCGGCAGCCGCGCTACCTGGGGCTTGGCAAAGGTGTAGCCCAAGTCGTCCGGCTCCGCCTTGGGATCGGATGCGAGGTCATCGGCAGTGACTTCCCACATCACTTCACTTTCGTTGAATGTGTTCGGATTGCTTACATCCAAAGCATAGATCGCCTTGCCGCCGGCACCGAGGCCGCCGACCAGAACCGTTTTCCAGCTGGTGCCGTCATAGGCATCGGTGACGACGACTTCACCATCGACCGTAAAGCGGAAGGGTTTATCGGGGTCGGCCAAGTCTTCGAGACCATCCCACACGCCGCGCGGCACATAACCGAACATTTCCTCACCGCTTTGCGCGCTGAATGCATGCAGCACGCCGGCATTGCTGCCGGCATAGAGCACGCTGGGCTTATCTTCCTTGTCCTCGACGTAGCCTTCATAAGTATCACCGCCATCCTCGTCAGACAGGCGGGACCAGTCATTGTTGACTTGCCGCTGCAGGAATGGCTGGCTTCCGACAATGGCGCCAATCAGGGAGTCTCTTTCCTGGAAACCGGCACCTTCCAGGCTGTCATCGCCCCGGATATAGCTGACGAGATCAGCATCAAGACCGCCCACCGACCCGGTGAATACTGCACCCGAACTACCACCGGTATTGGTGTACAGATCGCGCGCGCTATGTGCCGGCATCTCGTTGGAAGCCAGCCACTTGATGCGTTCACTGCTGGTTCCGGGATCCACGATACCGTAAATCTCGCTGGTCCAGTTGCCGGTATCGGTATCGACCTGGAAGCCGAGCCCACCGACCTTCTGCACGATACCCGAGCTGGTCAGGCCGAATGCCGCGCCGGCTGCCGTTGCGATCTTACCTAGGGTTCGGGCCAACTCGTCCGCAAAAATCTGGGGGTTCGTGCGCGCTGAAGAATCCGCCGTGACTATTGACAGCGGCATGCAGAAGATCATCAATCTTGTAGACATCCGCCATCGTATCGTGATCCGGCCAGGCAGCCATCATTCGGGCTCCCACTCGAATGCCGCCTCCGGTATCCTCAATTGAACCCTGTGACGCCAAGCCCAACACCAAAAGTGATCATGTGCTGACGCTGATTGTGCTCCAGCGGCACATTGTTATCGAGTTGATCGATCAGATCCGTATCCCCCAGATATGATCGAGCGACGTCGGCAAGGTGTTGCTCTCACCATCACCATCGTCGATCACCCACGTCCGGCGAATCGCCACTTCCATCGCTCCAGGAGCCGTCGGTCATCAGGATGGAGTAGCTCTGACGGCACGAAAGCATATCGCCCCACGCCTCGCTCCCATCGGTGGGGTCAGTTGCGCCAAGGCACCTGCGGTTTCATAAGTATTCGCCCGCGTCCTTGAGCGCATTCCGCAAAGGCGTGCCCCCAGGTAGCGCTCTGCGTCATCTCAGCCACTCGAAGAACTTTGACCGGTCTGCTCCTTCGAACTTGCGGACACCTCGCTCGACCGCGATCGTCATTGATGGCGCCATAGCCGACTCGAATCCTGTTGCCCTGCTGATGGAAGGCCGAGCTAATGCCAGCCTTGGACGCCAGAAGGTCGCGGGTCCGATAGTACGAGAACCAGTTGGCGAAACTTCTGCTTTGTCATATCATCGGCATCGGCAACATTGACATTACCGATAGCAAGCGCTGCTCTTGAATTCATCATCACAACCATTCAAGTCGGTATCTGTATTCATAAATAGAATGCCGCACCTTCACTTCCGTATGGACTGATGGTAAAGCCTTCGTCGCCCTGATTACCATAGTAGTAGTCATCCATTCAACGCGCGGTATTCGTCTTGCAGATCAACACATCGCACCCACCAATTGGAGCATGCATCTTCTGTCATAGCCATTGAACTTTGCGTTATTGAAAGGCCGCATCTGGGTAAGACGGTAGCCATCCGGCCTGAGCGGCGGATGATAATTGACTTCTGGAAGGGTCAGAAGTAGAGCTTATTCAATTGGCTGGATACCAGAAACGCGAGTCTCCTCGGCCACTGGCCCCGATTGCACAGGTCTCGTGAGTCCTGACCCTCCCATTCCTGGTCAGAACAGCTCTGTATCGGAATCGACGAACCTATGCACCGAAAGCGAACTGCGTATCCAGCTCGCCGGGCATGAAACCGAAACGCATCGAACCCGAATCATCCAGAACGAATTGAATATTAGGCTCGACCACACTGGCCGCAAACAGCGGCACCTCGGCAATGTCAAGCGCCGCCCAACCAGCCCGGGGCGTCAAACTTCCGACCATCGCCAGCGGCAAGGCCAATACAATCGGGAAAACGAACTTTCTGATATTCATCACGGACTCCAGAGCTTCAGCCCTCAGTACTTCAAAATAAGACGGGACGGTACGGCCCTGCCTGATGAGGCAATCAACCAGCATCGTCGCTTTCTTCGGTTTCGAGCAGGGGTGGGCGGTAAATGCCCTTGATCAGAACGACAGCGTTGCCGCTGTCACCGGTGGCCCTGGCCAGGATCATGCGGTTGTTTCGCATGGAGCTCGAACCACCCGTCGAACCGTACGGGCTGTTGGTATCAATGCTCTCACCCTTGACTGGCCGCCGCGCCGCACTGCATGTTGTCGACCGGCACCACGGAAAAACTGGCTTCTGCATCTACGTCGGCGCCAAGATTGACCGTCTGCCAGCTCAATGCTTCGAGACATGCCGTGCTGGCAGTGGCGTTCGAGCCGCCGCATCCCAGTTGATCGATCTCCGGGCAGGCCGCCGGCCAGCCATCGGAGCCATCATTCAATATTGCCGCACCGCTAGCGGCACCCTCAGCGTGTTCACGTTCGGCGACGCGCAGCGCCAGTTCTGCATACTGAAACGCATCGTTGCGCTCGTCGAAATTGCCGGCCATGCGTTCCTGCAATGCCGTGTTCTGCATGCCGGCCAGGCCGATAATTGTCAATACGAGCAGAAGGATCAGGCCGATAATCAACACCGAACCTTGGCTGTTACGGAGACTTTGCAAAGCGATCATCAGCGCACCTCGATCTTGTTGCGAATTGCCACGGCACTGGAATAGGGCTGCCTCATGACCTCATCGTCGGTCTCGAGATTCAGGGTGTCCAGTGAATACGCTTGCTCGATGCTGCGGCTATCCCCCGGCCCCGGAGCGGCAAGCAGCAGATGCAGGGATACGCTGCGCACGGCATTCCAGTCGTTGCCTGGCAGGGAGTCCCCAGCATACAGCGTGTCGCTTCCTTCAACTGAATAGAAGGCCTGAAGCGTCTCTAGGCCTTCGGCCAGCTCCTCGAGTACGCAGGCATCTCCGCCGCCGCTGCCATAGCAGTTGGCAGCCCGGAACAGCGCCGGTTGGTCACCCGAGGCACTTTGCCCTACGAAGTAGTAAACCACCTGCGGCCAGTACAGGTCGAGATTGTCCTGATAGACCGGGTTCCAGCTGTCGCTGTTGGGACGGGTGTTGCTTGATCCCGAGCAATTGAGAACCGCTGCATTGCCGCTGGCATTCTGGACACAGATATCGATTTTGGGCGCCTTGCAATCGATCAGCATGAATGGTTTGTCTTGGCCTACGCCGGGCGAGACCGGGGGGGGGCGCCATCGTTCTCCCGAGAGCAAGTAGCGATTGAAGGTGAGCCAGCATTATTGCTGGTACACCCCGTAAGGTCGGGATCGATCTCACCCATGCTGCGCAGGGCGATCACATCCGAACCGGGCAGCGCCCGGCCTTCGAGATAGTCAGGGAGATCCTCATCACCATTCGACCAACTGGATGCGCTGTCGTCCGGCGAGTCCAGCGGCCAGGTCACATTGCCTGAACTCGTGCCAGCGTACTCCCAGCCGACCACAGATTCATCCATGCTGCCGAGCAACTCGTGTACATCGTCGAGATCGGGATCAACCCAGTTATCAACGGCGGTGTCAGGAATCTCTGCCCCGCCGCACATGGGCTGTGCGCCGGCCATCCGGATATCGCGGGCAAGAAACTCGAAGGAAAAGCGCGCATTCTCCTGAACCCGCGCCAAGCCCTCGGTCATGTTGTAGGTCAGCTTGCTGGCGCTGAATAACTGGATCATCCCGGCCATGATCAAAAGGCCCAGCACCATGGCAATCATCAGTTCGATCAGCGAGCAGACCTTGCTGCCCTCTTCGCAAAGATCTGAATCGAGTATCTGGCGTTATCCGTGTCATTTAAACTTGCTCCTGGCAGTCACGGCGTTTGCACGCGACTTGCCTTCTTCGCCCAGGCGTTCATCCTTCCAGCTGACGGTGACGGTAAGCTCACCGCCACCTGCTACAGCCCCACAGCTATAGTCTTCCTCATTGGGGAATTGGCTCTTGAATCGCGCAGCCTGGCAGTAGTTCTCAGCCACCTGCTTGAGGTTTGCATTGGTATTCCGGTCAAGCTCGATGCGGACTTCGTCGAGCGCGCCGTAAGCGATGGTGGTGGCGAGCGTGTGGTGGTTGGCACCCTGGGTATTGGCAACCGAGACATTCTGCAACGCCGCAAGACCGAGCAGGCCTACAGACAGGACAAGGACAGCAATCAGCACCTCGAGTAGCGAGAAGCCGCTTGCCTTTTGGTTCAATCCGGGAGTTGTCATCGTTGTCATGAGCATTTCTCGTCTCGAACCTGGGCGCGGCCGGCCGCACTGATATCAATCGTTCGCTGATAAGGTTGTCCGGTCTTGCAATCGGCTGGTTTGACCACCCACTGGAACTGGAAGGATGTGCCGTCAGTATCAACATTGCCCATCGGCTGATAGTCGACTCTTCGCGTCTCGGCCACGTCGGTATCATTCACTTCAAGCTCGATGTCGTCAGGTAGCGGATCCCAGACACGCAACACATCATCGCTGTAACTGCTATAGCTGGCGCTGCCACTGGGATTTAGAAAAGCCAGCCAGCCGTTGGCCCAGTCGTCGCCTCCTCCCGTCTGGCACTTGGGCGGACTGGACGTATCGGCCATGCACAGGCTGACCACCTGACCGCGCTTGACAGCCTCCGAGCGGGCGAAGTTGAGCGCCGTAAGCAGCTGGTTGGTGCTGGCCGTGACCCGATTGGACTGGATAACCGCTCTGAAACTGGGCACTGCCACAGCGAGGAGAATGACCAACACCGCCATGGTAATCATCAGTTCGATAACGGTAAATCCTTGAATACGGTTGACTTTCACTGGAACTCGATTCGTTTGGGACAGTGGACAGCCTGATACTAGCTCTCCCAGGCCGTCAACCCAAGCACAAACGGACGAATGGTGGCGTTGAGAGGACGAGTGGTTGATTGTCGGCTGCACGTGGCCTTTGTACACTGCGCACTGATGCCACACAACCTGCCGGAATGAACAACTCAAGCGCAACCGTGCAGCGCCCCTTCATTCCCACCGTCCTGCTTCTGTTCACGTTTTCAGGCCTGGCCGGATTGATCTATCAGTCCGTGTGGGCGCACTACCTGGGACTGCTGCTGGGAAATGCCGCCTACGCCCAGGGCCTGGTGCTGGCCACGTTCATGGGCGGGATGGGCCTCGGTGGCGCGCTGGCGCCGACTGGTCCGTGTCTACGCCGGAGTCGAAGTGCTGCTCGGCTTCCTTGGGCTGGTTTTTCACGCGGTGTTCTTGCTGATGCACGATCCCTTGCTGGAAATGAACACCGCGACACGCTGGCTTGCTGCCACCGGCATGATCCTGCCCCAGTCGATTTTGCTGGGCATTAGCTTTCCTGTCATGAGCGCCGGGCTGATGCGACGGCTGCGACACGAACAGGAGCGGGTCCTCGGCAACCTCTACTTCACCAACAGCGCCGGTGCGGCGCTGGGCGCCCTGGTGGCCACTTTCGTGCTGCTGCCACGCGTTGGCTTGCCGGGCAGCCTGCAGTTTGCCGGCTTGCTCAATCTGTTGATTGGCGTGTTCGCCTGGCTGCTCGGCAGTGAGGCCGGTGAACCGATCCGCGCTCGAGCATCGATGACTCGTTCGAGCGCCCGGACAAGCCGGGGCTGCAAAGTTCCAGGCAAGCTTTTGCTTCGGAAGTACTCCGGGCAAGCCTGCCTTATCTCGATTCGACATCGGCCCGATTGCTCTATCAGCCGGGCGAGTAGTTGGCCTGCCCACAACCCCCGACTTCAGTCTTGAAATCATTTGCGCTGGCCGAGTCATTGGCCGGCCGCGATCGGCAGGCCATCATACCGACGGCCAAGCAATGGCTTGATCTGGTACTTGATGAGCAAGCGTCCAGCATCTTTCTCACCGATACGGCGTATCTGGCCGGACAGGCCGTCTACCTGGCCGCCGGCGAACACGGCAAAGCCCGGCAGTTCAGAAGCTGGTATGCGGGCGCGCCCCCACTGGAGGGCTTCAGTTATTAGCTGAACTCGGTTCTTGGAGAATACGCCTACATTCTGGCATCTAATGGCCGCTGAAACCGACAGCAAAAAGCCATCGTCAGCAAAATTGTGGCCGATATTCGAAAACAAGATGTCCACGCATCTGGTCAAGAACCCATTCCCAATCCATGAAATTCTTAATGCAAACTACGGATTTTCATGGGGATGCAATTACATAATCGCAAAAGGTAGCTTGCTGAAACAGGTGTCTAGTAGGCTTGACCGCAGCCGGAGAGTGATCCTGACCGGACGCCGAAAGCGCGTTCGATGACCCAGGGCTGTTTGGAGCACGCTGAAGGGGACGGTAAACAACTGCCGGGCCAGCCGCCCCGGCAGCTTGAAGACTCGCAAGCCGCTTACTTCTTGCCCTTGCCGTAACGCTGCTTGAAGCGGTCGACGCGGCCGCCGGAGTCCATGATCTTGTGCTTGCCGGTGTGGAGGGGGTGCCGGGTAGGCGTTGCTTAATGGTTTCCTCGCCCGGCTCAAGTGCCGTTAGCCGGCATCACGCAGCTTGTCACCAATCCATTGGTTGAGGCTCTTGCCTTCGCGCTTTGCACCCTGATAAGCCTTGCGATGCAGCTCCGGGGGCAAGCGCAGCATCAGTCGGCCGCTGAAAGCTTGGTCGGGCTCTTCACCCCGCTCTGCGCAAAATTCAAGGTAGTCCTCTACAGATTCCCGAAACGCAGCCTCCAGTTCGTCCACGGCGCGTCCCTGAAAGGTGACAACGTCTCTAAGGCCAATAACCTCGCCATGGAACAGCCCGGCCTCGTCATCGTACTCTGCCCGACCGACATATCCCTTGTAGCGCAACATGCTCATTCCTCCGGCCGAATCCCGGCCTCGTTCAAGAATCTTCGTACCGACGAGACAGCGCCCTTGTCGGTGTCCGGCTGTGGGTGCGGACGATGAAAAACGGCCCGCACACCGTTCAAATGCACTCGCAGCCTTGAGCCACGACCCTCGCAAATTTCGCCACCCAGGGCCACGATCAATCGCTCAATATCATGCCAGCGAATATTTGACTGAACCGGACGGGCAAAGACCGCTTTCAGAGTACGGCGGTGTTTGCCACTCAAGCTCATGGTGTCTAATTATGACACTATTGATCATCCAAAACAACCGCCAGCACGATCTGGACGCCGAGGTAGCGCGAAAGACAAGCAGGCAGGCACAGGATCATCAGCCCCGGCGGCTGCGGCCATTGGGCATGAGGCTATGGGATATGGCGGCGGCGCTTGGAGGACGGGCTGGGGCGGGTGGTCCGTGGTGTATCCGGGGACGCGCCGCTACCCGATTACCGAAGGCGTGGAGGCCGTGCCGCTGGGCGAGCTTTCGGGCTCCGAAGGGCTGTTTGGAGCACGCTGAAGGGGACGGTAAACAACTGCCGAGGCCAACCGCCCCGGCAGCTTGAAGACT
>JAXHNG010000008.1:0-637904 GCA_034520805.1 Lysobacterales bacterium | reverse complement strand
GCCGGCTTTGTAGCCGCTTGACTTGGCGCTCGGGGGAGATCCGGTGCAATTCGACGAAGGTTTGCAGGGTTCGCGCCCTGTTGGCGCTTCGACGCGTATCCAGTGCCCTCGAGTCACTGTTGTCTGCATTCAAAAGCTCGGTCATTGCGGCCTCGAAGGCGGGCCGCTGGTGGCGGATCGCAAGGGCCTCAGCGAAGCGTTCCTGCCATTCGAGTCGGTGCTGGAGTGCCAGTGATGCGGTTGGCTCAAGCTCGGCCGCCCAGGACTGCAGCCGTTCACGTTGCTCGCGCGTCAGTCGGCCTGTGAAGCGGCGCATGCCTTTTTCCATGCCGAGAACGCGCTCGCGCTGCAAATCCTCTCTGCTGCGCTCGGCTTCCTCGGCCATTTCGCGATTGCGCTCTTCGAAGCTCTCGATCAGTTCGTCCACCTGCTGATCGTTCAGGCTGGCCAGCAGATCGATCAGGCTGGGCCGGGCTCTTGCCAGCAGCCGCTGGGCGAATTCGCCGGCGCGATTGCCGTGGGCATCAAGGGTGGCCGGGGTGATGCGGTTCCGGGCAATGTCGGACTTCACTTCCTGCAGAAAGTCGGCATAGGCCGGTAGCTCGCTGGCGCAATGCCAGGCCAGGTGCTGATCGAGCGCCGCCTCGACGGCGCGTTCCTGCTCTGCCGTGAGGCTGACGCGATCGTTGATCCAGCGCATTGCCAGCCAGTCGGCGTTGTTGTAGGCCGTCTTGACGCCGCAGCCGGCAAGCAGGCCGACCAGCAGGAGCAGTAACAGCAATCGACGTGCACCGTTCATCCGCGAAAAATAGCCGCGCGCATGCGAAGGCCGTGTCGACAAGGAGATTGGCGATACTTGTCCATGCGCGGCGTCAGTCCGTGCCGGGCACGGATTGCGTAGCCGAAGGCGATTGAATAACAGCGCGTCGGAAGGCCCTCAGCCAGTCCGTGACCTTGTCTGCGTGAGCCGGGCCCATACGAATCAGCAGCTTGCGGCCCCATGATTGTTCCTCGAGTGCTTCGTCGGCGAATTGCAGGCGGCCTTCGTAGGGGATGACCTCGATGGGCAGCCCGATTTCCGGCGTGGCGAGCAAGTGGTCGACGATATCGATCAGGCGGTCGTTGAAGTGCGGTTCGGTCTCGCCCAGTTCATTCCACGCTTGCTGGAACAGCGGATAGTAGCGGGCATAGAGCGCTGCGGCCTCTTCCGGCGGTAAGGTTTCAAGTGCATTCATCCAGGTGTCGTAGCGCTCGGTGTTCTCTTGCGTCCAATGCAGTGTGTCGCCGTCCGATTGAGCTTCGGTGGCGGGCTCGGGGTCCAGGGTGTCCACGGGCCAGGTCTTCAGGGCCGGGGCAGCCCCTTCAAGACTGTTGACAATGGCCACCGTCCGCGAGATCACGAATTCGGGTTTGATCCTTTGCTCGACGAATTCACTGCCGAAAAGTCCGGCGAGTGCATCAAGTGCGGTCTCGTCACTCCCGGCCAGTTCGGGTAGCGGCGGTTGCGGTTCGCGTGCGGGTTCGGCGGGTTGCCGTGGCGCTTCGCGTTCTCCGGTTGGACTGTCGGGGGATGGAGCCGGGTGCCGTTCGGGTTTCGGCAAGGGATAGCGCGGTTCGGGCTGCTCGGCTTCGGCCGGAATATCCAACCGGGCTTCCGGCACAAGCGCTGCCTGGCGCTTTTGCTCCATCCACCACAGACCGGCAACCAGCGCCAGGACGATAATGATGCTGACGAACCAACGCATGGCCATACTCCTTCTGGACTCTGTATGTTGTGACCACAGGGAGTCGTGCCGGTTCTGAGCGCCTCATCCCGGCACGAATGCCGGATGGACGCGAAGCCGACTACTTTTGCCTGGCCTTGGCAAACGCGTCGGCGAAGGTTCCGTTCGGTGCTTGAGAGGTCTTCTTGCCCGATTTCCCGTCTCGCTCTCGCCGGGGACCCTTCGCTTTTTTTTCGTTCTTCGGCGCAGCAGCGGCCTCGTCGGGGAGCGGGTCGTCCAGTCTCATGCTCAGGGCGATGCGTTTGCGCTCGAGATCGATGTCCATGACCTTGACCTTGACGACGTCCCCGGCCCTGGTGACTGTTCTCGGATCCTTGACGAAACGGTCACTCATTGCGCTGATGTGGACCAGCCCATCCTGGTGGACGCCCAGATCGACGAAGGCGCCGAAGGCGGCGACGTTGCTGACCGTGCCTTCGAGGATCATGCCCGGTCGCAGGTCCCTGATCGTGTCCACGCCCTCGGCGAACTTCGCCGTCTGGAATTCCGGGCGCGGGTCGCGGCCGGGCTTTTCCAGCTCCTTGAGGATGTCGCGCACGGTCGGCAGGCCGAAGCGCTCGTCGGTGAACTGATTCGCGTCGAGACTCCGCAGGGCTTGCGTGTCGCCAATCACCGCCCCGACCGGCTTCGATAGCTTCTCCAGGATGCGCTTGACCACCGGGTAGGCTTCCGGGTGCACGGCCGACGCGTCGAGCGGGTCGTCGCCGTCGGCGATGCGCAGGAAGCCGGCGGCCTGCTCGAACGTCTTCTCGCCCAAGCGCGGGACTTTTTTCAGGTCTCTGCGCCGGCGGAACGTTCCGTTGTCGTCGCGGTGGGTGACGATGTTGTCGGCCACCGTCTGGTTGAGGCCGGCCACGCGCGCGAGCAGGGCACTGGAGGCCGTGTTGACGTGCACGCCTACGGCGTTGACGCAGTCTTCGACGCGGGCATCGAGTGCTTTCGCGAGTTTGTACTGGTCCACGTCGTGCTGGTATTGGCCAACGCCGATTGCTTTCGGCTCGATCTTGACCAGTTCGGCCAGGGGGTCCTGCAGCCGCCGGGCAATGGAGACCGCGCCGCGCAGGCTGACGTCGAGGTTCGGGAACTCCTTCGCGGCCAGTTCGGAGGCCGAGTAGACCGAGGCGCCGGCCTCGGAGACCACCAGCTTCTGGATGCCGCGCAGGCCCAGCTGCTTGAGCGCGTGCGCGACGAACTGGTCCAGCTCGCGCGAAGCCGTGCCGTTGCCGATGGCGATCAGCTCGACTTCGTGCTTGCGGCACAGGGCGCCGAGGGTGTCCACAGCATCCTCGATGCGCTTTTGCGGCGGCAGCGGATAGATCGTGGCGGTATCGAGCAGCTTGCCCGTGCCGTCGATGACGACCGCCTTGGTGCCGGTGCGAAGGCCCGGGTCCAGGCCCATGACCGTGCGCGCACCGGCCGGAGCGGCCAGCATCAGGTCGCCCAGGTTGTTGCCGAAGATGCGGATCGCCTCGGCCTCGGCGCGCTCGCGTGCGACCACCATCAGCTCGACCTGCAGGTTCATCTGTACGCGGGCCTTCCAGGCCAGGCGCGCACCGCTGGCCAACCATTCGTCGGCCGGGCGGCCGCGGTCTGAGATGCCCAGAAAATGCGCTACCCGGCCAATGGCGTGCTCGTGGCCAGCGGCCGAATCGTCGCCGGGTTCGAGCTCCATGTTGAGTACGCCTTCGTTGCGCCCCCTGAGCATGGCCAGTACGCGATGCGAGGGCGCTTTCTGCAGCGGCTCGGCGTACTCGAAATAGTCGCGGAACTTGGCGCCTTCGTTCTCCTTGCCGTCGATCACGCGTGAGACCAGGCGCGCACAGCCGGCATACCAGTCGCGCAATTCGCCGAGCAGGTCGGCGTGCTCGCCCGCGCGCTCGATCAGGATCTGCCGGGCGCCGTCCAGGGCCGCGTCGGCGTCGTCCACTTTCTTGTCCGCGTCCACGTAGCTGGCGGCAACCGACCGGGGGTCGTGCCCCGGGTCGTCCAGCAGGGCGTCGAGCAGCGGCTCCAGGCCGGCCTCCCGGGCGATCTGGGCCCGGGTGCGGCGCTTGGGTTTGTACGGCAGGTAGAGGTCTTCCAGGCGGGCCTTGGTGTCGGCGCTCTGGATATCCTTTCTGAGTTCGTCGGTGAGCTTGCCCTGCTCGTCGATGGTGGCCAGGACCGTGGCACGCCGGTCCTCGAGCTCGCGCAGGTAGCTCAGCCGGGTCTCGAGATTCCTGAGTTGCGTGTCATCGAGCCCGCCGGTGACTTCCTTGCGATAGCGGGCGATGAAGGGCACGGTCGCGCCCTCGTCGAGCAGCCTGACGGCGGCGGTAACCTGGTTGGCGCGGGCGTCGATTTCTCCGGCGATGCGCTGGGCAATTCGAGGCGCAACGTTTGCGGCGGTCGAGTCGGTCATGGGTGGTCGTGGTCGATGATCGCTATTCGAAGCCCACGATTATCCACGGATCACGGGGGTACGACCATCTTGACATCGCTTCAGGATCCGCGGCGCAGGCAGCCGGTCGTTATCAGCCGACTGGCCGGGATCTGGTAGGCTTTTCGATGTTTGGCTTTCGTATGCAGGAGGTGCTTTCATGGGATCGTTTTCGCTTGGATTCGGCGTTGCAATCGTTTACCTGGTCATGGTGGTGATGATGTTCGTGCTGGCGGGGGTGCTGATCCGTCTTTTGTGGGTTCTCACGCGCCTGGCCAATCGCAAGGCCGAATTGCTGAAAATCGAAGCCGAGCGGGCGACGGACGGCCCATCCGGGTCGCAGGGTGTCGGTGATCAGGGCTGACCGGATGATTCCCGTTCTTTCATCGCCAGCAGCAGGCTGTCGGCTTCGACGACATCCTCGGCCGACACGGCGATCTCCGAGACCTCGCCGTCCATCGGCGCTTTGATGGCCAGCTCCATCTTCATGGCTTCCATGATCAGCAGGGTCTCGCCCTCGGAGACGGTCTGACCGGCCTTGGCGCGGATCTCGAGGATCTTGCCGGGCATCGGCGCGAGCAGTCGGCCGTCGCCGGTGCCGCTTTCGACGGCGGCCTCGAAGCGCGCGTGGCGGCTGACCGGCCAGCGGCGGCCCGCGATGCAGACCTCCAGGCGGTAGTCGTCGGCCACATGGATCTGGAGCCGCCGGCTTTGTCCGTCTAGCGTCAGGCTGAACTCGCTGGCGCCCAGCTGCTTGATTCGCACGGGGTGCGATTCGCCGTCGATTTTCAGTTCGTAGTCACCTCGATATCCGCTCGCCTCGACGCTGACGCGCTGGCCGGCGGACTCGATATCGATGCTGCGCGTGGCCGGCTCGCCCAGGCGCCAGCTGTCACAGACGTCCCAGGCGGTACGGCCGGTCGCATCGGACTCTTGCTTCAGCAGCCAGCGACCGGCGGCCGCGGCCAGTACTTCAAGCGGAAGTTCGCCTGCATCCAGAATGGTCGAGAGCTCGCGGTCGAGCAGACCGGTGTCGATGGCGGCGTCGGCAAATAAGTCCGATCCGGCCAGGGCCTGAAGAAAGCCCAGGTTGGTGGTCGGGCCGGCGACGAAGCTGGCGGCCAGGGCCTGGTTGAGCCGGGCCAGGCAGGCCTCGCGCGTGCTGTCGTGGACGATGAGCTTGGCGATCATCGGGTCGTAGTGCATGCTGACTTCGTCGCCTGATTCCACCCCGGAGTCCACGCGAACCCAGTCGTTTTCGGGAAGCAGCAGTGCGTGGATGTGGCCGGTCGAGGGCACAAAGCCCTGGTCGGGATCCTCGGCGTAGATGCGCGCTTCCATGGCGTGGCCGCTGGCGCGGATGTCGTCCTGCTTCAGTGCCAGCGCCTCGCCCGAGGCAACACGCAGCTGCCATTCGACCAGGTCCAGGCCGGTGATGCACTCGGTCACCGGGTGCTCGACCTGCAGCCGGGTGTTCATTTCCAGGAAGAAGAACTCCTCGCCGTCGACCAGGAATTCCACCGTGCCGGCGCCGACGTAGTCGACCGCCTCGGCCGCGCGCACGGCTGCATTCAGCAGCTGCTGGCGAACCTTGTCGTCGAGCCTGGCGGCCGGGGCTTCCTCGATGATCTTCTGGTGGCGGCGCTGGCTGGAACAATCGCGCTCGAACAGGTGCACGGTGTTGCCGTGCGTGTCGGCAAAAACCTGGGCCTCGATATGGCGTGGCGTTGGCAGGTAGCGCTCGATGATCATGCGCTCGTCGCCGAAGGCGCCGGAGGCTTCGCGCCGGGCGGCCTTCAATGCCTCGTCGAACTCTTCTTTCGAATGCACCACGCGCATGCCCTTGCCGCCGCCGCCGGCCGCGGCTTTGAGCATCAGCGGAAAGCCGACTCGTTCGGCTTCCTTCAGAAGCCTGTCATCGGCCTGATCGTCGCCGTGGTAGCCGGGAATGAGCGGTACGTCGGCAGCTTCCATCTTCGCCTTGGCCGCGGCCTTGGAGCCCATCAGGTCCATCGTTTCCGGTGCCGGCCCGATCAGGATCAGGCCGGCGTCGCGAAGCTTGCGGGCGAAGCCGGCGTTCTCCGACAGGAAGCCGTAGCCGGGGTGGATCGCCTGCGAAGCCGTGTCCTTCGCCGCCTGGATGATTCGATCCATATCCAGGTAGGATTTGCGAGCCTCTGCGGCGCCGATGCGCACGGCCCGGTCGGCCAGGCGCACGTGCCGCGCTTCGGCGTCGGCATCGGAGTAGACGGCCACCGTCTCCACACCCAGGCGGCGGCAGGTGGCGATGATGCGGCAGGCGATCTCGCCGCGGTTGGCGATTAGGACTGTTTTGAACATGCGGGGAAGTTTACCGTATCGCCCGCGGGCGATTGACGCCGAGTGGCGTGCCGGCCACTCGTTTTTACTGGCCGATCAGTCTGGGCTGAGGAAAGCGTCGCGGAACAGCTCGTCGCCGAGAATCTCGATGCTTTGTGTCACCGGCCCGGCGGATAGCCAGTTGGAATTGCCGGGCTGGCTGGCCTCGACGACGACGGTGCCGGGCTGGCCGTCGAGAACGAGCGTCGCCTGATCGAGCGTGGCCGGCCCGGAGATCACGGTGAACTCGACCGCCAGGCCGGAATCGGCGTTGGCGTTGAGCGTAATTGGTGGATGATCCGTCGGCAATGCGGTGGGAAGATCGAAGGCGATCGTCTGTTCGGCCGGCTCGATGATCAGTGTGCCGCTCGCCTGGCCGTTCCAGCCGGGCTGGTCGACGGTGGCCTCCACGAGGTAGCTGCCGGCATCTACCGGGGGCTGGACCTGGCCGTCGTAACTGAGCGAGTGGATGAGCCCGGACGGCTCGGTACTGGCCTGCGCGGTCACCGGGGTTCCGTTGTAGGTGTGCTGCAGGTCGGCCAGCTCGACCGCGGCTTGTCCGTTCATGCGGGCGGCCAGGAACTGGTCGATGAGATTCTGGACGATTACCTCGTAACCCTCAGGCTTGAGGTGGAAACAGTCGGTTGCCAGGCCGAAGAAATGCTCCCGCATTGCTTCGACCGGGCTGGGCTCGTTGATGTCACCGGGCGGTTCGATACTGCCCGGCGGCATGCCGGGCAGGCCGTAGTGGTTCTGCATCAGGCTGAAATGATCGACGAAGTGGGTGCGGGCGTTCTGGCCGGCGATTTCGGAGATTGACTCGACCAGACCGGTGGCGGCTTCGTTGAGCTGTAAGGGCGTGGGCTGGCCCATGTCCTCGTGACGGGGGCCACAGGCAAACCACCCGCCAAGGCCACCCAGAGTGTCACGGAAATTGGGATAGTCGTACAGGCTGACGAGCACTTCCACGCCGGGGTCTTGACCAAGGATATGATCGATTATCAGGCCGAGGTCGAACAGGATCGCGTTGGTCAGGGTCTCGACCTCGACCTCGGTCATGCCGGTGTTCCAAACGTCGAGAAAGTCATTGCCACCGACGGTCAGCTGCACGGTGTCGATATCGGGGTAGGTTGCCAGCGCCGCATCGACCAGTTGCAGGTAGCTGGCCTGCTTCCAGTCGAAGGCGGTCGAGCCGCTTTCGGTGGTGGAGTCGCCGTAGATGCCGAAATCCGACAGGCCGTTCTGGGAAAAGACAAGGGCGTGAGAGCCGTCTTCCCACTGCTGCTCGGCCCAGCTGTCGCCGACGATCAGCAGGCGCATGGTGGTCTGCGCCTCGGCACTTGCGGCAAGCAGCCACAACAGGCCGATGCACAGCGGCAGAACCTTCCTCATATTGTGTCCCCGCAGATTTTCTTGTCTTGCTTTTGCTTACTGGATCAAGCTTTGTCGGAGAAGTCTAGCACGGGCGGAAGGCCCGACTGCCGGGCCGCATGGTGGAAGGCGAATTCATTTTCACCGCTGATCAGGAAGGCTTTGAACATAAGTCTTAAACAAGAAAATTATGTCCACAGATGAACACGGATAAAGAAAGGGATTGAAAGCGGGCCCACTAGTCGATAGCTGCCCGGAGCGTGTCTCCTGGCGCGCCTCTTATTGTTTTCTATCTGTGTTTATCTGTGGATCCATTAAGGTTTTTCAGGAATTGCCCTCCACCCATGAAGGCTTGCGCTTTTCGAGGAAGGCATTGAGGCCTTCCTGGCCTTCGCGCGAGACGCGCAGGGCGGCGATCAGTTCGGAGGTGCGGCGGTCGGTTTCGGCTTCGTCGTGGCGGCCGCTGGCGATGGTGTGGATCAGTTCCTTGCAGTGCGCCTGGGCGTGCGGGCCGCCGGCGAGTAGCAGGTCGACCAGATCGGCCACGTGGCCGTCGAGCTGGCCGGCGGGGACGATATCGCTGATCAGGCCGATATGCACGGCGCGCTCTGCGTCCATACGCTCGCCGGTGAGCATGTAGTGGCGGGCGTTGTTGACGCCAATACGCGGGATCACGAACGGCGCGATCGTCGCCGGCGCCAGGCCCAGGCGCACCTCGGTGAGCCCGAATTTAGCCGTCTCCAGCGCCACGGCCAGGTCGCAGCAGGCAATCAGCCCGACGCCGCCGCCGAAGGCATGGCCGTTAACTCGCGCGACGGTCGGGCAGGGTAGCTGGTCGAGCGTGCGCAACATGGCCGCCAGGCGCCTGGCGTCTTCGCGGTTGTCCGACTCCGAGCCTTCGGCCATGTCGCGCATCCAGTTGAGGTCCGCGCCGGCGGAAAAGCTGTGGCCCTCGCCGGTCAGGATCATGGCTCGTGCGCCATCGTTGGCCACCTTGTCGAAAGCCTGCGAAAGCTCGGCCACCAACTCGGCGTTGAAGGCGTTGTGCACCTTTGGCCGGTTCAATGTCACCGTGGCGACGCCGCGGTCGTCGGTCTTGTGAGTCAGTAGTTCGGTCATGCAGGTACCTGTCGTCTTGAGTCTTTGGAGGCAAGGATTCAGGAGTCAGGAGTCAGGGGTCAGCTCGGTCGGTTCTCCCTGACCCCTGAATCCTGACTCCTAGCCCCTCGCCACTACATCCGGAACACGCCGAAGCGTTCGCGTTCGATCGGGGCGTTGGCCGAGGCCGCGATGGCCAGGCCCAGGACGCGGCGGGTGTCGACCGGGTCGATGATACCGTCGTCCCATAGCCGCGCGCTGGCGTAGTAGGGGTGCCCCTGGCGTTCGTACTGGTCGCGAATCGGTGATTTGAACTTCTCTTCCTCGTCTTCCGGCCAATTCTCGCCGCGCGCCTCGAGCGCATCGCGCTTGATCGTGGCGAGCACGCTGGCGGCCTGGTCGCCGCCCATCACGGAGATGCGGGCGTTGGGCCACATCCACAAAAAGCGCGGCTGGTAGGCGCGGCCGCACATGGCGTAGTTGCCCGCGCCGAAGGAGCCGCCGATGACCACCGTGAACTTGGGCACGTGCGAGCAGGCCACGGCGGTGACCATCTTGGCGCCGTCGCGGGCGATGCCCGATTGCTCGTATTTCTTGCCCACCATGAAGCCGGTGATGTTCTGCAGGAAGACAAGCGGGATGTTGCGCTGGTTGCACAGTTCAATGAAGTGCGCGCCCTTCAGGGCCGACTCCGAGAACAGGATGCCGTTGTTGGCGACGATGCCGACCTTGTAGCCGTGAATCGATGCGAAGCCGCAGATCAGGGTCGTGCCGTAGCGGGCCTTGAACTCGGTAAATTCCGAGCCGTCGACGATTCGGGCGATGATCTCGCGTACTTCGAAGGGATAGCGGGTGTCGTCGGGCAGGATGCCGTAGATGTCGTCGGCGGGGTAGGCTGGCTCGCTGGGGTCCTCGGTCGGCGAGAAAGCGGGGTCGGGCCGGTTCAGGTTGCCGACCAGCTCGCGGGCGATGGCCACCGCGTGGGTGTCGTTCTCGGCGAAATGGTCGGCTACGCCGGACAGGCGGGTGTGCACATCTGCGCCCCCAAGCGTTTCGGCGTCGACTTCCTCGCCGGTTGCGGCCTTGACCAGCGGCGGGCCGCCGAGAAAGATCGTGCCCTGTTCCTTGACAATGATCGCTTCGTCGCACATGGCCGGCACGTAGGCGCCGCCGGCGGTGCACGAGCCCATCACCACCGCGATCTGCGGGATGTTCTTCGCCGAAAGTCGTGCCTGGTTGTAGAAGATGCGGCCGAAGTGGTCGCGATCGGGGAAGACCTCGTCCTGCAGCGGCAGGAAGGCGCCGCCGGAGTCGACCAGGTAAATGCAGGCGAGATTGTTCTCCAGCGCGATTTCCTGGGCGCGCAGGTGCTTTTTGACCGTGATGGGGTAGTAAGTGCCGCCCTTCACCGTGGCGTCGTTGGCCACGACCATGCATTCGACGCCGTTGACCCGCCCGACGCCGGCAATCACGCCCGCGCCGGGTGCGACGTCCTCGTACATCCCGTTGGCTGCCAGCGGCGCGACTTCCAGGAAGGGGCTGCCTGGATCGAGCAACGTGCGGACGCGCTCGCGCGGCAAGAGCTTGCCGCGGGCCTCATGCTTTTCGCGCGCCTTCTCGGAGCCGCCCATGGCGGTTTTTTCCAGCTTTTCGCGCAGGTCGGCGGCCAGTTGCCGGTGGTGCTCGTAACGCGCGACGAAATCGGCGTCCTTGCGGTTGACGTGGCTGTCCAAGCGGGGCATGGGGGCTCCGGTCGCTCAAAGCGCTCTATTGTAGCGGGTTGGGCGAGCGGTTGACTCGTTGGCTGGTTGGCTGGTTCTTGCTTGAGTATATAAAGTTTAATATAATTCCAACATGACAGATCGCAGGAAGCCCATCCGGTTCCACGGTAGTGCGCTGGCGGGTCTAAGATCTTTTCCCGATTCTGCGCGGCAGGATGCAGGCTTCCAGCTCGATCAGGTTCAACTGGGTCATGATCCGGACGACTGGCGGTCCATGAAAATGGTCGGCAAGGGCGTTCGTGAAATCAGAATCCGCGAATCCGACGGGGCTTACCGGGTGATCTACGTTGCCCGGTTTGCCGACGCGATCCATGTGCTGCATTGTTTTCAGAAGAAGTCTCAACGCACGGCACGACAGGATCTCGAACTGGCACAGAAGCGCTATCGGCGCCTGGTGCAGGAGCAGGAGCAGGACTAATGGACACTGAAGCTTTCGAAAACGTCTGGGACGCCATTGCTCGCGAGCCAGAGCAGGCTGAGAACATGCGAATGCGCTCTGCCCTGATGCGCGCGCTGCGAGACCGGATTCAGGCCCAGGGTTGGACGCAGAGCGAGGCCGCCCGGCGCCTGGGGGTGAGTCAGCCGCGCATTTCCGACCTGATGCGGGGCAAGCTCAGCCGGTTTTCCCTGGACGGCTTGGTGAGGCTTGCAGCGGCCGCCGGCCTGCGTATCAACCTGAGCGCTGAAGACGCGGCTTGAATGGCCTTGCGTTTGCCTGGGAATTAGGCCGCGTAGGTCGCGGTTACATCCGCGACGGACAACGTTCCAGGCTTGTACACGCGTGAGCCCTATGTGTGCGGACTATCCAGGTCGTCCGTCGGCGATGTAACGCCGACCTACGATGGCCCGTTTCCCGTTTCCCGTTTCCCGTTTTCGGACCCCGGACCCCGGACCACGGACCCCGGACCACGGACCACGGACCACGGACCACGGACCACGGACCACGGACCACGGACCACGGAATTTCCCGCCCTAAACAGGTTGCCCCGGCCTCTCGGGCGCGGTTATAATGCCGGGCTTAACGAAATCTGGCGACTGGGGCTTTTGCACAAAGCCCGGCCTGGGGCTTGTCCCAGGGGGTTTTCTGGAAAAGCCCGGTCGCCCAACATGATTGTTTCAGGAGTAGATTGAACAATGACTCTGACCGCTGAAGAAAAAAGCCAGGTCGTCAAGGAACACCAGCTCTCCGAGGGTGATACGGGTTCTCCGGAAGTGCAAGTTGCGCTGTTGACTGCGCGCATCAAGCACCTGACCGGACACTTCGAGCATCACAAGAAGGACCATCACTCCCGTCGAGGCCTGCTCAAGCTGGTCAATCAGCGTCGTTCGCTGCTGGATTACGTCAAGAAAAAAGACGTCCAGCGCTATCGCGACCTGATCGAGCGCCTTGGTCTGCGCCGCTAATCCGCGGTTTCGGCCCGATTGAATACGACACCCCGGTAGCTTTCGAGCTAGTCCGGGGTGTTTTCTATTGCAAGTGCAAAGTGGAGTGAATGAAGTGAAGAAGTTCAGTAAAACGTTTAAATTCGGCGAGCACGACGTCACGCTCGAAACCGGGCATGTCGCACGCCAGGCCGACGGGGCCGTGCTGGTGACCATGGCCGACACCGTGGTCCTGGTGACCGCCGTGGTTCGCAAGGAAGCCAAGCCGGGTCAGCCGTTCTTCCCGCTGACCATCAACTACCAGGAAAAATTCTATTCGGCCGGCCGCATTCCCGGCGGTTTCTTCAAGCGCGAAGGGCGGCCGACCGAGAAAGACACCCTGACCTCGCGCCTGATTGACCGACCCATCCGGCCGCTGTTTCCCAAGGCCTTCCTCAACGAAACCCAGGTCATCGCGACGGTCATGTCATGCAATCCTGAAGTGGATGCCGACATCCCGGCCATGATCGGTGCATCGGCGGCGCTGTCGCTCTCCGGCGCGCCGTTCCAGGGCCCGATCGGTGGCGCCCGTGTCGGTTTCGTCGACGGCGAGTACGTCATCAACCCGACCACCAGCCAGCTCGACGAGTCGCGCCTGAATCTGGTGGTTGCCGGCACTTCCGACGCCGTGCTGATGGTCGAATCCGAAGCCGACCAGCTCTCGGAAGAGCAGATGCTGGGTGCGGTCACTTTCGGCCACGAGCAGATGCAGGTCGCCATCAAGGCAATCGAAGAGCTGACGGCTGAAGCCGGCAAGCCGAAGTGGGACTGGCAGGCGCCCGAGCGCCCCGCCGGTCTGGACCAGAAGGTGGCCGACCTGGCTTCCGAAGGCCTGGCGAAGGCCTACGAGAACACCGACAAGATGATTCGTCGTGACGCCATCAGCGAGCTGCGCGCGAGCGTGGTCGAGAAGCTGTGCCCGGAAGGCGACGAGAACGCCCCGAGCGAAGACGACGTCAAGGACGAGTTCGCCGCGCTCGAGAAGAAGTACGTGCGCAACCAGATTCTCGAAGGCAAGCCGCGCATTGACGGTCGCGACCTGACTACCGTGCGCCCGCTCGACATGCAGATCGGCGTGTTTCCGCGCACCCACGGTTCGGCCATCTTTACCCGCGGTGAGACCCAGGCCATGTGCGTGGTCACCCTGGGCACCGGCCGCGACGCGCAGATCATCGATGCCATCGAGGGCGAGTACAAGGAGCAGTTCATGCTCCACTACAACTTCCCCCCGTTCTGCGTCGGCGAAACCAGCTTCATGCTCGGTCCCAAGCGTCGCGAGATCGGTCACGGCAAGCTGGCCAAGCGTGCGCTCAGTGCAGTCGTGCCCAAGGGTGAGGAGTTTCCATACGTCCTGCGCATCGTCTCGGAAGTGACCGAGTCCAACGGCTCGAGCTCCATGGCGACCGTCTGCGGTTCCTCGCTGGCGATGATGGATGCCGGCATTCCGCTCAAGGCGCCGGTGGCCGGTATCGCCATGGGCCTGATCAAGGACGGCGACCGTTTTGCCGTACTCACCGACATTCTCGGTGACGAGGACCACCTCGGCGACATGGACTTCAAGGTGGCCGGTTCCGCCGACGGTGTGACCGCGCTGCAGATGGACATCAAGATCACCGGTATTACCCGGGAGATCATGGAAGTCGCGCTCAAGCAGGCGACCGACGCCCGTCGTCACATTCTCGGCGAGATGAACCAGATCATCGAGCGTCCGCGCGAGGAAATGAGCGAGTACGCGCCGCGTTTGTTCTCCATGAAGGTGCACCCGGACAAGATCCGTGACGTGATCGGCAAGGGCGGCGCAACTATCCGCCAGATCACCGAGGAAACCGGCACGACCATCGACATCCAGGACGACGGCACGGTTACCATCGCTTCGGTCAATCAGGCAGCCGCCGACGAGGCGCGCCGCATGATCGAGCAGATCACCGCCGACGTCGAAGTGGGTACGGTCTACGAAGGCACGGTCACCAAGATCATGAACTTTGGTGCTTTCGTGACGATCCTGCCGGGCAAGGACGGCCTCGTCCACATCTCGCAGATCTCCGACGAGCGCGTCGAGAACGTCACCGATGAGCTGGCCGAAGGCGACAAGGTCAAGGTCAAGGTGCTCGAGGTCGACAAGCAGGGCCGCATTCGCCTGAGCATGAAGGCGCTCAAGGAAGACGAGCAGTCCTGATCGCTACCTGACGATTGCCCGGACTTCCGGGCGGTCGTCAAACTGCAGAATACCAACCGCGAAGAGCGCCGGGGAATCGCCAACCTTGTGCCTTCGCGGTTTTTTTGTTCCAGTTTCCCGCTGAGCCGACCAGCCCGGCTCGCTAGAACTGATGGCCAAGGACACACCCCATGGAACTGCTGATTCCCGTCTCTCCCGGTGAACTGCTCGACAAGCTCACCATCCTGGAAATCAAGCTCGATCGCATCGACGACGAGGCCAAGCTGGCCAACGTGCGACGCGAGCATGAGTTGCTTTCGCATGCCTGGCGCAAATCCGGCCTGGACGATGAGGAGCTTGGACGCCTTCGCGCGCTGCTGCGCGAGGTCAACGAAGCGCTGTGGGAGATCGAGGACGCAGATCCGCGACGAAGAGCGCGTCAAGCGCTTCGGGGATCGCTTTCGTCGAACTGGCGCGATCGGTGTATCAGCGCAACGACGAGCGGGCGGCATTAAAGAAGCGGATCAATGAACGGCTGGGTTCGGAGATTGTCGAAGAAAAGTCGTACAGGAACTACGACTGAAGGGAATAGAGTGCGTGGGATTTCTCCGCGGGTCTTCATGGCCTTGTCCTGCTCGAGGCGAGTAGAATCGAATCGCGCTTTCAAAAACACTAGCCAGGGACTGCTGCGATGCTTCGCAAATTGATGATTTCTCTTGTTTTGGCTCAGGTTCTCGCCACCGTGGCGATCGCCCAGGTCGAAGACGACGACAGGGCTCGCTCACAGGCCGGTACGCCGACCTATCACTTCATCGGCGATCGCTATCGCATCGGTATCGGTCTCGACAGCGAGTTCGATGTCATCGGTGAATTCGAGGCGGCCCTGCACGAATCGCAGCGGTCGAGCTTCATCGGCGACGGCTGGCTGGGCGGCGAAGGCGCCGGCGGCGTCAAGCTCAACTACCACTGGCTGATCAACGAAGTGGCCGAGGAAGGTCCCGGACGGGCCTGTCTATACCGACGGCAACGTCGCCAAACTGTTCGTCGCCGCCGACCAGAACCAGCTGGAGGACCGCAAGCTGACCTTCGGCGGTGGCTGGGAAGGCAGAAGCTGGGCTTTTTCCGGCTACGGCATGACGGCGCTGTCCGACGAGCGCCGGGTCGATACGACAACCTCCATCGACGAGCTGCTGGTCACCGGCCAGATCGACGGCCGCGACTTCTCGCGCGTCGACACCATCGAAACCGTCACCGAATGGTTCGAGGAGCCCTACGATTGGGGCCTGGGCCTGCGCGCCGAGCGTTTCTTCGAGAACCGCCTCATCCGCCTGCGCGGTGGGCTCGACTACGAGGAAGGCGACTACAGCTCTACCCAGCTGACGGCATCGCTGTCGCTCGACAAGCGATTCCACAATTCGCCGCACGGCCTGAGCTTGCGCACGAGCTACGCGCACAAGGACGGCGATTTCGTCATCGACGACGACGACCTGCGCGGCAGCGTCGTCTACAGCTTCAGCTTCGGCGGCGCGAGCAGTTCCTTCCGCCCGTCGCAGCAGTACCGCGAGGTCGAGGTCGAAGTCGCCGGCGAGCCGCGCACCGAAGAGCGCGTCACGGTCAACGAAGTCACGCTGACCGATCGCACGACCTTCGATTTCGACAGCGCCGCGCTCAAGCCCGCGGCCGAGAACACGCTCGACGAAGTACTGGCCATGATCGATGACGCCGGCCTCGTCGGTGACATCCAGATCGTCGGTCACACCTGCGATATCGGCACCGAGGCCTACAACCAGGGCCTGAGCGAGCGCCGTGCGCGCTCGGTGGTGGATTACCTGACCTCGCGCGGCGTCGACGCCGGGCAGATCGACTGGCAGGGCGAAGGCGAAACTCAGCCGCGATTCCCGAATGACAGCGAAGAGAACCGCGAGCGCAATCGCCGCGTGGAAATCAGTTTCGTGACCGAACGCCGCAGCACCGAAACGATTACCGTCGGCCCGGACGAGCCGGCCACCGAGGTTCGCCGCGTCGAGGTTCCGGTCGAGGCGCCCTGGATCCGCCGAGCGCTGCGCAACCCGGTTCGCCACAAGCGCATCGTGGACTACTACCGCTACCAGGAGAGTACGGCCAGCGTGACAGAGGGTGAAATCGAGTTCGCCAACGACGCCCCGCAGGCCGCGGATGACCAGTTCACCGTCGATGCCGATTCGGTCGACAACGCATTCGATGTGCTCGCCAACGACAGCGATGCCGATGGCGATGTGCTCAGCATCATTGCCGTGAGCCAGCCGGCGAACGGCCAGGTATCTATCAGCGGTGATCAGGTGATCTACACCCCCGCGGCCGGCTACACGGGTAGCGACAGCTTCAGCTACACGCTCGAGGACGGCTTCGGCGGTGAGGCCAGCGCCAGCGTGGCGGTTACGGTGCAGTCGACCAACCAGCCGCCGGTGGTGGGTGACCTCAGCGCCGCGACGCTGCGCAACCAGCCGGTGGATATCGACGTACTCGCCGAGGCCAGTGATCCCGACGGCGACGAGCTGAGCGTGTCCGGCTTCACCCAGCCGGCCAACGGCACGGTGACCCAGTCGGGTGGCGTCTTGCGCTATACGCCCAATGACGAGTTCGTGGGCAGCGACAGCTTCGACTACACGGTCAGTGACGGTCGCGGCGGTGAAGCAACGGGTTCGGTCGTCATCGACGTCGCCTTTGCCAACCGCGCGCCGGTGGCCAATCCAGATACGGCTACGACCACCGCCGGCCAGGCCGTGACCGTGGACGTGCTGGCCAACGACTTCGACCCCGACGGGGACCCGCTGGAGGTCGTCGACATCGTGCAGTGGTATGGTCGGCCCGCGGAAGTGACCGTCAACGGCGACGGAACTGTCACATTCCTCGTCAGCGACTCCTGCAACGGCCGCAACCAGTTCAGCTACACGATTTCCGATCCGTCTGGCGCGACCGCGCAGGCCAACGTCACGGTCACGCGCCTGTCGGATTCGGCGACGGAAGACGCCGATGCGGATTGTGCCAACTGGTAATCAGTCGGCGAGGAGCGCCTGAAGCTTCTCGATGACCATCGCCGGGGTGATGAGATCCATCACCCCGGCACGTTCCAGACGCTTGCCCCAGCGCAGCTTCTCGGGCGCACGACCGGCAAAAGTCCGCGCGGCCTGATCGAAGCAATCCACCGTGTGCGCCAGGCTCTCGAACGGGCCGGAGCGGCGTGCCCAGGTAGCTGCATAAAGGCCGACGACCGGCGTGCCCATGGCATCGGCAAAATGCGCCGGCCCGGAGTCCGGTGCGATCACGCAGGCGGCGCGCTCAAACATGGCCAGCGCCTGCTTGATGGTGTCTCGTCCGATCAGGTTGACCATCCGGTTGCGAGCCGTTTTCTCGATTGCCTGCCCCAGCGCCTTTTCGGCCGGGCCGGGCCCGCCCATCAGGATCACGGGGCGGCCGGTCTGTTCGATTACCCAGTCGGCCACGGCTGCGTAGCCGGCCGCGTGCCAGTTGCGCCGCGTATGGCTCGATGCGGGGCTGATGATGACGGCGCGGCCGGCCTCTGGCTGTTGCTCGCGGGCAAAGGCGCGCGATTCCTCGGGCACGGGCAGGCGGCGGTCCACGTCTTGCGTGGGCACCCCCAGGTAGCGAGCGAACTCCAGAAAGGCATCGACCTGGTGCTGGAACGGGACGGCGTCGATGCGCTCATTGGTCGCCAGGCCGTGCCCGGGCCGCGAGCGGGCCCGGTCGAATCCGATCCGGCGATCGGCGCGCACCAGGCTGGCCAGCAGGGAGGAGCGTTGCGACACCTGGGCGAGGACAAGCGTGTCGAAGTGACGTCCCTCGAGCCGGCGTCTAGCATCTCGGAAGCCGGCGAACGGCCCGCGCTTGTCGAATACAATGAACTCCACGCCGGCCAGATCATGCACCAGCCGGTACTCGGCCTTGCCAACGATCCAGGTCAGGGCCGTTTCCGGCCAGGCGCGCTGGATGGCGCGCGCTAGCGGTACGGTATTGCACACGTCGCCGAGCGCCGACAGGCGCAGCAGGCAAATGGAACTCGGTGGCTCGTTCGTCAGGGGATCGGGCACGATGAGGCCAATCTGAATCGAAAACAAAAAAGGGCGAAATGCCGGAATCTGAACTGCAAGCAGGCTCCCTGCGTATTCTATATGACCCGACCAGCCTGGACGTGGTCAGCCCGGAGTGGCTCGATCCGGCGTTCTGGCGGATCAGGGACGCCGTATTGGCGGAATTCGGCGGTCGCGGCCAGGCCCTGGCCGTGGCGACGGAGGCCGGGCCGGCCGTGCTTCGCCGGTATCTTCGCGGTGGCATGATCGCGCGTCTCAGCCGCGAGCGTTACGTTTTCACCGGCTATCAGCGCAGCCGCAGCTTCCGTGAGTATCGAGTCCTGGCGCGAATGACGGCGATGGGGCTGCCGGTTCCACGCCCCCTGATGGCCGGCTGCGAGCGGCAGGGGCCGACCTGCAAGGCCGCCATCCTGACCGGATTGCTGGAGAACACCATCAGCCTGCCCCAGGCGGCCGACATCCTCGAGCCGGATCACTGGCGGCGCCTGGGGGAGACGCTCGCCCGCTTCTTCCGCGCCGGCGTCATCCACCCCGACCTCAACGCCCACAACCTGCTCATCGACGGCGAGTGCCACTGGTACGTCATCGATTTCGACCGTGCCCGCATCGAGGCCGGCCCCGTTGACCCCAAGCCCATGCTCAAGCGTCTCGAGCGCTCGCTCGACAAGCTGGGGATCACCGGTGAAAGGGCCCTGCTCAGGCAGGAATAGTTTGAGCCCGACTTCACTCCAACGCGGATGCTGTTTCGTGGAAGCCTTCTTCCTGAACGGTAGCGGTTGACAGCGTCTCCTTCGCTGCTCAGTCCATCAGGGCGTTCCGCGCCATGCCGAAAACGGAATCCTCGGGGAAGTCTGTTTCCTTCCAGGTGCCGGCCGTCTTGCCGGTGAGGCGTTCGAGCGCTTCGGGGATGCCGGCGACGGGAATGACCTGGAATTGGTCGTTCGTGCAGGCCTTGATGACGCGCTTGTCCAGGCTGAGGCGGTCGCGGTCGACGGCGGGAATGATCACGCCCTGCTGGCCGTTGAGCCCGATCTGGCTGCATGCGTCGAAGAAAGCTTCGATACGTTCGTTGATGAAGTCGACCCGACCGACCTGGCCGCGGGCATCGACGCTGCCGATGACGGCCAGGTCCTGACGGATGGAATGACCGGCCAGGGTCGCGATCAGGCCGCAGACCTGCGCCAGCAAGGTTGCGGCCGCGTCGTCTGCCTGCATCGCCGGGTCGATGGTCAAAGCGGTATGCAGCCGCGGCAGTTCATCGAGGTGCAGCAACTCGGCGATCATGGGCAGCAGGAATTGCCGCACGGGCAGCGAGCGGTCGTCGCTTTCCAGTGACAGGGCGGCGCTGTTCGCTCGCGCGAGGGTGACGCTCAGCCGTGCGGGCGCGCCGAAAATCTCGTCGGCCATCCGCTCGCGGGTGATCACGTTCAACTGGCCGCCCGTGCGGCCGCGCAGTCGAATCAGGCCGCTGTCGACGCTTTGTTGTGTCCGTGCAGCCGAGGGCAGGCCCGCCCGGCGCCGGATTCGCCCGAAGGCCGACTCGACGTGTTCGCGGCCGACTTCGTTCTGTTCGTCCCGGCGCGCAAGGAATGCCGCTTCGCGAACGATTTCGGCCAGGCGGCCGATGCGGGTGGTCAGCCTGGACGGCTGGTCTGACAATCGCGCACTGATTTCGATGACTGCCGCCAGCGCCGGTCGCGTCATCGGCGGCAGGTCTTCTTGCTGAACGACCGCCGAAACGAAACGACAGGTCCGGTCGATCCCTTCGGCGTCGCGAGCCACGCTTTCTTCGAGGTCTGCCAGTAGCCGGAAGCGCCGGGAGAACTCCCGGCTGATCGATTCGAGGCGCTCGTAGGCGACCCGATCACCGACCAGTATGACGCCGACGTCGACAGGAACCGCCTCGGGTCGCAGGGACTGTGCGGCCTGGCTCCAGTCGGCCGTGGGTGCCGAGATGGCAACTTCACCGGCGCGCAGGATGCGCAGCAACTGGCGAAAGACATTGGGCTCGCTGGCGAGATCCTCGGCGTCGAGAATGAGAAATCCACCGTCGGCCTGGATCAGCGTGCCCGAGCGGATGCCCTGAAACGAGGCCACGGCGCGCCCGCCGCTGCGCCAGGCCGGGTCGACCGTTCCGAACAGGCTGGCCGGAGAGACCGAGCTGGTCGAGACGGCCGGCGCGCCGCTGTCTTCCCGCCCCATGTTGAGCACGTTGACACCGTAGAGCACGGTCGGGTCTGCGAGCTGGCTGGTCTCGTGGCCGATGCGCTTTTCCATCACGTCGTCGATGATTTCACGCAGAAACGTCTCGATGCCCTCGGCCTTGAAGCGTTGAGACACTTCGGCGGTCATCTCGCCCATGATGCGGGCGGTTTCGGTGATGTCGATCTGTTCGATGTGCTGCTGGGCCTGCTGCCACTTCTTGCGAATCTGACGCGAGATCTTCTGGATTTCGTCGTCGTAGGACTTGATCCGCTCCTCGAACTTCTTGCGGTCTTCCTCCGTGGCCTGCTTGCGCGCGACCATGTTGCGGAATTCCTCCTGCGATACGGGCTTGCCCATGATTCGTACCGATACCTGCAGGCGCGCGTTCGGGCCGGCCTGGCTGCGGATCAGGGCCAGGCCTTCTGCCTCGAGCTTTTTTTCCAGCGGTCTGAGCAGCAGGCGGATGTCGCGCTCGGCAGCCTCGCGCCGTGCCTCCCGTCGCGCGCGGATGGGGTCGTTGGCCAGGATGTCGGGCAGGCGCTCTCGCACGAACAGCGCGATGCGATGCATCTGCTTCTGGAACGGGCGTCCTTCGCCACGGCCGAGAATGATCAGACGCGGGCGGTCGGGGTTGGAGAAATTGTGGACAAAGCAGAAGTCGCGATTCTGGCGCGCCCTCGGTCGCAGGCTATTGAACAGGCTGTCGAGCAGCCGCTGTCGGCCGCTGCCGCGCGGGCCGCGCAGGAAGACATGCTGGTTGTGCCCCGGGCTTGCAAGGCCGTATTGCAGGGCTTCGGCGGCGGCCTCCTGGCCCAGGGTGCCGTCCAGCACGGGTATGTCCCGCGTGGAGTCACCGGGAACGTCGTCGTGGTCGGGTTGCCAGCGCAGGCGCTCAGGCGGGATGGCGTGCCGGTCCACGTCAAGAGCCTCGCGAATGGTGTTGCATGGTGCCTCCCGTATTCATGTCTCCCCCCGTAGCCGTCAATACTATACCCGAGCGGCTTCCTGCGTCTCCTGACGGGCGCTCGATTCGGCAAAACTGATCCAGGCCTCGGCGGTCGCTTTCGGTTTCTCGATCATGGGCAGGTGCCCGGTCGCGGGCAGCAGCAGGGTGCGCGCCTCGGGCATGCGCTCTGCGAGGAGATTGAGCCCGCTGGGATGCAAGACCTGATCGGCCTGGCCCCAGACAATAAGGGTGGGCAAGTCGAGCCCCGAGGCGAGTTCCTCGAGTGGGGTCGAACGAAAGCGGATCGCTTCGAAGATCTCGGCCGCCCGCTCGGCGTGGCGACCGGCCCGGTCGGCCAGTTCTCGCGCGAGCGGTCTCGGCAGCCAGGGTGGCCGAACGAAGCAGTAGTCCATCAGCCGCTCGAAATCGCGGCGGTCGCGAACGACCAGCGCATTGTGCCCGCCTGCGTAGACCACTTCGAACAGCGGCGACAGCGGCACATTTTGCAAGCCGCCGGGGTTGAGCAGCCAAAGGGCGCGCACCCGCTGCGGGACCTTTCTGGCCAGGGCGCAGGCAACATAGCCGCCCATGGAGCTGCCGCCCAGGTAGAAGCGCTCGATACCCAGCTGGTCGAGCAGGGCGAGAACGCGGTCGGCCTGGGCTTCGACGCTGTAGTCGAGTTCTTCTTCGAAGCGGGTCTGCCCGAATCCTGGCAGGTCGGGGGCGATGATCCGGAAATGCTTGCCCAGGCGACGCGAGACGCGGGCGAAGTGATAGCCGTCGCCGTTGAACCCGTGCAACAGCACCAGCGGTTCGCCGTGGCCACCTTCGAGAAGGTGCCAATCGATGCCGCCACAGTCGACTCTTCGCATCCGCAACCGGCCCTGCTGGCGTTCGGCTGCCATGAACAGTCGCGCCAGCGGCTTCGGCCAAAGCAGCCAGAATACCGCCCACGCAACAAGTACGGCGCCAAGCACGATCAGCCAGTTCGTCATGACAACGCTTCATCCCTCCCGGAGTCTCGCCCCCGAGGATACCGCAACACTGGCGGGAATTCCCTCGGATGATTTTCCGTTCGGGCCGTTAGAATAGCCGCCTGTCGGATCACTCTTGCCCTCTCGTCATGCCCCTGATGATTCTCGCCATGGTGCTGGTCGTCGCCAGCGCCAACTACCTCGTCCAGTTCCCGCTCAACGACTGGTTGACCTGGGGCGCGCTGACCTATCCGGTTTCCTACTTCGTCACCGACTTGACCAACCGGCGCTTCGGGACCGTCTCGGCCCGCCGGGTGGTGTATATCGGTTTTGCGCTGGCCGTGCTCGCCTCGATCTGGCTGGCCAGCCCGCGCATCGCGCTGGCTTCGGGTGCCGCGTTCCTGGTCTCGCAACTGATGGACGTCGCCATCTTCGATCGCTTGCGAAGTCGCGCGTGGTGGCAGCCGCCGCTGTTCTCGAGCGTGGTCGGGTCGCTGGTTGATACGGCCCTGTTCTTCGCGCTGGCCTTTTATGGGACGAACATGCCCTGGGTGACGCTGGCGATAGGCGATTATGGCGTCAAGGTAGCCATCGCAGCGGCGCTGCTGCTTCCCTGGCGCGTGGTATCCCGGCGTGGGTGAGTTCTTCTCGGTTGCCTGCGCTGCCTGCTGGGCGCTCGCCGTGGTCTTGTTCCGCCGGTCGGGCGAGAGCCTGCCGGCCTTTGAACTCAACCTGTTCAAGAATGTTCTGGCCACGGTGTTGATGGTGCCGACGATCCTGCTCGTCGACGGGTTGAGCTGGCCGGGCTATTCCGGGGCCGAATGGCTGGTTGTGGCGCTGTCGGGCCTGGTCGGAATTGCCGTGGCCGACACCTGGTATCTGCGCGCGCTCAACCTGATGGGCGCCTCGCGTACCGGCGTCGTGGCCAGCCTCTACTCGCCGTTCGTCATCCTGATGTCGATCCTCTTCCTGGGCGAGGTGCTGATCTGGTGGCAGTACTTCGGCTTTGTGCTGGTGCTCGGCGGCATCCTGCTGGTGACCTGGCGGCAGAACCGTCGCGACGTGTCGCTGCGCGCCATCCGGCTGGGCGTCGCCTTCGGATCGGGGGCGGTGCTGATGATGGCGGTCGGCATCGTCATGGTCAAACCGATCCTCGAGACGCAGTCGTTCATGTGGACCATGGGTGTGCGGCTAGCCGCCGGAACGTTAGGCATGCTGTTATTTCTTTACGCGACGCGGGGCTGGGCGCGCGCGATGGTTCACTACCGGTCTTCGCAGCCGTGGGCGATTATTGTCATGGGCAGCCTGCTGGGCAGTTACGTCTCGATGATGCTCTGGCTGGCCGGCTACAAGCTCACCCTGGCCTCGGTGGCCTCCGTACTCAACGAAACCGCCGCGGCCTTCATCGTTCTGTTCGCCTGGCTGTTCCTCAAGGAAGACATGAACTGGCGCCGGGTGGCGGGCATCGGCATGACGTTCTCGGGTGTGGGGCTGATGGTGGCGTTCTGAGCGAGCTGAGGGGTCAGGATTCAGGGGTCAGGGGTCAGGGGTCAAGGATCAGGGGGCGTGAGGAGTAGGCGGAAGCCGTGGTGCTTTGTGACCTGAATGATCGCCGGTGGCCTCCTTCAATGATCGGAGACGACCTGACCCCTGACCCCTGACTCCTGACTCCTCGAATCGATAGAAACTCTCGTGGGTCGGGGCCGCGATTCCGACCCACGCGCGCGTTTGGCCGATGGGGTGGTTCACCCCTGCGGCTGCGCGACCCCCATATCCACCAGATTCTGCCGGGCCCGCTTGCCGGCCGGCGTGTTGGATTGGGCCGCGTGTTGGTAGTGTTCGATGGCCTGTTGTCGGTTGCCGGTGGCGCGCTCGACGTTGCCGAGGTGCAGGTATGCGTCGGCCGTCGGCAGCATGTCCAGGCTGGTCCCCAGGTCAGATCGGGCGCCGGACCACTGCTTGCTCTGCGCACGCACCATGCCGCGGCGCAGGTGATGGTAGAACCAGCTCGAGTCCCGCTTCAGCGCTTCGCTGAAGGCGCGCTCGGCGGCGGCGTAGTCTTCGCGGGTGGCCAGGGCGTCGCCGCGCAGGGCGTGGAACAGGGCCTCGCCGCTCTCGATGGCAAGCGCTTCATCCGCCTTGGCGAGGGCCTGGTCCACGTTGCCCTCCTGCAGGGCCTTGCGGCCTTCGTCGTGCGCCTTGTAGGCGGGCTGCAGATCCTGCAGCCTAGCCATTTGTCTCTGATAGGCTTGCCGGTCGATGTCGCCGCCGCGGCCCAGCTCATTGGCGGTACGCCGGTTGTTCTCGACGCGTTCGGGTGAGGGCGGATGCGAGGAGAACAGGCCGTCGAGCCAGCCCGCCTGTCGATTCTCCGACAGGCGCACGAAAGTTTCCTGCAGATCGACGGCGGCGGCCGGGTCGTAGCCGGCGCGTTTCATATAGCGCATGCCGTAGAGGTCGGCTTCGCGCTCGGCATTGCGCGAGTAGCGTTGCTGGATGAGCTGCGCGCCGATCATGCCGCCGAGCAGGGCGACCTGGGTGTACTCGTCGTTGTCGGTGCTGGCGCCCACGGCGACAGTCCCAAGGATGACGGCGCCCTGGGCCAGCGCAGCGCGGGAGGCGGCGTGGGCACTGTGCCCGGCTGCGGCATGCACGACTTCGTGGCCGAGCACGGCGGCCAGTTCGGCTTCCGAGCCCAGCTCGGTCAGCAAGCCGCGGTTGATGGCGAGCTTGCCGCCCGGCAGGGCCCAGGCGTTGGGCACCGAGCTGTTGATGACCTCAAACTCGTAATCCAGATCGCGATCAGCATACTGCGCCACGCGCTGACCGACTGACTGGACGTAGTCGACCACCGACGGGTCGATCACCAGATCGCCGCCCTGGGCCTGACGCATCGGCGCATATTGCTGCGCGCCGACCTGGCGTTCCCAGTCCTCGCCGTAGAGGCTCAGCTGCCGCTCGCCGGTGACCGGATTGGTGGCGCAGCCGGCTAGGAGGAGCAGGACGGCGGTGACGCTGGCGAGTCGTTGCATCGGGAATCTCCGCGGTGGGTGGACCTTCGATTATACGGGTGGAGGGACTCAGGCGTACCGCTCGAGGCCGGCGTAGGTCGGGGTTACATCCCCGACGGACGACCTCGGAGGGTCTGTTCACGCATCCATGCATGTACCCGACATCAAGCCATCAAGGTCTGTACACGTGTGAGGACGACGTCGGAGGGTTTGTTCACGCATCCAAAGCATGTCCCCAATACCAAGGTCTGTACACGTATGAGTAACGCGCGTTCAGATCCGATAGGTCGTCCGTCGGGGATGTAACCCCGACCTACGCGGCCCCTAGCAGCCGTTCAGTGGCAGATTCGTGCTCAGCAACCGGATATCCAGCTTGTCCTTCCCGTCTTCGCGCCGAAGGATGCGAACCGGCATCCAGTGGAACTCAGCGGCGTGCCAGGAAAGATTGTTCTTGTCGGAGCCCGGGTTCTCGATGCGTCGAATGCGCACGGCATCGAAACAGCCGGCGGGTACTTCGAGGCTTTCCTCGCCGTCGAAGGTGTAGCGCTTTTCCTTGACCTCGTCGCGGTCGAGCAGGGTGAAGTCGTGCGTGTCCCGGCGCTGCGCCTCGTCGGCCAGGTTGACTGCCAGCTGCAGGCGCAAGCTCAGGGGGTCGACCATGTTGTCGACCAGTTCGATGGTCTGGCGGCCGTCTTCGGTACGCACCTCGGTCGTGCCGGCATCCCAGTCGGTACGATGCTGGAAGAAGCGATTGTTGGCCGGGGCTTTCTGGGCATGGTGGTAGGTCAGCATCACGATGCGGTCGCCGCGCCACACGAAATGGGCGGATTCCTCGGCCGATACATTCAGGGCCTTGACCCACCAGGCGGTCGCGCGCGTGTCGGAGCGATAGTGCCAGACGCCGTTGTCGAGCTGCTCGAGGCTGACCAAAAGCTCGCCGATCTTCTTGCCGTGGCGAAGTATTTCGTAGCTCGCCTCGTGCGGCGGTAATGGCGGCGGCTCAGCCGCCATGGCCGCGGTCGAGCAGGCGGCCGTCAGGGCCCAGGTCACGGCCAAGCTCCAGCGGCTGATCGAGTGTCTGATCGTTGATTCGAATGGACTCATGCGTTAATTCGACTCGGTGTTGGGTTAAAAGTGCCAGTGTGGCCGGGTAGAGCCGGTGTTCCAACGGCAGTAGCCGGTCGGCCAGGGCATCGGCGGTATCGCCGGGTTCGACCGCCATGCTCACCCGGCTGATGACCGGCCCGGCATCAAGCGCGGGGGTGACGAAATGGACGCTGGCGCCGTGTTCGCGTTCATTGGCGTCGAGCACGCGCTGGTGGGTGTTCAGCCCGCGGTGACGCGGCAGCAGGGAAGGGTGGATATTGATCAGGCGGCCCAGGTGCCGGTTTACGAAGTTCTCGCCGAGCACGCGCATGAAGCCGGCCAGCACCACATGGCGTGGTTCGAAGCCGGCGATGGCGGTAGACAGGCTGTATTCGAAGCTTGCCCGATCGGGGAAGCGGGTGCGGTCGAGTGCAACGGTATCGATGCCCGCCTCGGCGGCGAGCGCCAGGCCCCGAGCCTGCGGGCGATCGGAGATGACCGCGGCGATCCGGGCCTCGAGCTGGCCAGCTTCGATGGCGGCCTGGATGGCCTGGAAGTTGCTGCCGCGCCCCGAGATCAGGACGACCAGGCGCGGAAGATCTCCGGCGCGCACGTCAGAGATAGCGCACGCGCTCGCCGTCGCTGCGGTCGACGACGCGGCCGATGACCGGCGCCGGCTCGCCCAGTGCCTGCGCAATCGATCCGGCTTCGTTTTCCGGCACGATCAGCGCAAAGCCGATCCCCATGTTGAACGTGCGGCGCATCTCCGCGTCTTCGATGCCGCCGGTTTCCTGCAGCCATTCGAAGATGCCGGGCGTGCGCCAGGCGTGCGTATCGATCTCCAGTCCAAAGGCCTCGGGCAGCACCCGCACGATGTTCTCGGTCAGGCCGCCGCCGGTGATATGGGCCATGCCGCGAACGTCATGGTGACTCAGGAGCTCAAGTATCTGCGTGACGTAGATGCGGGTCGGGGCAAGCAGGGCTTCGCCCAGGGTCACGTCGGCGAACGGTGTATCCAGCGGCTCGTCGCTGAGCTCGATGACCTTGCGGATCAGGGAATAGCCGTTGCTGTGCGGGCCGCTAGAGGCCAGGCCGAGTACGACGCAATCGGTGTCGATGGTCGAGCCGTCGATGATGCCGTCGCGTTCGATCGCGCCCACGGCGAATCCGGCCAGGTCGTACTCGCCGGCGTCGTACATGCCCGGCATTTCAGCCGTCTCGCCGCCGATCAGGGCGCAGCCGGCCTGCTTGCAGCCGGTCGCGATGCCGGCGACCACGTCGGCAGCGGCGTCGACGTCGAGCTTGCCGCAGGCGAAGTAGTCGAGAAAGAACAGCGGCTCGGCGCCGCAGACCAGGATGTCGTTGACGCACATCGCCACCAGATCGATGCCGATGGTGTCGTGGCGATCGAGCTGCCGGGCCAGCAGCAGCTTCGTGCCGACCCCGTCGGTGCCGGAAACGAGCACCGGGTCGCGATACTTCTCGCCCAGGTGGAACAGGCCGCCGAAGCCGCCCAGGCCGCCAAGCACTTCCGGACGCGAAGTGCCCGCGACCAGGGGCTTGATGCGGTCGACAAGGGCGTTGCCGGCGTCGATGTCGACACCGGCATCGCGGTAACTGAGGGGCGGGGCTTTGCGCTCGCTCATCGCGTGCCGTCGGGTTGGTGAATGAAGCTGCATATTATGAAGGATCACGATCCTCCGCGTTGAGCTACGGCGCCAGATGCGCTAGGCTTCTCCGGCGCCGACGGCCGGGGAGTCGAGCCGCTCGGCGGTATCCAGCAAGCGGAGAATTTGCCATTGACCTCTAACGCTGAACCCGTGGTCCGTCACGGGCCTTATCCCGAGCTGACCGTCACGGCCGTCCTCGTCGGCTATTTCCTGGGCGCGATCATTGCGGTCAGCATCGGCTATGCCGCGCTGATTCTGGGTTTCTCCATCGAAGGCTCGGAACTGGCCGCCATTCTCGGTTTCGCAATCCTGCGCGGTCTGCTCAGGCGCAATTCGATCATCGAGAACAATATCGTCCAGACGGTCGCAAGCGCCGTCAACGGCGCCGCCTCGGGCCTGATGTTTTCCGTGCCCGCGTTCTTCATCCTGGGCGAGACGAATTTCGACCCGCTGCTGCTGACCTTTGGCTGCATTGCCGGCGCCTTCCTCGGCATCGCATTCATCATTCCGCTCAGGAAACAGATGATCGACTACGAGCGCCTGACCTACCCGGGCGGGGTGGCCGTGGCCACTATCCTCAAGTCGCCGGGTGCGGGCATGCGCAAGGCGATGTACCTGATTGGTGCCGCGCTTTTCGCGGCCGGCGTCCACACCATCGTCCAGTTCAGCGGCACCAGCTACTACGACCTGGGCAGCCGCATCGGCATGCCCGAGTACATGAACGGCGTGTGGTACCTCTCGCTGCTTACGGTGGGCGTGGCCTACATCGCCGGCAAGGGCGGCGTGGCTTTCATCATCGGCGGGTTTCTCTGCTACTGGGTCCTGTCGCCGTTCCTCGACCTCAGCGGCCTGATGCCGGCCAATCCGGAAACCGGCCAGGCGCTCAGTGACCCGGGCATGCTGCAAGGCCTGCTCTACCGGCCTGTGGGTATCGGCATGCTCATCGGCGGCGCCGTTGCCGGCGTGCTGCTGGCGCTGCCGCTGATCGTGACCGCCATCAAGAGCATGCAGAACGCGGCGAAGAGCGAGGCGGCGCTGGCGAAGGACGAGATGCCGATCAAGCTGCTCTACTTCGCCATTGCCGGGGCTACGCTGTTGTTGATCTTCATGGCGGTGACGTCGACCGAGCAGACCGGCTGGGTGCGTGGGATCACCATGGGCGTGGTCGGCACGCTCTGGATCTGGATTGCCGGCGTGATCTTGTCGGAGGCCATCGGTCGCACCAACTGGTCGCCGCTGTCGGGCATGACGCTGATCGCGGTGACGATCATGATATTCATTACCCGCGGCATGGACGATTCGTCTGCGATCATTGCGGCCATCATGGTCGGGGCAGCGGTCTGCGTGGCCATGAGCCAGGCCACCGACCTGATGCTTGACCTCAAGACCGGCTACCTGATCGGCGCCACGCCGCGCGTACAGCAGATGGGCCAGTTCCTCGGTGCCTGGCTGGGGCCGATCCTGATCGTGTCGCTGATTTTCATCCTGCACGAGGCCTACGGCCTGGGCAGTGACAAGCTGCCCGCACCGCAGGGACAGGCCCTGGCCAGCATGGTTTCGGGCATTCTCGGCGGCGATGTGCCGCTGGACAAGTACATCGCCGGTGCCGGGCTGGGCGCGCTGCTGAGCGTGGCCTCGCCGGGGCTTGGCATTACGGCCGGGCTTGGTTTTTACCTGCCGTTTGCGATTGTACTGACCTACGCCATCGGTACGTTGATTCGCGTCATCAGCGACTGGAAGCTGGGGCATCGCTTCGCCGACGATGTCGGCATTCCGGTCGCCGCCGGACTGATCGTGGGCGAGGCCCTGGTCGGGGTCGGCTTTGCACTGGCCAAGATCTACCAGGGGATGGGCGCATGAAGGCTCTCGCAATCTTTCTGATCATCGCCGGCTTCGTGCTGGGTGCGTTGTTCGCCGTGCTGTCGGTCGAAACCGTTGCCTGGCTACCGTATCTGGTGTCCGTGGCGTTCGGCTTCGTCGGTATCGTCATTCTCAAGCGCACGTACCATGCCGGCGCAAGCGACTCGCACCATGTGGCCGGCAACATCGGCACGCTGGAGACCGCGCTCGACAACATCTGCCGCAATCTCGACGAACTGGTGGGCCGCCGGGATAGCATTCCGCCGCACGAGTTCCGCTTCGAGATCGACCGGCATTTCCGCGAGGATCTCACCGCCTTTGCCGACGCCCGCGAGTCGATGCAGCACGCTTTCGGCCTGCAGCCCTACGCCGACATCATGAGCGCCTTCGCTGCCGGTGAGCGCTACATCAACCGCGTCTGGACGGCATCGGCCGACGGTTACATCGACGAGGTCATGACCTACCTCGAGAAGGCGCAAAGGCAGTTCGCCGAAGCCCGCGAAGCCTTTGCCGCACAACGCGGATGAAGCGGGCCGGGCCTGTGCTATCTTTGCCGCGTGATGCCTCGAATCCTGTCATTTCTGGCCCTGATCCTGCTGTTGTCCGCCCCGGCGGACGCGGCTTCGCTGTATACCGGTGAAGTCCACGTCGAGCGAGGCGCGCGTACCGGCACGACGGAGCAACTCGGCGCGCTCGACCAGGTGCTGGCCCGCCTGACCGGGCGATTCGATCGCTCGCTCGTCGATGAGCTGGGTCTGGGGCCGGCGGATCTCGACGACCTCGTTTTGTCCCAGCAGCTGGTTCGCCGCGATGTCGTCGGCCCCGAGGGCGAATCCCGGGAATCCCTGCATCTGCAGGTCGAGTTCGACGAGCCCTCGATCAACGCGTTGCTCAAGCGAAGCGAACTGGCGCGCTGGGGGCGCGAGCGCCCGGCTGTCCTTCTCTGGGCCGTCGTCGAGGACGAGTACGGGACGCGCTTCATCGAGAATGCCCGCCTGGAGTGGGTCATCCGCGACCAGGCGCGCCGCGTGGGGCTCGACGTGGTTCGTCCCTTGCGCGATGCCATGGATCTGTCCGAGATTTCCCCGCAGGACGTTCGCGGTGGTTTTCTGGGCTCCGCCGAGGAAAGCGCCCGCCGTTACGGCACCGGCGTGATCGCCATGCTCGACCTGCGGCTGCAGGAACCCGATACCGAGGAGCCATGGTGGACCGGACGCTGGCGCTGGCGGGTCGGCGGTCAGGAGTCGGGGCTCAACCACAGCGGCAGTGATCCCGAGACACTGATTCGCGATGGCCTGGGCCGGCTCGCATCGACGCTGGCCGCGCGCTACGCGGTGATCGATCTCGACGGGGAGCCGGCGCGCTGGCAGCTGACGGTCAGCGGTATCGTTGATGAAGTCCAGTATGCCGAGGTCCTGCGTTATCTCGACAATCTCAGCGTCGTCGACGATGTCCGGGTTGCCTCGGCCGAGGGTCGGCAAGTGACCTTCGAGGTCCTGGCCGCCGGACAGGATCTCGAAACCTACCTCGGCCTGGGCGGCCTGCTCGAACTCGAACGTCGGGAAGGGGAGCGTCAACTTCACTTCAGGCTGGTGCGTTGAATCTGAGTTTCCTGCCCAACCTGCTCACCGTCGCGCGCATGCTGGTCGTGCCGCCGATGGTCTGGCTGCTGTTGATCGGGCAGTACCAGTGGGCCCTGGCGCTGGCCGTGTTTGCCGGCGTCTCCGACCTGCTCGACGGCTGGCTGGCACGGCGCTTTTCCTGGCAGACTCGCTGGGGCGGTATTTACGATCCGCTGGCCGACAAGCTCCTGATGATGGCCGGCTACCTGACGCTCGGCTGGCTCGCTGAGTTGCCCTGGTGGTTGATCGGGCTGGTGATCATCCGCGATTTGGTCATCGTCGTCGGCGGTTACGTCTATTACACGCGTTTCGAGCGGTTCGAAGCCGAGCCCACCCAGTTGTCGCGTTTCAATACCTTTTGCCAGGTATTCTTGATGTGGTTCGTGCTGGTGCGGCTGGCCGGATTGCCCCTGCCGAGAGAAGCGCAGATCGGCCTGGTCTGGCTGGTCGGTGTAATGGCCGTGATCACGCTTGGCCAGTACGTGTGGATCTGGTCCGGCAGAGCCTTGGCCGTCAGTCGCTCGCGCCGCGACGGCGACGACGATTCGACTTCCTGAGGACGCCGACGTGAGTCGTGCCCAGCTGCCCCTGGCGCTCAAGCCGCCGCGCCGCCCCCGCTTCGAGAACTTCATCATCGGGCCCAACCAGGCGGTTGTGGCTACCCTTTCGCAGGGCGTCGAGGGCGGCGGTTGGTATTTCCTGGCCGGTCCGGCCGGTTCGGGTCGCTCGCACCTGCTTTCCGCCTTCTTTGCCGATCGCTGCGGCCGCGGCAAGCGGGCCCATTTCATTGCGCTCGGCCGGCCGCGGCAACGCATGCTGCTCGAACATGCCGACGGCGACTGGGTCGTGATCGACGATGTCGACGTTCTGGCCGGAGACGAGGCGGGTGAACTCGCCCTGTTCAATGCGCTCAATCGCTGGCGCTCCGAGCGAACTGGGGTGCTGATGAGCGGCGCGGGGCGCGAGCGCTTCGAGCTGCCCGACCTGCGCTCTCGCCTGGGGCAGGCGACGCGATTGACGCTCAAGCCGCTGGAGGAGGACGAGCTCTCGGCGCTGGTTCGCGGCCTGGCGGGCGAACACGAGGTCCTGCTCGGTCGCGGCGTGGTCGATTACATCCTCAGCCGGGCGCCGAGAAACGCCGGGCGAATGGCCGAGCTGGTCGAGACTGCTGCCCACCGTGCGCTGACCGAGCGTCGCACGCTTTCGGTCCCGCTTGTGCGCGACATACTCAACGATCGGGCTTAGTAGCTTTGCTTGTGCACGCCGCGCATGGCGCGCCCGGACGGGTCGGCCATTTGCTCCAGCGTTGCGTCCCAGGCGAGCGCCTCCGGCGTCGAGCAGGCAACCGACGGGCCGGAAGGCACGGTGGCGGCCGCCGCCGGTGAGGGAAAGTGCCGTTCGAACAGGCGGCGGTAGAGGCAGGCTTCCTTGCTGGCCGGCGGGTTGATCGGAAAGCGGCGAGCAGCTTCTGAAAGCTCCCGGTCGCTGACCTGCGCATCGGCGTGGGCCTTGAGCGCGTCGATCCAGCCGTAGCCGACGCCGTCTGAGAACTGCTCTTTCTGGCGCCAGAGGATTTCATCGGGCAGCAGACCTTCGCCCGCCTCTCTCAGGATGGCCTTCTCGGGCCGGTCCGGTCCCGGCATCTTGGCGGCCGGGTCGATCGACATGGCGACGTCGAGAAACGCCAGGTCGAGGAAAGGCACGCGCGCCTCGACACCCCAGGCCGCCATGGCCTTGTTGGCGCGCAGGCAGTCGAACTGGTGCAGCTTGTCGATCTTGCGTACGGTTTCCTCGTGGAAGGCTCTCGGGTTCGGCGCCTTGTGGAAATAGAGATAGCCGCCGAAGATCTCGTCGGCGCCTTCGCCGGAGAGCACCATCTTGATGCCCATCGCCTTGATCCGCCGGGCCAGCAGGAACATCGGCGTGGAGGCGCGCACCGTGGTGACGTCAAAGGTCTCGATATGGGCGATGACGTCGTCGAGGGCGTCGATGCCTTCCTGGATGGTGTAGTGGAATTCGTGGTGCTGTGTACCGATCGCCGAGGCGGCGACCCGCGCCGCGGCCAGGTCGGGCGAACCTTCCAGGCCGATGGCGAAGGAGTGCAGGCGTGGCCACCAAGCTTCTTCCGTGTCGTCGGATTCGACGCGGTGATCGGCGTAGCGCCTTGCGATGGCGGCGATCAGCGAGGAATCCAGCCCGCCGGAAAGAAGGACGCCGTAGGGCACGTCGCCCATCATCTGCCGGTGTATGGCGTCTTCCAGGGCCGAGCGCAGTCTTGCCGGGTCGGCTGATTCCGTGGCTGCCGCAAAATCTCGCCAGGCCGGTTCGTACCAGCGGCGGATCTCTCCTTCGGCGGAATCGAGCAGGTGACCCGGCGGGAAGATATCGATCTGCTTGCACCAGGGCTCGATGGCCTTCATTTCGGAGGCGACCCAGAGTATGCCGTCTTCGTCGCGCCCGTGATAGAGCGGCATCACGCCAATGGGATCGCGGGCGATCAGGTAGCGGTCGGCTTCCTCGTCGTAGAGCACGAAGGCGAAGATGCCGTTGAGCTTGTGCAGGAATTCCGTGCCGAACTGCCGGTAGAGCGGGAGGATGACTTCGCAGTCCGAGCCGGTCCGGAAGGTGTAGTCGCCGCATTCGGCGCGCAGCTGGCGGTGGTTGTAGATTTCGCCGTTGACGCCGAGGGCCTGCGTGCCGCTCGAAGAGACGATGGGCTGGGCGCCGGATTCGACGTCGACGATGGCCAGGCGTTCGTGGGCAATGATCGCCCGGTCGTGAACGTAGATACCGCTCCAGTCAGGCCCGCGGTGGCGTTGTCGGCGCGAAGCCTCCAGAGCAAGACCCCGCAGGCCGGGGCGGCCTGCGGGGATCTCGAATAGCCCGAGAATCGAGCACATGGAGCCTTTGCTTCCCGGTTATTCCTTGAGCGTCATCGTACTGCGAAACTCGATGCCGCGCTCGGTCAGGTGCATGCTCGCCTCGGTGTAGTCGTAAAGTTCGGCCAGGGCGGCCATCGCCTCGGACGGATCGGCAGCGGCGGCTTCTTCGCCCATGGCTTCGAGCTGCTCCTGCATGCCGGCCATCAGGTCACCAAGCGCGTCGGCGTAGCCGGCAAAGTTGATGCCGTAGCTGAGAATGGCGCTGCCGCCGTCGCCCGGCTCCATGGCTTCATTGAGCCGGTCTTTCTGAGACTCGCCCACGGCCAGGCCGAGTGCGGCCTCACCCAGGCCCATGAAGGCCGAAATGCCTTCGGGCATGTTCGGGATGACACCGGCGGGTATCGGCTGAGGTTCGCCACCGGCCTCGAGCTGCACGGAAGCGAGCTCGGGCGAAAACATCTGCGCCATCCCCAGCATCATCTGCGGATTGCGCATGAACAGCGCCAGCGAGCCTTCGGCGGACTCGACCTTGGAGTTCTCACCCAGCGTGAGGCTGTCGAGATTCATGTGCATGCCGTTGAAGTTGGTGACCACCGGCGGAATCGGCTGGTTGAGCGCCATCTGCCAGTCTTTGGCATTCTCGCGGATGCTCTCGAACAGCTCGCACTGCGGCGGGGTCTCGACCCAGCCGGCCACGATCTCGCGGGCAAAGTCGCGAGCGCCGACGATGTTGAGCGCCAGGCCGAATTCGATTACGCCGGCGTCGTCCCTGTCGAGATTGACCGGCGTATCGGCGATGACCTGCATCCGCTCGGCAAAGGCCGGGTCGGCTTCAATGGTCATGTCGAAGGCCATGAAGTCGCTGCTCACGTCGGTATAGCCCAGCGTGGCCCGCGGGAACAGGCCGACCAGCGCGTCGAGTTCGGCACGGCAGGCTTCGTTGCCCGCAATTTCGCCCAGGGGCGAGGACTCGCGCGCGGCCGCCATCATGGCGTCGTCGCCGTCGAGTAGCTGGTCGACGATGCGGCCGAATTCCATGTAGCCGCTGGCGTAGGGCGTGTAACCGCGATCGCTGGCGAAGCGCTCGAGATCCTCTGCATCAAAGGCCGTGGCCGGCTGATCCAGGTTGGCCACACGGCGCAGCAGTGCCTCGTTGTCGGGCACGATGGCTACCGTGGCGAAATGATCGTCGTACGATAGGGCCAGCCCGACGTCGTCCATTTCTGCCCACAGAACTTCCACATCTTCAATCTGGCGCCAGGTCAGCTCGGTCTCGGCCTCTTCGGCGATCCTGTCGAGGGTGGCGCGGAACGCTTCGGGGTCGGACAGCTCCCAGTGCACGAACGGAGAAAGCGAAACGGCGTGGATCGCCCAGTGGCCGTTGGGTGCCAGGCCGCGTTCGGCGAAAGCTTCCCGGCTGTCGATGCGGGCGAACTCACGCAGGATGGCGGCAGCGACCGGGGCTTCGTCGAGTTCGTCGGCGATGGTGTTGTAGGTCTCGCGGTTGAGGTCGGCCATCGACTGCAGCGGCGCCCAGAGCTTCTCGCTGAGGTCGTCGGGAATCGTCTCGAGGTTGGCCATCAACCAGGCGGTGTCCGCGTCAATGCGGTTGAACAGCATGTTGGAGGTGTCGGCGGAGCTGGTCGTGGCGTCCGAGGCGGTCTCGCCCGGCGCTGAAGTGTCCGCTTCATCTCGGCCGCAGCCGGCGATGAGCAGCGCACAGAAGCCGAATACGGCAATATTGCGAATCATGATTCATTCCCTCCCGGGGGATCTTTGGTCAGTTTGTGGTGCTAGTGTTATACAACACCAACACACTTGTCAAGCTAAGCTGGTGTTTTGGTTCGTTCGTATTTTGGTTTTTTGGTTGCTCGACAGCAGATTGACGACGTTCGACGTTTGTGGCTATGTGCCGGAAACTGCCATCGAGTACACCAAAACACTAAAAAACCAAAACACTAAGAAAACCAGTTCATCCAAGTGATTTCACCCCGCTGGTGAGCGCACGCGCCGCATTCTTGGCGTCGTCGGCGTTCAGCGCCGTCCGGCGCTAATACCAGTCTCCAGCGTTATGGGATTCCCTCGAACACGTATTTTAGAGTGTAGCCGGTCACAGGCGACCTGTTCAATTGAGATCTGGGTTCCTTGATCCTTTTCGCAACCCGATCGAAATATAGATCACTTAAAATCGGCCCCATGATTATCTCATTTCCTTTCCGCATTTCCTTCGCCTTCTCCGCCCTGCTCCTCGCCACCGGCGTGTGGGCCGACGAAAATCCCGCCCAGTGGTACCAGGACGGCAAAAAGCTGGTAACCGAACGCCGCGCCGCCATCGGGGAGCCGGGGACGGCGCGTAACGTCATCTTGTTCGTCGGAGACGGCATGAGCCTGGCCACGGTCGCCGCCGCGCGCATTCTCGAGGGGCAGATGCGTGGCGAGTCCGGCGAGTCCAACCTGCTCCATTTCGAGCGATTTCGTCACACTGGCCTGGCGAAAACCTACAACACCGATCAGCAGACGCCTGATTCGGCCGGCACCATGACGGCCATGGTCACCGGCGTCAAAAGTTTTGCCGGTTCGATTTCCGTGGACCAGAACGCCACACGCGCCGACTGCGCTTCCATGGCGGGCAATGAGCGTGTCTCCCTGCTCGACCTGGCTAAGGTCGGCGGCCTGGGAACCGGGATCGTGACTACCACGCGAATCACGCACGCCACGCCGGCGACGCTCTATTCGCGCTCGGTCGATCGCAACTGGGAAACCGACCGCGGCATCCCGCCTTCCCAGCGGGACTCGGGATGCCGAGATATTGCGCTGCAGTTGATCGAGTATCCGTACGGCGCGATCGACGTGGTCTTCGGCGGCGGCCGGCGGGCCTTCTTGCCGTCCGACGAAGCGGATCCGGAAGACCCGGATCAGCGCGGGCATCGCGGCGACGGCCGCAATCTGATCGAGGAGTGGCAGGAGAGGCACGATGACGGTCACTATGTCTGGGATCGGGATGGTTTCGAGGCCCTGCCGCAATCCGGCGGCCCGGTGCTGGGACTGTTCGAGCCCAGCCACATGAAATACGAGCACGACCGGCCCGAAGACGTTGCCGGCGAGCCGACCCTTGCTGAAATGACGGCCAAGTCGCTCGAATTGCTGGCCGACAAGGAACGCGGCTTCTTCCTGATGGTCGAGGGCGGGCGAATCGATCACGCGCACCACGCCAACAATGCCTGGCGCGCGCTGACCGATGCGATTGCCTTCGCCGAGGCCGTCGAACGCGCTGATGAAATGACCGGTGAGGATACGCTGATCATCGTTACGGCCGACCACGGCCACGCGCTGACTTTCGGCGGTTACGGCAAGCGCGGTAACCCGATCGTCGGACTGGCTGAGCGGCCGGGCAAGGACGGCGGCGAGCCGCGTCCGATGCTCGACGAGAACGACCGGCCGGTGACCGTGCTGGGCTACGCCAACGGCCCCGGCTACCGCGACGGCGAACGGCCCGATTTCGATGAAGTGGATCCGACCGACCCCGACTACCGGCAGGAGTCGGCGGTCGGCCTTTGGTCGGCCACCCATGCCGGCGAAGACGTTCCCGTTTATGCGCAGGGGCCGGGTGCGGCGGTCCTGCACGGCGTGTTCGAACAAAACGCCATTTACCACGCGATCGTGCAGGCCGTGCCGCCGCTGCGCGAGCAGGCCGAAACGCTGGCCGGTGAGGATGGGCTTCCCGATTTTCGGCGGTTGAGCTGCCAGGCTCAGGAATCGGCCCCGAAAGACTGCTGAGCTTCTGCCAGCCGGCGGGGCGTGCCGATGTCGGCCCACAGGCCGGCGTAATGTTCGCCGCCGACCTGCTCGGCGGCAATGGCCCTTTCCAGCACCGGCCTGAGCGCCCGCCGCCCCGGCGCCAGGCCGCCAAACAGGCGCGGATCGAATACCGCAATGCCGCTGAACGTCAGCTGGTCCCCGCCGCCTGATCGTACCTGTCCGCTCTCGAGCGCGAAGTCGCCTTGCGGGTGATGTGGCGGATTGTCGACCAGAACCAGGTGGGCCGGTTGGGGGAAGTCGGCAGTGCACAATCGCTCGAAGGGATAGTCGGTCAGCACGTCGGCGCTGACCACCAGGAAGGGCGCTTGCCCGAGCAGGGGCAGGGCCTCGACAATGCCCCCGGCCGTCTCCAGCGCACCCGGCGGTTCTCGAGAATAGCGAATGTGCATGTCGTGGGCCCGGCCGTCCCCCAGGAATTCGGCGATCTGTTCACCCAGCCAGCCGAGATTGATGACCACCTCCTCGATGCCGGCCGCCTTGAGGCGTTCGAGGTGATGGACGATCAGCGGCTTTGAGCCGACCTCGATCAGCGGTTTGGGCGTACTGTCGGTCAACGGGCGCAACCGCTCGCCGCGGCCGGCTGCCAGGATCATGGCGCGCATGGTCGGTCTCCGTCACTTTGTTGCATCTTTCTCGCGCAGGCCTCACGACCCGCCAAGGCTGCCTCTATGCACTTTCAGCGAGATATTCTGCCAAACTATACACGTTCGGCGATGGTTGGCCGGGTTCTTGCATCAATAGTTTGAGCGTCCAGAAGGAAGTGCAACATCTTGAACCAAAAGTCAGCGCTTTTAGTCGAAGAGTCGCCGTATGCTTGAGTTGCTGATGCTGGATGTCAGAACCCTGGCGTTCGCCTCGAGCGTTGGCGGTTTCCTCATGGCCGTCACCATGGCCGGCATCTACGCCGCCGGCATGCGTTCGCGCGCGCTGATCGACTGGGCGTTGGCCGGGCTTGGCTTCGGGCTTGGCTACCTGCTCGGGCACATCCTGCAAACCCTGGAGGTCCCGATACCAACCTGGGTGGCAGCGTCGCTGGCAAACGCGCTGATCGCCTTCGGCCACGGCATGATCCTGGTTGGTATTCAGCGCTATCTCGGCTACCGAAGCTGGATGCGTCCGGTCGTGGTCATTGCCGCCGTCATGTTCCTTTCCATCTTCGTTTTTCCCGAGCTGCGTGAGAGCCTGCGCTGGCGCGTGGTGTTCCAGTCCGGCTTCTACGTTGCATTCGGCTTCTACGCGGGATGGCTGCTATGGCGCGCGCGGCGGCCGGGAATGCGACGATTCCATCGCGCGGCAGCTGCGGTCATCCTGGGCTACGCGGCGCTGCTCGCGATTCGATTCACGTATGCCCTGATCAGCCCCGCGCTGACGACATCCTTTGTCCAGGATCCGTTCCAGGTCGGCATGTTCGTGGTCTCGATGATCTACGGCTATGCGCTGACCATGGCGCTATTGCTGGTTCTATTCCGTGAAAAGCAGGTAGAGCTTGCCGACCTGGCGGAGCAGGACCCGCTCACGGGTCTGTTCAATCGCCTGTCGCTCGAGCATATTGCCGAACGTGAAATGCAGCGCTCGCTCGAGCAGCGGGCGCCGCTGTCGCTTCTGCTGATCGATCTGGACCATTTCAAGGAAATTAACGACCGTTTCGGGCATCAGGCGGGCGATCGCGTGCTTTGCCGTGCCGCGGCCTTGATCGAAGAGGTCATCCGGGACAGTGATTTCGCCTTTCGCTACGGCGGTGAGGAATTCATGGTGCTGCTACCCGGGGCTGACAGCGACCAGGCCGAGCAAGTGGCCGAACGCTTGCGCGAGGAAATGGGACAATGCGATATCCGCCTCGACGGTCAAGCCGTGCAGCTGCGCGCCAGCGTCGGCGTGCTCGAATGCTTTCCGGAGAAAATGGGTTGGGATGCTTGCGTCGGGCGGGCCGATGCCGCTTTGTACGAGGCCAAGCGTGGCGGCCGTGATCGGGTCGTCAATTTGTCCGAGCGCCTGACGGAATCGGTCTGATGACGACGTTATCAGTCGCCTCGGGCATGGTCTGATTCACTCGCGGCGGGCGCGGTGGCGCCATTCCTGCAGCAGGTGGCCCAGCTCGCCCAACTCCGGGTTCCGGGCGATGGCCTGCGCCAGGTAGGTGAAAAATCGCGGCGCGTCTTCCAGATACCTCGACTTGCCGTCACGATAGCGGATCCTGGCGAAGATGCCGATGACCTTGAGGTGGCGCTGCACGCCCATGAAGTCGCAGGTTCGTCGCCATAGGTCTGGATCCTCGGGCACGGGCAGGCCGCCCGCCAGGGCTTGGCGGCGGTAGTTCTCCAGCCAGTCGTCGACCCGCTCGGCGGGCCAGCTCAGGAAGGCGTCGCGGTACAGACTCACAGGGTCATAGCTGATCGGCCCGCGCACGGCATCCTGAAAGTCGATGATGCCGGGGTTGGGGTCGGCCACCAGCAGGTTGCGCGGCATGTAGTCGCGGTGGCAGAAGACCTGCGGCTGGTCCAGCGCCCAGCGGATCAGCGTCGCGCAGACCATGTCCCAGGCGTCGAGCTCGCTGTCCGTGGGTTCGACGTGCCAGTGGCGGGCGAGGAACCAGTCGGGGAACAGTCCGAGTTCGCGCATCAGTAAGGCGGGGTCGTAGTCCGGCAGGCCGCCGGTGTCGGCATCAAGCTGGAATCGGATCAGCGCATCGACGGCATCGCCGAATAACTGGTCGGCATTGGCGTTGGCGAGCACGTGGTGGTAAGGGGTTGAACCCAGGTCTTCGAGCAGCACGAAGCCCTGATGCGGGTCGTGGGCCGGCACTTCGGGTACGTGCACGCCTGTCCTCGCCAGCCTCGAGCCGATGTCGATGAACGGCCGCGTGTTCTCGCGCTCGGGCGGGGCGTCCATGACGACCTTGGAGGTGCCCTGGTGACTGAGGCGGAAATACCGTCGGAAGCTGGCGTCGCTGGAAACCGCCTCGCTGTCCCAGCTCGACCAGCCCAGTTCGCCGGCCGCCCAGGTTTCGGCCAGCTGTCTTCGTTCGTCGCGTTCGCTCAAGCTTGCTTCTCCAGTAGCTCGTCGAGCCCCGTCGTGCGGCAGAACTGCCAGCTTGCCACCCAGTCCGGCAGGCCGGCCGCGTAGCGTTCCAGGAAATGCGGCAGGTCTTCGGCGATCGCCGCGAGGCGACGCTCATCGCTTTCGCTGATCTGCCCGTGCCGTTCGACGACGCGGGTGAAGTCGCGATCGAGCCACGCTGGCGGTTTGAGGGCGTCACGCGTTGCGGTGACCTGTTCGATGAATTGCCCGCGCACTTCCAGGAGTTCCTGCCTGAGCTGCCAGGCGAGCTCGCCGCTGTCTGTTTGCGCCAGGCTGCCCAGCATGTCGGCCAGGAGTCGTGCCCGGGATTCGGCGCCGCCTTGCGGCAGACTCGAGCGCAAGGCGTGAATGCGCGAGGTCAGGAAGGCGCCGCGGTCGATGCCGCGCGGCTGGTCGAGATCCGAGGCTTCCCAGCGCCTCGGTTCCGGGCGCATGTGGAAGAGCAGGTGAGGCAGGCTGGCCTGGCAGGTGTCGGGATGGAGAAATCCGACCAATGCGCCAAACAGCAGGTCCTCGTTGGCGCCGCGGGGTTGGGTCGGTGCAAGCAGGTCGCGGTTGTCGATGCCCGTCAGGGTGGTCGTCATCAGCGCATAAGCCGTGGTGACTTCCGGCCGGATGGTGGCGCGGGCCATGCGGCGCTGCTCGAGCAGGGCGCGGTAGCGGCCTTCGCTGTCGCAAAAAGGTTTGAGATGTTCGGGCGGCTCCGTGAACAGCCACTGTACGCCGCCGGTGCCCGGGTCGCCCAGGGTGCCGCTGCTGGTCAGTCGCACGCGGGTGTCACTGGAGACCTCGGAAAGCAGCTGTGGGTCGAGGTCTTCCAGAAGGCCTGCCGCATCGCTGTCGGCCATGCCGGCCAGTTGGCCGAGCCCGGTGCCGAGCAGCCGGGCGTGCAGTTCGAGCGGATGTGCGTCGACGGCGCTGTAGTGCTCGCCGGGTAATTCCCATTGCGCTTCAGGGAATTCCAGCCGGGCAGACTGCCGCCGCCGTAGGGCGGGCCGGCTGTGGCTGTCGGGCAGGGCGAATGTGTCGAACGTGGCATCGTCGTCGACCATGGCAATCAGTCGGCCGGCGCCGAGCAGCAAAGCGAAGTTCAAGCTGGCGCCGTAGGACGGCTCGTCGCCTTCATGTTCGCCCTCGACTGACCAAAGCAGTCGCTCGGCATCGGTGCCGGCATCGCGGGCGATTCGTTCGAGTATGGCGCGTCGCTCGGCCCGGTCGATCAAGCTCAGTCTGCCGTTGAACCCTGTGCCGTGACGTTCCACGACCGCTCGCGTCGCCCGCCGGCCTTCCGGGCTCGCGTCGTCGTCGAGCACGATGACGTGCACGAGGCCCTCGGGCGGGGGGCGCCGGGCCAGGCTCGTCAGCAGGCGTTCGAGTGTTTCGGGGCGCCCGCAGGTGCGGATGAACAGGTCGCTGATGACCCCGTCCGGTGGGTGTGATCGGTCGCCCGCCCGTCTTTTCAGTCGGTCGAGAATACCTGCTTCGGTGTGCAACAACTGGCGGCGGATCAGTTCGTCGAGTGCCTGCCCAATCGCCCCGGCCTGCTGCGGCGGGACGCGCAGGGCGCGGCTGATCGCCTGGACGTGCTCATCGAACGTGCGCAAGCGGTTGCACTGCCCGAACACCTGGACCAGTTGCAGCGGCAGGCGCCGGATTACCGACTCGCCGTGAATCAGTAGCAGGGCCTGGCCCGAGTCGGCCACCCGGGCATCGAACGGCGGCGCCAGGTAGCGCGTTGCGCTCTTGCTCGCGGGGTTGCCGCCGAGCGGCATGGAGAAACTGAAGTTGTCGTCGCCGTCGCTACTCACTGCGTTCCAGTTGGTGGGTTCACGATGCGAAGTCTAGCAGTCCGATAGTCTCAAGGCTCAGACTTACGCGCGGCGTTGAAGGGAAATCATACTAATTTGGTCTTGTTTCGAGCCGGGTGCGACGCCATAATAAGAGAGTACTTTCGAGCGGCGCGAAATATGCTTCGAATCAGCAAACTGACGGATTACGCGACGGTCCTTCTGGCTGCTCTGGCACATCGTCCCGACGAGTGCGTGCCCGCAAGCCGGCTGGCTGAGCTGACCCGGCTGGAGCCGCCGACGGTGGCCAAGGTGCTCAAGACCCTGGCCCGCTCCGGACTGGTAAATTCCATCCGTGGCGTCAACGGTGGCTACCGGCTCGCCGAGGCGCCGGAGGCGATCTCCGTTGCCGGTATCGTGAGCGCCATGGAAGGGCCGATTGCGCTGACCGAGTGTGGTCTCGAACCCGGGTTGTGTTCGCACGAGTCCGACTGCAGCCTGCGGGGGAACTGGCAGAAGATCGGCCAGGCTGTCGAAAGCGCCCTGGCCGGGCTGAGCCTGGCCGACCTGGCCGAACCTTCGTCGCGTCGCATCGCCATACGCGCGGAAAAAAGCCTGCGTGAATCGCAAAGAGAATTGTCATGAATCAGACCACCGAACAGGTTCAAGATTACATCCAGCAGCGCTACAAGGCCGGGTTCTACACCGACATCGAATCCGACCGCGTGCCCGCCGGCCTGAACGAAGAGATCATCGCCATGATCTCTGCCAAGAAGAACGAGCCGGAATGGCTGCTGGAGTGGCGCCTGAAAGCGTTTCATCAGTGGCAGAAGATGGTCGGACCCAACTGGGCGCACCTGAAGCTGCCGCCGATCGACTTCCAGAAGATCCATTACTACGCCGCGCCCAAACAGGAAAATCGGCCGCAGAGCCTCGACGAAGTCGATCCCAAGCTGCTCGAGACTTTTGACAAGCTCGGCGTGCCGCTGCACGAACGCGAGCGGCTGGCCGGCGTGGCCGTCGATGCCGTGTTCGATTCGGTTTCGGTAGGCACGACCTTCCAGAAGGAGCTCAAGGAAGCCGGCGTCATCTTCTGCAGCTTCTCGGAAGCCGTGCAGGAGTATCCCGACCTGGTCCGAGAATATCTGGGCTCGGTCGTACCGCACACTGACAACTATTTCGCCGCGCTCAACTCCGCTGTGTTCACCGACGGGTCCTTCGTCTATATCCCGAAGGACACGCGCTGCCCGATGGAGCTGTCGACCTACTTCCGCATCAACGCGCGCGATACGGGTCAGTTTGAGCGCACGCTGATCGTGGCCGAACCCGGCAGCCACGTCAGTTACCTCGAAGGCTGCACCGCGCCGATGCGCGACGAGAACCAGCTTCACGCCGCGGTCGTCGAACTGGTGGCCAAGGAACGCGCGCACATCAAGTACTCGACCGTGCAGAACTGGTACCCGGGCGACGAAAACGGCAAGGGCGGCATCTACAATTTCGTGACCAAGCGCGGTGACTGCCGCGAGGACGACTCGCGCATTACCTGGACGCAGGTGGAGACCGGGTCGGCCATTACCTGGAAGTACCCTTCATGCATCTTGCGGGGCGATCGCTCGGCCGGCGAGTTCTACTCGGTAGCGCTGACGCGCAACTACCAGCAGGCCGATACCGGCACCAAGATGATCCATCTTGGCAAGAATACGACCAGCAAGATCATTGCCAAGGGCATTTCGGCGGGCCACAGCAACAACAGCTATCGCGGCCTGGTGCGTATGTCGCCCCGCGCCGAGAATGCACGCAATTACACCCAGTGCGATTCCCTGCTCATCGGCAAGCAGTGCGGGGCGCACACCTTCCCGTACATCGAATCGTTCAACCCCACCGCAAAAGTCGAGCACGAGGCCACCACCTCGCGTATCGGAGAAGACCAGCTCTTCTATTGCCTCTCGCGCGGGCTCGGCGAGGAAGATGCCGTGGCCCTGATCGTCGACGGCTTCTGCAAGGAAGTGTTCAAGGAACTGCCGATGGAATTCGCGGTGGAAGCGAAGGCGTTGCTCGAGATTTCTTTGGAAGGTGCCGTCGGCTAGCGTGATTTGAAGGTCGCGTAGGTCGGGGTTACATCCCCGACGGACGACCTGACCGACTTGTACACGCGTAGCTATGTGTGATCAGAACCCAATTGTTGACCGTCGGGGATGTAACCCCGACCTACGGCCGGATTTAGACGAAGAGTAGACGGATACACAAGGATTCAGGAGTCAGGGATCAGGGGTCAGGAAAGCGCTTGTGGTGCCATCCCTGACCCCTGACCCCCGAATCCTGACCCCTCAACACAGACGGAATACCATGCTCAAAATCACGAACCTCCACGCCTCCATCAACGGCACCGAAATCCTCAAGGGCCTGAACCTCGAGATCGCACCTGGTGAGCTTCACGCCATCATGGGCCCGAATGGCTCTGGCAAGTCGACGCTCGGCTACGTCCTGGCCGGCCGGGACGGCTACGAAATCACCGAAGGTTCGATCGAGTTCGAGGGCAAGGACCTGGCCGAGATGGAACCCGATGAGCGCGCCGCTGCTGGCCTGTTCCTGGCCTTCCAGTACCCGGTCGAGATTCCGGGCGTGAACAACGCCTACTTTCTGCGTTCGGCGCTGAATGCGCAGCGCAAGGCGCGTGGTGAAGAAGAGGTCGACTCCATGACCTTTCTCAAAACCGTGCGTGAGACCCTGGGGCAGCTCAAGATGGACGACTCCCTGCTCAAGCGGGCGGTCAACGAAGGGTTCTCGGGCGGCGAGAAGAAGCGCAACGAGATCGTGCAGATGGCCGTGCTTCAACCCCGCCTGGCAGTGCTCGACGAGACCGACTCGGGTCTCGACATTGACGCACTCAAGCTGGTGGCCGAGGGGATCAATCGCTTGCGCGATCCTCAGCGCAGCTTCGTGGTGATCACACACTACCAGCGACTGCTCGACCACCTCACGCCCGACCACGTGCACGTGCTCTCCGATGGCCGCATCATCGAGTCCGGCGGCGAGGAACTGGCTCGTCGTCTCGAGGCCGAAGGCTACGAACATCTCAAATCGGAAGCTGCCGAGGCGTGATGTGGAACCTCTGAGCACTTATAAACGAAGCGCGACGGAGTCTTTGCGGGCGACCCGTCGCGTTTCAACTCGCTCATTTGGAGTGAACCAAACCACACGCGCTGATCGCTTCGTTGCCAGGCGCTTCTTGCCTACGGCAAACCGCACCTGCCACGAAACGGCGCTCGCTGAAGCCACAACGGGTCATCCCGCAAAGACTCCGTCGCGCTCCGTTTCTAAGTGCTCAGAGGTTCCAGTATGAACGAATTAGCCGAGAAACTCGCACCGGTATCGGCGCTGGCCGCCGACGATTTTGGCGACCTGCGTGAACAGGCCCAGCGGGCGCTGATGCAGCACGGCTTTCCCGACCTCAAGACCGAGGCCTGGAAGTACACGCCGATCAAACTGCTCGAAAAGCGCGAGTTCCAGACCGAAGCCGCCTCGAGTTCAGCCGCGCCCGATCTGCCGTTCGAGGCGTATGTCCTGCATTTCGACAACGGCGTCCTTGATGCAGATGCCACCGAGCTGCCGCGGGGCGTGACGCTGTCACCTGCTACGCGCGAGGATTTCGAAGGCATTGAGTACGGCGGGCGAGAAGACGCCTTCGCCTGGCTCAATCTGGCCCGCTTCGACCAGGCCTGGAAGATCCGCATCGACGGCGAACTGGATCGGCCGCTGGTGCTGGCGACGACCACGTCCAGCGACTTCGCCGCAGCCGTTTATCCACGCCTTTTTGTCGAGCTCGCCGACAATGCAAGGGCCACGCTGGTGGAGTCGTTCTCTGACAGCGGTGAAGGCATGGTCAATGCCGTAAGCAATATTCGGGTCGGCCAGGGCAGCGCCCTGAATCACGTAATGCGTCGCTCCGGCTCGGACACGATTCGCGTCTCCCGCACCCGCGTGGACGTGGCGCGCGATGCTGAGTACAGGAGCTTCGTGCTGGATAGCGGTTCGCGGCTTGGCCGTCAGGATCTCAACGTCTTCCTGAACGAGGCCGGCGCCCTCGGCGAGATCGACGGCACGATGGTGCTGGATTCAAGACAGCACGTCGATTACCACACCTCGATCGATCACTGTACCGGGCACACCAATAGTCGCGAAGCCTTCCGAATGTTGGCCGACGGTACCGGTGTGGGCGTGTTCAACGGTCGTATCCATATCCACGCGGACAGCGACGATAGCCACTCGGACCTGAACACCGCCAGCCTTCTTCTCGGTGAGCGCGCGCGCATCAACGCCAAGCCCGAGCTGGAGATCTATTCAGAGGACGTCACGGCCAGCCATGGCGCCACCATTGGCCAGCTCGACGAAGACGCCCTGTTCTACCTGCGCTCGCGTGGCCTGACGGCCGAAGAGGCCAACTCGCTCCTCAAATACGGCTTCGCCGCCGCCCCGCTGGAAGGGCAGGCGGACGAGCCGGTGCGCGCGTGGTTGCTGGCCGAGTTGAAGGGGCAGTTGTGATGCCGAAGGATTCAGGAGTCAGGATTCAGGGGTCAGAATGCCCCCGATCCGTCTTTTCCCTGACCCCTGACTCCTGACCCCTGACTCCTGACCCTTACCGAATCACAGGCACGGACTAGCAGACATGGACACCGTCGAATCCAAGGTAGCCGACCAACTGGACGTATTCGCCCTGCGCGATCAGTTTCCCGTGCTGTCACGCCAAGTGCACGGCAAGCCGCTGGTCTATTTTGACAATGCCGCCACAGCCCAGCGCCCCCTTAAGGTTATCGAGGCGATGGACGATTTCTATCGCCGCTACAATGCCAATGTGCACCGCGGCGTCCACCAGCTTTCGGTCGAGGCCTCGGAACAGTTCGAGGGCGCACGCGAGTCCGTGCGACGCCTGCTCAATGCCAACTCCATTCGCGAAGTGGTCTTCACCCGCGGCACGACAGAAGCGATCAATCTGGTCGCGCAGGCTTACCTCCGCCCGCGCCTGAATGAAGGCGACGAGATCCTGATCACGCACATGGAGCACCACTCCAATATCGTGCCGTGGCAGATCTTGTGTGAACAGACAGGCGCAGTGCTCAAGGTCGCGCCGATCAATCACGACGGCGAACTGCTGGTCGACGAGTTGGCCTCGATGATCAACGAGCGCACGAAGCTCATCGGCATGGTTCACGTCTCCAACGCACTGGGCACGATCAACCCGGTGGCGGATGTTTGCAAGATCGCAAGAAAGCACGGTGTGCCGGTGCTGGTCGATGGCGCCCAGGCCACGCCGCATATGGCTGTCGACGTCCAATCCCTCGATTGCGACTTCTACTGCATCTCCGCCCACAAGATGTACGGCCCGACCGGCATCGGCGCCCTTTGGGCGCGGGAGTCCATCCTCGAGGAGATGCCGCCGTGGCAGGGTGGCGGCGAAATGATCACCCGCGTCAGCTTTGAAGGCACCACCTACAATGACCTGCCGCACAAATTCGAGGCCGGTACGCCCAATATTTCCGGCGCAATCGGCATGGGCAAGGCCGTCGAATTTCTCGAGGAAACCGGCTACGAGGGCATCGTCTGGCAGGAAGAGCGCCTGCTCGAATATGCGACCGAGAAGATGGAGGCCGTCGACGGCCTGACGATTATCGGCACGGCACGGCACAAGGGCCCCGTCGCTTCCTTCACACTGGAAGGCGCGCATCCAAACGATATCGGTACCATCGTCGACCACTACGGCGTAGCCCTTCGCACCGGCCACCACTGCGCCATGCCTGTCATGCAGTTCTACGGCGTGCCGGCAACGGCGCGCGTATCATTCGCCCCCTACAACACCCGCCACGAAATCGATATCTTCATCGAGGCCCTGGGCAAGGCTCGCGAGATGCTGGCCTGAGGCGCTTCCTCAGGTAAAATCCCGGGCCATGGCGCTCGACAAGCTCTACCAGCAGGTCATCCTCGACCACAACCGCTCCCCGCATCACTATGGCCGTCTCGAAGGCGCGACCCACAGCGCCCGCGGCCAGGATGCGCTGTGCGGTGACGATATCCTGGTTGAACTCCGGGTTGTTGACGGCCGCATCGAGGAGGCCGCCTTCTCCGGCGAAGCCTGCGCCATTACGACTGCGAGTGCTTCGATGCTGATGGATTGGCTGATTGGGCGAGCGGCGAGAGAAGTTGATGTCAATCTGGTCCGCTTCAGCCGGCTGCTCGAAGCCCCCGACGAGCCAGACGACCCCGAACTGGGTGACATCAATCACCTACGCGCCGTGAGCGGCTTCCCGGCACGCGTGCGCAACGCCCTTCTTCCCTGGCGCACAGCGATTGATGCGCTGGTGGCCCACTAAAATTTGAAAAAAAGCCCCGCAACCGGTGGTTGCGGGGCAGTTCGGTTTCTTATTGTTCGCAGGGTTTGGCCCCGCGGGTACATCGCTGTTGTTGTTCAGGTGTTCTCAGGTTGAGGCGTGTCGCCCTGCGGCGGCTCGTCGGAAGCTTGGGGCTTGGTGCCCTTCTCGCGATCCCAGTCCATGGCCTTGGTCTTCATCTCGCCGAACTTCTTGGAGACGTTGCTGAGCTTGTCGTCCCATTCTGGATTCGGCTGCTGGCCTTCGGTGACCTTGAAGTAGACCTGCATCAGGGCGGTCATGCCGATCGGTTCGATCACGGCCTGCTTGATGCCCCAGGCAAAGACCAGTGCGATCACCAGGGTCAGGATGCCGGCGGTGCCCGGGAACAGGGAGACCAGGCCGGCGACCGGCAGCAATATCACCAAGAACACCAGGAAAGTCATTGCCCAGACGAAGAAGGCCAGCCACACGGCGTTCTTGAGGAAGGTCTTGTAGTTCTGCGCGTATAGGATCAGCGCAGTCTGGCCGGAACGCCAGGGGTTGTCGGCCTTGGTGCGCATGTTATGCGCCAGGATCACTTCGTCGAGGTAGGTCAGCGACAGGTTGATGATGGTATTGACGAACTTCACCAGGCCCTGCACGCCCGGGATGGGCAGGAAGGCGGTAATCGTGAAGAACGCCCGGTTGAAGGCCTTCAGCACGCCCTTGATCAATTGGTCGATGCCGAACAGCACGGACGACTCGGCGAAGCGTTCCTTGACGATTCCCTGGGCGTAATCGATCTGGCCCTTGCCGCCGGGCAGTTCCCGCCCCTCCAGTAGTTCGACCAGGACAGCGATGTGTCCGGCCTTGACCAGATAGAGCAGGTACTCGCGCAGGAAATAGAGGATAGCCGAGGTGATGCCGAAGCCGAAGAGGCCGCCCCAGACGCTGAATGCGCCGGGATCGTCGCCGATATGGCCGATAAAGTACCCGATTCCCGCACCGACACCGGTCACGAGCACGTAGGCCAGCGTGATGCCGAAGTAGATCAGGAAGCGGAAGATCAGAAACGGCAGTGTCTTGGCCATCAGGCCGAGCACTTCACCGATCTTGAAGTCCATCATGAGAATCCCTCTTTTGAAGCTGGTTGATCTTGCTTGATATTACGGGAAAAACGTCTGGATCGTGCCAGGGGTGGCTGGTTTTTTAGTGCTTTGGTTTTTTGGTGTTTTGGTGTGGTGCGCCCTGGAGCGGCGCGCCGGCCCCTGGCGGGCTGGCGCGCCGGTGGCCTTGGGCTACGACTAGATGTTGCGGATGTCGACGAAGTCGCCCGATTCGTGGTTCTCCCTCAGGTCATCGAGCAGGTCCAGGATGCGGTCGGCCGCCTGGCGGGGTTCGGGCATGTTCTCGCTGCCGCGGGCGTCCTTGAGTTTCTGCACGGAGGGAAACTCCTCGCTGTCGACTTCGCCGCAGAGGTAGTCCTGCATGCCGGTGTCGACCAGGCCGGGCGCGAAGCTGACCAGGTGCGTATCCGGCATTTCGGACGCGTAGAGCTTGATCAGGTTATTCAGGGCCGCTTTTGAAAGCGAGTAGCCGCCCCAGCCGTAGTTCATGTTGACGGCTGCGCCGGAGGAAATCGCGACCACCTGGTCGATCGGGATCTGGCGTTCGATGAACCAGTCCAGGATCAGCTTGTTGGCCCACACGTTGACGCGCATCATGTGTTCGAGGTCGTGCACGTCGGTGTGCGAGATTTCCTGGATGCGGCCCAGGATGCCGGCATTGAGAACGACCAGGTCGAGGCGCTGGCAGTCGGACAGCAGTCGGTCGAGCCCTTCCTCGAGATGGTTGAGGTTGCCGATGTCCTGCTTGCGGTCGCGGATGCCGTCGTCGTCGTGCTCGGCCAGTGGGCAACCTCGCCGACTCATGCCCCAGATGATGGCGTCGCGGTCGAGCAGCGCTTCGGTCAGCCCTAGCCCCAGGCCGCTGCTATTGCCCGTGATGAATACGTTCATTGTTGTTTACTTCCTCCCGATTGTGCTTTCGAACAGGTTCAGGATACGCCAGTATTCGTCGCGCCAGCTATCCGCCCGGGTGAATCCGTGCCCTTCCATCGGATAAGACGCCATTTCCCAGTGGTTCTTTTCCAGTTCGATCAGGCGCTGTGCGAGTCGTACAGAGTCCTGGTAGAAGACATTGTCGTCGAGCATGCCGTGGGCGATCAGCAGGTGGCCTTCGAGGCCCTCGGCGAACTCGATCGGTGAGCTGCGCTTGTAGGCTTCCGGATCGACCTCTGGCGTGTTGAGGATGTTCGAGGTATAGAAATGGTTGTAGTGGGCCCAGTCGGTAACCGGTCGAAGCCCGGCGCCGGCTTCGAATACGTCCGGTGCCTTGAACATCGCCATGAAGGCCATGAAACCGCCGTAGGAGCCGCCATAGACGCCCACCCGTTCGGGATCTGCGTCGTGATTGCTTACCAGCCAGTCGACGCCGTCGATCAGGTCTTCGAGTTCGGGGGTGCCCATCTGGCGGTAGATGGCGGTGCGCCAGTCGCGGCCGTAGCCGGCGCTGGCGCGAAAGTCCATGTCGAGCACGTGGTAGCCGCGTTCGGTGAGCAGGTTGTGGAACATCTGCTCGCGGAAGTAGTTGGGATAGCGCTGCCAGGTGTTTTGCAGGTAGCCGGCGCCGTGCACGAAAAGCACCACCGGGTAACTCGTCGCCGCCGTGGGCGGGTTCGCCGCGGGCGGGGTAGAACTTGGAGCGGATCGGGCGCTCGACGTGGCTCGAGGGCACGTCGACGATCTGCGGCTGCTGCCAGTCAATGTCCTTGAAATGCCCGGTTCGGGTGTCGGTCAGCGGTGCCAGCTCGCCGGATTCGAGATCGACCAGGGCGGCCTGCGGCGGCAGGTAGGCGGCCGAATAGCGGACCAGCACGCGTTCGTCGTCGCCGGGCCTGACCGTGAAAGACTCGATGCCCTGGTTTTCGGTGATTCGCACGAGCTCGTCGTCACCCAGGTCCAGGCGGTAGAGATCGTACTCGCCGGGATGCGAGCGGTTGGCCAGCATCAGGACGGATTCACCGTCGTCGCGGACGACCGGCTCGGAGATCTCGAAGTCACCGCTGGTGTGCTGCTCGGGCGAGCCGCTGCGGGCATCGACGGTGTAGAAATGGCTGTAGCCGGTCTCTTCCGACAGCAGCCACAGGGTTTCGGAGCCGGGCAGCCAGCCGAAATCGTTAAAGGACCAGTTGATCCAGGCCTCGTCGGTCAGGCGGTGGCGGCTGGCCAGGGCAGGGTCTTCGGCCCCGGTGTCGACCACGGCCAGCCAGCGGTCCTTGTTGTCGATGGCGCGGATTTGCACGGCGGCGAGTTCGCCCTCGGCGTGCCACTGCAGGCCGCTGATGCTCACCTCGCGCAATTCTTCCTCGCCGAGGGGGTCGATGTCTTGCGCTTTCTTGAGATCGGCCAGCGGGTCGGTGTCGATGCCGGGCAGTTCTTCGAAGCTCAGCTCGTGCTTCTCGCGGGTTTCGAGGTCGAGCAGCCAGAGCTTGCTCGGAACCGGTGCATTGCGGCCCACGCGGGTGCGCACGTCTTCGACGTCGATGTAGCCCGACTGCGTGACATATCGGGGCATTCGGCCTTCTTGCCCGCGCTTGTGTTCGGCGGGCTGGACGGTCAGCAGAAGCCAGCGACCGTCGGGCGAGAGGCTGGATGCGCCGGCTTCCATGCCCTTGCCCAGGTACCAGGGAGCGACCGATCGGGTGGGGTCTTCCGAGGCGGCCTTTTGGGTCTCCGTGCGGGCTTCCCGCGTGTCGGCGCGCCGGTCGCGGAGGCTCTCGAACAGGCGAAGCTGCATTTCGGCCAGGCCGTCGTCCGGCTCGGCATCCGGTTCGTCTTCGAAACGCAGGTCGGTTACCGGCCAGCCCAGGCGTCGGTCCAGGTCGTACGTCCACCACTGATTACCGCGCCGGAAGACGATGCGCTTGCCTTCGGGGCCGAACGCCGGCTGCGTATCGGCGTCGGTGCTCCGCGTGAGCTGCACGAGTTCGTCGTTCTTGGACAGGCGAGCGAAGAGGTTGCCGTCGCGCACGAACACGACGCGGCCCGTGCCGGGATGAATGACCGGGTCGGCGCCGTCGATGTCGGCCTGGCCGGCGTAGTCGACCAAGTCGTCCTCGCCGCTGGCCAGGTCGATGCGGTGGATGTCGAAGAGTTCGCTGTTGTCGCGTTCGACGCGGTAGTAGATCGCTTCGCCGTCGAGTTGCCACCAGGCTTGCTCCACCGGTGGGCCGATCCACTGCGGGTCGGCCATGATCTGCTTGAGGTCGGGCGTCTGGGCCAGCGTGCTGCCGGCGAGCAGCAGGCTGGCTGCACAAAGAAATCGATTCATCGAGTACGGATGGTGTGTTGGGTTTCGACCCCGGATTCTACACGGATGACGCTGCGTGCCGGCCAGCAGCCGGGCCGTGGCCCGGGCCTCTACAATGGCGGTGGGGCTTCGTGATAGAATTTTAGCCGTACTGATCGGGGAGAAACCGGAGAGGTTTACCCTCGGGCCGGATGCGATTTTCGGGATCGGGCTTGCATTAAATTAAAGTCGATCCTATAATTGCGAATTCGATTGCGGGGTGGAGCAGTCTGGCAGCTCGTCGGGCTCATAACCCGAAGGTCGCAGGTTCGAATCCTGCCCCCGCTACCAGGTTTTTGGAAATGAAAAAAGCCCCTGGTCAAAGGGGCTTTTTTTGTTATAGGGCCGGAGTCTCAGTCGTGGCAGTTAGCGACAAGTTGCAAGCGTTGCTGGCACCGCTGGTCGAGGACCTCGGATACGAGTTCGTCGGCATCGAGTACCAGTCCAATCCCAAAAATCGCGTGATCCGGCTCTACATTGATCGGCCGGAAGTCGGCATTGGCATTGAAGACTGCGAGCGCGTCAGTCGCGAAGTCTCGGCCCTGCTCGACGTCGAAGACCCGGTCAGCGGCCAGTACACACTGGAAGTCTCTTCTCCCGGTATTGAGCGGCCGCTGTTCACCGGCGCGCATTTTGAGCGCTTCGTCGGCGAGGTGGCGAAGGTCATGCTGGCCATACCGATGGATGGGCGCCGCAAATTCAAGGGTCTGATCGTCGGCGCTGACGAAGAACAGGTGGTTCTGGAAGTCGACGGCGAACGCTATACGCTGACCGTCGCAGACATCCAGCGCGCCAATCTGGCGCCCGATGTGGACGCCCTGCTGGCGGAAAAGCGACATTAGGAACAGAATTCTTATGACTTATTGCGGAACTTGGCAATCATGAGCAAGGGTAAGGAAATCCTGCAGGTGGTCGAGGCCGTCTCGAACGAGAAGGGCCTGCCGCACGAGACGATTTTCGAGGCGATCGAAGCCGCGCTGGCGTCGGCTGCCCGGCGCCGCAACCCCGAAGATATCGAAGTGCGTGTGGCGATCGATCGAGATACTGGCGACTATGAGGCCTTTCGCCGCTGGGAAGTGATTTCTGACGACGAGGAAGAAGCCGAGCTGGAGTCGGAAGACCGGCAGATTCGCCTGACAGAAGCGAAAAAGTACGACGATGGCCTCGAAGTCGGCGAATTCATTGAAGAAGCGATGGAGCCGCCCGAGTTCGGCCGCATCGCGGCCCAGGCGGCCAAGCAGGTTATCGTCCAGCGCGTTCGCCAGGCTGAACGAGCCCAGGTGGTCGAGGCCTTTGAAGAGCGCGTGGGTGAGATGGTCAGTGGCCAGATCAAGCGAATGGAGAAGGGCGGCATCATGCTCGATCTCGGCGAGAATGCCGAAGCTTTCATTCCCTCTCGCCACACCATTCCCGGCGAAACCGCGCGCATCAACGACCGCTTGCGCGGTTACCTCTACGAGGTGCGTCCGGAACTGCGGGGGCCGCAGCTGTTTGTTAGCCGCACGATGAACGAGTTCCTGATCGAGCTATTCAATCTTGAAGTGCCCGAAATCGGACAGGACCTGCTCGAACTCAAGGGTGCGGCCCGTGATCCCGGTCGCCGCGCCAAGATCGCCGTGCATGCGCTGGACTCGCGTACCGACCCGATCGGTGCCTGCGTCGGCATGCGCGGCTCGCGCGTTCAGGCCGTCTCGAACGAGCTCGCCGGCGAGCGTATCGATATCATCCTTTGGGACGAGAATCCGGCCCAGTTCGTGATCAACGCGATGGCACCGGCCGAAGTCCACTCGATCGTGGTCGACGAAGACAGCAACAGCATGGATATCGCCGTGGAGGAGGAAAATCTTTCGCAGGCGATCGGACGCGGTGGCCAGAATGTGCGTTTGGCCTCGGAGCTGACTGGCTGGAATCTCAATGTCATGACCATCGAGGAAGCCGAGCAGAAGAGCGAAACCGAGGCCAGTACGCTGCTTGAGATGTTCAAGACCAAGCTCGATGTCGACGAAGAGGTTGCCAGCATCCTGGTTCAGGAAGGCTTCACCAATATCGAGGAAGTCGCCTACGTGCCGGAAAGCGAATTGCTCGAGGTCGAGGAGTTCGACGAAGGCGTCGTTTCGGAATTGCGTCAGCGTGCTCGCGATGCCCTGCTGACGCAGATGATTGCCTCCGAGGAACAGCTCGAGGAGCACAAGCCAGAGCAGGATCTGCTTGATCTGGAAGGCATGACCGATACCATTGCCTACCGCCTGGCTGAGAAGGGCATTCGCACGCGCGATGATCTGGCCGAGTGCGCCGTCGACGAGGTCGAAGACATCGAAGATCTCGATCCCGAACTGGCCGCCGAGTTGATCATGGCGGCGCGCGCGCACTGGTTTGCCGAGGAATAAACGAGGTTCAAGGAATACACATGTCCCAGGTCACTGTTACACAGCTCGCTGACGTATTGGGCGTTGACGTCAAGCGCCTGATCACCCAGCTCAACGAGGCCGGCATCAAGGTCAGTGACCCCGATGCCGATGTGACCAATGAAGACAAGATCAAGCTGCTCACCTATCTCAGGTCGAGCCACGGTAAGGAACAGTCTGACGACAGCACGCAGCCGCGCAAGGTCACGCTGACGCGCAAGAGCGTCAGCGAGCTGAAAGTGCCGACCGGTGGGGCGGGACGGACGCGCGTGCGCGGTGCCGCGCCTTCGCGCACGGTCAACGTGGAAGTGCGCAAGCGCCGCACCTACGTCAAGCGCGGCGAGATTGCCGAACAGGAACAGTCCGATCCCGAACGCGAGGCCGCGGCCAAGGCGCTCGAGGAAGCCAAGCGTCAGCGCGATGAAGCCGAGCGCGCCGAACGCGAGGAAGCCGAACGCCGCCAGCGCGAGGAGCAAGAGCAGGCGCGCCTGGAAGAAGAAGAGCGTAAGAAGCGCGAGGCTGAAGAAGAAGAGCGGCTCAAGGAAGAGGCCCGTCAGCGGGCCGAAGCCGAGTCCCTCAAGAAGGTCGAAGAGAAGGTTGCCCGACAGGCTGCCCAGAAGGAAGCCGAACGCAAGGCCACCAAGGGCAAGGCCGATGCCAGCACGCGCTACGGTCGAGAGGAGCTGCACATCGCGCCGAAGTCCAAGCGGCGCAAGCCCAAGCGCAAGGGCGGCGCCCGCGCGGCCCGTGTGGCCAGCAGCGCGAGTACCGAACACGGTTTCCAGCGCCCGACCGCGCCGGTCAAGCGCGAAATCGAAGTGCCCGACACGATAACCGTCGGCGAACTGGCCAAGTCGATGGCGGTCAAGGCCGGCGAGCTGATCAAGGTGCTGATGAACATGGGCACGATGGTGACCATCAATCAGCCGCTGGATCAGGACACCGCCATCCTCGTCGTCGAGGAAATGGGCCATACCGCCAAGCCTGCCGAGGACAAGGACATCGAGCAGGAGCTCGTCGAGCAGGAAGAGGAAGCGGCCGACGACAGCGAACTGGTCGCACGCCCGCCGGTGGTAACCGTCATGGGTCACGTCGACCACGGCAAGACCTCGCTGCTCGATTTCATTCGTCGCGCCAAGGTGGCCTCCGGCGAGGAAGGCGGTATTACCCAGCACATCGGCGCCTACCACGTCGAAACCGACAACGGGGTGGTCACCTTCCTGGATACCCCCGGCCATGCCGCGTTCACATCCATGCGAGCCCGCGGTGCACAGGCGACCGATATCGTCATCCTGGTCGTCGCCGCCGACGACGGCGTCATGCCGCAGACCAAGGAGGCCATTCAGCACGCCCGCGCCGCTGGCGTGCCGCTGATCGTGGCCATCAACAAGATGGACAAGCCCGATGCCGATCCCGACCGCGTCAAGTCGGAACTGGCCGCCGAGGAAGTCGTGGCCGAGGACTGGGGCGGGGAAGAAATCTTCGTGCCCGTCTCGGCGATCACCGGCGACGGCATCGACCAGCTGCTCGAGTCCGTGCTGCTGCAGTCCGAAGTGCTCGAACTCAAGGCCAACCCCGGCAAGCGATGCCGCGGCGTCGTGGTCGAGTCTTCACTCGACAAGGGGCGCGGCCCGGTCGCGACGATCCTGGTCCAGGACGGTACGCTGCGTCGTGGCGATACCATCCTGGCCGGGGAAGAATTCGGCCGCGTGCGTGCCATGTTCGATGAAACCGGCAAGGCGATCGACGAAGCTGGTCCTTCCATTCCTGCCGAGGTGCTCGGTTTGTCGGGTGTGCCCAACGCCGGTGACGACGTGCTGGCAGTGGCCGACGAGAGAAAGGCGCGCGACGCGGCCGAGCAGCGCAAGCAGTCGGCGCGCGAAGGCCGTCTGGCCGAGAAGCAGGCTGCCAAGCTGCAAAGCCTGTTCGATCAGATGGGCGAAGGCAGCGAAGAGCAGCAGAACGTCAACCTGGTGATCAAGGCCGACGTCCAGGGTTCGGTTGAAGCGCTGAAGGATTCGCTGACCCGCCTGTCCAACGACGAGGTGAAGGTCAACGTCATCGCTTCCGGCGTTGGCGGCATCACCGAGTCGGACGCCAGTCTGGCGCAGGCCTCCGGTGCGATCATCATCGGCTTCAACGTGCGCGCTGACGCTTCGGCCCGCAAGATCATCCAGGAAGCCGACCTGGACCTGAACTACTACAGCGTCATCTACAACGCGATCGACGACGTCAAGAACGCCATCACGGGTCTGCTTGGCACCGAAACCAAGGAAGAGATCATCGGCCTGGCCGAGGTCAAGGATGTCTTTCGCTCTTCCAAGCTGGGTGCAATTGCCGGCTGCCTGGTTGTCGAGGGCGTGGTCAAGCGTGCCAACCCGATCCGCGTGCTGCGTGACAACGTGGTCATCTTTGAGGGCGAGCTCGAGTCGCTGCGTCGCTTCAAGGATGACGCCAGCGAAGTGCAGGCCGGCACCGAGTGCGGTATCGGCGTCAAGCAGTACAACGACGTCAAGCCGGGCGACCAGATCGAGTGCTTCGAGCGTATTGAAGTGCAGCGCACGCTGGAAGACTGATGAGTACGCCCCGTTCGGAACGCGTCGCAGGTCTTCTGCGTCGCGAGCTGGCTGATATTCTGCATAGCGAGTTCGAGTACGAGATTCCGCGCGGGTTGATCAGCGTCACCGACGTCGAGGTTGCGCGGGATCTATCCCATGCCAAGGTTTTCATCGCCGTACTCGAAATCGAGCAGGCGCTCGAGATCATCCAGTTCCTCAATGAGCATGCCGGGAAAGTGCGCCACGAACTGGGCCAGCGGATTCGCTTGCGCGTGGTTCCCACGCTCAAGTTCCTGCACGACACTTCTTCGGAAACAGGCGAGCGAATCGAGCAGCTCCTTGCCGCGGCCAAAAGAGGTAAATCGTGAATGGTAAATCGTAAATAGAGCCGGCTTTTCCAGGGATTGGGCGTGAGAATTGCTCTATCAATTCACGATTTACGATTTACCATTTACGAAACGTTTGACCCGATGAGCATTGACGGCATTCTCCTTCTCGACAAGCCCCAAGGCATCACGTCGAACGCCGCGCTCTCGCGCGCCAAGCGCATACTCGGCATCAAGAAGGCCGGGCATACCGGCACGCTCGATCCCATGGCTTCGGGGTTGCTGGCCCTGTGCTTCGGCCAGGCCACGAAGGTGGCGGGCTTTCTGCTCGACGCCGACAAGGCCTATGAAGCGCAAGTGCGGCTGGGCGTGACCACCGACAGCGAGGACGCCGAAGGCGCCGTTGTCGAGCAACAGCCGGTGCCGGAATTCGATGACCAGAAGATCGAAGCTGTTCTCGAACTGTTTCGCGGCGCCATCGAGCAAGTCCCGCCCATGCATTCGGCCCTCAAGCACAAGGGCCGTCGGCTCTACGAGCTCGCGCGCAGGGGTGAGACCGTGGAGCGTCCGCCGCGCTCGGTGCAGATCCACGAACTTGAACTGCTCGATCGCAGTGATGAGACGCTGCGCTTGAAGGTCAGTTGCTCGAAGGGCACCTACATCCGTTCACTGGCCCGCGACATCGGCGCGTCGCTGGGCTGCGGCGCGCACCTTTCCGGTCTGCGACGCACGGCGAGTGCGCCCTTTGATATCCGCGATGCTGTCGAGCTCGAAAGCCTTGAAGCAATGACGCGAGACGAGGCGCGGGCGCTGCTCTCGCCGCCGGACTGCGCGCTCGAGCACCTTCCGGCCGTCGCGCTCGATGAGCATCAGGCCGGTCGAGTTGCTCAGGGCCAGCGCCTGGCGGGTTTGCGGGAGCCTCACTCCGGTCAGGTTCGGATCTACGGTCCGGCAGCCTTCCTGGGGGTCGGCGAGATGGACGGGCAGGGTCATCTCAAGCCTTTGCGCCTGTTCGTGTCGCATTGAGATAGAGCCGGGCGTAGCGCCGCGATGCCAGCTTCCTCCCCAGGCGCGGAACGCTTCGACGTCGTCATCATCGGCGCCGGGGCCGCCGGCCTGATGTGCGCGATTGCCGCCGGACGGCGGGGGCGCTCGGTACTCGTGGTCGACCATGCCAACAAGGTCGGCAAGAAAATCTTGATGTCCGGGGGCGGGCGGTGCAATTTCACCAACATGCACTGTGGGCCCGACAACTTTCTGTCGGCCAACCCGCATTTCTGCAAATCAGCGCTCAGCCGCTATACGCCCTGGGACTTCATTGCCCTGGTCGACCGGCACGCGGTGCCCTACCACGAAAAGAAGCTGGGGCAGTTGTTCTGTGATCGCTCATCGAAGGATATCGTGGGCCTGCTGCTGGCCGAGTGCGAAGCCGTCGGCGCGACGGTTCGGACGCACTCGCCGGTTGCCATTGACCAATTCGGCCCGCCGCATCGACTGACCGGCCCGAACGGGGTCATCGGCTGCGAATCGCTGGTGATCGCCACCGGCGGGTATTCGATTCCGCGAATGGGTGCGACGGGATTCGGTTTCGACCTTGCCCGCGAACTGGGCCTGGCGATCCAGCCCACGCGCGCAGCACTCGTGCCCTTCGTGTTCGAGGGACGCAAACTCGAACAGATTCGGGACCTTGCCGGCGTCTCGGTTGACAGCTACAGCGAGGCGGGCGGCACCGGATTTCGGGAGAATATCCTGTTTACCCACCAGGGCCTGAGCGGCCCGGCCATGCTCCAGGCTTCTTCGTACTGGCATCCGGGTGAGCCCGTCTCGATCGACTTGTTGCCGGACATCGATCTGATCGGGCGCCTTCGGGATCTGCGCAGTAGTCGCCCTCGACTCACGCTGAAGAAGGCCCTGGCCGAAATCCTTCCGCGACGTGTGGCCGAGCGCTGGTGCGAGCTGTGGCTGGTCGACAAACCGATGGCCGAGGTCTCCGATGCGGAGGTCGAGGCGGCCAGGCAGCAGCTCAAACCCTGGCGCGTCTGGCCGGCAGGCACCGAGGGCTATCGAACGGCCGAAGTGACCATCGGCGGTGTCGACACCGGCGCGCTCTCCTCGAAGACAATGGAGTGCCGCGATCATCCCGGGTTGTTTTTCATCGGCGAGGTGGTTGATGTCACCGGCCATCTCGGCGGTCACAACTTCCAGTGGGCCTGGGCCTCGGGGCACGCGGCCGGAGAGGTCGTTTGAACCAGCTCATCGACCGGCCGCTGTCCAGGTTTTCAATTGCTTCTCGTATAAGGAGACAAGGCCGGTCCATCCGGCATCGATAGCGAGAGGCTTCCATGTCACGAGTGATTCTTGCAGCGCTTTTGGTGGGCGCGTTCCAGGCGGTCAGCGCCGAACTGATCGACGACTTCTCTGTCAGCCAGGGACCATTCACGGTCGGGCCGGGCGAGGAGATTGCCGAGGACGAGGGTATTCTGGCCACAGCCAGCGTGCTGGGTGGCTTCCGGATCCTCGTTCCTGCCCTCGACGATGAAGCGCCGCCGGGTTCGAGTGTCACAGCGAGCGTGGCTGGCGGCCAGTTCACCTGCCAGATCAACCTGACCTCAGGCGGCTCCGATACCGGCGGTGGTTGCGGCAGCGGCTACGATCGCAGCGACGGTCCGTTGTTCGATCTTACCGGTTCGAGCGCCTTCGAGCTCGATATTGCATCAGCCGGCGGCGGCGCGGTGCTGCAGGTTTCAGTGACCGGGCCCGACGAGAACAGCGCCCAGGCTTTTATCCAGTCGCCATCGCCGGGCGAGATTGTCCTTCCATTCAACCAGTTCGTGTCACTGACGCCGACCCCCCTGGAATGGGATCGGGTCGACAACATTCTCGTTACGGTTGCAACTGTCGACAGCACCAACGGTGAACTTACGCTGGGGCGCTTTGGCACGGATGGCCCAATCGCCAACGGCGAGGCCGAGCCGGGCGACGAGCCCGGCGACGATACGCCCACCGACGCCGAACTGCGCGACGAGGCATACGGCAATTTCTACAACCCGCAACGCTCGGGTGAAGGCATCCAACTGACCCTCGAGAACGACGGCGAAACCTATGTGCTGACCTACTACACCTACCTGAACGGCGAGCAGGTGTGGCTGATCGGCCTGGGCACCCTTGATGACGGTGGAATCAACTTCGATAGCATGTCGATCACCGACGGTGCCGACTACGGTGCCGATTTCGATCCCGACGACGTTGAATCTCGACGCTGGGGTTCCATCGACATGGATTTCATCGATTGCAATCGTGCCGTTCTCGACATCGGCCCCGAACTGCCTGGCTTCGAGCCGTTCATCGTCGAAATGCAGCGCATCGTTCCCACCCAGTGCGGTGCCGGCGGTCCCTCTACGGCAAATCGTGTGATTACCGGGAACTGGTTTGACCCCGCCCGCAACGGCGAAGGCTTCCAGCTCGCCTACGAGGAAGGGCGCTACGTGCTGACCTTCTACACCTACAGCGATGGCAAGCAGGCCTGGATGCTCGGGTTGGGGGACCGCTTCGGTGACACCCTGATTTTTCCGGACGTCAATATTACGCAAGGCGCTGATTTTGGCGGACGCTTTCGGAGCCAGGACGTCCAGAGCGAGTTCTTCGGCGCGATCGAAATGACGCTGGACGACTGCAACAATGCAACGATCGAGATCGAGTCAGCGCTCCCCGGATTTGCTGACCAGACCTTCGATATCCGCAAGATCGTGCCCGGCAGCTGCGGCGGCTGAAAGCGAAGGCCTGCCCGGTTGGCGCGGAGCGGGCCTTACTCCTCGGCGTCGGCCTTTTTCTGGACCCGCGCCCTGATGCCTTCGGTGACGTGGGGTTCGATGGCCGCGCGCATCGGCGTGACCAGCTTGTACGGGGCGGCCAGGATGTGGCCGGACTGCAGCCACTGGTCGCCGCCGGTCACATCCATGACCACGCCGCCGGCCTCCTGTACGAGCAGGGCGCCCGCGGCGATGTCCCAGGGTTTGAGGCTCAGTTCCCAATAGCCGTCCAGCCGACCGCAGGCGACGTAGGCCAGGTCCAGCGAGGCCGCGCCAGCGCGGCGGATATCCTCCACTTTCTCGAAAACGTCCGTAAACATCCCCTGGTAGGCCTCCATCAGGCGGCGCTGGCGGAAAGGAAAGGCCGTCGCCACGACCGCCGTGGATATTTCCTTGCGTCCGGATACGCGTATGCGGCGGCTGTTGAGAAAGGCGCCCTGGCCGCGGGAAGCGGTAAACATCTCTTCGCGCATCGGGTCGTAGATTACGCCGGCTTCGATGCGGCCCTTGATCTGCAGCGCGATGGAGATGGCGAAATGGGGAATGCCCCGCAGGTAGTTGCTGGTGCCGTCGATGGGGTCCACAATCCAGACGTAGTCACTGTCTCCGGTCTGGCCGCTTTCCTCGCCCAGCACGGCGTGGTCGCGGTGATGCCTGGAAATGTGCTCGCGAATGACCTGTTCGCAGGCGCGATCGACGTCGCTGACGTAGTCGTGGCGGGCCTTGCGCTCGACCGGAATGCCTTCGAGCCGGGAGCGATAGCGCACCGCGATGTCGCCGGCCTTGCGCGCCGCTTCGGAGGCAATGTTGATATAGGGGTTAGTGGACATTAAGACCGCAGCTTTGGTGCCAAACAAGTAAGGATAAAGGATTATCCGATCTTGTGCGGTCTTTGAGGGGTGGGAGTTTGGGTATCACGCAAAGCCGCCGAGCCGCAGAGCGCGCAGAGAAAAGGAGAAGAAACAATGGTTTGGATGGACGAAAATCGGAAAAACGTCTCTTTGGTCTGCGTGATTCATTGAATTCAATGCCGATGGGGTCAAGTGGCCTGGCGCGTTCTTGCCTTTATTCCTCTGCGAACTCTGCGTCCTCTGCGGCTCTGCGTGAGTCCCTCAACTCCAGAGCCCGAATACGCATGCCAAGGTAGAATTATCCCTATGACGAATCCTGCGAACAATATCCGGGTCGTGCTGGTCGGTACGACGCATCCGGGCAATATCGGCGCGACGGCGCGGGCGATGAAGGTGATGGGGCTAGAGCGGCTCTACCTGGTCTCGCCGAAGGGGTTTCCCTCGGGAGAGGCGACAGCCCGGGCCTCGCATGCCGACGACATCCTGGCCAACGCGGTCGTCGTCGACGACTTCATGCAGGCAATTGCAGGCTGCCCGCTGGTGCTGGGGACTTCGGGCAAGTCCTGGGCCTTGCCACAGCCGGCGATCGATCCCCGCATGGCGGCGTCGAAGACCGTTTCGGAGGCCGGGCAGCACGAAGTGGCCGTTGTGTTCGGGCGCGAAAAGACCGGCCTGCACGTCGACGAGATCAAGCACTGCCACTGGCTGGTCAGTATTCCGACCAGCGAGCACTACGGCTCGCTCAACCTGGCCCAGGCCGTGCAGATCCTGGCTTACGAGATTCACCTGGCCATGATCGGCGATGCGCCGGGCGAGGTTCCGCCGTCGGACTGGGATCCGGTCGAGCCCGAACGCCTGGAGTTCTTTTTCCAGCGCCTCGAGAAGGCCCTGCTGGCCATCGGCTTTCTGAACCCGCGCCAGCCCAAGCGCCTGATGCAGCGCCTGCGCCGGCTCTACCTGCGCGCGCGGCCCGACGAGAACGAGATCAATATTCTCAACGGCATCGTTTCGCACACGCTTGGAATCGTCCGTGAGCAACGGAATGAACGACCAGACGAACAAGAAGACTGATCCGGTCTCCGACGCCGACCGCTACCAGCGCATCTGGGAGGCGGTAGCCGGCATTCCGAGCGGATGCGTGCTCAACTACGGCGCAGTTGCGCGCCTGGCCGGCCTGCCGGGCCGCGCCCGCCTGGTTGGCATGGCGCTCGGTCGTGCGCCGAAGAGAATGGCGTTGCCCTGGCATCGAGTGGTCAATGCCCAGGGCAAGATCAGCTTTCCCGAAGACAGCCCCAAGGCCGCCGAGCAGCGCCGCCGCCTGGAAGAAGAAGGCGTGGAATTCGAAAACGACCAGATCGACCTGGAACGCTTCAGCCCCGAGCGGGCGCTCGACCGCATGCTTTGGGGGCCCGGAACGGAATGAATGAATCGAAGTCAGCGTAGGTCGGGGTTACATCCCCGACGGACAAGGTAGCGAGACTGAACACGCGTAGCGCACGTGTGATTCGGTCCGAAAAGTTGCCTTGTCTCACGCAGAGCCGCAAAGCGGCAGAGTTCGCAGAGGAAAATCCGAAATAGGCAATGTTCATCGTTGGCGCGCGTAGGTCGGCGTTACATCGCCGACGGACGAGATGTCAGCGCAGAACACGCATAGCTACGCGTGTACAGATCTCGGACGTCGTCCGTCGGGGATGTAACCCCGACCTACGCGGGCTGCGATTGATCGCCTGCGTAGAATCTCTCCAGCAATATGAAGACCTTCGGCTCGTAACGCTCGAGCCATTCCGGCGCGTCGAAGTAGTACTCGCTGGTGACGGCGAAGTATTCGGCGGGAGATTCGGCAGCGTAGGGGTCGATGGCCGGTTCTTCGTCGCGGTCGAGCGCTTCGTTGATTCGCTGGAAGGCTTCGGAGAAGTTGCGGGTCCATTCGGTCGGGTCCATCGCGCGGGGCAGGGGCGGGAAGCCGTCCATGTCGCCGCTGAGCTGGTCGATCTGGTGGGCCAGTTCGTGCACGACCACGTCGAAGCCCTGGCCCTGTGCGGAGTCCATCACGTCGGCCATCGACAGCACCACCGGCCCCCGCGCCCAGGCCTCCCCGGCGCGCAGGTCGCGGCCGTGGCTGACCACCCCGGCTTCGTCCTCTATTTCCTCTTCCGCGATGAATTCGTCGGGATAGAGGATAAAAGTGTGGAAGTCGCCGTAGGCCTCGACGCCGAGATTCAGCACGGGTCGCGCGCCGAGCAGGGCGATGGCCAGGCAGTCTAGGTATTCGGGGTCCAGCCCGCCGGCGCCGAGAAACGTCTTGCTGGCCAGGATCTCCGCCGCCCGGCGGCGCAGACGTTCGGCCGGTTCGCCCTCGATGGCGGCCAGAACGGGAAAATGCGCGATGACGGCTGCGACGTCCTCGTGCGAAGGCATGGCCGCGTCGACCTTGCGCTGCCAGCGTTGTTGGCGCCATTTGTTGAACATGAAAACCGCAGCCTTGCCGTGTTCGGGTGATTATCGGCCATTTGCCGTGTGGGGGCGCCCCAACGCGTCGATACGATGTGATCGAAACCCGCGTAGGTCGGGGTTACATCCCCGACGGACGAGGTTTGACATGCCACCGCCCGGGGCTATGCGCGTTTAACACCCAATCGGGGGGCACGCATGAGATCCGAGTGGTGGTTTAACATAAGTCGTCCGTCGGGGATGTAACCCCGACCTACGCAGGCACGGCCATGAGATTGGCGGCATTCCGACGGGTCGAATCCGACGCCGGCCGGTGAATACGGTAAGCTTCACCCCCATGGTATTCGTCCCCTCACGAGCCGAACGCGAAGCGGTGCTGGAACTGACCCGCGATCTGATGTCGCGCGAGTCGGTCACACCCGAAGATGCGGGTTGCCAGCTATTGGTTGCCGAGCGACTCGAGCGAGCGGGGATGGCGGTTGAATCGATTGAAACCGAAGACGTTCGCAATCTCCTCGCACTGCACGGCAGCGGCTCGCCGCATCTGATGCTGGTCGGGCATACTGATGTGGTGCCGCCGGGTCCGGAGGTGAACTGGGCCTCGCCGCCGTTTGCGCCCGAAATTCGAGACGGCATGCTCTACGGTCGCGGCGCGGCCGACATGAAATCTTCCGTGGCGGCCTTCGTGGTCGCGCTGGAGACGTTTCTGGCGGAAAACCCCGATCACCCGGGAACGATCTCCATTCTGCTTACTTCCGACGAGGAAGGGCCGGCGAAGCACGGCGTCCGGGCCGTGGTGCCGCAATTGGAGGCGCGCGGACTGATGCCCGATGCCTGCCTGGTCGGCGAGCCGTCGAGCCGGGCGCGGCTGGGCGATGTCATCCGGATCGGCCGGCGCGGCTCCATCCAGGGCCGCCTGCACGTCTACGGTGTCCAGGGCCATACGGCCTATGCCGACCCGACAGACAACCCGGTGCATCGAGCCGGGCCGCTTCTGGCCGAACTCGGGCGGGTCGAGTTCGACGACGGCGACGCGTTCTTCCCGCCCACGCGCCTGCAAATCTCCAATGTTCGTGCCGGCACCGGGGCGGACAATGTCACACCGGGGGAGCTCGAGATCTGGTTCAACCTGCGCAACAACCCCAACAGCAGCGCTCAGGCGCTCGAGCTGCAGCTGCGGGAGCTGATCGAGCGTCATGACCCCGGCCGCTGGGAGCTGGCGTGGCGCGTCTCGGGCGAGCCGTTCGGGCCGGCGACCGGCCCGTTGCCGGCTGTGGTTGAAGACGCCTGCCGCGAACTGCTCGGCGCGGACGTCCGGCCCGACACGGGTGGCGGCACCTCCGACGGCCGCTTTTTCGGTCCCCGGGGCATCCCCGTGGTCGAGCTCGGTCCGGTCAATGCCACCATCCACCAGGTCGACGAATGCGTTTCGGTCGAAGACCTGGCCTTGCTGCCGGCGCTTTACCGGCGCATCATCGAGGGCATGCTCACTTCCGGGGAGATGTCATGCGCATCATCCTGATTGGCCTGCTGGTGATCCTGCTGCTACTTCAGGTCCAGTTGTGGCGCCAGTTCAGCGAGATGCGCACGCTGCGGGAACTGGTCGAAGACCAGCGGGCTGAAAACGAGGCGCTTGAGAAGCGTAACGAGGCCCTGGCCGCCGAGGTCGAGGACCTGCGTGCCGGCCTCGATGCGATCGAGGAAAGGGCCCGTTCCGAACTGGGCCTGATCCGGAAGGACGAGGAGTTCTTCCTCATCGTCGATCCCGAGGACGCCGAGCCCCAGGGCTGACGAAACTGCGTATGTCGGCGTATCGTTTCGAACAACTGCGTTTCACGGCCGACGACGGCCTTTTGCTCAACGAGCGCGATGGTCGCACTGAGACCCTGCGTCCCCAGGCGGCCACCTTGCTACGCTACCTGCTCGATCACCCCGGCACGATCATTCCTCGCGATCAGCTGTTCGAAACGGTGTGGGGCCCCGATGTGGTCGTTGATTTCGAGTCGGGTCTCGCCGCCCTGCTGCGGGAACTGCGCCAGGCCATCAAATCGCTTGGGGGCCGCGAAGACCTCATCGAGACGGTGCCAAGGCGGGGTTACCGGTTCAATGCCGAGGTGAACGGTCCAGCGGACGAGCAGGCACCGACCAGGCGCCGCCCATGGCCGATGATCCTGTCGGGGCTGTTGCTCGTCTTGCTTGTTGGCCTGGGATTCGTCTACTTGTTTTTGCCGAAGGGTGAGCCCGATTCGGGTGATCGCGAATACAGCCTGGCCATCCTGCCCTTCGAGGCCTACCAGCCGGTCGCGGCCATGCCGGAACATGTGGGCCTCCTGATGGCCGACACGCTGCTCGCCGAACTCCTGCGCCGCCCCATGGAGGGCCTGGACTTGATCGGCCGGACGAGTCTGCGGCCTTACGTCGATCGGGAGGACGTTGTCGCTGCGGTGGCCGCCAACCTCGGCGTGGATCTGCTGATCGAGGGTCTGGTCAGCGGACTCGACAACGGCGGGTGGCAGGCCGAGCTGCGCCTGCTGGCTGTGCCGTCGGGTCAGGTGGTCTGGTCCACAGTAGCCGAGGGCGAGTCGAGCGCCCCGATGGACGTGCGCAGCGTGGCGGGGCGCCTGGCAGATGACCTGGCCGAAGCCTGGCCGACCGTCAGGGGGGATTTGCATTCGCGTGATTCGGGGCGTTGATTCCAGGCCGTTTCAAGGCGTTTTCAGGAAAATTTCAGGTCGAATTCAGGCTCCGTCCATGGGTCGAGCGGGCAACTGCCGGCATGATGACAGCCACATTCGACGACGCGACAGCACAAGGAGCTTGTCATGAACACTGGAAAACCGATTCTTACAACGATGCTCACGACGGTCATCATGGCCGCTGCGGCCTTTGGCCTGAGCATTCAGGCGGCTTCAGCCGAGTCACCCTTCACCAACCCCGGTCCGGACGCTGGACAGATCGTCGGTTCTCCCGCGGTGCCGGCGCGAGATCTGTATCCGGTCACAGTGGTTGCCATCGACGGAGACAATATCCTTCCGCGCGAGACGATCTGGTTGCGGCCTGGCAAGTACACGCTCACGGTTTCGGCCATGATCACCAATCCGAAGGGGTTGCGGAATTCAGGGCGCAGTAATCGTTTTCAGGAGGACGGTCTCAACGAGATCGAAGTCGTTGTGGAAGCCGGCAAGACCTACTATCTGGCGGCTCACTACGATGGCAAGGATCGCCGGGCCCCTTACTCGACGGTGGTCTACCGCGTCGAGGAGACCCAGTGACCGAAGTTGATGAACAACAATCCGGATTCGCCTGGGGCGGCCCCGCCGCTACCGGGCGAATCCGGGTAGCCCCCGAGGACTTTGCCGTCGGGGAGGTTCTCGGCCACGAACCCGACGGCGATGGCGAGCATCTGTGGCTGTGGGTCAGCAAGCGTGAGCGCAATACCGTGGACGTGGCCGGTGACCTCGCACGGGCGGCAGGCGTCAATATTCGCCAGGTCGGCTTTGCCGGCCTGAAGGACCGCAACGCCGTGACCCGCCAGTATTTTTCCATTCACCTGCCCGGCGCGGAGTCGCCGGACTGGTCGGGCTGGGAAATCGACGGGGTCACCATCGAGTCGGCCTCGCGCAGCTCGAAGAAGATCAAGCGCGGGCGGCTTCGGGGTAATCGGTTCGAGCTGATCGTGCGCGACCTGGCCGGCGACCGCGCATCGCTCGAAGAGCGGCTCGTCGCGGTGAGGGATCACGGCGTGCCCAACGGCTTCGGCGAGCAGCGCTTCGGTGGCAATAACATTGCCCGGGCGCACGCGCTTTTCCGCGGCGAAATGCGCCGCAAGCCGTCCAAGACCAAGCGCGGTTTCTATCTCTCAGCCGCGCGCAGCCTCGTATTCAATCACGTGCTCGATGAGCGCATTCGACGCGGCGACTGGAATCACCTGATCGACGGCGACCTGGCCATGCTCGACGGCAGCCGCTCGTTTTTCGCCGCCGACGTGGACGATCCCGACCAGCTGCGCCGCTGCGCCGAGCAGGACATCCATCCCAGCGGCCCCTTGCCGGGACAGGGCGAGAGCCCGACCGAAGGCGCAGCCGCCGAAATCGAGAACCGGATGTTCGAATCCCACCGCGAACTGGTCGAGGGCCTGGCGAAATTCGGCATGAAGCAGGAGCGCCGTCCGCTGCGCATGCGCGTCGGCGAGCTTGAGTGGTCGTTTCCGGACGACCAAACCCTGAAGCTGGCCTTCTCGCTGGGCACCGGTAGCTACGCCACGTCGGTTTTGCGCGAGCTGGTGGATTACGAGGCGGGCTGACCGGCACCGTAGGTCGGGGTTACATCCCCGACGGACGAGGTTGAATCGCCCGCCACTCGATTCTCATGCGTGACCCATATTCGAAATGCGGGCACGCGTAGATCGCCCCGGAGGCAAAATCAACCTCGTCCGTCGGGGATGTAACCCCGACCTACGGCGCCTTCGATAGGCCGTCGTCACCCGGCCAACATCGGCCAGTACAAATACGCCGCGGCCGCGGCGCCACCGGCGGCAATGACCCCAAGCGAAATCCACACCCACGCACGGCTCTTCCGCGGCCCGGCGTCCTTGAGAACGCTCGGCGGGCGCAGTCCCGGCGCCTGCAGCACGAAACGGTATTCCCCAAGGCGGATTTCGTCGCCGGACTTCAGCGGCCGGCGCTGCGCCGGCTCGCCGTTGACCCAGGCCTTGCCGGCCGGTTCCAGCATCAGGGTCTCGCCGTCGTAGACGATACGGGCGTGGCGCTCCATCAGCCCGTCGAGCTGGATATCGGAGCCGTCGGCCGAACCGATGGACGTGTCTTCCTCGAGCGAGAAGTTCTGGCCGGTGATCGATCCGGAGGCGGCTTTCAGGCGAAATTGCATGGGAGTCTCTTGGTCGGATCTGGTGGCTATTTTAGCGCTCTGGAAGCGGTCTCACGCAGAGTCGCAGAGCCGCGGAGTGCGCAGAGAAAAGAGAGAGAGTCGGGCGATACCAGCGGTGGAGTTGTGGCGTTGGCATGATCCGGGCTGAAATGTCGTCGCGGTCAACGCAAAGGCCTCTAGTCCATTTCTCTTTTCTCCCTTTTCTCTTTTTTCATTCTTTTCTTTCTTTTGTCTCTGCGCACTCCGCGGCTCTGCGGCTCTGCGTGAGACCTGACGACATATCAGATCGGCTAAACGTGATCCAGTGCCGTCGAGAGGTCTTCGATTAGGTCGTCGACGTCTTCGATGCCGACCGACAGGCGGATGAGGGTGTCGGTGATGCCAAGTTTGTCGCGGTTTTCCTTCGGCACGGAGCCGTGGGTCATGATGGCCGGGTGGTTGACCAGGGACTCCACGCCGCCCAGGGACTCGGCCAGCGCGAACAGGTGGGTATTCTCCAGGAAGCGCCGGGCGCGATCGAGATCGCCGCCGATGTCGAAGCTGACCATGCCGCCGAAGCCCCCCATCTGCTTTTCGGCCAGGGCTTTCTGCGGATGGCTGTCGAGCCCCGGGTAGATGACTTTCTCGACCTTGGGGTGCTCGCTAAGCCACTCTGCGATGCGCGCGGCGCCTTCGCAGTGCGCCTTCATCCGCAGCGCCAGGGTCTTGACCCCGCGCATTACCAGGAAAGAATCGAACGGTCCCTGGACACCGCCGGCGGAATTCTGGATGAAACCGATATCGGCGGCCAGTTGGTCATCCTTGACTACCAGTGCGCCGCCGACCATGTCGGAGTGCCCGTTGAGATACTTGGTCACCGAGTGCACAACGATGTCTGCACCGAGCTCGATCGGCCGCTGCAGCATCGGTGTGGCAAAGGTGTTGTCGACGACCAGCATGGCGCCGGCTTCGCGCGCCAGTTCAGCCATGGCGGCGATGTCGACCAGCTGCAGCATCGGGTTGGTGGGCGTTTCGACCCAGATGATCTTCGTCTTGTCGGTCAAGGCCTCCCGCGCGGCGCCGATGTCGGCCAGGTCGGCGAAACTGAACTCCAGCCCGGAGGAGCGGCGGCGCACCCGCTCGAACAGTCGCCAGGTGCCGCCGTAGAGATCGTGCATGGCCAACACATGATCACCCGGCTCGAGCAGGTGCATGAGCGTGTCGATCGCGGCCATCCCGGAAGCAAAAGCAAAACCGTGGTTGCCCCCTTCCAAATCGGCGATGCAGGCCTCCCAGGCCTTTCGGGTCGGATTGTGCGTGCGCGAATACTCGAACCCCTGGTGGTCGCCCGGGCTTCTCTGCACGTAGGTGGAGGTCTGGTAGATCGGGGTCATGATGGCCCCGTTCGACGGATCCGGCGCCTGGCCGGCATGGATGACGCGTGTGGCGAGTTTGGTCATTTCGTTGGCTCGTTGGTCTGCTTTGTTCGTTGGTTTGTCGAGGCCCGCGTAGGTCGGGGTTACATCCCCGACGGACGAGGTTTTCTTGGCCACCACTCGGCGCTCATGCGTGTCTGCGTCCGAGGCTCGAACACGCATAGCGCCCGGTGGGGGCAGATTCCGATCTCGTCCGTCGGGGATGTAACCCCGACCTACGCAGTCGCCGTTCTTATCTGTCGGCTCTTCTACGCAGGTAATTCAAAAGGTCGACGCGCGTGATCAGGCCCATGAACTCCTCACCGTCGAGAACGATGGCGACGAGGTCGCGGTTGAAGATGGGCAGCAGGTCGTCGACGCGGCCGTCCACCTGGACCGCCTCGAGCTTGGAGACCATCGCCGAGGAGACCGGGTCGGAAAAACGCTCTTCGTGGTGATAGACCGCCATCAGCAGGTCGGATTCGTCGATGATGCCGACGATGCGTTTGCCTTCGACGACCGGCAACTGCGACACGTCGTAGAGTTTCATGCGCTTGTAGGCGTTCGACAGCGGCTCGTCGGGGCCAACCGTGATGGCATCCCGCGTGGCCGCCGGCCGCGCGATCAGGTCGCGCAGGTCGCCGTGCTCCTCGATGTCGAGGAACCCCTGTTCGCGCATCCAGGTGTCGTTGTATAACTTCGAGAGATACTTGTTGCCGGTATCGCAGACGAATGTAAGGACTTTCTTCGGCTCCGTCTGTTCGCGGCAGTACTTCAGGGCGGCGGCCAGCAGGGTACCGGTTGACGAGCCGCCGAACAGGCCTTCTTTCTCAAGCAGGAGTCGCGCGGTCAGGAAGCTCTCCTTGTCGGAGATCGAATAGGCCTTGTGCACACGCGAGAAGTCGCTGATGCTGGGCAGGAAATCCTCGCCGATGCCTTCGACCATCCACCCGCCGGCATCGTCGCGAACGTTGCCGGTGGCGATGTAGTCGGCCAGGATTGAGCCCTCGGGATCGGCCAGGACAAGTTCCAGGTCCGGCGCGGCTTCGGCGAAGTAGCGTGAAAGGCCGGTGACGGTGCCGCTGGAGCCGACGCCGATGATCATGGCGTCTAGATCTCCGCCCATCTGCCGAAGAATCTCCGGGCCGGTGTCTTCCTGGTGGGCCTTGGGATTGTCCGGGTTGCCGAACTGGTTGATGAAGTAACTGTTTTCGGTTTCTTCGGCCAGCTTCTGTGCCAGGTCCTGGTAGTACTCCGGATGGCCCTTGCCGACGTCGGAACGGGTGATGACAACCTCGGCGCCCATCGCCTTGAGGTTGGAAATCTTCTCCCGGCTCATCTTGTCGGGGATGACAAGAATCAGGCGGTAGCCCTTCTGTGCTGCGACCAGGGCCAGGCCCAGGCCGGTGTTGCCGGCGGTGCCCTCGATGATGGTCGCCCCGGGCTTCAGATCGCCGCGCTTTTCCGCCGCCTCGATCATTTTCAGGGCGATTCGGTCCTTGATCGACCCGGCGGGGTTCTGGTTTTCGAGCTTCAGGTAGAGCTCGCAGGGGCCGGTGTCGAACTTGTTGACGCGCACGATCGGCGTATTGCCGATCAGCTCGAGGGTGTTGCTGAAAACGCTCATCGCGGGGCTCTGGTCGGGTTGGAATGCCAGCCGGCCACAATAGCTCAAGTCGGTCTTCGGGGGCAAGGTGTGGCGGTTTTGGGCGGGGAGGAACGGCAAACGCCCGGCGCGAGGGCCGGGCGTCTGGCGAATCGATATCAGGCCGGGACTCAGGCGGCCCGGGATTGCTCCATCATCCGCGTGAGCTGGTCCTTGGCTTGCAGTTTCTCGCGTTTGAGCTGGTTGAGTGCCCCGTCCTCCATCGGTGCAGTGCCGTTCTCGGCTGCAATCACCCGCTTTTCGAGCTGCTGATGGCGGTTGTAGAGCTGACGGAAATCGTCGTTGCTTTTGAGCAGGATTTCCATCTGATCTTTCTGATTCTCGAACATGGGCAGACTCCTTTTCGGTTGGGTCCGTGAATGTGCGCGGAATGCCGTCCCGCGCATAAAACAACGGGCCGCACTGGGGCGGCCCGTGAGTGTTCGGGGAGTGGGATCCGGCGCTGCGGTCCGCGCTGCATTCGCAGCGTTCCCGCGGCGGCCGAGTGCTGCGCGTATAGCGCCAGGGAATTCAACCATCACAGTTACTTTATAGCGCCGACGTTCTCACACTTCAAGAGCCTGATCGGATTCGATCAGTCATTGAGCAGAATCACATCAACCCGGCGATTCTTGCGCCGGCCCTCGGCCGAGTCATTGCTGGCGATCGGGAAATCTTCTCCCATGCCCACGGCCTGGATGCGGTCGGCGTCGATGCCCTCGTCGACGAGGGCGTCGCGCACTGATTCGGCCCGCAGCCGCGAAATGCGCATGTTCGCGCTCGATGAGCCGGTCGAATCCGTGTGGCCTTCGATACGAATCTGCTTGTTGGGTTCGCCCTCGACGAGCCGGACAACGTCGCCGAGCTGGTTGCGGGCGTCGGGCTGCAGGGTGGTCTCGCCGCTTGCGAACAGCACATCGCCCAGCGTGACGACCACGCCGCGATCGGTTTCGCGCAATTCCAGGTACTCCAGGCGGCGACGCATGGACTCGGCCGCTTCCGTGGCCAGGTCCGCTTCGCGCCGGGCCAGTTCGATTTCGCTCGCTTGCGCTTCGGCCAGGCGTCGGGCCGCCTGCGCTTCCTCGCGAGCCTGGGCTTCGCGCTTTGCCGCTTCCTCGCGCAGTTCTTCGGCGGTCATGGCCTCCAGGCGAGAGCGCTCGGTTTCCTCGCGCGCAGCCTCGCTTTGCAGCAGGGCCCGTTCGGCCTCCCGTCGGGCCTGCTCGACTTCCAGGCGGCTGGCCCGCAGCAGCAGTCGGGTGCGCTCGGCCTCGACGGTGTCGATCTGATCGCGGGCCTGGGCTCGGAAAGCCTCGGCACGAGCAATCTCGATGCGCTTGGCCGCCAGGCTGATGCGGTGTGACAACTCGGCTTCGCTCAGCCCTTCTGCCTTGGCGGCGCGCGCGGCGCGTTCGGCGTCGGCGACGGCCAGCGGTACGCGGTCCGACAGCTCAGTGTTGGCCCGGAATTCCTCCAGGTCGCTTTGCAGGTTGCGCAAGGCCGCATTGTCGCGCGGCTGCTGCATGGCGCAGGCCGCCAGCGCGGCGACAAGCATCGCCGTCACGGCGGTCCGGGTCAGTCGATCAATAAGATTCATTGTTCGATGGCCTCCTCGCCGAAGATTTCGACCAGGTCGGCGCGAATCTGCTCGAGATCCTCCTGCTTGCTCTGGAGCTCGGCCCGCGCCAGGGCCGCGCGGGTCCGAGCTAGGGCCAGCTGCGCCTCGATTTCAGCCTGTTCGGCCAAACGCCGTGCATCGTCGGGCCGGTCGTTGTCGAGTGCCTCGCCCGCGGCGGCCAGGCGTTCGTTGGCGTATCTCAGCTCGATGGGCGCGTATTCCTCGGCCCGGGCGGATTCCGCCTGATCGATCGCGTTTCGGGCGTTGTCTAGGATGGAGCGGTCGGGCGGCGTAGTGGCGCAGGCGGAAACCAGCGCCAGCAGCGCCATGCCGGCGAGTAGACGAAACTTGGTCATCATTGGGTCGGTCACTGCTTTGCTCTTGTCGGGATCGGCGCGGATCAGGCCGCGTCCGGCTGGTTTTCCGGTGCGGCCCTGCGGACGGGCTCCATGGCCCGGAGTGCGTCGCAGATGCCGCGAATGCGTTCGAACGGATCGATGTTGCATTCGAATCTCTCGGCATTATAGACCTGTGGCAACAGACAGCAATCGGCGAGCGTCGGTTCATCGCCGTGGCAGAAGCGGCCGGTGTCCGGGCTGTCGAGCAGACGCTCGACCGCCGCCAGGCCGGCCTCGGTCCAGTGCCGGTACCAGGCCAGCTTGGCGTCCTCGTCCAGGCCGGCGGTGCCGGTGAGGTACTTGAGCACGCGCAGGTTGTTGAGCGGGCTGATTTCACACGCGATGGCCTGGGCGATGCCGCGCACGCGCGCTCGTCCCGCCGCGTCGGCCGGCAGCAAGGCCGGTTCTGAAAAACGCTCGTCGAGATACTCCAGTATTGCGAGCGACTGGGTCAGCGTGGTTTCGCCGTCTATCAGTGCGGGCACGAGTTGTTGCGGGTTGAGGGCCGAATAGTCCTCTGCGTATTGCTCGCCACCATCGCGCAGCAGGTGCACGGGCCGGATCTCGTAATCCAGGCCCTTGAGGTTCAGGCCCATGCGCACCCGGTAACTGGACGAAGAGCGCCAGTAGGAGTAGAGGGTGAGGGAGTGGTTCATCGGGGTCTGTGGTCTCGCTCTTGTTGTGGGAGGGCTCAGGACTCAGGGGTCAGGGGTCAGGAAAGACTTGGGGCAGGCGTTGTTTCCCTGACCCCTGAATCCTGACTCCTGACCCCTAGAGACCTCAACGCTCGTACTGCACGACTTTCTGCTCAATCGCGCCGAAGATCGAATCGCCGTCGCGGTCCTTCATCTCGATACGCACGACATCGCCGAACTGCATGAACGGCGTTTTCGCCTCGCCGTCGGCGATGATCTCGAGCATGCGCTTCTCGGCCAGGCAGGATGCGCCGCGGCTGGTGTCCTTGTTGGCGATAGTGCCCGAACCCACCAGCGAGCCGGCGGCCAGCGGGCGACTCTTGGCCGCGTGGGCGACCAGCTCGGCGAAGGAAAACTGCATGTCCTCGCCGGCCTCGGGTTCGCCGAACAGCGCGCCGTTGTAGTGCGTGAGCAGCGGTAGGTGCAGCTTGGTGTCGTGCCAGGCATCGCCCAGCTCGTCGGGGGTGACGACGACCGGCGCCAGCGCCGAGCGCGGCTTGGACTGAAGGAAGCCGAATCCCTTGGCGAGTTCGCCCGGAATCAGGCCACGCAGGGAAACGTCGTTGAGGATGGTGACCAGCTGGATGTGGTCGGCTGCTTCGCCGGGCTCCACGCCCATCGGCACGTCGTCGGTGATCACGCCGATTTCGGACTCGAAGTCGATGCCCCATTCGGTCGACGCCATGCTGATGGGGTCGTAGGGTGCCAGGAAGCCGTCGGAGACCGCCTGGTACATCAGCGGGTCGGTAAAGAAGCTCTCCGGCACCTCGGCGCCGCGGGCCTTGCGCACGCGCTCGACGTGCGGCAGGTAGGCCGAGCCGTCGACGAACTGGAAGCAGCGCGGTAGCGGAGACGCCAGCTGCTGTACGTCCAGGTCAAAGCTGCCTTCGGCCGTGCCGTTGAGAAGGTCTTCGTACAGGCTGGCCAGCCGCGGCGCGGCGGCATCCCAGTCGTCCAGGGCTGCCTGCAGCGTCGGCGCGATACCGGTTGCCTGTACGGCCCGGGTCAGATCGCGGTTGACGACGATCAGCGTGCCGTCGCGACCGCCTTCCTTCAGGGTTGCTAGCTTCATGGTTGGGGTCTCTTCTATGCGTGTCTGGTGAGTTTGGTGTTCGGGCTTCGACCGGCGTCGAAGGGGTCAGGATTCAGGGGTCAGGGGTCAGGGAAAGACTAGCCGAGAGCCCCCTCCTGACCCCTGAATCCTGAATCCTGAATCCTGACCCCTCCGCATCAATCCTTCGGCTTCCAGCTGTCGACGTACCCGGTCCACTCGATCTTTCCGGCCGCTTCCGTGACGTCGAGGGCATCGCGCGTGTCGAGCATGACGGCCACTTCTTCGGTCTTGTCCTTCTTGGGCGTGAAAGCGTTGTTCATCGCCTTGGGATGCGGGCCGTGTGTGAAGCCGCAGGGGTGGTGGGTCATCATGCCCGGGTGGATGTTGTCGCGCGAGAAGAAGTTGCCGGCGTGATAGAACAGCACTTCGTCGTAGTCGTCGTTGTTGTGGAAGAAGGGCACCTTGAGCGCATCCTCGTCGGACTCGAACGGACGCGGGGTAAAGGTGCAGATGACGAAGCGATGGGCCACGAAAGTCGTGTGGGCCGACGGCGGCAGGTGATAGCGATGGCTCATCAGCGGCCGGATGTCGCGCCAGTTGATGCGAACCGGCATGAGGTCGCCCTTCCAGCCGACGGCGTCGAGCGGGTTGAACGGATAGGTGATGGTCGAGATCTGATGACGCCGCTTGACCTGGACCTTCCACTCATCCTCGCCCTGCTGGGCGCGGAAGGCATCGTCGATTTCCGGGCTGTCGAGCATGGCCGGGTCGAAGATGGCGTGCGGCCCGACCAGCCCTTTCTCGGGCAGCATGTAGCTGGAGTTGGTCGCCTCGATCAGGAGCATCTCGACGGGTGAGTCGGACTCGATGCGCCACATTGTGCCGCGCGGCAGCATGATGTAGTCGCCGTCGCGGAAACTCAGGTGGCCGAAGTCGCAGAACAGCTCGCCGGCGCCGTCGTGGATGAACAACAGTTCATCGCCGTCGCCGTTGCGCACCAGGTGATCCATCTTGCCGTCCGAGTGCCAGCAGCGGAACTTGCAGTGGGCATTGGAGAGCAACTCCGCGGCTTGCCAGGGCGATCCGACCTTGTCGTCGAGTTGAGTCGTGTCGAAGGCGCGCGGCTGCAGCGGCCCCTCGAAATCGGTCCAGCCGGTCGGCATGTGTGCATGGTAGAAATGCGTGGCCGGCCCGAAGAACCCCTCCTTGCCCATCTCGCGCTCATAGGTGCCTTCAGGCAGGTTGGTGTGTGCCTGCCGGCTGGCCTTGCCTTCCACCTTGGAATGACTGATCCACTTCTTCATCGTTGCCTCCGGTTGGTTCTGTGGTCTGCCGAGCAGGGATTAGGAGTCAGGGGTCAGGAAAAGGCAGGGCAGGGCCTTGATCCCTGAATCCTGACCCCTGACCCCTCACAGGACCCCGCGCTTCTCCTGGTCGCGCTCGATGGCCTCGAACAGGGCGGTGAAGTTGCCTTCGCCGAAGCCTTCGTTGCCCTTGCGCTGGATGATCTCGAAAAAGATCGGGCCGATGTTGGTCTTGGTAAAGATCTGCAGCAGCTGCTTGTTCGGGTCGTTGGGGTCGGCATCGATCAGGATCTTGTTCTTGCGCATGCGCTCGACGTCTTCACCGTGGTTTGGAATGCGCTCGTCGATAGCCTCATAGTAGGTCTCGGGCGTGTCGAGAAAATCGACGCCCTTCCCGCGCAGCGCCTCGACGGTTTCGTAGATGCTGTCGGTGTAGAGCGCGATGTGCTGGACGCCTTCGCCCTTGTACTCGTCGAGGTACTCGTTGATCTGGCTCTTGGGGTCCTCCGATTCGTTGATCGGAATGGCGATCCTGCCGTTGGGTGCGGTCATGGCCTTGGATTTCAGGCCGGTGGCCTTGCCCTTGATGTCGAAGTACTTGACCTGGAAGAAGCCGAACAGGTCTTCGTAGAAGCCCGACCACTGCGCCATGTTGCCGTTGTAGACGTTATGGGTGAGGTGGTCGATGAAGGTCATGTCCACGCCTTCCGGGTGGCGGTCCACCGACGGGTCGAAATCGAAATGCTTGTCGAGATCTTCCTCGCCGCCGGTCAGATACAGCACCGAACCGCCGATACCTTCGATGCATGGCGTGTCGATGGGCAGCGTGTCGGCCTTGTTCTCGACGTCCTTGGCACCCTTGTCGCGAACGGCTTTGTAGGCGGCCTTCGGGTCGGCCACGCGCATGGCGAAGCCGGTGCAGCAGGGGCCGTGGGCGGCGGCGAAATCGCTGGCGAAGGAGTCGGTGGATTCATTGACCAGAAAATTGATGCCGCCCTGGCGGTAGAGCGTGACCGGCTGCGACTTGTGGCGCGCCACGGCGGTAAAACCGAGCTGCTGGAACAGATTGTGCAGCAGCGCCGGCTCCGGCGCAGCGTATTCGATGAACTCGAACTGCTCGACACCGAGCGGATTGGGGTGCGACTGGCTCATGATTCGGTCTCCTTTCAGACTTGCATTCGAACGAATTGGCAATACGGATAGTGATTTGGCAACGGGCTTGCCTGAGACCCCCGATATTAGTTACATTTGAAACCATTTTCAAGCCGGGCTACACTCCGTTCGACCATGCTCGATCTCGAACAATTCCTTCCCTACCGCCTGTCGGTGCTGTCAAACCGAATCAGCAACGGCATCGCGCGCACTTACGAGAAGCGCTTCGGGCTGAGCGTGACCGAATGGCGGGTGATCGCGATCGTCGGCCGCTACCCGGGCGTGACCGCCACCGAAGTGGCCGAGCGGGCCGCCATGGACAAGGTGGCCGTCAGCCGGGCGGTCAGCCGGCTGCTCGACTCCGGTCTGCTCGAGCGGCACGACAAGCACGCTGATCGGCGCGCCAAGCGCCTGTACCTGAGCGCCGAGGGCGGGGCGATTCACGACGCCATCGTACCGGCGGCCCTGGCCTACGAGCACGACCTGCTCGAGACCCTGGAACCCGAAGAGCGGCGACGCTTCCTCGACAGCCTCGAGCGCCTCGCCGAGGCTGCCGAGCGTCACGCCTGAGCAGAGTAGACTGTCGAGAAACCGGACGATCGTGGCGTAGGTCGGCGTCGCATCGCCGACGGACAAGGTTTCGGATCTGTCCACGCATAGCTACGCGTGGACCAGATTGAGAAGTCGTCCGTCGCGGATGCGACCGCGACCTACGCGGGCTGGAATGCGGAGGGGTCAGGATTCAGGGGTCAGGGATCAGGATAAAACACGTTGACGCCTGCGATAGACTCTCCGTGACCCCTGACCCCTGACCCCTGGAGACGCCATGCAAATCCATTCAAAGTTCGACAGCGGCAACATCGAAGTCGTCAGCGCCGAGTCCCCGGACGACATCCGCCTCAAGATCCGTCCCGATGCCGGCGGTGAGCACATGCAGTGGTTCTATTTCCAGCTTTCCGGCGCGCGCGACACCCCGTGCAGGATGACCATCGAGAACGCCGGCGACGTCTCCTACCCCGACGGTTTCGAAAACTACCAGGCCGTGGCCAGCAACGATCGCGTCAACTGGTTCCGCGTGCCCGCCGAATTCGACGGTAAGCAGCTGGTCATCAAGCACGAGCCCGACAGCGATATCGTCTACTACGCCTATTTCGCGCCGTACACGCAGCTCGAGCACGAGAACCTCATCGCTGCCGCGCTGGTTGATCCGCGGGTTCGGGCAGAGGTTCTTTGCGCCACCCCGGACGGGCGTGCGCACACCATGCTGCGCATCGGTGAGCCCAACGAGGGGCGCAAGCGGATCTGGGTGATTGCCCGGCAACATCCTGGCGAGACCATGGCCGAGTGGTGGGTCGAGGGATTTCTCGAGCGCCTGCTCGATGCCGAGGCGCCAGTCTCACGCAAGCTGCTCGACGAAGCCGTGATCTACCTGGTCCCCAACATGTGCCTCGACGGTGCCGTGCGAGGCCACCTGCGCTGCAACGCGAAAGGCCGCAACCTCAACCGCGAGTGGGCCGAGCCGTCCGAGGAAGACTCGCCCGAGGTCTACTTCACCCGACAGAAGATGCACGCAACCGGCGTCGACATGGCCTTTGACGTCCATGGCGATGAGGCATTGCCGTACAACTTCATTGCCGGCGCCGAGGGCACGCCGTCGTGGAACGAGAAGAAGCAGCACCAGCTCGATACCTTCGAGAAGCTGCTGGCCGGGATCAGCCCGGACTTCCAGACCGAACACGGCTATGACGTTGACGCCCCCAACAGTTCGGATCTCAAGAAAAACACGGACTACATGGCCGAGACTTTCGACTGCCTGGCGATGACCCTGGAGATGCCGTTCAAGGACAACGCCGACCTGCCCATGCCGGAAGTCGGCTGGTCACCGGAGCGCTGCAGGCACCTGGGCGCCGCGTGCATCGACGCGTTCTGGCGCATCCTGCCGGAGGTCTGAGCGAGGCTGGTAAGAGCCACCAGGGTCCGGCGGGCCAACTCTTACACTAGCGCGCCTCGAGATTGACGGCCAGGAGTGCTCGCGCCCGTTTCCAGTCGCGGGCTGCGGTGCGGGGTGAGACATCGAGCACTTCGGCGGCGTCCTCGTTCGACAGCCCGGTGAAGAAGCGAAGCTCCACCAGCCGGCCCAGGCGCGGATCAAGCTGTTCGAGTTCGTCGATGGCCTGGTCGATGTCGAGGATGCGGTCGATGTCGGTCACCGTGGCTGCGTCGTCGTCGCCGAGCTCCACCTGGACGACATCGCCGCCGCGCTTTTGGGCCAGGCGATAGCGGGCGTAGTCGACCACCATGCGGCGCATGGCCACCGAGGCCACCGCGAGGAAATGCCGGTGGTCTCGAAAATCGTTTTCCCCGGCAGCCAGCCGGAGCCACATCTCGTGCACCAGCGCGGTCGTGTTGAGGGTCGCGGAGGGAATGAGCTGGCGCTCGCGCCGGGCGATCCGACGCAACTCTTGGTAGAGCTGCCGAATTCGTTCGACATCAGTACCGCTGGAATCGAGGTCGGCGGGTTCGGTGCCGGTGGGCGTCGAGTCGGAGGGTGCGGCCATGGTCTGGTCGATTTCCAGTCATCCTGGCATCCATTCTGTCGGATTTCGGCGAGGAAGTCAGCTTCGGGTTGGCCCCAGGGCGGTCGGGCTCAGTCCAGCCGGCCGGCCGGATCGACCAGTTCGAGTCGCCTCAGGGCCACCCCGGCCTGGGTGCGGTTGCGCACTTCGAGCTTCTGCAGGATCTCGCTCATGTGGGCCTTGACGGTGCGTTCCTGGATGCCCAGTTCCCCGGCGATCTGCTTGTTCAGCCAGCCGTCGGCGACCAGTGCCAGGACACGGAACTGCTGCGGGGTCAGGGCGGCGATGCGCTCGGCCAGGACCAGGTCTTCGTCGTTGGAGTCGAGCTCGGAAACGGCCCGCTCGAGATGCGGCGGCACCCATTCCCGGCAGTCGAGCACGGCATTGAGCGCGGTGGTCATGTCGTCGAGGCCCGAACTTTTGGGGATGAAGCCGGCCGCACCGTGGTCGAGCACACGTCGGATAACGCGCGGGTCTTCGTTGGCTGACACCACGACGACGGCCACGGCCGGGTGGTTACAGCGGATCGAAGCCAGCCCGGCCAGGCCGTGGCTGCCGGGCATATGCAGGTCGAGCAGGACCAGGTCAATCGCTTCGTGCTCGTCGAGAAGCGCCGCTGTCTCCGGCAGGTCGCGCGCCTCGAGGATCTCGACATCGTCCATGCAGGCGTCCAGCGCCTGCACCAGCGCCCCGCGAAAGAGCGGGTGATCGTCGGCTATGAGAACGCGGGTGGGCATGGTCAGGGGTCAGGGTTCAGGGTTCAGGGTTCAGGGTTCAGGGTTCAGGGTTCAGGGTTCAGGGTTCAGGGTTCAGGGTTCAGGGTTCAGGGAGCTATATGGAGAAGGCGGATGGCGTGGTGCTGTGTAACCCGTAGAACGCCTCGGTGCCGTGTCCCGCATTTCGAATCCGCCTTGACCCCTGACCCCTGAATCCTGACCCCTCGAGCTCACTGCACCGTCCAACCGCCGTCGACGACGATGCACTGCCCGGTGATGTTGCGCGCCGCTGGTCCCAATAGAAAAGCGCAGATGCCGGCCAGTTCCTCGAATGAAATGAACACGCCCTTGGGCATGGGCTTGAGCATGATCTCGTCGACCACGCGGTCTTCGGAAATGCCGTGCGTCTTCGCCTGGTCGGCGATCTGCTTTTCGACCAGCGGCGTCTTGACGTAGGTTGGACAGACCGTGTTGATGGTGATGTCGGTGTCGGCCGTCTCAAGCGCCAGCACCTTGGAGAAGCCGGTCAGGCCGTGCTTGGCGGCGACGTAGGCGCTCTTGAACGGGCTGCCCACGAGCGAGTGGATCGATCCGATATTGACGATGCGACCGAAGCCCCGTTCACGCATGCCGGGCAGCAGGGCGCGTGTCAGCCGGGCGCTGCCCGTGAGCATGACCTGCACGAGCTGATCCCACTTGTCCATCGGAAAGTCCTCCAGGCGCGCGACGTGCTGCAGCCCGGCATTGTTGACCAGTACGTCGACCTTGCCGCCCAGCTCGGTCACCAGTCGATCGACGTCTTCGTCGCTGGTGACGTCCAGGGCGAAGGCGCTGGCCTTGCCGCCGGCCTCTTTGATCGCTGCGGCGGTGGCATCGGCGGCGTCGGCGTTGAGGTCGGTGGCCAGGATGGTGTGGCCGGCTCGGGCCAGGTCGGCCGCAATGCCGGCGCCGATGCCGCTTCCGGCGCCGGTAATCAGGATCCGCAGGGGACGGTCGTTCATGGTCGCTTCAGGCTCCCGGTGGGGTTAACTCAACAAGCTAAATAGCCTAGCAGAGGGTCCGGTCGCCGACTGCTGTACCAAAGTCCATTGCGGGCGCGCGCGTGCGCCCTGCTAAAGTGACGATCGCAATAATGACAATAACAATTTTTCCCAACCCGAAATATTCCAGAGAGCCGATGATGCGATCGAGACTGATTGTTTTCCTGCTTGCGACGCTGTTTCTGGTCGCCTGTGATCCGGGCCGGGATTCGTCCGGCGGCAATGAAACCGCCGCGAATCTCGACATCCGCGCGACCGAGCACCGCGACGGCGACGACTTGCTGACCGCGGGGCTGGGTCTGGACGGGCTGGCGGGCAAGGCCCCACAGCCGGCTGACCCGGAAGCACCCACGCCCGCGGAATTGCGCCGCATGGCCATCCACAAGTCCTGGACCGGGATCCAGAGTTTTACCCCGGCAGGCGGCCTCGGCGGGCTGCTCGACGAGCTGGCGTCGGTGCCGGGTCGCGAGTTCCAGGCATTCGTGACCGTCGAAGGTGCCACGCACCCCATCCGGGTTCTGCTGCAGCTGCCGGACGCTTTCGATACCGAATCGCCCTGTATGGTGGTGGCGCCGGCCTCCGGGTCTCGCGGCGTCTACGGTGCGATCGCGCTGGCCGGTCCCTGGGCGCTGCCCGCCGGCTGTGCAGTCGCCTACACCGACAAGGGCGCCGGCACCGACTTCTTCGACTATTCGACCGAAACCGGCGTGGCCCTCGACGGCACCCGCGCCGAGCGGGGAGAAGCAGAGCTGGGCTTCGAGCCCGAAGTCATGCCGCAGGTTGAGGAAGAGTCCGAAGACCCGGCGCCGGATCCGGCGACCGTCGCATTGCCGCACGTGCATTCGGGTGACAACCCCGAGGCCGACTGGGGCCGTCACGTCCTGGCCGCGGCCGAGTTCGGACTCAGCGTTCTGTCCGACGAAATGGAAGGCGATTTCTCGCCGGAAAATACCCGCGTGATCGCGGCAGGACTGTCTAACGGCGGCGGTGCCGTGCTGCATGCCGCCGAACAGGATGAAGGCGGCCTGCTCGATGCGGTGGTAGCCGTCTCGCCCAACATCACGCCACCTGACGCGCCGCCCTTGTACGACTACGCCACGGCCGCCGCGCTTTTCCAGCCCTGCTTGCTGGCCGATCTCGACGCGGTCGGCGACATGCCGCTGGGCAATCCGATGCTCGCGGCCATGGGTGAGGTGCGCTGCGCATCGCTGGTTCGCGCCGGCTTGCTGGAGGATGCCAGTGCGCAGGCGGCGCGGGCGCGCCTGAACGAACTGGGTTTCGAGGATGCGGCGCTGAGCCAGTCGGCGGTCAACGTCACGCTGGGGCTTTGGCGCACGGTCGGCGCGAGCTATGCCTCGGCCTATCTGCAGCGCGGGCCGTTCGATATGCCCTGCGGTTTTGCCTACAGCGCGCCGGAAGCCACGCCCGCTCAGAAGCATTCCTGGTGGGCCGTGCATTCCGGCGTCGGCGCGGGAGAGGGCATCGTCCTCACCGACTCGATGGGTGAAGGCCAGGACGCGCAGTTGCCCGCATTGAGATGCCTGCGCGGGCTGTGGTCCGGCAAGGGCGGGGAAACGCGACAAGTGCGTGAGGCCGTCGAAGCGGTTCGGGCATCCGCGCGTTTACCCGGCAAAGCGCCGGTTATGGTCATCCACGGCGCCAACGACGGCTTGATTCCAGCAGCCTTCAGCAGCCGGCCCTGGGTCGAGCAGGCGCGCGCCAACGGCGCCAACGTGACCTACTGGGAAGTGAACAGGGCCCAGCACTTTGACGTGCTGCTGGGTGCGCCAGGCGTCGCCGGCGAGTACGTTCCGCTCTTGCCCTATGCCTGGCGTGCGCTCGATCGCGTGCGCGATGGGCTCGAAGGTGGCGGCTCGATCGGCGACGACCGGATCATCGACCCGGACCCGGCGCCGCCGGGCGAACCGCTCCGCTGGCAGGACCTGGGGCTTTGAGCGAGGCATTCGCGCATAGCCGTATCCAGGTGATCACGCAGTCAAACTGGCCGGCGGCAAGTCAGCGGCTGCCGAGGACTAGGCGCTTTTCCGGGGAGCCGAGCCGGTCCAGCCATCGGCCGAATACGGCTTCGGCGAGGGCCAGGCTGCCTGGAAGATGCCTGCGGTTGTCCATGTGTATCGCCTCGCTCGACCGGTCCAGTCCGGAGCCGGCGAGGTCGTCGAGATAGAAGGGCAGGCTGAGCCAGCGATCGATCAGGCGGCCGTCCAGCTCGAGGTGGAATTGAAAGCCCCAGGCGTGTTCCCCGGACCGGAAGGCCTGGCAGCCGCTTTCGGCGTGAGTGGCAAGGCTCGTCGCTCCGTCCGGGCAATCGAAGCCCCAGTGATGCCACTGAAAGATCGGTGCCGGTGCCATTAGGGGAGAAAGCACCGGGTCCGAGCCTGTTGCTCCCTCCGGGGCAACCGTGTACCAGCCGATCTCCGCTCGGGGGCTCGGTCCGACTCGAGCGCCTTCGACGTGCGCCAGCAATTGCGCGCCCAGGCAGATGCCGAGCAGGGGCTTTTCGTCGTGCAACGCTTGCTCGATCAGTCGGCATTCCGTGGTCAGGTGCGGGTATTTACGGCTTTGTCCAACCTGCATGGGTCCGCCAAGCACGATCAGCGCCTGGTAACGGTCCAGTCGCGGTTTCGCTTCGGGATCCCTTGCGAAGTTGACGTAGCGGATGCGGTGGCCGCGCTGTCGCAGCATGGGGTCGAGCAACCCCAGGGGCTCGGCGGCAACGTGCTGACAGACGAGTACGCGGGCCATGGCTTCAAGTTTACCTTTATCGGGTATGCTCTCAGCAATGTTCCAGACAGTCCGCAAGCATATTCCCGCCCCCATAGAACGCTGGCTGGGCATCCTGGCGGCCGCCGGCCGCAACTGGATGGAGAGCCAGGCCTTCATCTACGCCGCGGCGCTGGCCTTTTTTACGGTGTTTTCGATCGCGCCGGTCATGATCGTGATCGTCGCCCTGGTGGGCGTGGTCCTGGGCGAGGAAACCGCAAGGGCCGAACTGATGGGCCAGGTCGAGGCCGTGCTCGGCGCCCAGGCCAGTGGCGTGGTCGAGACGGCCATCCAGAACTCCCAGATCGAGGGCGGCGGCCTGTGGCCGACCATTGCGGGCATCGCGGCCACGGCGGTGGGCGCGACGACGGTGTTCGCCCAGATGCAGAAGTCGCTCAACCAGATCTGGGACGTTGCGCCGCGGCCGACGCGTAACAGCGCCTGGCTGTTCTTCCGGTCGCGCGTGCTGTCGCTGACGATCGTGCTCGCAATAGGATTTATCCTGCTGGTGTCGCTGCTGCTCAGCGTCGTGGTCCGTGCCGTGATGGCCCACGCCGAGCTGTGGCTTCCGATTCCCGGCTGGGCCATGATCGGCGTCGAAATACTGCTGTCGCTGACGATCGTCACGATGCTGTTCGCCGCGATCTTCCGGATACTGCCGGACGTAGTGCTGCGCTGGTCCGACGTGCTGGCCGGTGCCTTTATCACGGCGCTGTTGTTCACGCTGGGGCGTTCCCTCATCGCCTGGTACCTGGCCAATACCGCGGCGGCTTCGGCCTACGGTGCGGCCGGGTCACTCGTGCTGCTGTTGCTGTGGGTCAACTACTCGTCGTTGATCCTGCTCTTCGGCGCGTCCGTCTGCCGATCGCGCCTGGAGGCCGATGACCGGCCGATCCGGCCGCGCAATACGGCGGTGCGGGTCCATCGCGAGTTGATCGAAGAGAAGAGCCCGCAGGCGGAGTCCTGAACGGCATGGCGAGAAACATCGAAATCAAGGCGCGCGTGGCCGACGCCGGGAAGATGGCCGAGCGTGCATCCCGGGTGGCCGAGGAAGGGCCCTGGACCATCCAGCAGGACGACACCTTTTTCGGCTGCAGGGACGGTCGCCTGAAGCTGCGCGATTTCGGCAACGGCAGCGGTGAACTGATCTTCTACCGTCGTCCCGATCAGGCCGGTCCGGGGCAGTCGGAATACCGCATCACGCCCACCGATGATCCCGAGGGCCTGCGGGCTGTTCTGGCCGACGCGCTGGGCGAGACCGGGCGGGTGCGCAAGCAGCGAGTTCTCTACCTGGCCGGGCGCACGCGTATCCATCTCGATCATGTCGAAGGCCTGGGTGATTTCCTCGAGCTCGAAGTCGTGCTGTCTGACGGCGAATCGTCCGGCGCGGGTGAGGCCGAGGCGCAGTTCCTGATGGAGTGCTTGCATATCGCCGCCAAGGACCTCGTCGAGGTTGCCTACGTCGACTTGCTTGCCGATTCGTGAATACCGGATAACCCCATCGTTTGAGTTGGCTCGTTGTTCTCCATGAAATCCTTGCCTATGGAGAGCACGATGAAGACCGCTACCCGCACCTCGAGTCATCGGCAGCATGCACTGGTTGCCGCCCTGATTGGCGCCGTCGCGCTGACGGTTGGCTGCGTTTCGCCGTCACCGGAAACCGACGATGAGCAATCCACCCAGCCGGATCCGGCCAACCGCGCGGAACTGAATATCGATCGCTTGACCATCGAGACCGCGCCCGAGCCCGAACCCCGGCAGCGCGCGAAACCGGCGATCGCCGAATATCTCGCCAGTGACCGTGGGGTTTCCGCCGAGCCGCTGGGAATGATGACCCGGCCCGTACCGCATGCCACCGATTCGCTCGCGCACCTGCGCCACCCGGATCGCCCGATCGACCGCGAAAACTACGCCGCGCTCGATCCCAATCCGATCCACCGGGTCAGCGAGCAACCGGTATCGACCTTCAGTATCGACGTCGATACCGGCAGCTACGCCAACGTCCGGCGCATGCTCAACGGCGGGCGGCTGCCGCCGGAAGGCGCCGTGCGCGTCGAGGAGATGATCAACTACTTCGACTACGACTATCCGCCCCCGGAAGACGACAGCAGGCCATTCAATGTGGTCGTTGACCAGGCTGCCACGCCGTGGAACTCGAACACGCGGCTGCTGCAGATCGGCATCAAGGGTTACGAGCCCGCGCCCGGGGATGTCCCGCCGGCCAACCTGGTCTTCCTCGTCGACGTGTCCGGTTCGATGCGTTCAGCCGACAAGCTCGAATTGCTCAAGAATGCGCTCAAGATGCTCGCCGGGCAGCTCGACGGGGACGACCGCGTGGCCCTGGTGGTCTATGCCGGCGCAACCGGTGTCGTGCTCGAATCCACGCCCGGCGACCAGTCCGTGAAAATCCGCAGCGCGCTCGATCAGCTGCAGGCCGGCGGGCGCACCAACGGCGCGGCCGGCATCGAACTGGCCTACGCCCAGGCGCAACAGGGGTTCATCGAAGATGGCATCAATCGAATCATCCTGGCCACCGACGGCGACTTCAATGTCGGCACGGTCGACTTCGACGCTCTGGTCGACATGGTCGAGCGCCGTCGAAAGTCCGGCATTGCGCTGACTACGCTGGGCTTCGGTGCCGGCAACTACAACGACCACCTGATGGAACGACTCGCCGACGCCGGTGACGGCAACCACGCCTACATCGACACGCTCAGCGAGGCGCGCAAAGTGCTGGTCGACGAGATGGGCGCGACGCTGCAAACGATCGCCCGCGACGTCAAGATCCAGGTCGAGTTCAATCCGGCCGCGGTCGCCGAGTACCGCCTGATCGGCTACGAAAATCGCATACTCGAGCGCGAGGACTTCAACAACGACGCGGTCGACGCCGGTGACATCGGCGCCGGCCATACCGTGACCGCGCTCTACGAGGTCGCCTTGCATGGTCAAGGTGAGCGCATGGACCCGCTGCGTTACGGTCCCGATCGCGCCACGCGCGAAACCACCGCGCCGGAGCTCGGCTTCGTGCGCTTGCGTTACAAGGAGCCCGAAGCCGATCGCAGCCGCTTGATCGAACAGCCGGTCGACAACGCGCTGCCCGAATCGGCTTCCGAGCGCCTGCGGTTTGCCGCGGCCGTGGCGGCGTTCGGGCAACACCTGCGCGGCGGCAAGTATCTGGAAGGCTTCGGCATGGACGATATCCACCGCCTCGCGCAAGCTTCCAAGGGTACCGATGCATTCGGCTATCGCGGTGAGTTCCTGCAGCTGGTGCGGCTGGCCGAGGGCTTTCAGGTGGCTGATTCAGGTGTCGGCGGCGAAGCCGTAGTCGCCCATTGAAGCGCGTGGCCCAACGTGCCGGGCTCAGTCCGGCGCGTTGGGCCGCGGTCAGCGGTAGAATCGCCTTGGACGACGAGCCGACCGTATGCAATGAACGAACCGCGATCCGACGACGATCTGATGCTGGCCTACGGTCGCGGCGAGGCGCGTGCGTTCGACGTGCTCTATGAGCGCTATCGAAAGCCGCTCTATCGCTACCTGTTCCATGCAACACGGAGCCGAACGGTGGCCGATGAACTGTTCCAGGACGTGTGGACGCGCATCATCGATGCGCGCAAGCGCTTCCGCAGGGATGCAGGGTTCAAGCGCTATGCCTTCCGCATTGCGCACAACCGGCTGGTCGACCACTGGCGCGCGCTGGATCGCGGGCGAGAGGATTCAGATGGATCGCAAGCGGAGCAGGTCGCGAGCCGAATTGACTCGCCGGAAGTGACCGTTGAGCAGGCGCAGCATCGCGCGGAACTGATGCAGGCACTGGGCCAACTCTCTCGAGTCCAGCGCGAAGCGTTCCTGCTGCAGCAAGAGGCCGGCCTGACACTCGAAGAGATTGCCGAGCGCAGCGGCGTCGGCCGCGAGACGGTCAAGAGCCGCCTGCGCTATGCCACCTCAAAGCTGCGAACGCTGCTCAGGCCTGCAGCCGAAGCGAGTAAACCATGACCGACAGGCAACGACACGACGAACAAGAGCGCCTGGCGCGGCTCTACCGCGAGCAGGGCGATATCGAGCCCGGCCCCGGCGTCGATCAGCGCATTCGCGCCCGGGCCAGGGCCGATACGCGATTGTCCGGCGCGCCGCGTCCGGCCCACTGGCTCGGCGGCGTGGCGCTGGCAGCATCGCTGTTCGTGGTGGTTTCGATCGTCACCAACATTGAGCCGCCGGAAGCCGAACTGCCCGCCACCGAACTGAATCGAGCGGGCGGCTCGAGCGAAGCTGCGGATATCGAACGACTCGAATCGCCGGACGCCATGCCCGCGCGCCAGCGTGGAAGGGGGGAGCAAGCCGAGGCGGAAATGGGCATGGACCGAGCCATGCCGATGCTCTCGGCGCCGCCCCCCGAACCGCTGATGGAGCGCCGCGTTCGAGATTCAGCCGCAGACGACGCCGAGCGCACCGCCCGCGAGCAGTACCAATCGCTGGGCGCATCCCGGCAAGCCGAATCCGATCGGGTACAACTGCCGGAAATGCCGGACGCGACTGCTAAAGCCGAGCTCGAAATATTGGACGAGAGGGCAGCCGGCGCACAACGCGCACTCTGGCTGATCGATCGCTTTATTTCGATTGGCAATGCCGAGCGCGCCCGAGCCGAAGTCCAGGCTTTCCGCGAGCGCTATCCCGGGCAAGAGGTTCCGCGGACACTTCTCAAGCGGCTCGAAGCACTGGACGCACAGGCGACGGGTCGGCAATAACCCGTCGCAGCCTGTCGCCGAGCATTCATGCAAGCGCAAGCTGCCCTGTAACCCGGACAGTGGCTAATCCTCGAATTGATCCGAAAAGATTTCGGTAACCAAATAGAGGTAGGCCGCACCGGAATCGGGTCCTATTTCGTCGTCTCCTGGCATTCCGATGATCGCGTGATAGCCGGAAAGGCTCACCGCGGGGCCAAACTCTTCGCCCCACTGTCCTGGAAGCAGCTTGTCAACTTCCAACCAATTTGCGCCGCTGAGTTCGAACACATGCGCCGCACCTGGCCCGAATTCCCCATAAGTCGCCCCTACCAGCGCTTGATCGCCCGACAGGCTGACGGCGCCGCCGAAGTCCACTGCCTGCAATCCCTTTTCCGGTATGAGTTTGAAGTGTTCGCTCCACTCGGTGCCGTTGAAACTGAATATATAGGCGGCGCCGGATTGATAGCTGCTGCTGTCACTCTTTGGCGCTCCGACCAGTGCGCGATCTCCAGACAAGCTCACGGCTCGGCCGAACTCATCCCCGGCATCACCATCGCTTGCTGCCAGTTTGTCGGTTTCACTCCATTGTGTTCCGTTGAAGTGGAATATATATCCTGCTCCAGGTGTGGTGTAGCCGAATTGGCGCAATGGCCCGGGGGCCCCGACCAACGCGCGATCACCCAAGAGACTGACGGCGTAGCCGAAATGCTCTTCCTCCGCGCCGTCCTCGGGCAACAATTCGAAGGTTTCGGTCCAGCTTGCGCCGTTGAATTCGAAGATGTAGGCGGAGCCCGATTCAAGGCCATTGTCGCCATTGCCGAAAGCACCGATCAAGGCCCGATCAGCCGAAAGGCCGACAGCATGCCCAAATCGATCATTCTCGGCGCCGTCCCCGGCCAGCAACTTGGCCGTTTCGCTCCACTCGTCTCCGTCGAAGTCGAATATATATGCCGAGCCTGAAGCGGGGCCGCTGTCATCGTTTCCTGGGGCGCCTATCAGCGCTCGATCGCCAGCCAGGCTGACGGCGTAGCCGAAACGGTCAGTCGCAGCGCCGTCTCCCGGCAAAAGTGTGGCGGTCTTATTCCAATGCCCCCCTTCGAACTCGAACAGGTAGGCCGAGCCGGAATAAAGGCCATTGTCTTCGTCGCCGTAGGCTCCGATCAGCGCACGATTACCCGACAAGCTGACGGACTGGCCGAATAGATCGTCCCTGGCTTCATCTCCTGGCGCAAGCAGTTTGCTGGTCTCGTTCCAGCCCTCGGTACTGAAGTCGAATACATAGGCCGAGCCGAGCCCGTCGCCGTGATCGTCATCCCAGGGGGCTCCCACCAGTGCGCGGTCACCAGACAGGTCGACTGCATAGCCGAATCTGTCAGTTCCGGACCCATCCTTCGGCTCGAGCTTGCCGGTTTCGGCCCAGGTGGTTCCATCAAAGTCGAAAATGTAAGCGGAGCCGCTCCCATAAGTTCCCACCAGCGCACGAGTTCCGGAAAGACTGACGACAAGGCCGAACTCGTCGTCCTCGGCGCCGTCGCCCGGTAGCAGTTTGGCAGTCTCATTCCAGTCTGTGCCGTCGTTTTCGAATATGTAGACCGAACCCGATTGGGGGCCATTGTCCTCGTCGTGGGGGGCTCCGATGAGTGCGAGGTCGTCCGATAAGCTGATGGACACGCCGAAGAATTCTGCTTCATCCCCGTCACCAGGCTGTAGCTTGTCCATTTGGTGCCAGTCGGTGCCATTGAACTCAAATACGTACGCCGAGCCGGAGTTGGTGCCATTTTCGCTATCAAAGGCCGCTCCAACCAGCGCACGATTGCCAGTCAACGCGAGCGGGTATCCGAACCCGTTGTTTTCGATATCCTCTTCTGGCTGAAGCCTGCCGGTTTCGTTCCATGCAACGCTGTCGAAGTCGAATACATACGTAGAATTGCTGCCCCTGGCTCCAACGAGCGCTCGGTTGCCTTGCAGACTGACGGCGATGCCGAATCGTTCATATTCGGTCGGATCGCTCGGGAGCAGCTTTTCGGTCTCGATCCAATCCGTTCCGTCGAAGACGAAAATGTAGGCTGATCCGGATTCGGGTCCGTTTTCATCATCCCGCATCGCGCCGACCAAGGCACGGTCGCCCGACAAACTGACTGAGTTTCCGAACCAGCGACTGCTATTTGTGTCGTTGGGCGCCAACTGAGCGACGAACTCCCACTCTCCGCTCCCTGCATCTCGCTCGAAGACAAAAGCCTCTTCGTTGTAGGGGGAGTCGTCGTCAAAGGAGCCGGCGGCGCCTATTAACGCTCGGTCGCCGTCGATACTGACCGATCGACCGGCGAGATCGCCCGGATGGCCGAAAGCATCAGACGATCTGTCGGGTGTGACTTTTGCGACTTCATTGAACATAACCGGATCCACGGTGATCGGGTATCGGGCGTCCTTGATGTTGACCTCCAGCGTCAGCCGGCTGCGGTTGAGCGCCATCTGCGCCGCAAGCGGTCCACCCGTGGCGTCCCAGGCCTTGAGGCCGGCATATCTGAAAACGATCCGGCCGTTGTCGCTGAGCAGCAGGGTATTGGTCGCGAGGGCGGGCGTCAGGTCCGAGTCCACCGACATCTCGATATGCAGCACCTCGCCGTCCGGTGCCTCGTCAATCGTGAAGCCCTGCTCCAGACCTTCCGGGCGATTGACGTACCACTCGGTGAGCCCGCCTCGCTGGTAGCTCATACGGTTGGCCTCGGCGAGTTGCTCGGGTGATTGAGTCGCAACGGGTTGTCCGTCCACCAGTGCGCTGCGAAACCGGAAACCGACAGTGTGATGGCGCTCGCCGTCCTGGACCTCAAGGTTGGGGCCGTCGGGTCCGAAGGTCGTCGAATAGCGCTGGCCGGGCGTGTGCGCCCGCCAGTTGCCGTTGTGCTCGCGGATGCGATGCCTGTCGTCCTCGATTTGCGATGATATCTGTTGCCACGCGCCGCCCTGAAGCGCTTCGGGAATGCTTCCGGGGGCGACCCGGTCGTGGGCGGCCGAGGTACCCGCTTCTTGCGGGTCAGGCGCTCCGGTGGCATGGCCCGCCGAAAATGCTGTGATGCTTGCCATCAGCAAGCCGAAGGCGGCGTTTTTGTATCCGCTCGTTCCGGCGAGTTTCTTTTTGCGATTCGTTGATTCGAGAATGATTATAGAAGTGCACTTGGCGCGCCTTTGGCGCGCGATGTTTCGTCGCGGCATGCCCGCTCCCTGAATTGAGTCTCTTTGGTTCCTGCCATCGTCAGCTTACCCTAACTTGCTGCCGGGATCCGCTGGTGATGTGCGAGAGTGGATGCATCGACAGACCGAAACGGTCGCTGAAATGCTCAGCAGAATCCTCTGCCCTTGGGGACTGAATTCTTTTCGCATGTGACTCCAAGCAACGCCGCCCGCCATCTTTCCCTGAGCCTCTCCTCGGACCAGTCCCTCACATCGGGCGCAACGAGGTTGTGAGCTGCAAGCCGTTTACCAAGGATTTGGACGAGGCTGGCGGTATCCCCAGCCTGGTAACGAAATCGTTCCGGGTACTGTTCCCGGTAGCACAGCGCATCGGGCACGACGGGTATCGCACCGGCACTGACCGCCTCGAGCATGGCCAGGCCCTGGAACTCGTGGTCGGCGGTGCTGACGACCACGCCGGCGCGGCCCAGGAGGGCTCGGTAGTCCTCGCGTGGCAGCAGGCCGTCGGCGACGACTCGATCGGGCAGGCGCTCGCGGATTCGCGTCAGCGCTTGGGGCGTGTTTCGCGGGCGCTTTCCCAGCAGGGCCAGTCGAAAGTCCACGCCCTGATCGGCCAGGCGGCAGACGGCCTCGGCGAATAATTCCGGGCGCTTGTCGTATTCCCAGCGGTGGTTCCAGACGATGAGCTTCCGGTCCCGCTTCTCGGCCGCCGGCACGGGCTCGATCGGTACCGGCAGAACGCGGCACTTCGGCGCCAGGCGCTCGGGCAGGTCACGCGGTGCGCGGTCGGGCATCTTTGCGGCGAACTCGGCCGTTCCCTCGAGAAAGGTCCGGCGGTTGTAGTCGGAATTGAACAGCAGTTCGTCCGCCGCCAGGGCGCCGTAGATCTGCACGATGGCGTGCTCGATCGTTTTGACCTGGTTGCGGCTGACTGGATAGGCCAGTTGGTTTTCGTGGAAGTAGTAGGTGGTCGGTACGCCGGCCAGCTGCGGATGAATGCCTTTGAGGGTGGCCAGGTCGACCATCGAGGTCGCCAGCACGCGGTCGGGTGGGTCGGCCGGAATGTCGTCGAGCCAGCTCAGGGGGTTGCCGCGGATGCGCCAGGCGAAGTGGCGGCCCGGCAGCTCGCGCACGACCCACTCGACGCCCTCGATGTTACGGGTCAGCCAGTCGACCCAGGCGGCGTGGCTGTCGGAACGGTAGGCGGACAAAAGAAGGATGCGTGTCATGGTCTCGAAAGTTCTTTCGGCTACTACGTATTTTGCTACCCGGGTGTCGATCGCACACTCCTGGTAAGCGTCGTACCGGATCGCCGCGAATGCCGTCGACCGGTGCACCCGTCCAATTGCATGCAACGCAAAGGAGTAACCAGATGAGCTATACCGTACACGACAAGTCCAGCGCTCCGGCCGAAGCCCGCGCCCTGCTGGAAAAGGCCGAGTCCGCTTATGGCTTCGTGCCCAACCTGCTGGGCATTATGGCCGAGTCGCCGGCAATGCTGGAAGCCTACATGACCATGAACCAGATCTTCGAGAAGACCGACTTCAGTGCGAGTGAACAACAGGTCGTTTTGTTGGCAGTCAGTGAAGACAACGAATGCGGCTACTGCAAGGCTGCCCACACTGCCATTGCCGCCATGCAGGGCGTGCCCGAGGATGTGGCCAGGGCTGCTGCCGATGGCAGCGAAATCGGCGACTCGAGGCTGGAGGCACTGCGTCGGTTTACCGGAAAAGTCGTCTCCAGCCGCGGCAACCCTTCGGATGCCGATGTCTCGGCCTTTCTCGATGCCGGCTACGAGCGCCGACACGTTCTGGATGTCCTCGTCGGCGTGGGCATGAAGACGCTTTCGAACTACACCAATCACATCGCCGAGACGCCGCTCGACGAGCAGTTCGGCGGTTAATCGAAATCAGTTCTCGAAGACAATCCGGCCTTCCGAGCGCGCGACCAGGTCGGCATATTTGGTCTCGATGGCGTCGCGCTTGATCTTGAGCGTGGGCGTGAGCAGGCCGTTGTCGACCTCCCAGGGCTCGGCGACGACGAACAGCTGCGCCAGCCGCTCGTGCGGTTCGAGTTCGGCATTGATCCGGTCGAGGTCGCCCTCGAGCTCTTCGATCAGTTCATCGCGGTTGGACGGCGCATGCTCGGCGAGCTGCACCAGCGCGACCGGCTGGGTCATGCCGCTTCCGAGCACACAGGCGATTTCGATCCAGGCGTCCCGGGCGAGCAGGCTCTCGATCGGCACCGGCGCGATGTACTTGCCCTTGGCCGTCTTGAACAGTTCCTTGACGCGGCCGGTGATGGTCACGAAGCCGTTCTCGATGAAGGCGCGGTCGCCGGTGCGAAAGAAGTTGTCGTCGGTCATGCTTTCGGCGGTGAGCTCATCGGCCTTGTAGTAGCCGTCCATCAGGCACGGGCAGCGGATGAGCAGCTCCTGCTCGTCGCCGATCTTGAGATCCGCCTGGGGCATCGCGCGGCTGATGGTGCCAAAGCGCGGTTCGACGTCGAGGCCGATCTGCGTACCGTAGGCAAAGGTCTCGGTCATGCCCCAGCCTTCGCGAATGGTCACGCCGATGCGATCCCACCATTCCAGCAGTGACTTGGCCACCGGCGCACTGCCGCTGGCGAACCAGCGCGCGCGGTCGAAGCCCAGCCCCTTCTTGATCTTGCGGCGGACCAGCGAGGAGACGAACGGAATCTTCAGCAGCCGGTCGAGCTTGTTCGGCGGAACCTGGTCGAGCACGCCGAGCTGAAAGCGCTTCCACAGCCGCGGCACCGATCCGAACAGGGTCGGGCGGACGTGGCGCAGGTCTTCTGCGAAGGTGTCGATGGACTCGGCGAAATACAGCGAGGTCTCGGCATAGAAGCTCACCGCTTCCACGTAGGCGCGTTCGGTGCAGTGTGAAAGCGGCAGGTAGGAAAAGACCTTGTCACCGGGCTCCACGCCCAGCGCGGTGGCAATCGTGTGCCCCACGAACGCGAAGTTCGAGAAGCTGTGCATCGCCCCCTTGGGCGTGCCGGTACTGCCGGAGGTGTAGAGCAGGGTGGCCAGGTCTTCGTCGTCACGCTTGCGCGTCTGGAATTCGCCGGCCGGCTGCTCGATCAGGTCGTTCCAGTCATGATCGCCTGCGCTATCGGGATAGGGCATGGCAATGGTGGTGACGCCCTCGGGCACGCCGGCGAGGCGTTCTTCGGACTGGTCGATCTTGCCCACGAAGCAGACCCGGCAATTGCTGTGTTCCAGGATCTGGCGAATCGTGCCGGCCTTGGCCGTGGGGTAGACGGGGACGCTGACCAGGCCGGCGAGAATGATCGCCATGTCGGCCAGGATCCAGTGGGCGCAGTTGCGCGAGATCAGGCCGACCCGGTCGCCGGGTTCCAGATCCATGCGCTCCAGTGCCGCGGCCATGCGCCTGGCCTCGTCGAAGGCTTCGGCCCAGGTCCAGGTGTACCAATCCCGGTCGATCGGCTGCGACAGGTAGAGTTGGTCGGGCGTGTTTCGGGCACGGTGAGCCAATTGATCCTGAATGGCGCGCATAGTGGCTTCTTCCCTCGTCGTCTTGTTGTGCCGACGAGTATAGCAATGGCCGCGAATACCGCCATTCGAACGTCTTTGCTGGCGCGTAGAATGATGACCATGAGCGATCTTTTTGCCTCTGAAAGTAGCGACCAGGCGCCCGGTGGCCCGCTGGCCGATCGGTTGCGCCCCCGTCAATTCGAAGAGGTGGTCGGTCAGGAACACCTGCTTGGCGAGTCGGGGCCCTTGCGACGCATGATCGATTCCGGCCGCGTTGCCTCACTGGTCTTCTGGGGGCCGCCGGGGACCGGCAAGACGACCCTGGCACGGCTGCTCGCCCAGGTGGGCGAGCTGAGTTTCGTCCAGGTCTCGGCCATCTTTTCCGGCGTGGGGGAACTCAAGAAGATCTTCGAGGCCGCAAAACTGCGCCGGCAGAGCGGGCAGGGCACGCTGCTGTTCGTCGACGAGATCCACCGATTCAACCGCGCCCAGCAGGACAGTTTCCTGCCGCATGTCGAGGACGGCACGATCACGCTGGTGGGTGCGACCACCGAGAATCCCTCTTTCGAGCTCAACGGCGCGCTTCTGTCGCGCATGCAGGTTCTGGTTCTGCAGCGTCTGGACCACAAGGCGCTCGATCGCCTGCTCGAGCGTGCACAAGCGCATGTCGACCGGGCGCTGCCGGTCGACGCGGCCGCGCGAGAAATGCTGCTGGCCATGGCCGACGGTGACGGCCGCTATCTGCTCAACATGGCCGAGGCGATCTACCAGCTGGCAGGCGACGAAGAGACGATCGATAGTGAAGCGCTCATGGGCCTGGTTCAGCGCCGGGCGCCCGCCTACGACAAGGACCGGGAAGCCCACTACAACCTGATTTCGGCCCTGCACAAGTCGCTGCGCGGCTCGGATGCCGACGCTGCCCTGTACTGGCTCGCGCGCATGCTCGTCGGCGGGGAGGACCCGCTCTACGTCGCCCGGCGGCTGATCCGCTTTGCTTCCGAGGACATCGGCCTGGCCGACCCGCAGGCCCTGACACAGGCGCTGGCCGCGCGGGAAGCCTACGAGGTGCTGGGCTCGCCCGAGGGTGAACTGTCCATTGTCCAGGCCACGCTCTACCTGGCCACCGCGCCCAAGTCCAACGCCGTCTACAAGGCCGCGGGTGCTGCCTGGCGTTCGGCGAAGGAGACCGGCTCGCTGATGCCACCGGCTCATATCCTCAATGCACCGACCGGCCTGATGAAGGATCTCGGCTACGGCAAGGACTACGTCTACGACCACGACACCGATACGGGGTTTTCCGGGCAGGATTATTTCCCCGGCGAGATGGACCGGCAGCGCTTCTACCGTCCCACCGAGCGCGGTTTCGAGCGTGAGGTCGCCAAGCGGCTGGCCTGGTGGCAGCGCCAGCGGCGAGGCACCTGATTACCGCGCTTTCGGAACCATTGTCCGACGAGCGGATCACATTTGTGAAAGAACGGTTTCGGATGACCCCGGAATTTGCGATATATTGCTGGGAATTAACGCAGACGTGATGTTCATCACTTTTCTGCAGGAGACTAGGGAAATGCGCCAAGAAGACGACGATATCTACGAATTCATGTCAAACGACACGATCAAGCGTGCCGAGGAAATGTGCGCCTCGCTGTCGAGCACGATCGGGCTTGAGCGGCGTGGACAGACAACCTTCTATCAAGGCGCCATTTCCGACATGAGCGGCGCAAGCAGTCGCTTTACCAAGGTCACGGTAGCCGATTCGGGCAAGAACGCGAATCAATTCACCCTGATTTCCGACAAGCCGCTGCCCTCGTCCAGCAACGCGCTGCTGGTATATCGTGCCGGTCCGGGCGACGACATGAAGTACCTGGGCCGCCACGCCGACACGCGTCCCGGGCAGCGCCAGGACGACGAGGAAGCGAACAAGCACATCACGACGTACACGATCCTGCGCGACGTCCGCAAGCGCTGAGCACTCTCAGGACTCCCCGGGATTGGACTGAGCCTTTCGAAAGGTCAGCAGTACGATCATCAGCAGCCACATCGCGCAAACGAAGTCGATCGAGGTTGCGCCGTAGTACACCCCCGACACCCCGATCAGGCTCGGCAGCGTGAGCATCACCGGTACGTAGAACAGGAACTGCCTTGAAACCGACACCAGGGTGGCCTTGCCGGGCTGCTCGATCGCCGGTAACAATGCCAGTGCGGTGAACACGATGGGCAGTACCGGCAGCACCAGTATCAGCACCCGGAATCGGTGCAGGTCGATCGGTCCCAGCAGGGCATCGGGCAGCATCAGCGCCAGCGTCGCCTCTGGGTATAGGTTCATCACGATCCAGATCGGCACGATCATGGCCGCGCCGGCGGCGACGAAGGTCCAGTAGCTGTCGCGGATGCGCTGCCATTGGCCGGCGCCGTAGTTGATGCCGGCTACCGGCTGGAAGGCCCGCATGAGGCCGAACAGCGGGGTCAGCATGAACAGCAGCACGCGCCAGGCCGCGCCGAAGAAAGCGATGTCGGCTTCGCTGCCGATGCGGCTGAGCATGTTGAACACCACCACCGCCTGGACCAGGCCGGTGGAGCTTTGCACCATCGCCGGCGTGCCCAGCCGAACGACGCGACGGGCCAGGGCCCGCGGCAAGCCCAGGAAGCGGGCGTCGACCGGATAGCTCGCGCGGCCCAGCGCGAATCGCCGCCAGACCAGCAGGCCGCCGACGGCACCGCCGATGTTCGTCGCCCATGCCGCGCCCGCTACGCCCCAGTCGAAGAACGCAATGAATACCGGCGTCAGAATCACGTTGACCAGCAGGCCCGTGGCCATGTAGCCGGCCGCCAGCTTCATCTTGCCCTCGCCGCGGAGCAGCATGTTGAGCGTCACGCCAGCGATGGCGCCGAATCCGCCCAGGGCCGAGGCGCGCAGGTAGGCGGCGGCGATCTCGACCAGGTCATCGCGCGCGCCCATCGCGTAGACCAGCTTTTCAGCCAGCGCGCCGCCCAGCAGCGCATAGCCCAGCGACAGCGCAAAGGCGATGGTCAGTGCGGTGCCCGGCAGCTGGCGAACCGCTTCACGGTCGGCGCGTCCGATGGCGATCGACAGCGCAACGCCGCCGCCGATGCCGGCCAGCGAACCCAGGCCCAGGGTGAGTTGCGTCAGGGGATAGGCCAGCACCGCGCCGGCCAGGGCCTGCTCGCCAATCAAGTGGCCGATGTAGACGGCGTCCATGACCGCATTGAGACCAAAAGCCATCATCACGGCGATGGCCGGCCAGGCCATATGCCACAGCACCCGCAGACGCGAGCCGTAGAGAATCAGGTTGGCGTGCGGGTCGGCGTGTGCTTCCGGGGCGACGGCGTCCGGCAAAGTGCTCACGCTATCCGCCGGCGCGCAGGATTCGGATCGGCGAGGTTCTGAGCACGGAACGGTTGCCAAGCCAGCCGCTGCCAACGACCAGTACGAAAGAGGCGACAAAGCCGCTTGCCAACAGCAGCCCCGAGGGACGGTAGGCAAACTCGAACAACTCGCGCGCCAGCAGCCAGCCGGTGAGCGCGGCGCCGCCGGTAGCCAGCACGGCGGCGATCAGGGCCATGGCGCCGTACTCGATCAGCAGGCCGCGATGGACCACGGCGTCGCCGGCGCCCAGGGCGCGGATCAGGGCCGCTTCCTGCCGGCGCTCGTCGCGCGTGGCCTCGAGCGCGGCCAGCAGGACGACGAGCCCGGCGATCAGGGTAAAGAAGAACACCACCTGGGCGGCGCTCGAGACCCGGTCGATGATTTCTCCAATTCGATCCAGCAGGGCGCCGATATCGATGATCGACACGTTGGGCCAGCCCTGCTGGATATCGCGCAGCGGCCCGGCGTCGTCGGGCAGGCTGAAGCTGGCGATGAGCTGATGCGGCAGCGTTTCGCCGTCGCCGGGCGTGAGCAGGATGAAGAAGTTGACGTTGAACGACTCCCACTCGACTTCGCGCATGCTCGTGACCGTCGCCTCCAGGCGTTGCCCGCCCGATTCGAACAACATGGTGTCGCCCATGCCGATGCCCGTTCGCTCGGCCCACCGCCGGGCCAGCGAGATTTCGCCCTCCGCATCCGGCGCGAAGAACACGCCCTCGGCCACCCGGTTGGCCGGCGGCAGCCTGGCGATCCAGGAGACATTGACCTGCCCGGCCCAGCGGTGGTCCGGCGGCGGTTCGCCGTTGACCTCGATGAGATTGACCGTGGCCATCGGGCGGATCTGCAGGTTTCTCGCGCCGGCTTCGAGCAGTGCCTCGTTCACCGCCTCGCGCTGGTCGGGCTGGATATTGACCACGAAATGATCGGCGGTGTCCTCGGGCAGGCTGTCGCGCCACTGCTCCAGAAGCTCCGCGCGCACGATCATCAGAAGCAGCAGGGCCATCAGCCCCAAGCCCAGGGCGGTGATCTGGATGATGCCCTGGCCGCGGCGGCGGTGCAGCCCGGCCAGTCCGAAGCGCCAGTCAGCGCGCGTGTGCTTCGACAGCTGCCGGCTCAGCCCCATCGCCCCCCAGGCTGAAAGGGCGAGCAAGGCGGCCAGCGCCGCCGAACCACCGAGCACGATCATCGCCAGGCGCAGGTTGCCCAGCTGCAGCACCGGAATGGTCAGCGCGCCCAGGATCGGCAGCAGCCACAATCCGCCGGCCAGGCCGGGCCGGGTGTCGAGTGAGCGGTTGAGAATGCGCATCGGCGCCACCGATCTGAGCGCGACCAGTGGCGGCAGGGCGAAGCCGGCGGCCAGCAGCAGCGTAAAACTGCCGCTGCCGACCAGCGGCATCAGGCGCGCCGGCGGCAGTTCACCGGCCGGCCCGTCGGCCAGGATCGAGGCGATGACGGCTTGTGCGCCGAAGGCCAGCAGCCCGCCGGTGACGATCGCTGCCAGCGCCAGCCACAGCAGCATCAGGCTCAGCGCCCCCAGGATCTGGCGGCCCTCGGCGCCGAAAGCCTTGAGCAGGGCAACCAGGTCGCGCTGCGAGCGCGAGTATCTCAGTGCCGCCAGTAGCACGGCCGCGGCGGCGAGGATGACAGCCGTGAGCGCCGCCACGCCGAGGAAGCGGCGCGCCTGCTCCAGCGCCTCGCCGGTATCGGCTTCGGCGTCGGCAACGGTTTCGATGTCCTGACGGTCTTCGAGCCGGGGTTCGACCCAGCGCCGGAATTCGGACACGGCCGATTCACTGCCGGCGACCAGCAGGCGCCAGCGAACCCGCGAGCCGGGGCCAAGCAATTCACTGGCCAGCAGGTCGTCCATGTGGACGATCAGCCGCGGGGCGAGCATGAAGCGGCTGCCGCCGCGGTCGGGTTCCCAGGTCAGAACGCGCTCGATGGTGACCGGCTTTCGGCCGATGTCGGCCGCCACGCCGGTGTCGGTCTCGAACAGTCGCAAGCCGCGGGCGGCCATCCAGCCTCGTCCGGGTTCCGGCGCCCCGTTGGTCGTGGTCGTCTCCTCGGCGCCGAGCCGGTCGGCCAGCTTGAGCTGCCCGCGCAGGGGATAGCCTTCGGTGACGGCCTTGACGTCGACCAGGTGGCTTTCATCACCGATGAACAGCACCGTACTCAACAGCGCGATCTCGGCGGTGTCCAGGCCCAGTTCGCTGGCCTTGTCCCGGTATTCGTCGGGCAGCCGCTCACGCCCGGTCACGACCAGGTCGGCGGCCAGCACTTCCCCGGCCTGGCGCTCCAGTGCCCGCCCGACCCGGTCGGTAAACAGACTCACCGCCGCCAGCGCGGCCGTGGCCACCACCAGGCCGGCAAACAGCATCACCAGGGCGCTCGAGCGGGCCTGGCGGGTGAGGAGCTTTAGCGAGAGGGTGGTGGCGTTCATCGGCTAATGGCTGCGGCTGAGTGAGGGTTCAGGGGTCAGGGCATCCACTAGCGGGATCCGGGGGTATTTTCTGACCCCTGACCCCTGAATCCTGACCCCTTCGGAGTCCGAGTGATCTCCCCAGCCATCATGACGGCGCCACAGGTTGCTCAGTGCCCGCCAGCGAGCCGTCCACGATCTCCTCCACGCGCCCACACCGCCGAGCGAGCTTCGTGTCGTGTGTGACCAGTACCAGCGCTGTGCCGTGGCGTTCGTTGAGCTCGAACAGCAGGTCGGCCACGGCCTCGCCGGTGCGCTGGTCGAGGTTGCCCGTGGGTTCGTCGGCGAACAGGATGTCGGGCTCGCCGGCAAAGGCCCGCGCGATCGCCACGCGCTGCTGCTCGCCGCCGGAGAGCTGGCGCGGGTAGTGTTCCAGGCGGTGGCTCAGCCCAACCTGGTCGAGCGCCTCGAGGGCGCGTTTTCGGGCATTTTCGAAGCCCGCGATCTCGAGAGCCAGCATCACGTTCTCCAGCGCGGTCAGGCTCGGCAGCAGGTGAAAACTCTGGAAAACGAAGCCGACGTGGCGCTTGCGCAGTCGGGCGCGGGCGTTCTCGTTCAGCGACTTGAGTTCGCCGCCGATCAGCCGGATATCGCCGACAGTCGGCCGGTCGAGGCCGGCGAGCAGGCCCAGAAGGGTCGTCTTGCCCGAGCCGGAAGCACCCACGATCGCCAGCGTTTCGCCGGCGTTCAGGTCCAGGCTGATATCTTTGAGAATCTCGAGTCGCCCGCCCGGGGCGTCGACGGAAAAGCCTACCTGTCGGGCTGACAGGATGTTTTCAACGGATTGATCCATGTTCAACTTGTTCTCGAAAGAATTGCTCGTCGCGCTCATTGGCACGCTATTGTGCCTGCCGGCGAGTGCGGCGACGCTCATGATTGTCGGCGACAGTCTCTCCGATGCCTATTCCATTCCCCGTGAATCGGGCTGGGTTCAGCTCCTGTCCGAGCGGGTCGACGGCGAGCACGAGGTGGTCAACGCCAGCATTTCGGGCGAGACCACCGCTGGGGCGGCCACGCGCATCGACGGCCTGCTGGAAACCCACCGCCCGGATGTCGTTGTGGTCATCCTCGGCGGCAATGACGGCCTGCGGGGGCTTTCACCGAGCCAGACCGAGAGCAATCTGGCGGCCGTGATCGAGAAAGGCAAGGCGTCGGGGGCAAAAGTCGCACTGATGCAGATCCGCCTGCCGCCCAATCTGGGGCCGGTCTACATCGAGCGTTTCGAGGCGATCTACCCGCGCCTGGCCGAAGAATACGATGTCGAGCTGCTGCCGTTCTTTCTCGACGACATTTTCGACCAGCCGGGCATGCTGATGGACGACGGCATCCACCCCACGGCCGAGGCCCAGCCGCTGATGCTGGAGGACGTATGGCCCGAGATCGAGCGACTGCTCGAATCCGGCAACGGTCACTGATGCGCCGGGTTTCGGGCTGACACCATCAGCGCCTTCCCTGTATCCTTTGGAGTCTGACCCCCGACCCCCAACGAATCCCATGTCCAAACGCGAAATCATGGAATACGACGTCGTCATCGTCGGTGCCGGCCCCGCCGGCCTGGCCTGTGCGATCCGGCTCAAGCAGCTCAACGACGATTGCAACGTCTGCGTGATCGAGAAGGCCGCCGAGATCGGCGGGCATATTCTCTCCGGCGCGGTCATCGAGCCCGAGCCGCTGGATGCGCTGATCGAGGGCTGGCGCGACGACCCGCCGCCGATCTGCGTGCCGGCCGGCAAGGATCAGTTCCTGTACCTGAGCAAGACCGGCAAGCGCAAGCTGCCCACGCCGCCGCAGCAGAAAAACCACGGCAATTTCATCGTCTCGCTCGGCGCGATGTGCGGCTGGCTGGCACCGAAGGCCGAGGCGCTGGGCGTGGACCTGTTTCCCGGCTTTGCAGCGGCCGATCTGTCTTACAACGACAAGGATGAAGTCCAGGGCGTGATCATCGGCGACATGGGCGTCGACGCCAAGGGCAACGAGAAGGACTCGTATGTCCAGGGCATCGAGATCCACGCGGCGGTCACCGTGCTGGGCGAGGGCTGCCGCGGCCACCTGACCAAGCGCGCGATCAGGAAGTACAAGCTGGATGCCGACTCCGATCCGCAGAGCTACGGCATCGGCCTGAAGGAGCTCTGGCGCCTGCCCGAGGGACGGGTCGAGCCGGGCCTGATCCAGCACACCGTCGGCTGGCCTCTGCCCAAGCAAATTTACGGCGGCAGCTTCGTCTATCACCTGGACAAGGACCGCGTGGCCGTCGGCTTCGTCTGCGGCCTCGACTATCAGGATCCGACATTCTCACCTTTCGAGGCCTTCCAGCAGTGGAAGCACCATCCTTTGATGCACGAATTTCTCGAAGGCGGAGAGATCCTTTCCGCCGGTGCCCGCGCCCTGGTCGAGGGCGGCTACCAGTCGCTGCCGAAAGTCGAGATGCCCGGCGCGATGCTGATCGGCGATTCGGCCGGCCTGCTCAACGTGCCCAAGATCAAGGGCGTGCACCAGGCGATGAAGTCCGGCATGCTCGCCGCCGAGCACCTGGCCGAAAAACTGTCCAGCGAGGGTTTCGATGCGCGCCTGCGCGGTTCCGACGTGATGGCGGAACTCAAGAAAGTGCGCAATATCCGTCCTGGCTTCAACAAGGGCCTGTGGCGCGGCATGGCCACCGCGGCCATCGAAACCGTTACCGCGGGCGCCCTGCCACGCACGCTCAGCAATCACGCCGATCATGAGCAGTACCGCAAGCTCGACGAAAAAGGCCTGCAGTTCGACTACGTCGATCGTGACCTGCCCCCGCGCGACCGCCTGGCCTCGGTCTACTTCGCCCAGACCGAACACGACGAAGACCAGCCCGTCCACCTCAAGATCATCGACCCGGATGTGTGCTTTACCAAGTGTGAAGAGGAGTACGGCAACCCCTGCACGAAGTTCTGCCCGGCCAACGTCTACGAAGTGGTCGAAGACGAGGGCGGCAAGCGATTGCAGATCAACGCCGCCAACTGCGTGCACTGCAAGACCTGCGATATCGCAGATCCGTACCAGGTCATCAACTGGGTCACGCCGGAGGGTGGATCTGGGCCGAACTACACGAATTTGTGAGGATTCAGGATTCAGGGGTCAGGATTCAGGTTGGCTTTGCTAGAGCAAAGCGGCATCATTCTGACCCCTGACCCCTGACCCCTGACCCCTGACCCCTGACCCCTGACCCCTGACCCCCGCGCCATGTCCACCAACTCTTTCGGCCGAGTACTGACGCTAACGACCTTCGGTGAAAGCCACGGGCCCGCGATCGGCTGCGTGATTGACGGCTTTCCGCCTGGCATGGAAATAACCGCCGAGGAGATCCGCGACGAGCTGATGCGTCGTGCGACCGGGCAGAGCCGCTGGACGTCGCAGCGCAAGGAGGCCGAGGACGTTCAGATTCTCTCGGGCACCTTCGAGGGCAAGACGACCGGCTCGCCGATTGCGCTGTTGATCTACAACACCGACGCGAAGTCCAAGGATTACTCGAAGATCGCCGACCAGTTTCGGCCCGGGCACGCCGATTACACCTACCACCACAAGTACGGGATTCGCGACTACCGCGGTGGTGGGCGGTCTTCGGCGCGCGAGACGGCCATGCGGGTGGCGGCTGGGGCGTTGGCGCGGAAGTATCTCAAGGACAAGCTCGGCGTCGAGATCACCGGCTGGCTGGGGCAGATCGGCGAGGAGGTTTGCGACGAGCAGTTTGATCCGGCGGTGATCGACACCAATCCGTTCTTTTGTCCCGATGCCTCCCGAATCGAGGCGCTCGAGGATTACATGAAGAAGCTGTGGAAATCGGGCGACTCGGTGGGTGCGCTGGTCAAGGCCCGCGCGACCGGCGTGCCGGTCGGACTGGGTGCGCCGGTCTACGCCAAGCTAGACGGCGACCTGGCCGCGGCGATGATGAGCATCAACGCGACCAAGGGCGTGGAGATCGGAGCCGGGTTCCGCTCGGTGGCGCAGAAGGGCACCGAGCACCGCGACGAGATCACGCCCGAAGGCTTCGAATCCAACCACGCCGGCGGCGTTCTGGGGGGCATTTCCACCGGCCAGCCGGTCGAGTGCGCGGTAGCCTTCAAGCCGACTTCTTCGCTGCGATTGCCCGGCAAAACCGTTGATATCCGGGGCGAGCCGGTTGAAATCGTGACCACCGGACGCCATGACCCTTGTGTCGGGATTCGCGCGGTGCCGATCGTCGAGGCCATGCTGGCCCTGGTGATCATGGATCACTACCTGCTCGACCGCGCCCAGTGCGGCGACGTGCCAGAGCAGACCCCGCGCATCCCGACGTGAAGGGCAGCGGTCAGGATTCAGGGGTCAGGGATCAGGTTGCCGGCTGTCCGGTTTTTCCCTGACCCCCGACCCCTGAATCCTGACTCCTCCCGGACACCCAAACCCAAAGAGAGCAACACGCAATCAGATGAGTGACACCAAGAGTGGATACAGAGTAGCCGTCGTCGGTGCGACCGGCGCGGTGGGACATGTCATGCTGGAACTGCTGGCCGAGCGCGAGTTTCCGATCAGTGAACTGGCGGTGCTGGCGTCGAGCCGGTCAGCGGGCAGCACGGTCGACTTCAAGGGCAAGTCCGTGACCGTCAAGGACCTGGCCGAATTCGACTTCAGCGGCTGGGACTTCGCCCTGTTCTCCGCCGGCGGCAGCGTCTCGGCCGAGCACGCCCCGCGTGCGGCGAAGGCCGGCTGCACGGTGATCGACAATACCTCGCATTTCCGCCTCGACCCGGACGTGCCGCTTGTGGTGCCCGAGGTCAACGCCAGCATCCTCGACGATTTCGGCACCGACGGCGGCATCATCGCCAACCCCAACTGCTCGACCATCCAGATGCTGATGGCGGTCGCTCCCATCCACCGCGCTGCCGGCGTGGCGCGTATCAACGTGGCGACCTACCAGTCGGTCTCGGGCGCCGGCGCCAGGGCCCTGGAAGAACTGGCCCAGCAGGCCAAGGACCGCTTCAATTTCCAGGAACCGGAAGTCAAGGCCCTGAATGCGCCGATCGCCTTCAACGTCATTCCCATGATCGACGTGTTGCAGGACAACGGCTACACCAAGGAAGAGATGAAGATGCACAACGAAACGCGTCGGATTCTTGATTCCGAGGAGATCGCGGTCAACGCCACGGCCGTGCGCGTACCGGTGTTCTTCGGCCACGGCGAAGCCGTGCACCTGGAGACGGTCAAGCCCCTGGAAGTCGAAGAGGCCCGTGAGCTGCTGAGCAAGGCCCCCGGCGTGAAAGTGGTCGGCGACGACGAGATCGTCACGCCCCAGACCCATGCGAGCGGGCACGACGAGACTTTCGTGAGCCGGATCCGGCGCGATCTCAGCCATCCGCAGGGGCTCGATTTCTGGGTCGTGGCCGATAACGTGCGCAAGGGCGCGGCGTTGAATGCCATCCAGATTGCTGAATACCTCATCGCACGTCGCTGATATCTCGGCAGAAACTTTCGAGGGCTTTCCTGGGCGCCGCGTCACCGCGGCGCTTTCGCATCGTGTGAAGACATTGGTATACTCGCTTGAATTGAAATAATTTTGTCAAGCATTAGAGGGAATCGGCGCTCATGGCCAATAACGCTGTTCGACTGATCGCACCAGTCCTGCTGGGCGCACTCATCTTGTTGTTCCCGGCTGACGGGCTGCGGGCGCTCGGGCTTGGGGAGGCCCGTGTCGATTCCTGGCTCGGCCAGCCGCTGGACGTTTCCATCCGCCTGCTCGAGGTCGAGTCCCAGGCCATCGAGTCGGTCAGCGTGGGACCGGCGTCGCTGGAAGACTTCGAACGCCTCGGCGTCCCGAGCCAGTCGCTGGGGCTGGGGCTGGAGGTCACGGTCGACCGCAGCATGTCGCCGCCGGTGGTGCGGGTTCGTTCCCAGCGCCCGGTGCGCGACCCTGTTGTACAGATTCTCATCGACGCGCGCTGGTCGAGCGGGCGCGTCCTGCGCGAATACACGCTGTTCCTGGATCCGCCGGTGAGGGAATCGGCCGCGCCGGCGCGTGAAGTCAGCCAGCCGGCGGCCGAACCCCGTACCGAGCCGGCATCAGAGCCTGCCGCAGCCCCCGCGGAGCAAGAACGCCAGACCCGCCGGCCCGTTGAACCCGCCGAGCCTGCGCAGCGCCCCGCTTCGAGCAAGCCGGCCGAGCAGCCGACCGATCCGGCGCCCGCCTCGCGTGGTTCCGATTCCGTTGCCGTCTCTGATGGCGACACGTTGTGGAGCATTGCGCAGGACTGGCGCCCCGACAGCAGCCTGAGCATGGACCAGGTGATGCTGGCGATCTTCAATCGCAACCGCGAAGCGTTCCAGGGCGAGAACATCAATCGCCTGCGCAGTGGTGCCGAGCTGGACATGCCCGGTGTCGACGACGCCCGTGCGGTCGATCGCGCTGACGCCGAGCGGCGCGTGCGCGAGCACATGCGCGCCTGGCAGCCGGCGGTAGCCGAAGACGTCCCCGTCGTCTCCGATGCTGCCATGCCGGAATCCGCTGCGTCCCAGCCTGACGATATGGCCGAGGCCCCGGACGAGCCCGCCGAAGACGAGCGCGCGACGGCCGCCGAAGACGATGGGGAATTCCGGCTCGATGTCGTGCCGCCCGAGGACGATCAGTACTCGGAAAGCTCGGCGGTCGCCGAGGGTGAAATCCAGCGCGTAAGTGATCAGTTGGCCGAGGTCGAGGAAGCGATCATCGCCGAGGATCTGGACAATCCCGCCTTCGACGAGCATGTCGCGGAAGTTCGCGATGCGCTCGAGCGCCGCGATATGGCCGGCCTGGCTGTAGCCGAGGAGTCACTGGCCGAGCTCGAGGCGCGGCTGCGCGAGGCACGCGAAGCGCGCGCCGAGCAGGAGCGCCTGGCTCAGTCCGACGGCGGCGAGCAGGCCACCGACAGTGAAGAAGGTGACCAGATCGCCGACTACATGAGCGAACTGGAAGAGGAGTTCGGTGCCGGGGAAGGGGATGCCGCTGACCCTGACGCTGACGCTGACGAGGCAATGGCCGAAGCGGACGGGGCGGCCGACGACGGCGATGAAGCCGCCGGAGATACCGACGCCGCTGATGCGGCTGCGCCCGACGAGCAGGCAGCAGACGAACAGGCTGATGAGCTTGCCGCCGGCGAACAGGCCGAGGCGGGCATGGACGAGGCCGGCGATGAAGCCGGCGATGAGCAGGAAGCTCAGCGTCCGATGACGGTCACGCGCACCAGCTCGAGTGGGCTGATGGCTTGGTTGTGGCCGGCACTGGGTATCCTGCTGGTCGTTGTGCTGGGTCTGGCCGCTCTGGTCTGGTTGCGCCGTCGTCGCGAGGACGGGGGGCGGTCGGAGCCGACGCTGGGCGGCAGCGATGCAGTCGACTCCGCGCGCGCCTCGGTGGCGCGCAATCCCGATGACCTCGCGGCCCACCTGGCCCTGCTGAAGGTGCTTGCCGACGAGGGCCGGGAACAGGAATTCACCGACGCCTTCGATCAGATGTACCAGGAGGTCGACGACGAATCCGCGCCCGAATGGCAGGAGGCACTGTCGCTGGCGTCGGTCCACGTGCCCGACCATCCGCTGCTGACCCCGCGTGAGTCTTCGCTGGACGAAGACGAGGATTTCGATCGGCGCGCCGACGAGATGTTCGGCATGCTCGATGTCGACGAGAGCGAGTCCGATGAGCCGGCGCGGTTGGATTCCGACGAATCGGAAGCTGATGAGGAGATCTTCAATCTCGGGGCGGGAGACGAAGAGGCTGAGCGCGCGCCACAGGGCGAAAGCGATCGCGACAAGGCCGAGTCGGGCCGTGAAGACACCTTCGACGAAGACATGGATCTTGCTGTCCTGTCCGAGCGCCTGGACGATCCGTCCAAGGAGCCGGGTAGCGATCATTCGCTGGACGAAGACCGGGACGACGCCGACTTCGGCTCGTTCAAGGAAATCGACGAGTACAGCGTGGGTGATGCGACCGATGCGCGCGAGGATGAACACTCCGAAGCGCCGGTCGAGCTCGAGGACGACAATGCCCCCGAACCGGACCTGGACCTCGAGTCGTCGCGCGAGCAGGAAGCCGACGAGGTCTTCGGCGAGTCCGGCACCCGCGAAACCGAGGACCTCGACTTCGAACTGAGCTCGGATGTCGAGGACGTCGAGTCGTCCGCTTCCGAGGAGGGGCTCGATTTCGATCTGGGCGAGGCGCCCGGGACAGCGGGTGAGCCGTCCGAGGCCGAAGCGGGTGACGAAACACCCAAGGCGGATGACTCGCTCGAGCCCGCCGAGCCTGAAGCGACCGAGGAACCTGCGGCGGCCGGCGGTTCGCTCAGCGATGAGGACGCCGACGTCAAGCTCGACCTGGCCCGTGCCTACATCTCGGTGGACCTGGCCGATTCGGCCCGCTCGGTGCTCGAGGAAGTGATCAGCGACGGCAGCGAGGACAAGCGTGCCGAAGCCAAGAAGCTGCTCGACAGCATTGTCTGATCGCTGACGGGGCACACCAGAATGCGGCTGGCCGCCGGCATCGAGTATGACGGCAGCGGTTTCTACGGCTGGCAGACGCAGCGTCAGTCGCCGACAGTACAGGCCTGCCTCGAAACCGCGCTGAGCCGGGTGGCCGACCACCCGGTTGCCGTGCATTGCGCCGGCCGCACCGATACGGGGGTGCACGCGCATTGCCAGGTCGTGCATTTCGACACGCAGGCCGAGCGACGCGAGCGCGCCTGGGTACTCGGCACCAACACGCATCTTCACCCGGGCATTTCGGTGCTCTGGGTTCGACCCGTCGACGATGAATTCCACGCCCGCTTTTCAGCGACCCGCCGCCGCTATCGTTACCGCATGCTCAACCGCTGGGTTCGCCCGGCGATCGAGCGCGGGCGCGTCGCCTGGGTTCGCCAACCGCTCGACGCCGAACGCATGCATGCGGCTGCCCGGGCCCTGCTGGGAGAGCACGATTTCTCGAGCTTCCGCGCCGTGGGCTGCCAGGCCAAATCGCCCGTTCGCGAAATCCACCATCTGTCGGTGACGCGTCAGGGAAGCGAAGTGACCGTTGACATCGAGGCCAACGCCTTCGTCTACCATATGGTGCGTAACGTGGCTGGAACGCTGATTCCGGTCGGCAAGGGCGAGCGGCCCGTGACCTGGCCCGGCGAGGTGCTGGCGGCGGTCGATCGCACGCTGGCTGGCCCGACGGCGCCTTCGGACGGGCTTTACTTCGTGGCGCCGACGTATCCGGATTATCCCCAGCTGCCGATCGGCAGGGTGATCGACTTTCCGCCGCGCGACGACAGCCGCTAGTTTGCAGTCTCGGCAAGCCCTGCGGTGTTCATGAATTCATATCGGAAAGCAGGATGATTCGAGTCAAGATCTGCGGCATCACGCGCATCGCCGACGCCCTGGCGGCCGCCGATGCCGGCGCCGATGCGATCGGTCTGGTGTTCGCTGAACGCAGCAGCCGCCGTATCGATACCGAGCGTGCGCGCGCCATTTGCCGGGCGCTGCCGCCTTTCGTTACACGGGTCGGCCTGTTCATGGATACGCCGGGCGAGATGGTCGAGGAGACGCTTGCTCGGGTGCCGCTCGACTGGCTCCAGTTCCATGGCCGCGAGCGCCAGGACTTCTGCCGACAGTTCGGTCGGCCCTGGATGAAGGCGCTGGCAATGGGCGGCGAGCGCCCCGACGATCCCGGCGAGTTCGACCAGGCCGACGCCCTGCTGCTCGACGCGCACGCGCCCGGCCAGGCCGGCGGCAGCGGCAGGCGCTTCGACTGGGATCGGGTGCCGCAAATCCCGCGCCCGTGGGTGCTGGCCGGTGGGCTCGATCCGGCCAATGCGGGCGAAGCCTGCGCGCGGCTGAAGCCCGACGCGGTGGACGTTTCAAGCGGGGTGGAGGTCCGCCCCGGCATCAAGAGTGATAAGCTGATTCGTGACTTTATCAAGGCGGTGAAACATGGCTGAAGCAGCCGAGAAGACAGTGTTTGAAACCCAGTTGCCCGACGCCGGCGGCCACTTCGGTGTGTTCGGCGGGCGCTTCGTCTCAGAGACCCTGATGGCCGCGCTCGAGGAGCTTGAAGCCGCCTGGCGTCACTACATCGCCGACGATGATTTCATGGCGCAGCTCGACTCGGATCTGACGCACTTCGTGGGCCGGCCCTCGCCGCTGTATTTCGCCGAGAACCTGACGCGCAAGATGGGCGGCGCGAAAATCGTGCTCAAGCGCGAGGATCTCAACCACACCGGTGCGCACAAGATCAACAATACCGTCGGCCAAGCCCTGCTGGCGCAGGCCATGGGCAAGCAGCGCGTAATCGCCGAAACCGGCGCGGGCCAGCACGGCGTGGCCACCGCCACCGTGGCGGCGCGCCTGGGTATGGAATGCGTGGTCTACATGGGCTCTGACGACATCAAGCGCCAGTCGGTCAACGTCTTCCGCATGAAGCTGCTCGGCGCCGAAGTGGTCAGTGTCGAGGCCGGCTCGAAGACGCTCAAGGATGCGCTCAACGAAGCCATGCGTGACTGGGTCACCAACGTCGACGACACCTTCTACGTGCTCGGCACGGTCGCCGGCCCGCATCCTTACCCCGCCATGGTGCGCGATTTCAACGCCGTGGTCGGGCGCGAGGCGCGCCGCCAGATGCGCGAGGAATACGGCCGGCTTCCGGATGCCCTGGTCGCCTGTGTCGGCGGCGGCTCGAACGCCATCGGGCTGTTCCATCCCTTCATCGGCGACGAGGAGGTGGCCATGTACGGCGTCGAGGCGGCCGGCCGCGGCCTGTCTGGCCACGAGCACGCCGCCAGCCTGTGTGCCGGAAGGGTCGGCGTGCTGCACGGTTCGCGTACCTACCTGCTCGACGACGACGCCGGCCAGATCACCGACACGCACTCGGTCTCGGCCGGTCTCGACTACCCCGGGGTCGGTCCCGAGCATGCCTGGCTGAAGGACACCGGGCGCGCGGAGTACGTCGGCATCGACGATGAAGCGGCCATGGCCGCCTTCCACGAGCTGACCCGCTCGGAGGGCATCATGCCGGCGCTCGAGTCGGCTCACGCCATTGCCTACGGCATGAAGCTGGCGGCGGAGCGCGACCCCGAAGAAATCATCCTTATCAATCTCTCCGGCCGGGGCGACAAGGACATCAACACCGTGGCAGATATGGAAGGAATGACGCTTTGAACCGTATCGACGCTAGATTCGAGGATCTTCGACAGCGCGGGCGTTGCGCCCTCATCCCTTATGTGACGGCCGGTTACCCAACGCCGGATTCAACCGTGCCGGTGCTGCATGCGGCCGTCGAAGCGGGCGCCGACCTGATCGAGGTGGGCATGCCGTTTTCCGATGTCATGGCCGACGGGCCGGTTATCCAGGAAGCCTGCGCGCGGTCGCTGGAACAGGGTACCGGGCTCGAACAGGTGCTCGCGATGGTGGCCGAGTTTCGGCGAAGCGACCCGCATACGCCCGTTGTCCTGATGGGCTATGCCAACCCGATCGAGCGGCGCGGTGTGGCCCGCTTCAGCGAGGAAGCCGCGGCCGCCGGTGTCGACGGCCTGCTGATCGTCGATTGTCCGGCCGACGAGGCCGACGAAATGCGCGCCGAGCTGGCTCGCCAGGACCTGCACCAGATTTTCCTGGTTGCCCCCACGACCACCGATTCGCGACTCAAGCGTGCGGCATCGCTGGCCGGCGGCTTCCTCTACTACGTCACGATCAAGGGTGTGACCGGCGCGGCGAATCTCGATACGGGGTCGCTGGCGCCGGCGGTCGACCGGATCCGGTCGGCTGCCGGCGTGCCGGTTGCCGTCGGCTTCGGCATCCGCACGCCCGAACACGCCGCCGCCGCTGCCGAGAGCGCGGATGCGGTGGTCATCGGGTCGGCCCTGGTCGAACGTCTGGGGAAGGCCGATTCGGCCGCCGCCGCGGTCGAGGCCGCGCGCGAGTACCTTGCCCCCATCCGTCAGGCCATGGACAATACTGCTTCTTCGAAAAGCAACGCAGTGAGCGCCTGACATGACGACCTGGTTCCAGAAGCTGATGCCCGCGCGCATTCGCACCGAAGGCGCCAACAAGAGCCGCAAGGTGCCCGACGGCCTGTGGACGAAGTGCAAGGCCTGTGAAGCGGTGCTGTATCGGCCCGAACTGGAGCGCAACCTCAACGTCTGCCCCAAGTGCGACCATCACATGATGCTGACCGGCCGAGACCGCATCGAGGCATTCCTCGACGCGGGCGAGCAGGTCGAGATCGGCGCGGAACTGGCGCCGCGGGACGTACTCAAGTTCAAGGACACCAAGAAGTACCGCGATCGACTGGTCGCCAGCCAGAAGGCCACCGGCGAGAAGGACGCGCTCGTGGCGCTCAGGGGCAAGCTGCTGGAAATGGAACTCGTCGCCTGTGCTTTCGACTTTCGCTTCATGGGCGGCTCGATGGGCTCGGTTGTCGGCGAGCGTTTTGCGCTGGCCGCGCAGGATTGCCTCGAGCGCGGCCTGCCGCTGGTGTGTTTTGCCGCCTCCGGCGGCGCGCGCATGCAGGAAGGCCTGTTTTCACTGATGCAGATGGCCAAGACCTCCGCGGCACTGGCGCGCATGGCCGAGGAAGGCCTGCCCTACATCGTCGTGCTGACGCACCCGACCACCGGCGGCGTATCGGCCAGCCTGGGCATGCTCGGCGACATCAATCTGGCCGAGCCCAACGCCCTGATCGGCTTTGCCGGCCCGCGCGTGATCGAACAGACCGTGCGCGAGAAGTTGCCCGAGGGCTTCCAGCGCGCCGAGTTCCTGCTCGACAAGGGCGCTATCGACCAGATCGTCGACCGGCGCGAATTGCGCCAGCGTGTCCACGGCCTGTTGACCATGCTGATGGCCCCGCGTCGCGCCGCCGAGGCCCGCGAGAGCGAACTGGTCGACGAAGAAGTCGAAGAAGAACAGTAGACCGGATTCTCCGAAACCGCCTTGAGCAACGACCCCAAGCCGAACCCGATTGCCCTGGCCGACTGGCTCGCCCGGCTGGAACGTCGTGCGCCGGCTTCGCGCATCGAGCTTGGGCTCGAACGCGTGCGCGAAGTCTGGCAGCGAATGGGCGACGAACTGTCGATGCCCGTGATCACGGTTGCCGGCACCAACGGCAAGGGCTCGGTGGTCGCCATGATCGAGGCGATGCTGATCGCCGGCAGCTATCGACCGCTGGCCTATACTTCGCCGCATATCCTGCGATTCTCCGAGCGAATGCGTATCGGCGGCCATGAAGCCGCCGAGGCCGATATCGTCGCCGCCCTCGATCACGTCGAGCAAGCCCGCGGTGAGGTTGCTCTCACGTACTTCGAGCATACGACCCTGGCGGCGTTTAGCCTGGCCGCGCAGTCTGGAGTCGATGCGCTCGTGCTCGAAGTTGGCCTGGGCGGCCGGCTCGATGCGGTCAACATTCTCGATGCCGACGTCGCCGTGATTGCCTCGATCGGAATCGATCACGCCGAGTTCCTGGGTGACACCCGCGAGCTCATTGCGGTCGAGAAAGCCGGCGTGGCGCGAACCGGCCGGCCCGTCGTCGTGGGTGATCCCGAGCCGCCAGGCAGTCTCTTCGAGGCCCTCGAATCGGTCGGTGCGCGGGTAATCCTTGTGTCCGAGCACCTCGACGGCACCGGTGCCGATGACGATCTGAGTATTCGTCACGATGATCGCGTGCTTCGGTTGCCGCCGCCGGGCCTGGCCGGCCCATGGCAGCGCGCCAACGCGGCCAGCGCCGTTCTGGCCTTGTGCGAGCTGTCCGGACGGCTACCCCTGAGCGATGAACACCTGGCCGAGGGACTGCGCGCGGTGCGCCTGCCCGGGCGATACCAGGTCGTTCGGGAGCACCCGATGGTCATCTTCGACGTGGCCCACAATCCTGCGGCGGCCGGCGCCCTGGCGAGCGCATTGAACGGGTCTCCGGGGCGCAGCACGGCCGTTTTCAGTGCCCTGGCCGGCAAGGACGTGGCCGGCATCGCGCGGGCGGTCGACGCCTGTTTCTCGCGCTGGCTGGTCGCACCTCTGCACGGCGAGCGGGCCCAGCCGGCTGCTGCGATCGCCGCCGAACTTCGCCACGCGCCTGTTTCCGGCAGCGTGGAAACGGTAGAATCCGTATCTGCCGCGCTCGAGCGGGCGCTGGCCGACAGCGGACCCGACGACCGCGTGGTTGTTTTCGGTTCCTTCCTCACGGTGGCCGAAGCATGGCCCGAATTTGCTGAGTGATATGGACAAGGTTCTCAAACAGCGGCTGGTCGGTGCCAGCATCCTGATCGCCCTGGCGGTGATCTTCCTGCCCATGTTGTTCGACAGCGGCGAAGACGATGCCGTCGACCAGCGCGAACTGAGTCTCGATATGCCCGAGCGCGAATCCGGTGATCGGCGGGTTCGACGCCTGGCGTTGGACCCCGATCAGGCCCGGCGGCCGCCGGGCGAGACGCGTGCCGAGCCAAGCGAAGACGAATCATCCGAATCCCGGCGTTCAGGGGCGGGCGCCCCTGCCGAACCCGAACCGCGGCGGCAGCAGGAGCTCGCGCCGGTCGAAGCCGAGCCCGGGACCGCGTCCCAACCCGAAGCCACTTACGAAGCCGAGCCCGAAAACGCGCAGGGCGCAGGATTAGACGAGGACGGCTCCGAAGCAGAGGCCGCGTCGGAGCCCGAAGATGAGCCCGAACCCGAAGCCTCGCCGGAAGCGGCCGAGCCGGGCCCCGATGCGCCCGATTCCTCGGCTGACGGTCGCTGGCTCGTCCAGGTTGCGGTATTCAGCAGCCGCGAGACCGCCGAGTCCATCCGCCAGCGCCTGGTCGACCTGGGTCACCGCACGAGCATGGACGTGCTGGTACGCGACCAGGCCGAGTTGTTTCGCCTGCGCACCGGTCCATACGAAGCCGAGGCGGATGCCAAGCAGGCGCGCGGCCAGATCGCGGCTACCGTGGCCGGCGTCGATCCGGTCGTGCGTGAAAACCCGGACGATGCAGGCGGCCAGGCACGTCAGGGCCTGTCCGTGCAGGTCGGCTCCTTTGCCAGCCGCAATAACGCTGAACGACTGTCCGGGCAGCTGCGCGGGGCCGGCTACGATGCCTTCATGCACGAAGAAGAGTCCGGCGGTCGAACCATCTGGCGCGTCCGCGTAGGTGCCTACGATGAACGCGACGACGCCGAGCGCCTGCTCGAGGAGTTGAACGAGGAACAGGGCCTGAAAGGCATTGTGGTTTCTCATCCATGAACTGGGCCGATTACGCCATCCTCGGCATCGTACTGGTGTCGATGGTGGTCAGCCTGTTCCGCGGTTTCATCCGCGAGGTGTTCTCCCTGCTGGTCTGGATTGCCGCCGTTTACGCGGCCTTGCAGGCGGCCGGCCCGCTGGCCGTTCAGCTCGAGGGCGTCATCGAGGTGCCTTCGGTGCGCGTCATCATCGCCTTCGTCGGCGTATTCCTGGTGGTGCTTGTCGTCGGTGGCCTGATCAATTACCTGCTGGGCAGGCTGGTCGACGGCACCGGGCTGAGCGGCACCGATCGTCTTTTCGGCGCGCTGTTCGGCGCGCTGCGCGGCCTGGCCATCGTCCTGGTGGCGGTGATCGTGGCCGGTTTCACGCCGTTCATCCAGGACCCCTGGTGGCAGCAATCCATGCTGTTGCCGGAGATGGAGAGAATGGCCATCTGGCTGGTCGAGCTGTTTCCCGAGTCCATCCAGGCCTACCTGCCCGAACAAGTCATTACTGAAGAAGTTACTACGGAGGCTGACGCCTGATATGTGTGGAATCGTCGGAATCGTGGGCCGCTCTCCGGTAGCCGCCCGGCTCTATGACGCCATGACCATCCTGCAGCACCGCGGCCAGGACGCCGCCGGCATTACCACCCTCGACGACGGGCGGATGCGTTCGGCCCGCGGTTTGGGCCTGGCGCGCGACGTCTTTTCCGAGGATGCCGTGTCCGGCTTGACCGGCGAGGTTGGCATCGGTCACGTGCGGTATCCCACCGCCGGCTGCGACCGCCCCGATGAAGCGCAGCCGATGTACGTCAACTCGCCCTGCGGCATCGCGCTCGGTCACAACGGTAACCTGATCAATAGCGATCGACTCAGCCACGAACTGTTTGCCGAGGACCGGCGCCACATCAATACAGAGTCGGACTCGGAAGTGCTGCTCAACGTACTGGCGCACGAACTCACCCGGTATACCAGCAACGGCCTGCATCCCGAGCATATCTTCGCCGCGGTCGACGGCGTCTATCGGCGCTGCCGGGGCGGGTACGCGGCCGTGGCGCTGATCGCTGGCGTCGGCCTGGTCGCTTTCCGCGACCCCAACGGCATCCGGCCGGCCGTCATCGGTCGCCGCGAGGCGCCGCAAGGCCCTGAGTACATCGTCGCGTCCGAATCGGTCGTGCTCGACATCCTGGGCTTCGAGCTGGTTTCAGACATTGCGCCGGGCGAGTGCGTTTTCGTCACCCTCGAGGGCGAACTGCACCGCAAGGTCAGCGACCACTCGGCCTCGTATACGCCCTGCATGTTCGAGTACGTCTACTTCTCCCGGCCCGATTCCATGATCGACGACCTGTCGGTCTACAAGGCGCGGCTGCGCATGGGCGAGGCGCTGGCCGAGAAAATTCTCAAGGAATGGTCCGACCACGACATCGACGTGGTTATCCCGGTGCCCGACACAAGCCGTACGGCCTGCCTGCCGCTGGCCCACCAGCTGGGTGTGAAGTACCGCGAGGGGCTGATGAAGAACCGCTACATCGGGCGCACTTTCATCATGCCCGGCCAGGAAGAACGGGTGCGTTCGGTGCGGCGCAAGCTCAACACCATATCGCTCGAGTTCAAGAACAAGAACGTGCTGCTGGTCGACGACTCCATCGTGCGTGGCACGACTTCCAAGCAGATCATCCAGATGGCCCGCGAGGCCGGCGCGAAGAAGGTCTACCTGGCTTCGGCCTCGCCGCCGGTGCGTTATCCCAACGTCTACGGCATCGACATGCCGTCCGCCAGCGAGCTGGTCGCATCCGGCCGCAACGAGGAAGATATTCGCGAAGTGATCGGTGCCGACCGACTCATCTATCAGGATCTCAAAGCGCTGGAGAAGGCCGTTCGCGGCAAGAACCGCAAGCTCGACGGTTTTGACAGCTCCTGCTTCAGCGGGGAGTACGTCACCGGCCTTGACGATGGCTATCTCGAGAAGCTCGAAGCGCGCCGCTCCGACTCGGCCAGAATGCAGCGACGCGGTACGGGATAAAATGATTTGGTATTGATGACGCCGGTGCGACAATCCGGGTCATGAGTGATACCGCAATCGTCTGGTTTCGCCGGGACCTGCGCCTGGCCGACAATCCCGCCCTGGATTACGCGCGCGCACACCATTCGCGCGTCGTTCCCCTCTACGTCGACGACCCGGCGTCCGAATCGCCCTGGTCGGCCGGTGCGGCCAGCCGCTGGTGGCTGCATCACTCACTGCTCGAACTCGACGGTCGGCTACGCGACCGCGGCAGCCGACTCGTCCTCGCTTCAGGCGACCCGCTCGAAGCGATCGAACGGGTCCGAAAGGTTACCGGCGCCGGCGCGGTTTACTGGAATCGTGTCTACGAAAAGGGACCGGTCGAGCGCGACCGGGCCATCAAGGGGCGGCTGCGCGAAGACGGTTTGACGGTCGAGAGCTTCAGCGGCTCGCTACTGGTCGAGCCCTGGAAGGGTGTCAAGGCCGACGGCACGCCCTACCTCGTATTCACCCCCTTCTGGAAACAGATCCAGAAGCACTGGCAGCCGCCGGGTGTTCACGCCGAGCCGCGTGAACTTGTCGGTCCCGCGCGCTGGCCGGCGACCATGACGGTCGACGAGCTCGGCCTGCTGCCCGAGCACGACTGGCCGGACAAATTCGAAGGGCACTGGTCCCCGGGTGAGCTCGGCGCCCGGCGTCGGCTGGAAGCATTTGCCGAACGCGCGCTCGATTATCACGCCACCCGCGATCGTCCGGACCGGCCCGGTACCTCCTGCCTGTCGCCGCACCTGCATTTCGGGGAAATTTCGCCGGGCCAGACTGTCCGCGCGCTCGAACCGTCCGGCGAACTGCCGACCGGCAAGGGGCGGATGGTGTTTGCCAGCGAACTGGCCTGGCGCGAGTTCTCGCACCACCTGCTGTGGCATTTTCCGCATACGCCGGATGAGTCGCTGAAGCAGGCCTTCCGGGAATTCCCCTGGCGCCAGCGCGCAGACTACGCCGACGACCTGGCCGCCTGGCAGCGCGGGCGAACCGGCATCCCGATGGTGGATGCCGGCATGCGCGAACTATGGGAAACGGGCTGGATGCACAACCGCGTGCGCATGATCGTCGCCTCCTTCCTGACCAAGAACCTGCTCGTTCCCTGGCAGGAAGGGGCCAAGTGGTTCTGGGATACCCTGGTCGACGCCGACCTGGCCAACAACACCCAGGGCTGGCAGTGGACGGCCGGCTGCGGTGCCGATGCCGCGCCGTATTTCCGGGTTTTCAACCCGGTGCTGCAGGGCGAGAAGTTCGATCCGAACGGCGACTACGTCAGGCGCTGGTGCCCGGAACTGTCGAGCCTTGACGCCAAACGCGTCCACCAGCCCCTGAGCGCTGACCAAACCAAGTCACTCGGCTACCCCCAACCCATCGTCGACCTAAAAGCCACCCGCCGCCGCGCCCTCGACGCCTGGCAGTCAATCCGAAGCTAGAAGAGAACCTTGGGCTCCGATAAGCGTCTTCATTGAAAGCAGATGCTGGCCCTTCGGAACGCGAGAAAAGTTTCTGGAAGTCCGATTTCCTAAGGAGATCCTAGTGTACCCCGTCACTCATCTTGTGACTTATAGCGAGTGCCTCAGGGGTCAGCTGCAAGGCGCGATTGCGCCGGCGTAGTGGGTGCTACGTCAAGCAATTGCAACGCCGCAGATGGCCTCTGAGGCGCTCGCCCGGAGGGAGCGCCGTACACAGCCCGATCGCGGCGTTGGCGCTCTTGCAAAGGGCACCACCCTTCCCGGTGAGCGCCGCCTTGCGCTCGAGCTTGTACGGCGCTCTATAAGTTACAAGATGAGTGACGGGGTACACTAAGTTCGTGTACGGAGTCAGATCGAAGAAGAAAATCTTCGGTAAGCGTCGCGAGCGCAAGTCTGGTGGTGGCCGCCGGAACGCAGGAACCGGAGCGCAGGCGGAATAGCCGGTGCGGTTTGCGCGAAGCGCAAGGAGCGCCGGGTTGCAGCCGTTGCGCGTGTACTCGGGTGTACATGAGGATTTCGAGTACGCGTTTAACGGCACTCCGCCTCGGCTTCTTTCCTTCGGAAAACCGCCAAGGCTCCGCTGCCTACGCTGCCGGACGCCGCCAGGCTTGTGCTCGCGGCGCTTAGCGGAGATTTTCTCAGCGCGTGAAGTACCAGTGCCACGGCTCCCACGCAATCCGGTGGCGGTTGTGGCGGGGATAGGATTCGCGAAAGCCGAATACCCGGGCATTGCTGAGCAGCCACTGGTAGGCGCCGGTGCTGGCGAAGTCCTCGACCAGCGGTTTGACGCCGCGTGTCGTCACGTCGATGGCCCGGCCGCTGTGGTGCTCGCTGTAGCCGGGCGGTGCGGAGACCTGCAGGATTTCCTTCATCGAGTGACCCTGGTCGAGCTTGCGCCGGAACAGATTGGCCTGGTAGGCCACGGCACGGAAGCCGGAGACCATTCGGATCTCGATGTTGGATTTCAGCGCCGCATCGCGCATGCGCTTGAAGGCGTCGGCGGCGTCTTCGATCAGGCGCTGCTCGCGCTCGAAGATGTCTTGCGCGGCGAACACCAGGTTCCTGGCCTCGGTAACCAGCGGCATGCGATGCGCCACGCCGTAGTCCTCGGGAACGCCCAGCTTGTCGCACATGTCCAGGATCTCGCGCGTGGGCTCGTCGGCAAGCTCGACCAGATTGCGCGTGATCACGATATTGTTTTCGTCGTCAGGGTCGGGACGGCATTCGTAGCCGAGCGAGCGCATGAAGCCCGCGACGCGCTTGCGGGCCACGCCGTTGAGTTGGCGAATGCCGAAGCGCAATGCATGGCGTTCGAGGGCTTCGAACAGGCGCCGCGGCGTGTCCGGCGAGGCGACTTCCGGGTCCAGGTAGCAGGCCAGGATGCGCCGGTGGTCGAGGTCGAGCGCCCCCAGGCCGGCAAGACGAGAGCCGTGGGTAGCCACCAGCAGTGCCTGATCGGGCACCAGCTCGGCCAGGTGGGTCTCGACGCTGTCGGCCCGCCGCACCTGCGACATCATGTCGGGCAGGCGAGACTTGACCAGTTTGGCGAGTGTGACGACTTCCGAACTACGGGCGGGTCGAACCCGAATTTCGTTCTCCATGCGTGCTCCGGCTAGTTTTCAAGACCCCGAAGCTCCTGTTTGCTGTCCCCCATGGAGCCGGGCAATGCTATATTTTTGCATATGATGCCACGCTTGCTGTCCTTTGTGCTGCGTCGGTCGGGAACCGCCGCGGTTCTGCTGGCCCTGATCGCTGTGTCCGTTACCCTGCCGGCCCGCCATGTTCTGTTGCCGGCCTGGCCGGAGCGAGTCGAAGAAGTGCTGGCCGAGGCCGGGCCCGGTCGCGTGGAGCGTCTGTTCTTGCCGGCTGGGGCGGCGGTTTCGAGCGAGTCGGTGGTCGTGGCACGCAGCCAGCCGATCGAGCTGTGGCGCATCGAAGGTGACTCCGGTGAAGTGACGCATGCCTGGCTGGCCGGCCTGCGCGATGCTGAAGGGGCGCTGATGCCGAAACTGCCGGCCTGGTCGGAGCGCGTTCGCGTCGACGGGCCGCTCCCCGACGGTCAGCGCCTGGTCGTCATCACCGCCGACCACGAGAAAGTCGAAATCGACGCGGCGGGGCTTCGACGCATGCTCCGCCCCAACGCGATGTCCGTCTCCCAGCGCGGAAAACTCTGGGTCGACCGTCTCGGTGAGCGTTGGAAGTGGCCGCTTACAACGACAGCCGATGCGCGAATGACACCACTCGCTCGATAGTCTCCTCGCCGCTGGCCGCCATGAGCAGGCGGTCAAAGCCCAGGGCCACGCCGGCGCATTCCGGCAGTCCTTCGGCCATTGCCTCGAGCAGGGCGGTGTCGATGGGCATCGGCGCCTGGCCATTGTCCCGCCGCGACCGGTTGTCGCGCTCGAAGCGCTGGCGCTGTTCCTGGGCGTCGGTGAGTTCCCGGTAGCCGTTGGCCAACTCCATGGGGCCTGCGAAAACCTCGAAGCGTTCGGCCAGGCGCGCATCTTCTGGGTGAATACGGGCCAGGGCGGCCTGGCTTGCGGGATAGTCGTGTACCACCGTCAGGGTGCCGTCGTCGAAGCCCGGCTGAATGCGGGTGGCGAAGAGCCAGTCGAGCAGGGCGTCGCGGTCGAGTCCCTTCGGGGCATCCTCGGCGAGCCGTTCCAGTTCGCCCGTATCGGCCGCCAGGGCATCGATGCCGAGGGACGCCAGGAAGCAATCGTTCCAGCCCAGCCAGCGAACGTTCCGTGTGCCCTGGGTCGTGGGCAGCGCGTGGTCGATCAGGTCCACCACCTCTTCGGCCAGGCGACGCCAGCTCCAGCCGACCCGGTACCACTCCAGCAACGTGAATTCGGGCTGGTGATTGCGGCCGCTCTCGCCGCGCCGGAAGACCGGGCCGAGTTCGTAGAGATCGCCGAAGCCCGCGGCAAGCAGGCGCTTGTGAAAGTACTCCGGCGAGGTGCGCAGCCAGCCGGCGGGCGTATCGGTGGCCACGCTTTCGATATGCAGGTCGGTCACGCCCGAGGCCGTTATGAGGGGGGTCTGGACTTCGATCAGGCCGCGTTGGGTGAAGAAGTCGCGCACCCTGGACAGCAGTTCGGCCCGCTGGCGAAGGGCCGCGGCCGATGCGCTCGGTCGCCAGTCGGTCATGCGATGGTCACTCCGACCCGCGGATGTTGTCGATATCGAGTGTGAGGCCCAGCTTGCCGAGCTGGCGCTGCTGGTAGCCAAGCCCGCGAGCGCTCAACGGATGGCCATCGAGCCATTCCGGCGGCAGCCCGAGGACGAGCGAGCCGTCGCTGAGCGAAAGCGAGAAATCCGGCATGGCGCGATCGTCGCGCGGGCGGGCCAGTGTGACGGCCAGGCGCAGCAACGCGGCCAGCCGGGTGAGCGCCAGGCTCATGCGCTGCGGCACCCATTCGGTCACTTCGGTCTGGATCTTGCCGCGCTGCAGCGCGATCAGTGCCGCCATGAAGCGCTGCTCGGGGCGCGTGAAGCCAGGCATGTCGGCGTTGGACACCAGGTAGGCGCCATGCTTCTGGTGGTGATGGTGGTTGACCGACCGGCCCAGCTCGTGCAGCTGCGCGGCCCAAAGAAGCAGGTCGCGGTGGTTCTCGTCCAGCTGCCAGTCGTCGGCGACCTGCTCGAATGCCGCCTGTGCCCAGTCATGAACGCGCGCGGCCTGGTCGCGGTCGCAGCCGAGGCGTTCGGCCATGCCGGCCACGCTGCGTGCGCGCGGATCGCTGTGATGCAGCCGCCCGATGAGATCGTGCAGCAGGCCCTCCCTGAGCGCGAAGGACGAAACCTCGAAGCGATCGATGCCCAGTGCGTTGGAAAGCGCCTCGACGATGGCGAGACCGCCGACGATCACCGGGCCGCGACGGGCCGAAAGCCCGGGCAGATCGATACGATCGACGTGGCCGGCCTTGATCACGGCCTCGCGCAGGCGATCCAGATCGCTTCGCGCGAATCCGCGGGCGCCGTCCTCGCCGCCGGCGGCCATCGCCGCGATGGCCCTGAGCGTGCCCGACGAGCCGATGACCCGCTGCCAGTCCAGCTTCCGGCACGGCGTGACGAGTTCGACCAGGCGATCCTCGACGGCTTCGACGGCACGTCGAAAGCGCGCGGCGGTGATCTTGCCGCGTTTGAAATGCGCCTCGGTAATCGAAACGCAGCCGGCCGGGACGGTTTCGGTCAGCTCGGGTTCGTCGCCTTCGCCGATGGCAATCTCCGTGGAACCGCCGCCGATATCGACGACGAGACTGCGTCCCTCGCCGACCGGCATGCCCTGATGGACGCCCAGGTAGACCAGCCGCGCTTCCTCGCTGCCGCTGATGACGTCGATGGGGCAGCCCAGCGCCGTTTCGGCCACGACCAGGAAGGTCGCCGGATGAGCGAGGCGGCGAAAACTCTGCGTACCGACGGCCCGGACCTGCAGACTGGGCAGTCCGGCGATGCGCTGGCCGAAGCGCGCCAGGGACGCCAGCGCACGTTCACGAACAACCGGGTCGAGCTGACCGTTGCGGTCGATACCGCCGGCCAGCCGCACCATGTCCTTGATGCGGTCGACGATGCGCAGCTGGTGGCCGTCATGGTGGGCGACGACCATGTGGAAGCTGTTGCTGCCCAGGTCGATCGCCGCGTGATGGGTAGGCGCGTCAGGCATCGGCGGCTTTCTGCATCAGCAATTCCTGCACGTGAAGGTCGCTCTCGCCCGAGCGTAAGAGTTGCCACTGTCCCTGGCCGTCGAGCTCCCAGGCCTGTACGTCGTCGCGGAACACGAGGTCGAGACTGTCGTGTCGTACGCGTTCGGCTGCTTCAGCGTCGGTGATGGGGAAACAGACTTCCACGCGCTGGAATAGGTTGCGGCCCATCCAGTCCGCGCTGGACGCCCAGGTCTCCGCCTCGCCGTTGTTGCCGAAATGATAAACCCTGGAGTGCTCGAGGAAGCGGCCCAGCACCGAGCGCACGCGGATGTTCTCCGACAGGCCTGCAACCCCCGGGCGCAAGCAACAGCTGCCGCGCACGACCAGGCGCACCGTCGCGCCGGCGCGAGAGGCGCGGTAGAGCGCACGAATGACCTCCGGTTCGGTCAGGCCGTTCATCTTGGCCATGATCAGGCCCTCGCGGCCAGCGCGGGCGTGCTCGGCTTCGCGTTCGATCCGGCCGATGAGGAAGTCGTGCAGGTCGAAAGGCGACTGCACCAGGCGTTTGAGCGACTGGACCCGGCCGAAGCCGGACAGCAGCTGAAACACGCGGTGAACGTCCTGGGCGAGGTCGGGATCGGCGCTGAGCATGCCCCAGTCGGTGTAGGCCTTGGCGGTTCCCTGGTGATAGTTGCCGGTCCCCAGGTGGACGTAGCGGCGCAGGCGGCGGCCCTCCCGGCGCACGATCAGCATCATCTTTGCATGGGCCTTGTGACCGACCACGCCGTAGACCACCTGCACGCCGGCTTCCTGCATGCGCGTGGCGAGATTGATATTGGCCTCCTCGTCGAAACGCGCGCGCAGCTCGACCACCACCGTGACGTCCTTGCCGGCCCGCGCGGCCTCGATGAGCAGGTCGGCGAGCATCGAATCCACGCCCGTGCGGTACAGCGTCTGCTTGATCGCCAGTACCTGCGGGTCGCGGGCGGCCTGCCGGGCGAGGTCGAGCACGGGCTGGAAACTGTCGTAGGGATGGTGCAGTACGTGATCGCGGCGCTTGAGGCTGGCGAACAGGTCGTTCGGGGCGGCCAGCGCCTGGGGAACGCGCGGGTTGAACGACGGGAATTTCAGCTCCGGCCGGTCGGTGAGGTCGTAGACGGCGACAAGGCGGTTGAGGTTGACCGGCCCGTTGCATTGATAGACGTCATCGAGTTCCACGCCGAACTTGCTCGCGAGCAGGTTGACGACATGGTCGGGGCAGCCGGTGGCCACTTCCAGGCGCACTGCCTCCGCGAAACCGCGCTCCATGAGTTCGCCCTCGAGCGCCCGCGCGAGATCCTCGACTTCCTCCTCGTCGACCAGTAGTTCGCTGTTGCGCGTGACCCGGAACTGGTAACTGCCGAGGACTTCCATGCCGGGGAAGAGCTCGTCAATGAACTCGTGCACGATCGACGACAGGAACACGAAATCATCCGGGCCTGCCGAGTAGCTCTTGGGAATGCGGATAATGCGCGGCAGCGAGCGCGGTGCCCGCACCAGGGCCATCGAACCGTTCCGGCCGAATGCGTCCCGCCCGGCCAGGGAGACGGCGAAGTTCAGGCTTTTGTTGAGAATGCGTGGAAACGGATGCGCCGGGTCGAGCCCGAGCGGGCTGAGCACCGGCAGGATCTGGCTGCGAAAATGATGATGCAGCCAGCGCCGCTGGCGCTGCGTGAAGCGATTGCGGGCGATGATGCGAATGCCCTGCTGCTCGAGCGCCGGCAGTAGTTCTTCGTCGAGTATGCGGTACTGGGCTTCGACCATCTCCAGCACACGCTCGCGAATGGCTGCAATCGTGCTCTGCGGGGAAAGACCGTCGGCCCCGGGCTGGTTGGCCCCGAGTCGGATACGCTGGCGAATGGCGGCGACGCGGACCTCGAAGAACTCGTCAAGGTTGGTGCACGAAATACAAAGGAAGCGCAGCCGTTCGAGCAGCGGCTGCGTCTCGTCGCGGGCAAGCGAGAGCACCCGCCGATGGAAGGCCAGCAGGCTGGTTTCATGGTTGAACAACAGCGCCGGTTCATCGAGTGCTTGCTCGGACCAGCGCTCGAGCGGTTCGGCAAGCTGGGTCACTCGGTACTTGCCGTCAGTGGTGTCGGCTTGCATGCGCGTCCATCCCCTTCGAGATAATTCCCCAGCTTAGCCGGATGATGATTACATTTTGTTGACGTTATTGCTCGCGTTCGCGCGAGCTCAGTCGCAGGCGTTCGGCACGCAGTTGCCCGAGGCGGGCGCTGACGCGCGAGCGCTGGTAGTAATCCAGGTCCTCGCGCTTGCTGATGCGCTCGAGCTGCACGATGGCTTCCTGGATGCCGCCCTGCATGTAGTAACTCTCGGCCAGCGCTTCAGCGGCACGAATATCGTCGCCGGCCCGGTCGGCTGCCCGAGCGTAGAGTTCGGTCATCCGCACATCGTCGGGGTTGCTGCGCAGGTAGTTACGGAGGATTCGAGCCGCGCGTGCGGCTCGCTCGCCGTCGCGCTCGTGCATCAGCGTGCTGGCGTACTGGGTGGTCACCAGCCGATTGCCCGGGTACTGAAGATGAAGCGATTCGAGCACGTCGAGGCTGTCGGCGACCCGGCCTTCGGCCACCAGTAGCTCGGCTTCCAGCAAGCGGTAGAGCTGGCGGTCTGGAGCCGTATCGAGTAGCTGCTCGACCTGCTCGCGCGCGGCTTCAAGGCGGCGTGCGCCGAGCAGGGTCATGGCCAGGCCGTAGCGCATGGCCGCTTCAGGGCGCTCGCTGTCGCCGCCGAGCCGGGCGCGGAACCATGCCTCGGCGCTCGTGGCGTCGGCCACCATGGCGCGCAAGCGCGCCTGGACGAAGTGGAAATCCGTGCCGTCGCGCGAGGGGTCGCCGCTGAGCTGTTCAGCTCGAGTGCGCGCTTCGGCAATTCGGTTGACGGTCAGGGGGTGGGTGCGCAAGTACTCCGGCGGTCCTTCTCCCATGGCCCTCGAGATCATGTTGAGGCGCTCGAAGAAGCGCGTCATGCCCTGCGGGTCGTAGCCGCCGCGGGCCAGCAGGGCAATGCCGATACGGTCGGCCTCTGACTCGGCCTGGCGGGTGTGGTTGATCTGGAATTGCTGGGCCAGGCTCATGCCGCTCATCAGGATGGCCTGTGCGGCATCACCGTCCGCGCCGGAAGCGCCGGCCGCGATCGCCAGTCCCAACGTGGCCAGCATGGTCGGCAGCGATACCTGTTGCCTGTTCTCGATGCCGCGCACGATATGGTCCTGGGTCACATGGGCGATTTCGTGCGCCACCACGCCGGCCACCTCGCTTTCGTCGCGCGCCTCGAGGATCAGGCCCGAATGCAGGGCGATCACGCCCGCCGGCGCCGCAAACGCGTTGACGTTGGGGTCGCGCAGAACAAGGAAGTGAAAAGGCTCGTCGGCGTTGTCCGAGTACGACACCAGCCGAAAGCCCATGTCGTTGAAGTAGTCGCGGATGAGCGGATCCTCGACCAGCAGCTTGTTGGTGCGCATGTACTGTTCGAACTCGCGCGGGAAGCTTTCCATCTCTTGCGGGGACATCACCTGCGTGCTGGTGCCGCCCAGGTCGGGAAGCCGCACCGAATCATTGGCGCCCGCCGTTACGGCGGCGGCTACAATGGGGACGGTAAGCAGTGCTTTGAGAATTCGTTTGATCATCCAGTTCTCAGACCGGCTGAATGCGCCGTGGTTTCACCTGTAACGACTTTTCCGGGCAGGCTCTTGAACGAATTCATACAGTACCATCGAATCCTGTTGATCCGCGCCCGGCCAGGAAGCGAGGCCAGCCGCCTGGGACAGGACCGTGCCGCCCGTTTAATCGAACAAGGCGGGCACCTTCTGGTGTTCTTCCACGGTGAAGGTGTCGAGCACGCCGCCAAAGGTGAGCCCTCGGCCGAATGGCGCAGCCTGGCGGACTGGCACGGGGTCGTGCTGGCGGTATGCAGCGGATCCTGGTCGCGGCGGCATCGGCAGCCGCCGGACGACCCCTTCGTGATCTCGAGCCTGACCGGCTTTTGGAATCACGCCCTCGCGGCGCAGGAGGTGGCCTGCTTCGGAGCAAGTGATGTCGGCTGATGCGTGGGTGATTGTGGTGGCGCTGGCCCCGTCCGAGCCCGGCAGCCGGGAAATGCTCGAACTCGTGCTCGCCGGCGCCACGCTGGAAGTCGATCTCGTCGTGGTCTTCGAAGGGCCGGGTCTTGCGCATCTCGAGCCCGATGCGATCGCGCCCTGGCGCCAGTTGATCGATTTCGACCTGGCCGAACTGCGTGCCCGCCGGCCGGCATCGAGCCTGGTGCCGGTCGGTGTTTCGGCGATCGACGATCGGCAGTTCGAGGCACTGTGCCGCAACGCGGCAGGAGTATTGAAGCTTTGACCGGAGAAAGCCTGCAGCTGTATATCGACGGAAGGCCCGTCGATGTCGACGGGGAAGGGTTCCTGATCGATTCCGGGCAGTGGTTTCCGGAAGTCGCCGAGGCCCTGGCCGAACGCGACGGCCTGCGGTTGGGTGATGATCACTGGTGGCTGATCGAGTTCGTGCGCGATCATCACGCTCGCTACGGCAATCCGCCGTTGATGCGCGTGGTCGTTTCGGAGCATCGCAAGCGCCACGCTGAAAGCCGCGGCAGCCGTGACCTGTACCGGCTGTTTCCTGACGGGCCGGTCCGTGAAGCGTGCCGGTATGGCGGGTTGCCGAAGCCGGAGTGGTGTATTTGAAGACAAGGATTCAGGATTCAGGGGTCAGGGGTCAGGCGGTATTGTCCGGGATTGGCGGGGCGGATTCACCGCGTTGCCGGATCGAGGCCCGCGTAGGTCGCGGTTACATCCGCGACGGACGACAATCAATCAGCCCCCACCGGGGCGCTTAATGGAAGGAGACTGAAGAAAGTGAGCAAGCAAATCGTCATGTACGTCAAGTCCTACTGCCCGTTCTGCACGGCCGCTGCCAAGCTGCTGCGCGGCAAGGGCGTGGAATGGACCCAGATCGATATCGGTGCCGAGCCGGCTCGCCGCGATGAAATGATCGAGCGCAGCGGGCAGCGTACGGTGCCGCAGATCTTCATCGGCGACGAGCACGTCGGGGGTTTCGACGATCTCGATGCGCTCGAGCAGGAAGGCGCGCTCGACCGTATGCTAGTGGGCCATGCGGCAAGTTAGGTAACACTCAGCCGTCGCACAAGCGTTGTGGGCAAGGCGCGCGAGCGCAGGACTGGTGTCGCCAATTCAAGCGAGTGCAACACGGGCAACGGCTACGCTCGCATGGCTTCATTCGCTTTGCGAAAGTCGCCATGCGGCTTCGCCTGCCCTGCCCACGGCGCTTGTGCGGCGGCCCTTCGGGAGCCACTGTGCCGGCGCGACTCGGCGTTGCGTTTCTTGGAAAGGGAACAACCATTCCCTGCGAAACGCGCCTTGATTCGCACCGGCACAGTGGCTCTGAGTGTTACCTAACTTGCCGCATGGCCCACTAGGGGTGTGAATCAACCCGGCCCCGGAATATCCGGGGTGATTCGTGGGGGTGTTGCCATCTATAATGGCGGGCTTGAATTCAATGACTCGACGACAACAGGGACGGCAGTGTGACGCAGCAAATCACCGTCATCCGGGGCGACGGAATCGGCCCCGAAATCATGGAAGCGACGCTTCGCATGCTCGACACCATCGGTGCAGGGTTCAGCTACGATTTCCAGCTGGCCGGGATGGCCGCCCAGGAAGAAACGGGTGAGCTGTTGCCACAGGCGACGCTCGATTCGATCGAGAAAAACCGCGTTGCGCTCAAGGCGCCGCTGACGACGCCCGTGGGTGGCGGCTTCAAGTCGCTGAACGTTGCGCTGCGCAAGCATTTCGACCTCTACGCCAACGTTCGCCCGGCGATCAGCTTCAAGGGCTCGAAGTCGCGCTATGAAAATATCGACCTGATCACGGTCCGCGAGAACACCGAAGGCGCTTATCTCGGAGAGGGCGCATGGACGGCGCCGGATGACAGCCGCGCCGAATCCAAGATGGTGGTCACACGCAAGGGCTGCGAGCGCGTCGTCCGATTTGCCTTCGAGATGGCCCGGCGTACCGGCCGCAAGAAGGTGACCGTCGTGCACAAGGCCAACATCCTCAAGGATGTCACCGGCATGTTCCTGCGCGTCGCGCACGAGGTGGCCGAGGACTACACCGACATCGAAAGCAATGACCTGATCGTCGACAACGCCTGCATGCAGCTGGTCATGCGCCCCGAGCAGTTCGATGTGATCGTCACCACCAACCTGTTCGGCGACATCATCTCGGACCTGTGCGCCGGCCTGGTCGGCGGCCTCGGTCTGGCGCCGGGCGCCAACATCGGCGAGAAAGCGGCCATGTTCGAGGCCGTGCACGGCTCGGCGCCGGATATTGCGGGGCAGGGCATTGCCAACCCCTGCGCCCTGATGCTGGGCGCGGCGCAGATGCTCGAGCACATCGACGACAACGATCGTGCCGCGCGTGTTCGTCGAGCCATCGCGGCGGTGATCGAGGCTGGCGATCGCACCACGCCTGATCTGGGCGGTAGCGGCACGACCGAGAGCTTCACCGACGCCATCTGCGAACGCCTGGGCTGAGGCGTGTCGAAGGCCGTGCCGTTCGACGTTCGATCGGCGCGGTCATGCCGCTTGTTGCTTTTGCGCAACATCTTTCTGCGCGCCCGGATGCCGTAATCACGGGGGTTCTGGAAGCGGGGGCGATTTGTTTGAAACCGGTCGTTGTATTTTTGCCATCATTGACGGTACACTTGCAACGTCTCCATCCGACTGATCGAACTCGTGAAGCATCGGCTCGTCTCCATCGCTGCTCTTGCCGTCTCCCTGACACTGGCTTCATCGGCCTGGTCGATGCCGCGCCTGTCCGGTTCAGCGCACTTCAGTCCCTATGCCGGTCTGGCCTGGTACGTCGCCGGTTTCGAGCTGGGCCCGTGGGATCAGTACCTGGCGAACGAAATCACCCCCGATCTCGAGAGGCTGTCTTCGCGCGAGCTGCCCCACGTAAGCTGGCTGCAGTTCGACGAAACCATCATTCTTCCTGATTTTGCGTTGCCTCTCATGCAGGCGCGGAAGGGACAGCCGCTGCGGCTGTCGTTTCGCCAGTCGCGCATGGGCCTTTTGCTGAAAGATTCGCTGTCGGAGAACATTCGCCGCGCGGATCGGTTTCAGCAGTCGATCGTCATGCCCGGTGTGACCCACCGGGTATCGGCCAACAGCGACTTGACCGTCAGCGCAGTACTTGCCAGCCAGCGCTTCGGCAGCGCGGACATGAATCTGCAGCCGGCCGCTACGCGTCTGGGAACGAGCGGGCGACTCGATACAATCTACTTCGATCCGTCGCGCACCGAAGTGTCGCAGGGAACCGGCTTGCGCTTCGCACTGGCCAGTGAACTGCTCAGCGGCCTTCGCGTCGAGGCTGCTTTCCAGTCGCGTATCGACATGGACGAGTTTGCCACCGTGCGCGGCGTTCACGGCGCCAGCGCGGAACTCGACATTCCTCCCCGTTTGCAGGTGGGCCTGGAATTGCACGCGACGCCTCGTTCCTGGGTGAGCCTCGGCGTTTCGCAGATTTTCTACAGCGATGTCGGCGCCTTTCCCAGCCGGTCGCTGCCGGCAAGGTTCACCGCCCTGCTGGGTGATCGCAACAGCCCCAATTTCGCCTGGGCCGACTTGACGGTCTACAGCCTTGGCTGGCGCTGGCAAGCCAGCGACGATGTCGAACTTTTCTTCGACTACCGGACCCGCACGCAGCCGCGGCCGACCGCATCTTCCCTGGCCGCCGCGCTCCAATCCGAAATGGCCAGCAACGCCGTCATGGCCGGCTTTTCCAAGGATGTCGGCAAACGCAGTCGGCTGCATTTCAATGCCGCCTATGCACCGCCGGAGTATGCTTTCGGGGGCAACTTGCTGGGCGTTGTCAGTGACGAGATGGACCAGGATTTCGAGGTCCAGGCGAAGCTGAGCTTCGATTTCTGAATTCAGGGCAAAACAGGCTTTTCTACCCGCAGCTACAACACTCCTGATCGGCACGGTGCCCGGTGACCTTCTTGCGGGGAAGGTTCACCGGGCAGGGCTTAATCGCATCGACTTGCCCTTATAATCTCTGCATGATTGCTCGTTTCAACGACTGGTTCCGCCGGCACTTTTCCGATCCCCAGGTGGTCATCCTGGCGCTGTTCCTGGCGCTGGGCGTGGTGGTCATGGCATTGTTCGGCAGGATGCTCGGGCCGGTGCTCGCCAGCCTCGTCCTGGCCTACCTGCTGGAAGGGGGCGTTCTTCGGCTCGAGCGCCTGGGTGTGCCGCGGCTGCTCGCCGTCATCGGCGTGTTCACCGGCTTCATGGCTGCGCTGGTCTACCTGCTCTTCGGCCTGGTGCCGATGCTGACCCGCCAGCTGGCGGCCATCGTGCGCGACTTGCCCAGCTACGTCGCAACGGCCCAGGACTGGGTGGCCAAGCTGCCCGACCGCTATCCGCAGCTGGTCGCCCCGGCCGGCCCGGAAGCCGAGGTGGTCACGAGCGAAACCGGCGAACTGGTCGCCGAAGAGGGTCAGCGCGAGCTCGCGCTGATATCGCAGGAGCAACTCTCGCGCTGGCTAGACAATATCGGCTCCGAGCTGGTCAACTACGGCGCGACCCTGGTCTCGTTCTCCGGCGTAATGAGTGCTGTCAACCTGTTGATCTTCCTGGTGCTGGTGCCGGTTCTCGTTTTCTTCTTCCTCAAAGACAAGCGCGAGCTCCTGACCTGGGTCAGCCAGTACTTGCCGCGAGATCGCGACCTGGTCACCCGCGTGTGGCATGAAGTCGACGCACAGATCGGCAACTACATTCGCGGCAAAGTCGTCGAGATTCTCATCGTCTGGGTCGTGACCTACGCGGCTTTTGCCGTGCTCAACATGCCCTTCCTGATGCTGCTGTCCATGCTGGTCGGCTTTTCGGTGATCATTCCCTACATCGGGGCGGCCGTAGTGACCATTCCGGTGGCGCTGGTGGCGCTGGTGGCATTCGGGCCGACGGCAAGTTTCTGGTACGTGCTGCTGGCCTACACCATCATCCAGGCGCTCGACGGCAACGTGCTGGTGCCCATTCTCTTTTCCGAGGTGGTGAGTCTCCACCCGGTGGCCATCATTACGGCCGTGCTGGTCTTCGGCGGTATCTGGGGTTTCTGGGGCGTGTTCTTCGCGATTCCGCTGGCCACGCTGGTCAACGCCGTACTGCGGGCCTGGCCCCGTCTGCGCGACGAAGAGGAAGCGGGCGATACCGACGAGCCGGCCGATGCCCGCGGCTGAAACCGTTTGGCGGCCCGCGCAGCTCGAGCACTGGCGCCGTGAAAAGAGCGCCCGGTTCGTGTTCGGCTCGCGCCGCCTCGATCTCGCCACCGGCTGGATCGATCTGGCGTACCGCCTCGACGGCATCGAGTTGAGCGAGCGATTCCGGTTGCCGGTCACCGATCCATCGCCGGCCTGCCCCGAGGCGCTCGATGCCGCCCTCGACCTGCTTCACTGGACGGCCGGCGTGAGCTACTGGAAAGCGGGCTGTCCGTCTGAAATCGCCTTCGAGGCCCGCGGGCCCGACCGGTGGCAGGCGGATTGGCTGGCCAGGCTCTATCGCGAGGGGCTGGCCGAGTTCGCCTGGCGTAACGGTCTGGCGCAGGAGCAGTGGGCCGAGTTTCCGGCCGGGTCCGATACGGTTGCTGCGGCCGTGAGTTGCCGGCTTCCGCGTCGCTCGCTGACACCCATGGGCGGCGGCAAGGACTCGCTGGTGGCCCTCGAACGCCTGCGCTCGCAAGGCGAGCAGCCCGTCACCGTCCAGGTTGGGCAGGCGGCGCTCATCCGTGAAGTAGCCGCCGAGACCGGTGCCGATCACCTGCTGGTGGAGCGCCGCGTCGATCCCGCCCTGAGCGAACTCAACCGGCTCGGGGCATGGAACGGCCACGTGCCGATCACGGCCATCAACGCCGCCGTGCTGGTGGTGCTGGCGCTGGTGCAGGGCTACGATCGCGTCGTGTTCGCCAACGAGCGCTCGGCCGACGAGGCCACCCTGCATGATGAGCGCGGTCGCGCCGTCAATCACCAGTTTTCCAAGTCGCTTGCCTTCGAGGGCATGCTCGGCGAGTGGGTCGAGCGCTGCATCACGCCGCATCTGTCCGTGTTTTCGCTGCTGCGCCGCGACCGTGAACTGGCCGTCTGCCGGGAGTTCGCCGGGCTCGAGCGCTATCACGGCGTGTTTTCATCCTGCAATCGCAATTTCCATCTCGACGGGGCGCGAACCGATCGCTGGTGCGGCCGGTGTCCCAAGTGTCATTTTGTCTTCCTGGCCCTGGCGCCCTTCATGTCGCCGGAATCGCTGGCCGCGATATTCGGCGCCAACCTGCTCGAAGACGAGAACGAACTCGAGGGGTTCCGGGCGCTGCTCGCCATCGACGGGGCCAAGCCCTTCGAGTGCGTCGGCGAGGCCGATGAGGCCCGCTCGGCCCTGGCCGCCCTGGCCGGCGATCCGCGCTGGCGCGATTTTCCGGTCGTGGCCGGCCTGGCGCCGCTGCTGGCCGGCCTGGACGTGCCCGATATCGACGACCTCTGCCGCCCCGGGCGGACTCACCGGATTCCCGATGACCTGCTCACCCACGCTTGACTGGCTGGTCGGGCAGCGCATCGGCCTGCTCGGCTACGGTCGCGACGGGCGTTCGGCAGCGCGGGCGCTGCTGGGGCGCGCCGCGGACGTCGACCTGACCGTATTCGTCGAGTACGGCGAGGCCGATACCGAACTGCCGCTTGTCACGGGGCCGTTCGACGAGCGCCTGGCGGATTTTGATGTCCTGATTCGATCACCGGGCGTGCCGGTCGATCATCCCGCGCTGGTCGCCGCGCGCGCGGCCGGCACGGTGGTGGTCAATCCGGCTTCGATCTGGCTGGCCGAGCGGGGTGGCGATCTCACGGTCGTGGGCGTGACGGGGTCGAAGGGCAAGAGTACGACCGCCTCGCTGCTTGCCCACCTGCTGCGCGCGCAGGGCAGGGAAGTCCTGCTGGCCGGCAATATCGGCGTGCCGCTGCTCGACCATGTCGCAACCGAAGCCGAGATTGCCGTCGTCGAACTCTCCAGCTACCAGCTGGCCGACCTGCAGGGGCAGCTGGACTTCGGGTTGTTTACGCGCCTGTTCCCCGAACACCAGGACTGGCACGGGGGCGAGGCCGCCTACGTGGCCGCCAAGCTGCGGCTGGCTGACTTGCTCGAGGGCCGGCCGCTGTTGATCAACGCCAGCGACCCGCGGCTACTCGCGGCGACGGATCATGTTCCCGGGCGCGTGCTCGGCAATCGTGCGCCCGGCATCTGGCGCGACGGACATCGATTGATGAACGATCGCTCGGAGCTTTGTCCAGAGGGGCAGCTGCCGTTGATCGGGCGCCACAACCTCGACAACGCCGCGCTGGCCCTGCAGGCGGCCGCCATGCTTGGGCACGAGCCCCGCGCCCTGTCGCAAGCCCTGGCGAGCTTCGAGGCGCTGCCCCATCGCCTCGAGCCGGTCGCCACGATTGATGGCGTGCGCTACATCAACGATTCCATTTCGACCAGCCCCTGGGCCACGCTGGCGGCGCTCGACGCCATCGGCGATGCCCCGGTCGTTCTGATCGCCGGCGGTCAGCCGCGCCCGGCTGACTGGCAGCCCGTACTCGACTGGCTCACCGGACATCGGCTCGAGGCCTTGCTCACCGTGCCCGACAATGGCGCAGCCCTGGCCGAGCGTTTCCGCGAGGCGGCCGGTTCTCGCGTTGGACACGTCGAGACATTTGACGGGCTCGATGAGGCGGTGGCGAGCGCCCGCGAACTGGCGGTCCGCGGCGGGGTGGTGCTGCTCTCGCCGGGCGCACCGAGTTTCAGCCGGTTTCGCGATTTCGAGCAGCGTGGAGAGCGCTTTCGAGCGCTCGTTCGGGGTCAGTAGGCGCGATCGACCGCGTAGCCGGCGAGGAATTCGAGCGCGGCGCTTTCCTCGCTGTCGGGCAGAACCGCAAGCGATTTCCGTGCCCGGCCGGCCAGCACCTCGGCCTGGGACATGGCCTGGTCGAGCGCGCCGGTGCGATCCATGATGCCGCGTACGTCCGCTACGCGATCGCTGCCGCCAGCCTCGACGATTTCGCGGATCAGCTTTCGTTCGCTGTCGTTGGCGCACTGCAAGGCGAGAATCAGCGGCAGGGTCATCTTGCCTTCGGCCAGGTCGTCGCCGGCGTTCTTGCCCAGATCGTCACCCCTGCCGCGGTAGTCGAGCACGTCGTCGACGATCTGGAAGGCCTGCCCCAGGTAGAGGCCGAAATCGGCCAAACGGTCACAGGCGTCGTCGTCCAGCTCTCCCAGCACCCCACCCAGTCTGGCGCTCGCGGCGAAAAGGCAGGCCGTCTTGTCGGAGATGACCTGGAAATAGTCGTCGACGCCGAGGTCGGGATTGCCCATCTGCATCAGCTGCAGCACTTCGCCTTCGGCGATCGTGTTGGTGGTATCGGCCAGGATGTTCATGATGCGCATGCGGTCGAGCTCGACCATCAGCTGGAAGCTGCGCGAGTACAGAAAATCGCCGACCAGGACCGAGGCGGCGTTGCCCCACAGCCGATGCGCGGTGACCTGGCCGCGACGGCGTGAGGACTCGTCGACGACGTCGTCGTGGAGCAGCGTGGAGGTGTGGATGAACTCGATGATTGCCGCCAGCTTGAGGTGATCGGCGCCGGAATAGCCCGCCGCACGGGCACACAGCAGGTGCACCAGGGGGCGCATTCGCTTGCCGCCGCCGCCGATGATGTGATGGCTGATCTGGTTGACGAGGACGACATCGGAGGACAGCCGCTCGACAATCAGGCGATCGACTGCCTGACGGTCGGCCCGGGTCAGCTCCAGGATGCCATCCAGGTCGGCAGGCGCCGCGGGAGAGGAGAAATCGTTCATGGACGACAATTATACGGGCCGATTTCCTTCGCCGTGTCGCGGGATTCTCCGACACGGCTCGGTAGCGCCCCTGTGCTAGACTTTTGCGCATTCTCAAACGCTCAACAGGAGAGGCCCGCGTCATGGCCCGTGGAATCAACAAGGCGATCCTGATCGGCAACCTCGGTGCCGATCCCGAAACCCGGCACACCGCCGGCGGCAACGCAGTGACCAACATTCGTATTGCCACCTCAGAGAACTGGCGCGACAAACAGACAGGCGAGCAGCAGGAGCGCACCGAATGGCACCGCGTGGTGATGTTCGGCAAGCTCGGCGAGATCGCCGGCGAATACCTTCGCAAGGGCTCGAAGGTCTATATCGAAGGCCGCATCCAGACCCGTAAATGGCAGGGCCAGGACGGCCAGGACCGCTGGACGACCGAAATCGTCGCCAACGAAATGCAGATGCTCGACAGCCGCGGCGGCAGCGCCCCGTTCGACGACAGCAGCAACCAGTCCCAGCAGAACTACAATCAGTCCCAGCAGAACTACGACGGCCCGCCCAGCGACAACGGCGGCGGCCTGGAAGACGATATTCCGTTCTGACGGGTTGTGCGTCGGATATTTGGGTCGTCGCTGGCACTGAGCCTGGATAATGAGTCTTTCTAACGCAAAGACGCGAAGACGCTAAGAAAACAAGACATCCAGGGAAGAAAATTCGGGATGCATTTAAGTCAGCCCGGAGCTTGATTCTGCCGGCGATTCCCAAAATTGGGTCTGGTTTTCTTGGAGGATTTCTTTGCGTCTTTGCGTCTTCGCGTTTTAAAGGTTCTGATTTTTAGATGAAAACCCTATTGGTCACCGGCGGTGCCGGCTTCATCGGGTCCAACTTCGTCCACCACCTGCTCGGCACGACCGACGCGAAGGTGGTCAACCTGGACCTGCTGACCTACGCCGGCAATCGTGAGTCGCTCACCGGCCTGCCGGATGACCGGCACGTCTTTGTCGAGGGCGATATCTGCGACGGCCCGCTCGTCAAGCGCCTGCTCGACGAGCATCGGCCCGACGCACTCGTGCACTTCGCCGCCGAGAGCCACGTCGACCGTTCCATCGACGACCCGGGCGCGTTCATCCGCACCAACGTCACCGGCACCCAGACCCTGCTCGATTGCGCGCTGGCTTACTGGCAGGGCGGGGCGGACCATTTCCGTTTTGTGCACGTGTCGACCGACGAAGTCTACGGAACGCTTGCGCCCGACGACCCCGGCTTCACCGAAACGCACCGCTACGCCCCGAACTCGCCCTACGCGGCCTCCAAGGCGGCGGCCGACCACCTGGCGCGCGCCTGGCACCGCACCTACGGCCTGCCGGTGATGATCACCAACTGCTCGAACAACTACGGGCCGCTCCAGTTTCCCGAAAAGCTCATTCCGCTGATGCTGATCAACGCCCTCGAAGGCGAGAAGCTGCCGGTCTACGGGGATGGTCAGCAGCGCCGCGACTGGCTGTTCGTGACCGACCACTGCGCGGCCATCGAGCGCGTGCTCGAAGCCGGCGAGCCGGGCCGCGTCTACAACATCGGCGGCAACGCCGAAATGGCCAACCTCGATGTCGTCCACCTGCTTTGCGACCTGCTCGACGAACGCGCCCCCGGCGAGCGCCCGCGGCGCGAACTGATCGAATACGTCACCGACCGCCCCGGCCACGACCGCCGCTACGCCATCGACGCGACGAGAATCCGCGACGAACTCGGCTGGCAACCCTCGGTCGACTTCACCGAAGGCCTGGCCAGAACCGTCGACTGGTACCTCCAAAACCGCGCCTGGTGGCAACGCATAAGAGACGGCCGCTACCGCTCCGAGCGCCTCGGCGTTGCGCGTACCCTGACCCCTGAATCCTGACCCCTGCATCCTTTATGACGAACAGAAAAGGCATCATTCTCGCCGGCGGCTCCGGCACGCGGCTCTACCCGCTCACGCAGGTGATCTCCAAGCAGCTGCTGCCGGTCTACGACAAGCCGATGGTCTACTACCCGCTGTCGACCATGATGCAGGCGGGTATCCGCGAGATTTTGATCATCACGACACCGCACGAGCAGGCCCTGTTCAAGCGCCTGCTCGGCGACGGCAGCCACTGGGGCATCGAGCTGAGCTACGCCGTGCAGGACGAGCCGCGCGGCCTGGCCGACGCGTTCATCATCGGCCGCGAGTTCATCGACGGTCGCCCGTCCTGCCTGATCCTCGGCGACAACATCTTCCACGGCGGCGGCATGCGCGAGCTGCTCGAGCGCGCCAGTGAGCGCGAACGCGGCGCGACCGTGTTCGGCTACTGGGTCAGTGACCCCGAACGTTATGGCGTGGTCGAGATGGACGGCGAAGGCCGGGTGCTGTCACTCGAGGAAAAGCCCGACACGCCGAAATCCAACTACGCCGTCACCGGCCTGTACTTCTACGACGAGCGCGCCTGTGATTTCGCCGCCGAGCTGGAACCGTCCGAACGCGGCGAGCTCGAGATTACCGATCTCAACCGCCGCTACCTCGAAGCCGGAGATCTCACCGTCGAGAAGATGGGCCGCGGCTATGCCTGGCTCGATACCGGCACCCACGCTTCGCTGCAGCAGGCGTCGAGCTACATCGAAACCCTCGAATCGCGCCAGGGTCTTCGCGTGGCCTGTCCCGAGGAAATCGCCTTCCGCCAGGGCTGGATCACCACCGATCAATTGCTGGCCCTGGCCGAGCCGCTGACCAAGAGCGGCTACGGCGACTACCTGCGCATGATCGCCCGCACCGCCGAGTCGTCATGAAGGTCATCGACACCGATCTGGCGGGCGTGAAGCTGATCGAGCCGCAGGTGTTCGGCGACGAGCGCGGCTGGTTCCTGGAGACCTGGCGCGATGAGCGCTATCGCGAACACGGTATCGGCCCTGCCTTCGTCCAGGCCAACTGCTCGCGTTCGGCGCACGGCGTGCTGCGCGGCTTGCACTATCAGTGGCCCGAGCCGCAGGGCAAGCTCGTCTGGGTAACCGCCGGCACGGTTTTCGACGTGGCCGTCGACATCCGCCCGCAGTCGAACTCCTTCGGGCGCTGGACGGGCATGGCGCTCGATGCCGAAAGCCACCAGCAGCTATGGATTCCCGAGGGCTTCGCCCACGGCTTCCAGGTGCTCAGCGATTTCGCGACGTTCAACTACCTGTGCACGCGGCCTTACCGCGGTGAGTTCGACGCATCGATCGCCTGGGACGATCCGGATATCGGCGTGGACTGGCCCGTGACGCCAAGCGGGCTTTCGGACAAGGATCGCTCGGCGCCCCGGCTGTCGGAACTCGACGCCGACCGGCTGCCCTCGTGAGCGCCCTCCTGCTCGGGGCCAACGGCCAGCTCGGGCGGCATCTGCGTGCCCTGAATGGCGACTTCGTGACCTGCGCGCGCAGCAGCGCTGATCACCATCTCGACCTGTCGAATACCACGGCGCTGTCGGCGCTACTCGATCGGCTGCAGCCGCCGGTGATCGTCAACGCCGCCGCCTGGACGGCGGTGGACGGGGCCGAGGATCACGAGGACGAAGCCTTTCGCCTCAATCACGACTTGCCGGCGGCCCTGGCTGACTGGTGCCGGCGCCACGGGGCCCTGCTGGTGCACTACTCGACCGACTACGTCTTCAGCGGTGAGCCGGGTCGGCCCTGGCGCGAGGACGATCCGGTGGCGCCTCAGTCGGCTTACGGCCGTACCAAGCTGGCCGGCGAGCAGGCCATCGCGGCCAGCGGCTGTCGGGCCCTGGTGCTTCGAACGGCGTGGGTCTACAGCGCCCTGCCGGGCAATTTCGTCTCCGCCATCCTCAAACGCGCCGGCCAGCGGCAGGATCTGAAGGTCGTTGCCGACCAGACCGGATCACCGACCTGGGCCGGCACGCTGGCGCGTGCCACGCAGCGCCTGCTGACGCTGGCCGACCGGGTCGAGCGCCCCGAGTTGCTGCACGTGGCCGGGCAGGGCGCGATGACCTGGCACGCACTGGCCGAGCGGGCCGTGCAGTTGGCCGCGGAGCGTGGCATCATTCCTGGCATCGTCGACGTCGAGCCGATCGGCAGTGACCAGTGGCCGCAGAAGGCGAAACGCCCGGCCTGGTCGGTGCTCGACGGTTCGCGCTATGAACAATTCACCGGCCAGTCACTGCCCGACTGCAACGATGCGCTGGCCGAGTGCCTGGATCAATGGAGCCAAGCACCATGTTGATACCCGTGATCATGTCCGGCGGTGCCGGAACCCGGCTCTGGCCGGTGTCGCGCAAGGCGCACCCCAAGCCCTTCATGCGCCTGGCCGACGGACAGACCCTGGCGGCCAGCACCATTCGCCGCGCGCTCGCCGTGGGCGACGCCCCGGTGACTCTGACGGTAACCGGCCGCGACTATTACTTCCTCACGCGCGACGAGTACCAGACGGTCGACAGCTCGGCCGACCACCGTTTCCTGCTCGAGCCGGAAGGGCGAAACACCGCGCCGGCCATCGCGGCTGCGGCGCTCTGGGCCGAGCAAACCTACGGTCCCGAGACCCGGCTGCTTGTCATGCCGGCCGACCACCTGATCCGCGACCTGGACGCCTTCTCCGCGGCCGTCGCCCATGCCGACGCCCTGGCCGCCGACGGCTGGCTGACCTGCCTGGGCGTGACGCCCACGCATGCCGAGACCGGCTATGGCTATATCCGTTCGGGCCAGGCGATCGGGGAGCACGGTCGCGAGATCCGGGCCTTTGTCGAAAAGCCTGATCAGGACACCGCGCGACGCTACTTTGAATCCGGCGACTATCTCTGGAATGCCGGCATGTTTTGCTTCCGGGCGGACGCCATCCTTGCGGCCCTGGAAAACAACGCCGGCGACATTCTCGAGCAGGTGCGGTCGGTCTGGCGCGAAACCGATTCCGAGGCCGCGCCGATCGAGCTCGACGCCGAGCGCTTCGTGCAGGTGCGTGCCGACTCGATTGACTTCGCCGTGATGGAAAAGGCCGATCGCCGGGCCGTCGTGCCCGTCGACTGCGGCTGGAGCGATATCGGCTCCTGGCAGGCCATCAGCGATCTCTACGAAACCGACGCTCTTGGCAACCGCGTTCAGGGTGAGGCCGTGCTGGTTGATGCGCGCAATACCTTCGTGCAGGGCGACAAGCGTCTGGTGGCCGCCGTGGGCGTGGACAACCTGGTCATCGTCGACACCGGCGACGCCGTGCTGGTTGCCAGCCGCGACCGCGCCCAGGAGGTCAAGGCCGTGGTCGACGAACTGACCCGCAACAATGACCAGCTCGCCGTCTTCCACCGCACCGTGCATCGCCCCTGGGGCAGTTTCACGGTGCTCGAGGACGCCGCCGACTGCAAGGTCAAGCGCCTGGTGGTCAAGCCCGGCGGCGTGCTGTCGCTGCAGCGGCATCAGTACCGCAGCGAACACTGGACGGTCGTGGCCGGGCAGGCGAAGGTCCGGGTCGGTGACGAGGAGCGGATCTACGGCGCCAACGAAACGGTCGAAATTCCCGTCGGCAACCTGCACCGGCTCGAGAATCCCGGCAGCGACGACGTGCACATCATCGAGGTCCAGACCGGCAGTTATTTCGGTGAGGACGATATCGAACGTCTCGAAGACATCTACGGCCGCAGCTGAAACACTTCAAATTCGAAATTCCAAGCTCGAAATATCAAACAAATTCAAACGATCGAAATTCAAATGATCGAAACGTATGAGGTGCTGCCTTCAGAGTCTCCTCAGTGCTATCGGGAGTGAAGCCCATGAGTCAGGTTCATCCAGTATTTTCCGAAGCTTCGAGGGCGGCGGCGATCCTTGCTGGTGCGTTTTTGCTTGTCGCTTGCGCTGTCAATAAGCCCCAGCCTGAAACGCCGCCAGACCATTCCCGGTTGGATACTGATGTGGCGAATTGGCAGGTCGAGGCGCTCGACTGGCGGGAGCGCCGTTCAGCGAGGCTCAAGGAGCCTTACGGTTGGCTGAGCCTGGTCGGCCTGGACTTTGTCGGGGACGGGCGCTGGCGCATCGGTGTGGCCGATGATGCCGATATCACCATGCCGGCCGGCCCCGACCACTGGGGTGAATTGATCGTGGAGGGGACCAGGGCGCGCTTCGAGCCCGCCTCGAACGCGGTCAGCGTGGACGGCCGAGCCGGTGTGCCCGGCATGCTGGTCCAGCCCGGGCGCGATGACACCGTCTGGGTCCAGGCCGCCGACGTCCGCTTCCAGATCATCGAGCGCAACGGCCGCCTGGCCGTGCGAACGCGCTGGCCGCGTGCCGAAACGCGCACGGACTTCAAGGGGCTGGATTACTTCCCCTTCAATCCCGATTGGCGCGTCGAGGCGCGTTTCGAGCGCCACCCGCCGGGCAGCACCATGCCCGTCGGCAGCGTGCTGGGCGATCTCACGCAAGAGCCCAACCTCGGCGTAGCGGTTTTCGAATACGAAGGAGAGACCTACCGACTCGAAGCGGTCGCCGACGAGGACGACGAGGAACTGTTCTTCATCTTCGCCGACCGCACAACCGGTCGCGAAACCTACGGCGCCGGGCGCATGCTCTACGCGCCCATGCCCGGCGACGACGATCGCACGGTGCTGGACTTCAACCGCGCCTACAACCCGCCGTGCACCTTCACCGAATACTCCACCTGCCCCCTGCCGCCACCCGAAAACCGCCTCGACGTGCGCGTAACGGCCGGCGAAAAGGACTACGCCGGCGAGTCGGGTTACTTGCAGTAGCAGCTGCCTCAGCCGGGACTGATTACCCGCGTAGGTCGGGGTTACATCCCCGACGGACGACGTAGGAGGTCTTGGTACACGCGTAAGCTACGAGTGTCCAAGACTTCCTGCGTCGTCCGTCGGGGATGTAACCCCGACCTACGGTGGCTCCGTCAGAGTTTTGGTGGGAATTCGGCGCCGGCTACCGCCCCGTAAACTCCGGCGCGCGTTTTTCGAGGAAGGCCCCGGTGCCCTCTTTCATGTCTTCGGTCGAGCAGCACAGGGCGAAGCGGGCGGTTTCCAGGGCCAGGCCGGTGTTCATGTCGGCATCGGCGCCCTGGTTGACGGCCTGCAGGATGCCGCGCACCGCCTCCGGAGCGGCCTTGGCCAGTTGACCGGTCAGTTCATCGACGGCCGACTGCAGCTGATCGCGTGCGACGACCCGGTTGACGATGCCCAACTGTTCGGCGCGCTCGGCCGTGACGGGGTCACCGGTCAGCGCCATCTCCAGCGCCCGGGTTGTGCCGACCAGCCGTAGCAGGCGCTGCGTGCCGCCGAAGCCCGGCATGATGCCCAGCTTGATCTCCGGCAGGCCGAGGCGGGCGTTGTCGGAGGCGATGCGCAGGTGGCAGCCCAGCGCCAGTTCCATGCCGCCGCCCAGGGCGAACCCGTTGATCGCGGCGATCACCGGCTTTTCGAAATTCTGGATCAGGCTCATGAGGTTTTGCCCCATGGCCGAGAAAGCGCGCGCCTCGATGGCCGACTGCTGCCGAATCTCGCCGATGTCGGCCCCGGCCACGAAGGCCTTCTCGCCCGAGCCGGTGAGGACGACCACCCGCACGGCCTCGTCGCCGTGCGCCTCGATCATCGCCTGATGCAGTTCCAGCAGGGTCTGGCGGTTGAGCGCGTTGAGCTTGTCGGGGCGGTTGACGGTGATCGTGCGAACCGCGTCGCGGTCGTCGATCAGGAGGTTTTGGTAGGACATCGGTGTTGGGGCTCCCGGTTGCCGTGAAGTTTCGCAATATTGTAGACGCCCGCGTAGGTCGGGGTTACATCCCCGACGGACGACATATCCGATGTTGTCACTGGTGTCTGATGCGTGTACCAGTTCGGTCTTGGGCGCCTTTCTGGTTTAGCACCACCGGCTGCCGTGCGGGTCTCGACAAGTCAAAGGCTGTTTCGCCCGGCGCTTCGCGCTCTTGCGGCGAGTAACTTTTTTCCTGCGCGAAAAAAGTAACCAAAAAACGCGCTTAAAAGATACCGGCGGCGTCTCAGGAGCCTCACGGCGTCAAGGGCTCCAGAATACCGATTACGGCTTCGCTAGGGCCCGGCTGAGGGCGCCCTGACTTCGATGAGCGCCGAATATGGCCCTGGTCTGGATCAGGGTCTTTCGGAAGACACGATCACGCGCGCTGGTGCGCGCGACGGCTAAAGCCTCGGGCTATAGAAGGTCTCGCAGTCGAAGCTGAGCCTATCGAGGTCGCGCCTCTCTGGTGCGGGCTACGCCCAAGCTCTGACGAGGTTGCCATGTGCCTCGACCGAGCCATGGCGAAGCCTGAGGCGAAATTTTGTGGCGCCACCGGATCCATTTAGTCCTGCGGAACAACCGCATGTTTTAAAGAGCATTTTTGGTTCCTTTTGTTGTAAGTGACAAAAGGAACTCGCCGCAAGAGCGCGAAGCGCCGGGCGAAACAGCAGTTGACCTGTCGAGACCCGCATCGCGGCCTGTGGTGCCACGCGAAGAAGGCGCCCAGAATCAGACGGTTAGCACGGATTAGCCACCAGTGACAACATCGGATATGTCGTCTACGCGTTGACCGTGCGGACGATGAGCCAACCGGCCAGGCCCAGCGTCGCTACCCCCGCGAGAAGCAGCCCCACTGCCGGTGCCATCGGCGCCACCTCGGCCAGCAGGGCGCTGGCGTGGGGGAGGGCGGTCGATAAGCACTCCATGTTGCTGACCGCTTCGATCAGGCCGGTGCCGATTCCGGCCAGAGCGGCCGGAATCAGGAGCAGCAGAACGATGATGGTGGCGAGTAGATGCATGGCGGCGAGTCCCTCGACCACGCGCGATCAATCCTTGAGTTCGCGGTCGATGCGGTACTCGTTTGACGTCAGCCATGCCTCCATCCGCTGCAGGCGCTTGTCGAGCTGGCGAAAGCGGTGGTTGAGGCTGCTGACGCCGTCCTTGGGCCCCTGGCGCACTTCGTGCCAGAAAGCCTCTTCGCGCTCGTCACGATAGAGATTGACGGGGCGCTTGGGCAGCAGGATCCACAGCGCGATGTAGCCGACGACCATCACCGCGGTAAAGGGGATAGCCAGCAGCACCGTGATCACGCGCAAGGCGGTGAGGTTGAAGCCGGCCCAGTCGGCGACGCCGGCGCACACCCCGCCCAGGAAGCTGCGCTCCTTGTTGCGATACAGGCGATTTCGGCTCGGACGGTCGTGTTCGTCGTATCGGCGGTTCATGTGCGGTCTCTCCATCTCGGGCTGTCGGCGTCGAGAATGCGCTCGAGGGTATGGATTCTCTCTTCCATCTTGCGAGCGTTCTCGTGCAGTTCCTCCATCAGCGCTTCGTCCTTGCTGTTGAGGCGCCGGTTGGCCGAGTTGCGCGTGGCGTAGTGCAGGATCAGCCAGATCGGCACCACGATCACCATGAAGACGATCAGCGGCACGAATAGCAATTCATACATGGCGGATTACTCCCCGGTGCGGCGCGACTTGAGCTCGGCCAGGGCCTCCTCGACCCGCTCGTCGCGCTCGAGATTATCGAACTCGGAGCTCAGGGTCTTGCCCTTGCGGCCCATGTCGAGCGCTTCGGCTTCCGACTCGATGCGCTCGATGCGTTCCTCGGCCGCGTCGAAGCGGTAGAGCATCTCGTCGATCTTTTCGTTGTAGACGTGCTTTTTCGTCTTGAGGTGGTGGTTGGCCGAGCGGTGACGCAGGACCAGCGCACGCTGGCGGTTGCGGGCATCGGTCAGTTTCGCCTGCAGTTTGCCGATGTCCTCGTCGTACTTGGTCAGCTGTTCCTGGTACTGGTCGAGCTCCTCTTCGAGGGCGGCAATGCGATCGGTGAGCGCTGTCTTCTCGGCCAGCGCGGCGCGGGCGAGATCCTCGCGGTCCTTCTCCAGCGCCAGTTCGGCCTTGCGTTCCCACTCGAGCTGTCGTTCTTCCAGCCGCTTGAGAAGTCGCGAGCGTTCCTTCTTCTCGGCGATGCACTTGGCCGTGGCCGAGCGAATCTCGACGAGGGTGTCTTCCATCTCCTGGATCATCAGGCGAATCATCTTCTCAGGGTCTTCCGCCTTTTCGAGCGCGGCGTTGAGGTTGGCGTTGATGATGTCGCCCATGCGGGAAAAGATGCCCATCTTGCGTGTCTCCTGTTCGATCGGTTCGTTGCTTGCCCAGTACGAAGCAAGCTTCGTGCCAACAGGCCGGTCGTTGGAAAAACAGGGACTTGGGATAGGTCAGCTGACACTAATAGGTAAAATTAACCTTTTATATGGTAAAAATAACCATATATCGGTGAGGAACCCGGCGCCGCCATTCATGGTCAATGGGTGGTGGAAACCGCTTTGCCTGCGGCCGCTGAGCATCAGAGGGCCCCGTGGCCACGGGCAGGGCGGTCGGGTACAATGCCCGCTTTCGCAATTTCCGCTTTCAACGACTTCCCTTTTAACGGAGGCAACATGCAGAAGTGCTTTTTCGCGGCGTCAGTGTCCCTGATTTTGGCCGCGCCGGCTGCAGCTCAGGACCTGGAAAGTGAACAGGGTGAGCTCGGTTATTCGATCGGCTACGAATTCGGTGCCGAACTTCGCAGCTACGACATCGACGTCGACCTGGATGCCATTCTCCAGGCGGTTCGCGACGCCTACAATGAGCGCGAACCCTCGGTCGACATGCAGGTCATGCGCGAACGCATGACTCAGCTGCAGGAGAAGCTGCGGCAGGAACGCATGGAAGCCTTCGAAGCCATGGCCGAGGAGAACAAGGCCAAGGCCGAGGAATTCCTGGCCGAGAACCGCAACAAGAACAACATTGTAGCGCTGCCCAGTGGTGTCCAGTACCGCGTGATCGTGGAAGGCGACGGCGAGCGTCCCGATCTCGAGGACACGGTGACGGTTCACTACCGCGGCTCGAAGATCAACGGCCGTGAATTCGACAGCTCCTTCCGCCGCGGCGTGCCGGCCGTCTTCCAGGTCAACTCGGTTATCGAGGGCTGGCAGGAAGTGCTGCCCCTGATGAAGGAAGGCGCCGAATGGCAGGTCTTCCTGCCGCCAGAGCTGGCTTTCGGCGTTCGTGGCGACCCGCCGATCATCGGTCCCAACGAGGCGCTGAAGTTCGACATCAAGCTCGAGCAGATCGGTGCGCCGGAAGACTACGAAGAGCCGACCCAGGCGCCCGGACAGTAATAGCGTGAGCGACCCCGCACGGCCGATTCCCGAAATCGAGTCGCCCTGCATTGGGACCTGCACCCTGGGTCCGGGCGATCTGTGCGTCGGTTGCTTTCGATCCGCCACGGAGATCACCGGCTGGCTGGGCTACTCGCCCGAGAAGCGCCGGGAGATCATGCAGGCCCTGCCTGCCCGGGCGGATCGGCTGTTCGATGAAGGCTGAAGTCGCGCCGTCGCTTCTGGCGGCGCGGCTGCACCCTCCCGAAACCCCGCACGAAGAACTCCCGCTGGGCGGCTTCCGCCCCGCTCATGATCGCTGGAATCCGCGCCCGGCGGCCGTGCTCATCCCGATCGTCGAATATCCCGAGCCGGCCGTGGTGCTGACCGTGCGCAGCCGCTGGATGTCCCTGCACGCCGGCCAGGTGGCGCTGCCGGGCGGGCGCCGGGAATCGGACGAGCCCTTTCCGCTGGTGACTGCGCTACGCGAGACCAGCGAGGAAATCGGCGTCGATGCCGCTTCCATTGAGGTTCACGGCCTGCTCGATCGCTACGACACCATGACTGGCTATCGCATCGTCCCGGTGGTCGCCTCGATCGCCGGTCAGCCGCAGTTGACGCCCTGCCCGAATGAAGTCGAAACGATTTTTACGCTGCCCCTGTCGATCGTCCTCGACCCCGATACCTACCGGCACCACCGGGTCGTCCGCGGCGACCACGGTCACGACCTGGTCAGCATCCCGCATCCGCGCTGGATGATCTGGGGCGCCACCGCCGCCATCCTCCACCAGCTCTGCACGACCTTGAACGACTAGTCGTCCTCCCTCAGCCCGAACAGCAGTTCAACCGATCGCTTGTCCTCGGGCCTCACCATGACGTGCACATGGTCGTCCGCCTGCAGCACGGTGTCGGGCGTTACCGGCAAGGCTTCTTTCCCGCGTACGACCAGCAGGATGTCCGCGCCGGCCGGCAGCGGCAGCATGCGCGCGGGCTGACCGGTCACCAGGGCGGCCGGGTGCAGGTTGAAGGAAATAATCTGCACCGGCAAGCTGTCGATGGCGTTGATCTCCAGCACCGGCGCCGGCCGCTGGACGTTGCCGCGCTCCACGCCGAATAAACTGACCGCCCAGCGGACCGTCGCGCCCGGAATCAGGGCATTGACCACGACCACGAAGAAAACCAGATGAAACAGGGTCATGGCGCCCTCGACGCCGGCGAGCACCGGGTAGGTTGCCAGCAGGATCGGAACCGCGCCGCGCAAACCTACCCAGGATATAAAGGCCGTCTCGCGGGCGCTGTAGCGAAACGGCAGCAGGCACAGCGCCACGACCAGGGGGCGCGCCACCAGCGCGAGTGCCAGGGCAACCACCAGGCCGCGCCAGCCGAAGGACATCAGGATCTGCGGCACGGCCAGCAGGCCCAGCACCAGGAACATCGAGATCTGCGCCAGCCAGGCCAGGGCATCGTGTACGCGCAGAATGCCCGAGCGGTAAGGCAGGCGGCGGTTGCCCAGCATCAGCGCGGCGATGTAGACGGCCAGGAATCCCGAGCCCATGAACAGGGTTGGAATGCCGAAGGCGAGCAGGGCGAGCGCCAGCGTCAGGGCCGGGTAGAGCCCGGCAGCGGGAACCCGGATGCGCGACAGTAGCTGGGTGCCGAGCCAGCCGATGGCCAGCCCGGCGGCCAGCCCGACGAGGAGCTGCAGGGCGACCGTCCCGAGAAAGCCGGGCAGGTTGAATGCCCCGCCGCTGGCGAGCTGGCTGGTCAGGGTCAAGGTCAGAATCACGGCCATCGGGTCGTTGAGGCCCGACTCCAGTTCGAGCGTCGCGCCGACGCGCCGGCGAAGCTGTACCCCCGAGCCGCGCAGGGCCGAGAACACGGCGGCGGCATCGGTCGAGGAGACAATGGCGCCCAGCAGCAGCGCCATCATCCAGTTCAGCCCCAGCAACCAGGCCGTCAGGGCGACCAGGAAGGCCGTGCCGACCACGGCCAGCGTCGCCAGCAGGGAGGCGGGCAGCAGGTGCTCGCGCACCTGCCGGTACGGCGTGTTCAGCCCACCGTCGAACAGGATCAGCACCAGGCCGACCGTGCCGATACGGAAAGCCAGCTCGAAGTCGATCAGGTCGTGGCCGAAGCGCGAGCCCACCACCAGACCGATGAGCAGAAAGACCAGCACCACCGGAATGCCGATGCGCTCGGAAGGGCGGCTGAACAGCACGCTCAGGACCAGCAGCAGGCCGGCTGCTGTCAGCGCTACCGCGGTACTGGCCGGCTCCGACTCGAACACGCCCTTGCACTCCCTGTTTCGATAATCATTCATGATAACCGCTGCCGATGACACAACGAACGGTTTGCCCCGACCGAATGCCCGCGGGGCGGTAAACTCGCGACTCGATCCCAACGAAAGGACCTCAGCGCAATGCTCCAGAACATCGATCACGGTGACGGCATCGTCGAACTTCGTCTCGACCGGCCGCCGGTCAATGCGCTCAATCCGGCCCTGGTGGCGGCCCTCGATGAAGCCATCGGCAAGGCCACCGAAGACGGCGCCCGCGCGCTGGTGATTTCCGGGCGCGAGGGCCTGTTCTCCGCCGGGCTGGACGTGCCCGAACTGCTCACCCTCGACGAGCGGGGCATGCGTGAGTTCTGGCAGGCGCTGTTCGGCCTGCTCGAGCGCATTGCCCGCAGCCCGGTGCCGATCGTGACCGCGCTGACGGGCCACAGTCCGGCCGGGGGCACCGTGATCGCCATCTTCGCCGACTACCGCATCCAGGCCGAGGGCGAATTCCGGCTCGGCCTCAACGAAGTCCAGGTCGGCCTGGTCGTGCCGCCGGCCATTCACCGGGCGCTGGTGCGCCTGATCGGCCCCTATCCGGCCGAGCGCCACCTGGTGGCCGGCGAGATGATTCCCGCGGCGAAGGCGCTGGAACTGGGCATGGTCGACGAAGTGGCGCCGCCGGCCGAAGTCGTGGCGCGCTCGGTCGAATGGTGCCGCGGCCTGCTGAAGCTGCCCCAGCACTCCATGAAAGCGACGCGCGAAATCTGCCGCGCCGAACTGGCCGCGCTGTTCGACGATCGCGAGGCACTCGATATCGACGCGTTCGTCGCCGGCTGGTTCGACGAGCAGACCCAGGCCACGCTGAAGAAGCTCGTCGAGCGCCTCAAAGGCTGAATACGGCGGCGCCCGTTTATGTTGCCCCCGCGGCTTGCGGGGGCTATGCTGAAGCGGGCCCAAGGATTGGAGCGAACGCTCCGGGAGGTCTGTCATGGCACAGGCTCAGCACGACGATCGCAGGCGCTACCTGCGTTACCCGCCCGACGAGACGGAGATCGTCCTTCTCCAGTTCTCGAACACGACGCCGAGTGAAGAAGTCTTCGAACCGGAGACCGCCGGGCTGGTGTGCGAGGAATCGCGCGGCGGCCTGCGCGTCGTGGTGCTCACGCGCGGACCGATCGGCTCGGTGGAGAAGGGCTCGCGCTGCGTGGTCCAGGTTGCCAACCTGGGACTGCAGGCGGCCGAGATTCGCTGGATGGAAGACGTCGACGACGACGTGGTGAAGCTCGGCGTCGAGTTCGTCTGACGCGTCCGCCCGTCCCCCGGGCGTCCCCGGGCCTGGTTTACCGACTGAGCTCGCGAATGGAGTTCGGCAGCGGCACTGGCTCGCCTTTCTTCTTGTCGATCCACACCAGGGTGCAGGTCGCGTCGGCGTAGACGGTCACCTTGCCCCCGTCTTCGGGAATCGACCGGATCTCGTGCTCGAGCTTGATCGACGAGCGCCCCGGCGAGAGCGGCTTGAGCGTGACCTCGACGTCCCCGGGCCAGTACAGCGGCCGCTTGAAGTTGATGTTGATATTGGCCACCACCGGCCCGGCCTCGCCTCCCTGCCAATGACTCGGTACAGACTCCATCCACTGGGCCCGACAGTCCTCGACATAGCGCAGGTAGACCACGTTGCTCACGTGGCCGAATGAATCCATGTCGCCCCAGCGCACAGCGAGCTTGATGCTGAATTCGGGCATTGGGTGGCTTCCAGATGAGTGTTCGCGTGATTGTAGCGTTGTGGCTTTGGTTGGAGCTCGCAAATTCGAAATTCGAAGCACCAAATGCGAAACAAGCACGAAACCCGAAACCCGAAACGACGAATGGCGCCTTCCCGCGTCAGAACGAAATATTTGGGTTTTGGTGCTTTGAATTTGTTTCGGATTTGGTACTTCGAATTTCAAATTTCAGCCGTTAGGCTGTTCTCTTCCTCTTGATCCCCAACATATCCGCCAGATACTGCCCGGTCCACGAGCCTTCGGTGCGGGCGACCTGTTCGGGTGTGCCGGTGGCGATGATGTAGCCGCCGCGCTCGCCGCCTTCCGGGCCGAGGTCGATGATCCAGTCGGCGGTCTTGATCACGTCGAGGTTGTGCTCGATGACGACCACCGTGTTGCCCTCGTCGCGCAGGCGGTGCAGCACTTCGAGCAGGTGCTTGATGTCGTGGAAATGCAGACCGGTCGTGGGTTCGTCGAGGATGTAGAGCGTATTGCCGGTATCGCGCTTGGACAGTTCGCGGGCGAGTTTGATGCGCTGGGCCTCGCCGCCCGACAGGGTCGTCGCGCTCTGGCCCAGCTGGATGTAGCTCAGGCCCACGTCCATGAGGGTCTGCAGTTTGCGCGCCACCGACGGCACGGGCTCGAAGAATTCCAGCGCGTCCTCGACGGTCATCTCCAGCACCTCGTGGATGTTCTTGCCCTTGTAGCTGACCGACAGGGTCTCGCGGTTGTAGCGCTTGCCCTGGCAGACGTCGCAGGGCACGAAGATATCGGCCAGGAAATGCATCTCGACGCGGATCACGCCGTCGCCCTGGCAGGCCTCGCAGCGGCCACCCTTGACGTTGAACGAAAAACGCCCGGGTTTGTAGCCGCGCGTGCGCGCTTCCTGGGTACCGGCGAACAGCTCGCGGATGGGCGTGAACATGCCGGTGTAGGTGGCCGGGTTGGAACGCGGCGTGCGGCCGATCGGGCTTTGGTCGATGTCGACCACTTTGTCGTAGAGATCCAGCCCGGAATGCCGCTTGTGCGGAGACGGCGTTTCCGAGGCGCCGTTGAGTTCGCGCGCGAGCAGCTTGTAGAGCGTGTCGTTGATCAGGGTCGACTTGCCCGATCCCGACACGCCGGTCACGCACACGAAGCGGCCCGCCGGCAGCTCGAGGTCCACGCTCTTGAGGTTATTGCCGGTCGCGCCTTCGAGCCGGAACATCCGCTTGCGGTCGGGCTTGTGGCGCTGCTTCGGCACCGTGATCTCGCGGCGGCCGGAGAGATAGTCGCCGGTCAGCGAGCCCTCGCAGTCGACCAGCCCCTCGGGCGCGCCGCTGTAGACGATGCGACCGCCGTGCACGCCCGGGCCGGGTCCGATGTCGACCACGTAGTCGGCTGAGCGAATGGCTTCCTCGTCGTGCTCGACGACGATGACGGTGTTGCCCAGGTCGCGCAGCCGGAACAGGGTCTCGAGCAGGCGCTCGTTGTCACGCTGGTGCAGTCCGATGGACGGCTCGTCGAGCACGTACATCACGCCCACCAGGCCGGCGCCGATCTGGCTGGCCAGGCGAATGCGCTGCGCTTCGCCGCCCGAGAGGGTGTCGGCCTGGCGGTCGAGGGTCAGGTAGTCCAGGCCGACATTGACCAGAAAGTGCAGGCGCTCGCGCACTTCCTTGAGGATCCGGCCCGCGATTTCACCGCGCCAGCCGGCCAGTTCGACCTCGTTGAAGAAGTTCAGGCAGCGCTCGACCGACCAGCTCGAGATTTCCGGCAGCGACTTGTCGGCGATATAGACGTGGCGCGCCTCGCGCCCCAGGCGCTGGCCGTGGCATTCCGGGCAGGCGCGCGTCGAGATATAGCGCGACAGCTCCTCGCGCACGATGCGCGAGTCGGTTTCGCGGTAGCGCTTCTCGAGATTCGGGATGATGCCGACGAAGGGGTGCTTGCGCGTTTGCGTGCCGCGCTCGGACAGGTAGCGAAAGCCGATCTTTTCCGTCCCGCTACCGAACAGGATGACCTGCTGCAGCTTCTCAGGCAGTTCACCGAAAGGCGTTTCGATATCGAAGCCGTAGTGCTTGGACAGCGACTGGATGAGCTGGAAGTAGTAGGCGTTGCGCCGGTCCCATCCCCTGATCGCGCCGCCGGCCAGCGATAGCTCGCGGTTGGCCACCACCCGGTCGGGGTCGAAGTACTGCTTCATACCCAGGCCGTCGCAGGTCTGGCAGGCCCCGTTGGGGTTGTTGAACGAGAACATGCGCGGCTCGAGCTCGGGCAGGCTGTAGTCGCAGACCGGGCAGGCATAGCGCGCCGAAAACAGCACTTCATCGATCCCGCTGTCGCTCTCCATCGGCGCGATGACCGCCAGGCTGTCGGCCAGGGCGAGCGCGGTCTCGAAGCTCTCGGCCAGGCGCTGGGCCAGGTCCTCGCGAACGCGGAAACGGTCGACCACCGCCTCGATGGTGTGTTTTCTCCTGAGCTCGAGGCCGGGCAGCTCCTCGTCGAGATCGATGACCTCGCCGTTGACTCGGGCGCGCACGAAGCCCTGCGCGCGCAGCTCCTGGAGCACCTGGACGTGCTCGCCCTTGCGGTTGCGCACGATGGGCGCGAGCAGCATCAGCTTGCTGCCCTCGGGCAGGTTGAGCACGGTGTCGACCATCTCCGAGACGGTCTGGGCGTCGAGCTCCTCGCCGTGGTCCGGGCAGCGCGGCGTACCCACCCGGGCGTACATCAGGCGCAGGTAGTCGTGGATCTCCGTGACGGTGCCGACGGTCGAGCGGGGGTTGTGGCTGGCCGCCTTCTGCTCGATCGAAATCGCCGGCGACAGGCCCTCGATGCTGTCGACATCGGGCTTTTCCATCATCGACAGGAACTGCCGGGCGTAGGCCGACAGCGACTCGACGTAGCGCCGCTGCCCCTCGGCGTAAATCGTGTCGAAAGCCAGCGAGGACTTGCCCGAACCCGAAAGGCCAGTAAACACGATCAGCCGGTCGCGGGGCAGCTCGACATCGACATTGGCCAGGTTGTGGGTGCGTGCGCCGCGTACGCTGATCGACTTCATTTGCTAGGCCGGGAAGGTTCAGGACAAGCCGACTAATATATCGCGTCGGCCGTGATTGAGGCAAAGACGTTGATGGTGCAAATATGGTGGCCCCGCACGAGCGCGAGGGGCGAAAGGACATCTCGCCTAGGTTGCTTGCCGACCGTGCAGACTATATGGAGGGAGGTCAACGATGTACTGCGATTCCACCCGGCGGCCGCTGAGCCGCCTCGCGAAATCAACTTTGTGTCTGGCGCTTTTCGGCGCCTGTTCCGCGGCCTGGGCGGCGGGCTGGCCGGCGCTGCCGATGCAGGCCGAAACCGGCGGCCCGGACGATATCGAGGTCATCTCGAGCGATCCGGAACAGGTAACCGGCGGCGACGTGCGCGTGGCGCTCGATCCGCCGGCGGGGCACCTGGGCAGCCTGTTCATGGCCAACGGCAAACTCGTCGCGTCGACGAACGTGCGCCGCGACGGCGGCGTCGAGTATCTCGTCGAGGGCCTGTCGGAAGGTGAAAACACGATCCGGGCCTGGCACTTCCGGTTCGACGAAGGGCGCTTTTTCCTGCAGTCCGGCGGCGAAGTCGAGGTGGTCAATCACCCGATCACCGGCCCGCTGTTCTCCGGCGAGCAGCAGCATCCCTTCGTCTGCTCGGTGGCCGACGAGTTCGGCATCCAGCCCACCGTCGACAGCAGCTCGCCGCCGGGATTCCGCGTTTACGACGAAGACGGCTCGGTGGTCGGCTACAGCCGCAACTGCTCCATCGATTCGTTCGTGACCTGGCATTACCGCACGACCGACGGTCAGTGGGCGGACTGGCCCGGGGACGGCTCCCGGCCCGACGACCTGGCGACCACGGTAACCATCGACGGCAATGAGGTGGATTTCGTGGTGCGCGTCGAGCGCGGCACCATCAACCGTTTCATCTACAGCTACGCCATGCTGGCCGATCCCGACCGCATCGGAACGCCCGCTGAAGAGCACGACACCAGCCGCTGGAACGGCCGGCTCGTGTATCACTTCCAGGGCGGCGTCGGCATCGGCCACACCCAGGGCGGCTGGGCCGCCAGCCGCGCCATGAAGCCCACGGTGCTCGGTCTCGGCCACGCCATCGCTTACTCGACCGGCACTCGTACCGGCGAGCACTACAACCTCGAGGTTGGCGGCGAGACGGCCCTGATGACCAAAGAGGGCTTTATCGAGCGCTACGGGGTGCCCGACTACACCGTCGGTCTGGGCGCGTCCGGTGGTGCCATCCAGCAGTACGTCTACGGCCAGAACCATCCCGACCTCATCGACGCGGCCGTTCCCGAGCGCTCCTATCCCGACATGGTCACGCAGACCATCCACGTCGGCGACTGCGAACTGCTCGAACACTACATGGACGTCACCGACCGCGACAACGAGTTCTGGCAAACCACCGCCAATCGCAGCCTGCTGGTCGGCTTCAACGCCACCGACCTGCTCGGCAACCCGTTCGCCGACGCCCAGCAGGCGCTCGGTTTCGCCGCCGCCCCCGGCATGACCGAGTGCGTGCCGGCCTGGCGCGGCCTGTCGCCGCTGGCGCTCAATCCGCATTTCGGGGCCGTCGACAACGCCGAACACTACGAGCCGCTGTCGGCCATCATGGCCATCGAGTGGACGCACATGGACGACCTGCGCAACATCTACGGCGTCGGCGACGACGGCTTTGCCCGCCGCGCCGTCGACAGCGTGGGCGTGCAGTACGGCCTGCGGGCCTTCGTCGGCGGCGAAATCGACGCCGAACAGTTCCTTGATCTCAATGCCCGCGTCGGCGGCTGGAAGCCCTCGTCCGAGATGGTGCAGGAAGGCTTTCCCTTCCTCGGCGATCCCACGCCCGAAAACTTCGACCCGTGGAGCCGGCGCAACATGATGCTCGGCGACGGCAGCGCGCCCGCGCCGCGCCACGAAGGTGATCTCGAAGCCATCCAGGCGCTCTACGAGTCGGGCATGATCTTTCACGGCCAGATCGACATCCCCGTGCTCGATATCCGCGACTGGCTCGAACCGTTGCTCGACATGCACAACTCACACCAGAGCTTCGCGGCCCGGCAGCGCATCATCGACCACATGGGCCACGCCGATCACCAGTCGATCTGGTTTGCCGGCATCGGCAGCGAGCCGCCGTTCCAGGAGGGGCAGTTCGCGCTCGAGCGCACCGCCCTGGAAGTCATGGACGACTGGATGGGCAACATCCGCAGCAACCCCGGCGCGTCGATCGTCGAAAACCGTCCTGCGGATGCCGCCGACGCCTGCTTCAGCTACGACGGCGAGGTGATCGCCGCCGGCGACGGCGTCTGGGACGGCATTCTCGACGACGGCCCCAAGGGCGAATGCGCCGAGCGGTTCCCGGTCTATGCCACCTCGCGCATCGAGGCGGGCGGTCCCATCACGGGTGACGTGTTCAAGTGCCAGCTCAAACCGGTCGGCCAGGCGCTCGGAGACGGCACCTACGGCGAGCGCCAGTTCACGTCGGAGCAAGCGAGTCGTCTTGAGGCGATCTTCCCGCAGGGCGTATGCGACTACAGCTTGCCCGACGCCGGACGACCGGCCGACCTGTAAGACGCGGCCACGGCCGGCGGGCGTTCGACGCCCGCCGGCATTGACTCGCATCAGGGGCTCCGGTAGAATTCCCGCTCTTTACTGGCGAGTTCTTGCGGAGATTCATCCATGTACGCGGTATTTACCACCGGCGGAAAGCAGTATCGGGCCTGCGAAGGCGACGTGCTGCGCGTTGAAAAACTGGAGGCCGAGAAGGGTTCCAAGGTCGAAATCGACCACGTTCTGATGGTCGGCGAAGGCGAAGACGTTCGCGTCGGCACGCCGACGGTCGACGGCGGCAAGGTGACCGCTGAAGTGGTGGACCACGGCCGCGGCGACAAGATTCGCATCATCAAGTTCAAGCGGCGCAAGCACCACATGAAGCAGATGGGTCACCGCCAGTACTACACCGAAATCAAGATCACCGGAATCGAGGGCTAAGCAATGGCTCATAAAAAGGCAGGCGGCTCCACTCGTAACGGCCGCGATTCAAATCCGAAATACCTGGGCGTCAAGCGCTACGGCGGCGAAGCCGTCCTGGCCGGCAACATCCTGGTTCGCCAGCGCGGCACGCGCTTCCACGCCGGTGCCAACGTCGGCGTCGGTCGCGACCACACCCTGTTTGCCCTGTCCGACGGCAAGGTCAAGTTCGAACAGCGCGGCAAGCCCGTGCGCAAGTTCGTCGCGATCGAGCCGGCCGAGTAAGCGACCGGGCAGCGAGAAGACTTAGCATACGGCCCCAAACCGGATGCCGAGACGGCCCCGCCTTCGAGCGGGGCTTTTTCGTATCTGGGGTGGGGATGTGCGGGGAGGGGTCAGGATTCAGGATTCAGGGATCAGGGATCAGGGAGCTAGTGGAGAAGGCGGAGGGCGTGGTGCTGCAATGCCAGTAGAGCCTTTCGGTGGCCGGGACGGCTCGTCGAAGCCGCTCTGACCCCTGACCCCTGACCCCTGACCCCTGACCCTTCGAGCATGAGCGAGTAAACTGCCAGCATGAAGTTTGTCGACGAAGCCTCCATTCGCGTCACTGCCGGTAACGGCGGCCACGGTTGCGTCAGTTTCCGGCGCGAGAAGTACGTGCCCAAGGGCGGCCCCGACGGCGGTGACGGCGGCGACGGCGGGGATGTCTGGCTGGAAGGCGCCTCCGGGCTCAATACTCTGGCGGATTTCCGGCACGCCCGGCAGTTCAAGGCGAAGAACGGCCAGGGCGGTGCAGGGCGGCAGTGCACCGGCAAGTCCGCCCAGGACGTGATCGTCCGGGTGCCGCTGGGCACCATCGTGCGCGCGTCCGAAACCGACGAGTTGATCGGCGAGGTGCTCGAGCACGGCCAGCGCCTGCTGGTCGCGCGCGGTGGTCACGGCGGCAAGGGCAATATCCACTTCAAGTCGTCCACCAACCGCACGCCGCGCCAGTCCACACCGGGTACGCCGGGCGAGGAGCGCGGGCTGGATCTCGAGCTGAAAGTGCTGGCCGACGTGGGGCTGCTGGGTTTCCCCAATGCCGGCAAGTCGACGCTGATCAGCGCCGTCTCGGCCGCGCGGCCGAAAGTGGCCGATTATCCCTTCACCACCCTGCATCCCAACCTGGGGGTGGTCAGTCTCGAGCCGGGGCGGTCTTTCGTCATTGCCGACATTCCGGGCCTGATCGAGGGCGCGGCTGAAGGGGCGGGGCTGGGCATCCAGTTTCTCAAGCACCTGCAGCGCACTGGGCTGTTGCTGCACCTGGTGGAGATCGCGCCGGTCGACGGCAGCGACCCGGCCGACCAGGTCCGGGCGCTGGAACGCGAGCTGGCCCGGTTCAGCGACGACCTCGCCGGGCGCGAGCGTTGGCTGGTGCTGACCAAGATCGACCAGCTTGATGACGAACTGGCGCGCGATACGGCCGCCGAGATCATCGAAAAGCTCGACTGGCAGGCGCCCTGGTATGCCGTGTCTTCGGTGGCCCGCAAAGGCCTGGACAAGCTGACCGGCGACGTGATGAACTATCTTGAAGACAATCGTAGCGCTGGCGGTCAGGATTACGCGACACTCGTGGATGACCAAGGCGAGCCCGGTTTAACCCCTTAAACGGCAGTCGCTCGTTGATTGTTGTGTCACTTCACCGGAGAACATCGATGTTCAGAAGCTTGTCGTTAATCGTTTCCCTTTGCTGGCTGGTTCCCGGTCTCGGCCGCGATCGAGTCGGTCACCGTCTTCCCGGACCGCGCGACCGTCACCCGCGTTGTCGAAACGAACGTCGCGGCCGGGTCCGGTGAACTGGTCCAGTCCGACCTGCCGACAGGCCTGTCGCGCGACAGCCTGCGGATTTCCGCCAGCGGCCCGGCGGGGCTGCGGCTCGGCGCCTACCAGCTCGACACGGTGCGCGGCAGCGAGCGCGTCAGCGAGCGGGCGCGCGAACTCGAGCAGCGCCTGCAGTCCCTGCGCGACGAGCGCGACGGCATCGACGATGCCATCGAGGCGCGCGAGCTACAGCTCAACCTGTTGCGCTCGCTGGCCGGCGGCGCAGGGCAGGGCGAAGGCAAGCTCGCCATCGACGGCTGGGACGAGGCCCTTCAGACCGTCGGCAGCGGCGCCGAAGAGGTGCTGACAGCGCGCCGCGAGCTCAGCCTTCAGCGGCGCGGGCTTAGCGACGAGATCGAGCGCCTGGAAAAGGAACTGGCCGACCTGGGCCAGCAGCAGCAAGACACCCTGCGCCTCACACTTGCGTATGAAAGCAACTCGGCCGGCACGGCTGAATTCGTGGTCGAGTACACCGTCGGCGGGGCCTACTGGCGGCCGGTCTACGAATGGCGCCTGGATACCGAAGCCGACGAACTCGGCATCGTGCAGTTCGCGGAGGTGCGCCAGCGTACCGGCGAGGACTGGTCGGACGCCGAACTCAGCCTGTCCTTGTCGCGGCCCTCGGCCGGCGGGCGCCTGCCCGAAGTCTCACCCTGGTGGGTGGATGTCCAGCCGCCCGAGTAGGAGGAATCCCTAGACCGCGTCTCGGTAACAGGCAGCCGGGTCAAGCGCAGCGAGATGGAATTCGCGGCCGCACCCCAGGCCGAAGCACAATGGGACGGCGCCGAGCTGGTCGGCAACGAATACACCCAGGCCTACCGCGTTCCCGGCCGCGCCAGCGTGGCCGCCGACAACCAGCCGCATCGGTTCCGGCTCGACGAGTACGCCGTGGACGTCGCGCTCAGCGCGCGAACCGTTCCGCGCTACCAGCCCACGGCATGGCTCTATGCCGAAGGCAGCTGGGAGGGCGACCTGGCGCTGCCGCCGGGCTCGGTCACGCTCTATCAGGACGACACCCTGGTCGGGCAGACGCGCTTCGACGGCGTCGCGCCGGGCGAGGAACTGGCCTCGAGTTTCGGCGTCGACGATCGCATCAGCGTCGAATACGAATTGACTCGCGACGATCGCTCAACCGAGGGCATGCTGCGCAAGTCCAGCGTGCTCACGCGGGTGCATCGCATCAAGATCAGCAATGGCCATTCGCGCCCGATCGACCTGACCGTGTTCGACGCCATGCCGGTCTCGCGCGACGAGCGCATCGAAGTGTCCCTGACCAGCAACACCACGTCGCCCGATCGCCGCGATGTCGACGAGCGACCGGGCGTGCTGGCCTGGGACCGGCAAGTGCCGGCCGGCGATGATCTCGAGCTGACAGTGGGCTACCGCCTGAGCTTCCCGGAAGACCTGCCGGGCGTGCAGGGCTGGTAGTATTTCGGGCAGACAAAGAAAAAGCCGCGCTCAGTGGCGCGGCTTTTTCATGCCCAACGTGGAGTTCTCGAATGCCGAAAAGGCTCTGAAAAACGTAGCGAGCGGGCGTCTGACGGCGGCCGCCGGAGCGGAGAAACCGCAGTGTATATGTCAATACATGAGGATTTTGAGCACCGCCGGACGCCGTCAGACGCCCGCGCAGTAGTTTTGCAGAGGCTTTTCAGCTCAGTTCGCGAACGTGCTGGTTAAGCCGCGACTTGTGTCGGGCGGCCTTGTTGGCGTGCATGACGCCCTTCGATACGGCGCGGTCGATGGCCGGAACGGCCGTCTTGTAGGCTTGTTCGGCAGCGGCCTTGTCGCCCGATTCGATGGCGCGCAGCACGCGCTTGATCTGGGTGCGCACGTGCGAGCGCTGCGAGGCGTTATGCTGCCGGTTCTTCTCAGCCTGGCGGGCACGCTTGCGGGCGGATACGCTATTGGCCACGTTGGAATCTCCTGGAAATGCAGTCAGTGTTGAATCAAGCCGGGTATTATCGGGCCAAGGTGCGCGCGAGTCAAGCGTGTAGGCGCCTGTGGCGATTGGGCGGCAGCACCAAGGCCGCAGGATTCAGGATTCAGGGGTCAGGGGTCAGGTGTGCCCCCCAAATGGATCGGGGGCTGGGTTCGAAGGAGTATGCCTGCCGATGGCCCTGATGCGCTCGCTTTTTTCGTTCAGCTCCATGACGCTCGTCTCGCGCGTGCTCGGATTCGTGCGCGACGTCGTGTTTGCGCGCTGGTTCGGGGCCGGGCCGGCGATGGATGCTTTCGTCTTCGCCTTCAAGATTCCCAATTTCCTGCGACGGCTGTTCGCCGAGGGCTCGTTCTCGCTGGCTTTCGTGCCGGTGCTCAACGAGTACCGCGAGAAGCACGATCACGCGCAGCTGAAATCACTCATCGACGCCACCGCCGGCAGCCTGATGGCCGTGCTGCTGGTCGTCACGGCCATCGGCGTGCTCGCCGCGCCCTGGGTAGTCACGCTCTTCGCGCCCGGCTTTCTCGACGACCCGGAGAAGTTCGCGCTCGCCACCGACATGCTGCGGGTGACTTTTCCCTACCTGCTGTTCATCGCCCTGACGGCGCTCGCCGGGGGCATTCTCAACACCCTCGGGCGCTTCGCCCTGCCGGCGCTCACGCCGGCGCTGCTCAATATCTCGCTGATCACCGCCGCGGTGGCGATCAGCCCGATGTTCGAGCAGCCGGTCAAGGCCCTGGCCTGGGGGGTGCTGATCGCCGGTGTCCTTCAGTTGCTCGTACAGCTGCCGGTGCTCGCCCGGCACGACGTGCTGCCGTTTCCGAAGCCGGCCTTTGGGCACCCCGGGGTCCGGCGCATCATGAAGCTGATGGTGCCGACCCTGTTCGGTTCCTCGGTGGCCCAGGTCAGCCTGCTGTTCGACGTCTTCTTCGCCTCGCTGCTGACCTCCGGCTCGCTCGCCTGGCTCTACTACGGCGACCGCCTGATGGAATTTCCGCTGGGCATGTTCGGCGTGGCGCTGTCGGTGGTGATCCTGCCCACGCTGTCGTCCCTGCATGCCCGCAACGGCCACGAAGCCTACCGCGCCACGCTCGACTGGGCGGTGACCCTGGGCCTGCTGATCGCGCTGCCGGCGGCCGTCGGCCTGGCCATGGTGGCCCAGCCGCTGGTCATCACACTCTTCCAGCACGGCGCGTTCACCGCCCACGACGCGGCCATGGCCGCCGCCGCGCTGCTGGCCTACTGCCTGGGCCTGCCGGCCTTCATCGGCGTCAAGATCCTGGCGCCGGCGTATTTCGCGCGCCAGGACACCAAGACCCCGGTCAAGGTGGCGATCATCGCCCTGGTGGCCAACATGGGTCTCAACGTCGTCTTCGTCGTCGCCATCGCGCTATGGCTGGCCGGCGGCGACTACGGCAACGGCTTTTTCGCCATGCTCGCCGAACACCCCGGCGCGCACGCCGGCCTGGCCCTGGCTTCCAGCGTTTCGGGCTGGATCAACGCCTCGCTGCTGTGGCGGGGCCTGCGCCACCAGTCCCTGGCGCCGCGCCTGCCCTGGCGCCACGTGGGGCAGGCGATGGCCGGCTGTGCCGTCATGGCGCTGGTGCTCTACCTGTTGCAGCCGGAGGTGGCGCGCTGGCTGGACGCCGGCACCGCCTGGCGGGCGGGCATGATGGCGCTCGTGATCGTCTCCGGCGCGGCCGCCTACGCGCTCGTCCTGCTGGCCACCGGCCTGCGCCCGCGCCAGCTGGCCCGGCCCGCCGACGTCGATGGCCGGGATGAGGGCTGAAATGCGCGCTTATAGTGTACTGTCCGGTACTAATTGCAGATATCAGCAATTAATACCGGACAGTACACTTACGACAAAACCCGGTAGAATCCGCTGCTTGCCATGCGACTCGTCCGATACTTAAATCCCGACCGCGACAAGACCCCTGCGACCTCGGTGGCGGTGGGTAATTTCGACGGTCTTCACCGCGGTCACCAGGCCTTGATCGACGCCGCCCGTGACGGCGCGGGCAAGCTTGCGCCCGCGTTGATGTGTTTCGAGCCGCTGCCGGCCACCTTCTTCAAGCCCGACGAGCCGCAGCCGCGCCTGCTCACCGTGCGCGACAAGATCCGGTTGACCCGTGACTACGGCCTGGACTGGTTGTTCATGCTGCGCTTCAACACCGAATTCGCCCGCCAGAGCCCGGAACGCTTCGTGCGCGACGTGCTGGTTCGGGGCGCCCGCGCCGGGCGCGTCGTCGTCGGCGCTGATTTCCGGTTCGGCTCGCGCGCGGCTGGTGATGTGGCCATGCTGGAGAAGCTGGGCGCGCGCTACGGCTTTTCGGTGCAGCGCGTCGAAGCGGTCGAAACGCAAGGGGAACGGGTCTCGTCGACGCGAGTCCGCACGGCGCTGTTCGAAGGCGACCTGGCAGAGGCCGAGCGCCTGCTGGGCCGGCCCTACCGGATTTCCGGGCGCGTGCTTCGCGGCCGTGCGCTGGGCCGCGAACTGGGATTTCCCACGATCAATATCCGGCCGCCGAACCCGCCGGCGCTGACCGGCATCCTGGCGGTGCGGGTCTCCGGCGACGGCCTGCTTGCACAGCCCGGCGTCGCCAGCCTCGGCCACCGACCGGTCCTCGGCGGCACCGACTGGCTGCTCGAAGTGCACCTGTTCGATTACGATGGCGACCTGTACGGCAGGCACGTCGAAGTCGAGTTCGTCGAATTCATCCGGCACGAAGAACACTTCGACAGCCTTGAAGCGATGACCGAGCAGATGAAAAAGGACGCTGATAGGGCGCGGGAAGCGTTGCGTCCGGCAAGTGATTGAAATAAACGATCTGGAAAGAGAAATTCGAAATACGAAGTTCGAAATACGAAACAAATCCAAAATTCGAAATCAGAAATTTGAAACTGCTTTCCAGCTTGGATTGGTTCGTTTCGGATTTCGGATTTGGCGCTTCGAATTTTGATCTGGGGATAACACCAATACAGCTCATTCAAAGAAACCGCGAAGATGGACTACAAAGACACGATCAACCTCCCCAAGACCTCCTTCCCGATGAAGGCGTCGCTGGCCCAGCGCGAGCCCAACATGCTCGAGCAGTGGTACGCCGACGGCCTGTACGAGCGCATCCAGGAAGCCACCGAAGGGCGCGAGACCTTCGTGCTGCACGACGGACCGCCGTATGCCAACGGCGACATCCACATCGGCCACGCGGTCAACAAGATCCTCAAGGACTTCGTCGTGCGCTCGGCGCTGATGGCCGGCTACCGCGCGCCCTACGTGCCGGGCTGGGACTGCCATGGATTGCCGATTGAGCTGCAGGTCGAAAAGAAGGTCGGCAAGGTCGGGCAGAAGGTCGACGCGGCCACCTTCCGGCAGAAGTGCCGCGAATACGCCGAGAAGCAGATCGACAACCAGCGCGAGGACTTCAAGCGCCTGGGCGGGCTTGGCGACTGGGACAACCCCTACGCCACCAAGGATTTCAAGTACGAGGCCGACATGCTGCGCGCGCTGTCGCAAATCGTCGAGCGCGGCCACCTCAAGCGCGGCGTCAAGCCGGTGCACTGGTGCTTCGACTGCGGTTCGGCCCTGGCCGAGGCCGAGATCGAGTACCAGGACAAGACCTCTACCGCCGTCGACGTGCTGTTTCCGGCCGTCGACGTCGAGGCGCTGGGCAAGCTGTTCGGCGTCAGCGATCTTGCCGACGACGCCGGCATCGTCATCTGGACGACCACGCCGTGGACCATCCCGGCCAACCAGGCCGTTTGCCTGCACGCCGAGCTCGACTACGACCTGATCCGCGGACAGCGCGAGGGCGTGCAGCGCGACCTGGTCGTCGCCAGCGAACTGCGCAAGGACGTCAGCGAGCGCATCGGCCTGGAACACGTCGAAGTGCTCGGCACCGTCAAGGGCGCGGCGCTGGAGCATCATCGCCTGCGCCATCCCTTCCGCGACTACGACGTGCCCGTGATTCTCGGCGAGCACGTCACCACCGAGACCGGCACCGGCGCGGTCCACACCGCCCCCGGCCACGGCCAGGAAGACTTCGACGTCGGCCTCGACTACGACCTGGCCGTCGTCAACCCCATCGACGGGCGCGGCATCTTCGTCGAGGAAACGCCGGTCGTCGGCGGCGAGCACGTCTGGAAGGCCAACGCCAAATTGGTCGAGCACATGCGCGTCAACGGCACGCTGCTGGCCGACGAGGACTTCGGCCACAGCTACCCGCACTGCTGGCGCCACAAGACGCCGACCGCGTTTCGCACCACGCCGCAGTGGTTCATCGCCATGGACCAGGCGAACCTGCGCCGGGACGCGCTCGCGGCCATCGACAAGGTGCGCTGGGTGCCCGAATGGGGCCAGGCGCGCATCCGCGGCATGATCGAATCGCGGCCCGACTGGTGCATCTCGCGCCAGCGCACCTGGGGCGTGCCGCTGGGTTTCTTCATCGACCGCGACAGCCAGCAGCCGCATCCCGACACGCCGGCCATCCTCCGGAAGTTCGCCGAGGTCGTCGAGTCCGACGGCGTCGACGCCTGGTACGCCGATGACATCGCCGAGCGCCTGGGCGTGGACGCCGACCAGTACGAGCCGGTGCCCGACATCCTCGACGTGTGGTTCGACTCGGGCGTCACGCATCACTGCGTGCTCGACCAGCGCAGCGAGCTCAAGCGCCCGGCCGACATCTACCTGGAAGGCTCCGACCAGCACCGCGGCTGGTTCCAGTCCTCGCTGCTGACCTCGGTGGCCATGCACGGCATCGCCCCCTACGAGCAGGTGCTCACCCACGGCTTCACCGTCGATGCCGACGGCAAGAAGATGTCGAAGTCGCAGGGCAACGTGGTTGCCCCGCAGCAGGTCATGAAGACCCTCGGCGCCGACATCCTGCGCCTGTGGGTGGCCGCTGCCGACTATCGCCAGGAGATGAGCGTCTCCGACGAGATCCTCAAGCGCGTGGCCGACGCCTACCGGCGCATCCGCAACACCGCGCGCTTTTTGCTCGGCAACCTGCACGACTTCGACCCGGCCGCCCACGCACGGCCGATCGACGAACTGCTGCCGCTCGACCGCTACGCCGTCGACATGGCCGCGCGCCTGCAGGACGACGTCACCGACGCTTACAGCAACTACCGCTACCTCAACATCTACCAGGGCGTGCACCAGTTCTGCTCGGTCGATATGGGCGCGTTCTACCTCGACATCGTCAAGGACCGCCTCTACACCCTGCCGGCCGACCATCCGGCGCGGCGCTCGGCGCAGACGGCCATGCACCATATTCTCGAAGCCCTGGTGCGCTGGCTGGCGCCGGTGTGCTGCTTCACCGCCGAGGAAATCTGGCAGGAAATGGCGGGCGAGCGCGAAGACTCGGTCACGCTCGCCACCTGGTATGACGGCCTGGCCGCCGGCGACGAAGCGGCGCGCAAGCGCATGCAGCGCCTGCGCCGCGTGCGCGAGGTGGTCGGCCCCTGGCTCGAGCAACTCCGCCGCGACAAGACCATCGGCGCCTCGCTGGCGGCTGAGATCACGCTGGAAGCCTCGGGCAAGCTGGCCGAAGAACTGGAAGCGGTTGGCGACGAGCTGCGTTTCTTCTTCATCTCTTCGGACGTGCACCTGGCGCCCGTGGCCGAGCCAATGGAAACCGCCGAGATCGACGGCGACACGCTCAAGCTCGCGGTCAAGCCCACCGAACACGCCAAGTGCGTGCGCTGCTGGCACCACCGCGACTCGGTCGGCAGCGACGACCAGCACCCCGAACTGTGCGGCCGCTGCGTCAAAAACATCGAAACCCCGGGCGAGACCCGGCATTGGGGCTGACCGGTGTTACCCATGCGCCCCGGGCGATACGGACTGTGGCTGCTGCTGGCCGCACTGGTCGTGCTGCTCGACCTCTACACCAAGCAGCTCGCCATGCAGCATCTCGAGCTCTACCGTCCCAACGCCGTGTTTTCCTGGCTGAACTTCACCCTGGCGCACAACACCGGCGCGGCGTTCAGCTTCCTGGCCGGCGGTAGCGGCTGGCAGCGCTGGTTCCTGTCGGTGGTGGCCGTGATCATCGTCGGCGTGCTGCTGGTCTGGCTATGGCGCCTGCCGCACCGTGCCCGCCTGCTGCCCTCGGCGCTGGCACTGGTCATCGGCGGCGCCATCGGCAACCTCATCGACCGCATCCGCTTCGGCTACGTCGTCGACTTCATCGACGTCCACTACGCCGGCTGGCACTGGCCCGCCTTCAACCTGGCCGACTCGGCCATCGTGGCAGGCGTCATCCTCCTGCTCCTCGACAGCCTAATCCCCAGCCGCCGGCAGCACCATAACGCGTAGGTCGGGGTCGCATCCCCGACGGACGACCTCTCGGGTCGGGACACACGTAGCTCACGCGTGTACAGACCTGAAACGTCGTCGGCCTCACGCAGAGCCGCAAAGGCGCAGAGTTCGCAAAGAGAATCGAAAGCGTGTTCGAGAGCTCGCGTAGGTCGGGGTTACATCCCCGACGGACGAGGCGTCAGGTCTGTACACGCGTGAGCTATGCGTGTCCCACCCATCTATGTTGTCCGTCGGGGATGCGACCCCGACCTACGCGGCCTTCGATCGTTTTCCGTTCTCCGTTCCCCGCCCTTTGCTACGATCTCCTTTCATTCAATGGCGTTGGTGAACCACATGATCCGAATAATTTTTCTCGTTTGCGCGCTCATCGCGCTTTCCTCGGCACACGGGGCGGAGTCGGAGGCCCAGTGGCTCGATAAGGACAGCTACACGGAGGTCGCGCGCTGGATGATCGAGCAGCCTGACACGGAGATGCGGGCCGCGGGCCTGGCCGTGCTGGCCGAGACCGGAGATTCCGGATCCGCCATCGAGCTGGATCGATTCATATCCGAGGTGGAATCTCTGCTCGAAGATGAGCCGACCGGCGCTGCCGTTTTCATGGTCGCGCAGGGTTGTCACCAGCTCGATCTAATCGACGAATGCTCGAGGATGGGTGTTCCCGAGGCAATCGATCGCCTCGATGGCGGCAATCCCATGGCGGCCGGGCTTTTCCACGAGCCTGGCTCACCGGAGTACCGACAGGTCCTGATCACCGCGGAGTCGATCGACGATCACTACCCTGAGGCCGTATCTGCCTGGTTCGAGGCCTTCGTTGCCCGAGATCCAGAGGGTATGGAAGAGGGGACGGAACTGCTCATGGCGACGAGCGTTGCCCTGGCCTACGCTCTGCCTGCCATTCAGAATGTCGTGCAAAGCTGCAAGTCGGCCATCGGAAGCGATGACGAGCTCGACGGGGCCTGCCAGCGGCTGGGCCAGCAGATGCGCGAATCCGGTCGCACGATGCTGCTGCAGAACATTGGTTACGGGATCGCGCGGGCGCGGGCCGAGCGCGTGGGCAACAAGGCCCTCGTTGAGCGGATACGCAGCGAAAAGGAAGCCATGACGCATCCGGCTGCATGCCTTTCGCAGTCGGCTACGGAACTCCTCGGCACCGACCTCGCAGCCCAGCGCCGCTTTCTGGCGGAGATGCGCGCCCGCGGCGAGATTCAGGCCTTCGAGATGCTGGTCGACCAATACGGCTCGAGCTGCGACGCCGACGAAGAATGAAGGATCGCCCCGGTAGGTCGCGGTTACATCCGCGACGGACGAGGGTCGGGCCGTTGCGTAGGTCGGGGTCGCATCCCCGACGGACGACCTCTCGGGTCGGGACACACGTAGCTCACGCGTGTACAGACCTGAAACGTCGTCGGCCTCACGCAGAGCCGCAAAGAAGCAGAGTCGCAGAGAAAGGCCGGAAATTCTTCATCGAAGCCTTGCGTTGGCGACACAACGCCCACCCACGGCTGATCGAATCGAAGGTGGTACACTAGATGACCTGTTGGTCATCTGGAGGCTGTCATGCGCACCGTTCCCGTTGCCGAAGCAAAGGCGCATTTCTCCGAACTGCTCAAGGCCGTAGAGGCGGGCGAGGAGGTCGTCATTACGCGCCGCGGCCGGGCGGTTGCGCGCCTGTCTTCCCAGCGGCCGGTGACCGCCGCCGAAGTGCTGGCGCCACTTTGGCAAGACCCCATCGATATCGAGCCGCCCGAGGATCGCGAGCCGGAGCCGGTTGCCGAATGGGATGACTGAACGTGTCGCATTACCTGCTCGACACCAACATCCTGATTGCCGCGATCAAAGGCCATGGACCGGTCAGGAAGAAGCTCGAACGCGTGGACGCCGCCACGATCCTGATTTCGCCCATCGTTCTGGGTGAACTGCTCACCGGGGTCGAGAAAAGCCGGCACAAGTCGACCAACCGCCAGCGATTGCTGGATATCCTTTCCGGCCTCCGTATGGTCGAAATCGAGCCCGAAGTCGCCGTTCGGTACGCTCAGATCCGCGCGGCGCTCGAATCCGCCGGCACGCCGATCGGCGCCAACGATCTGTGGATCGCCGCCCATGCCGCGGCCCTCGACGCGGTTCTCGTCACCGCCAACGAACGCGAATTCCGCCGCGTGTCCGGATTGAGAGTCGAGAACTGGCTGGCGTAGGTCGCGGTTACATCCGCGACGGACGACATTGATGGTTGGGACACCCATGGCTCACGCGTATCCAGATCCTCGACCTCGTCCGTCGGGGATGTAACCCCGACCTACGGCATCATTTGCGAGTCCCGAGTCCCGAGTCCCGAGTCCCGAGTCCCGAAAAAACCCCGGCACGGCGGCCGGGGCTTCGAAGGGGTAGGGCTTGTCTCCCGAGGCTATTCCTCGCCGAAGAAAAACCCGAACAGCTGCAGCAGGCTCAGGAACAGGTTGTAGATCGACACGAACAGCGTGACCGTGGCCATGATGTAGTTGGTCTCGCCGCCGCGAATGATCTGCTGGGTCTGGAACAGGATCAGGCCGCACATCAGCAGGGCGAACATGCCGCTCACCGCCAGGCTCAGCGCCGGCAGGCTGAAGAAGTACGCGATCAGGCTGGCCACAAAAGCCACCAGAATGCCCACGAACAGCATCGGACCCATGAAGCTGAAGTCCTTCTTGGTCACCATGGCGAAACCCGACAGGCCGATGAACGCCACGCCGGTGGTGCCCATGGCGGCCATCACGATCTCGCTGCCGTTGCTGAACATGCCCACGTAAGCGTTGACGATCGGCCCGATGGTCAGGCCCATGAAGCCGGTCAGGGCGAAGCAGCTGGCGATGCCCCAGGCCGAGTTGCGCAGGGCATTGGTCAAAAACAGCAGCCCGAAATAGCCGCCCAGAAGCATCCAGATACCGAGAGGCTCCCAGTTGTTGACCATCGCCACCGCGGCGGTGCCGGCGCTGAACAACAGCGTCAGGGCCAGGAGGTTCCAGGTATTACGCAGCACGCGGCGCGCATTGTCGTCCATCTCGACGGACTGGCCGCGGCTGACTGTCTGTGCACGAAGGTTCTCGCTCATTGGGGCGTTGATCCTTGGTAGTGGTTAGTGAGACTCGCTAATCAGACCATGATTCTAGCAGGAAGGTTTCAACGCCACCGCGGTATCATTTCACCAGTCCAGAATCCGGAATCGACATGCCGACTGACCGCTGCCGCTGGGTTGCCGAAGCCATCCGTGCCATCGAGGCCGACTTCAACCGTTCGGCCGACACCCACCTCATCCGTGTCGACATGCCCGAGGCCTGGCAGGGCTGGCAGATCTACCTGAAAGACGAGTCCATCCACCCCACCGGCAGCCTCAAGCACCGCCTGGCGCGCTCGCTGTTTCTCTACGGCCTGTCGAACAACTGGATCGGGCCCGACACGCCGATCATCGAAGCCAGCAGCGGCTCCACGGCCGTCTCCGAAGCCTATTTTGCCCGCCTGCTGGGGCTTCGCTTCATCGCCGTGATGCCCGAGGGTACCTCGCGCGAGAAGATCGCCAAGATTGCTTTCTACGGCGGCGAATCGCACCTGGTGGCACCCGGCGCTATCTACGCCGAATCCGAACGCCTGGCGCGCGAACTGGGCGGGCACTACATGGACCAGTTCACGTATGCCGAGCGAGCCACCGACTGGCGCGGCAACAACAACATCGCCGAGTCGCTGTTCGCCCAGATGGCGCTCGAGCCGCAGCCGCACCCGCGCTGGGTCGTCGTCTCGGCCGGCACCGGCGGGACGGCGGCGACCATCGGCCGCTACATGCGCTACCGCTGCTTCGCCGGCCGCCCGACCGAGCTGTGCGTGGTCGATCCGGAAAACTCCGTGTTTGCCGATTTCCAAGAAACCGGCGACTGCAGTTTGACCATCGACCGGGCCTCCCGCATCGAGGGTATCGGCCGGCCGCGGGTCGAGCCGAGCTTCCTGCCGTCGCTGGTCGACCGCATGGAGCGCGTGCCCGACGCCGCCTCGATGGCCGCCATCCGCTTTCTCGAGGAGTGGCTGGGACGGCGCTGCGGCGGGTCGACCGGCACCAACCTGATCGGCGTCATCCGCCTGCTGTCGGACATGCGCCAGCAAAAAGAGCAGGGCAGCGTCGTCACCCTCCTGTGCGACGGCGGCGAGCGCTATTCCGACACCTACTTCAACGACGACTGGCTCGCCGCCGAAGGCCTCGACATCGCCCCCTGGCTTACCGCCCTTCAGCGCTGGGCCGACACCGGCGAGTGGCGGGAGCCTTAAGAGGCCGGGTTGGCTGGTTAGCTGGTTAGCTGGTTGGCTGGTTAGCTGGTTAGCTGGTTGGCTGGTTGGCTGGTTGGCTGGTTGGCTGGTTGGCTGGTTGGCTGGTTGGCTGGTTGGCTGGTTGGCTGGTTGGCTGGTTGGCTGGTTGGCTGGCTGGTTGGCTGGTTCGGCCGCTTCCCTGATTGGCGATTGATCAGATTTTGTTGCTAGGCTGACGTCTGAGCTGGCGGTAAGCGCTTGGTATGGGGACGATTTCTCGCTTTGAGGACATCGAGGCCTGGAAAGAGGCTCGGGTACTGGCGCAGCACGTCTATCGCTGCTGCCGGAATACCGCTCTGAGCCGGGATTTCGGCCTTCGTGATCAACTGCAGCGATCCGCGGTTTCGGTGATGGCCAATATCGCAGAGGGCTTCGAGCGTAAGAATCCTAACGAATTCAGGCACTTTCTTCGTATTGCGCGTGGCTCATGCGCCGAAGTGCAGTCTCACTTATATGCCGCCCTCGATACCGGCCAGATCGAAGACAAACAATTCGAATTCCTGCAAAATCAAGCAATTGGCACCGCGCGCAAAATCAGCGCATTTCAGCGCTACCTGAATACCAAGTAGCACCAAATCCGGATGGGCCGAACCAGCCAACCAGCCAACTAGCGAACTAGCAAACCAGCCAACACGTCCCGAAAGAAACCACCTGGTTCCAGACTTTTACGAGCGCTTAAAACCAGCTACAATGGCGGGCTTGCTCCGGCGGCCTGGTCGCGGGCCACCGGTTCCTGAAACCCTGAAAAAGAGACAAACGACATGTCGAAGAAATTCAAGATTCCGGCAGAAATGCGTACGGACGTGGGGAAAGGTGCGAGCCGCCGCCTGCGCCGTGCGGGTCGGATCCCCGCCGTAGTCTACGGCGGTGACCGCGAGCCTGCCTCCCTTACCATCGATCACGACTTCCTGCTGCACGAAGCCGAGGAAGAGGCGTTCCACTCCTCCATCCTCGAGCTCACCGTCGGCAAGAAGAAGCAGCCCGTCGTCCTGCGTGACCTGCAGCGCCATCCGTTCAAGCCGCTGCTGACCCACGCTGACTTCCTGCGCGTGTCCGACGATCACGAGATCCGCATGCACGTGCCGCTGCACTACACCAACGAAGACGAGCTCCCCGGCCGCCAAGGAAGGCGGCGTGGTCATCTCCCACCAGGTGGTCGAAGTCGAGATCGAAGCGCTGCCGAAGAACCTGCCCGAGTACCTGGAAGTCGATCTGTCCAAGCTCGAGCCGGGCGAAAGCATCATGCTCACCGACATCGAGCTGCCCGAGGGCGTGATCCTGCCGATCCTCGAGTACGAAGGCGAAGAGCACGACTACTCCCTGGTGACCGCGCTCTACATTCGTGCCGGCCAGGGTACGGGCGAGAAGGCCGCCGAGGCCGATGCCGCCATGGGTGAGGCCGAAGAGCCTGAAGTCGTCGGCGAGGACGAAGAAGCCGAAGGCGAGGAAGCCGAGGGCGAAGAGTCCGAAGGCGAAGAAGGCGACGACAAGAAGGCCGAAGGCGACGACGGCGACGACAAGAAGGACTGAGCTTCCCGCCCGGTGAGCGATCACGCTGGCCTGATCGTCGGCCTGGGCAACCCGGGCGCCAAGTACGAAAGAACCCGGCACAACGCCGGGTTCTGGTTTCTGGATGCCCTGGAACGCAAGCAGCCGCTGGGCCTCAAGCCCAACCGCAAGCTGCACGGTGAGGCGGCCAAGACGCCGTTTGCCGGTGCCGACTGCGTATTCCTGCGCCCCGACACCTTCATGAACGAGTCGGGCCAGGCGATACGCGCCGCGGCCGACTACTTCGACGTCGCACCCGAGCGTGTCGTCGTTGCCTACGACGACCTCGACCTGCCGCCCGGCACCGTCAAGCTCAAGCAAGGCGGCGGCCACGGCGGGCACAACGGCCTCAGAAGCACCTTCAGCCACCTCGGCAGCCAGAATTTCTGGCGCGTACGCATCGGCATCGGCCATCCCGGCGTCAAGGAAGCCGTCACGCCCTGGGTGCTGGGCCGAGCCCCCGCCGAGGACGAAAAAGCGATCGTGAGCGCGACTCAACGCGCCGCAGATGCCTTGCCGGATCTGCTCAGGGGTGATGCGGGAGAGGCGATGAAGAAGCTGCACACAAAGCCGTGAGCGTGTCGTCCCGGCCTTGAGCCGGGACCTCGCACGCCGGATTTCGGCACGGTCTGGCGCCTTGCCGCCGGCAAGGTGCAAGGCACCGGATAGCGTCTTTGGCGTTTCCGGGACGACAAAGTACGCGTAGGTCGGGGCCGCGTCCCCGACGGACAACATCGCAGGCCAGATCACGCGTAGCTCATGAGTGTACAGACCCGATGCCTCGTCTTGCGATGTCGTCCGTCGCGGATGTAACCGCGACCTACGCTGACGATGTGTCTGGACACAAACCGCGCGGCATTCCGCGAGTCCCGGGTCCCGAGTCCCGAGTCCCGGAACACCGCAATTTTCGGGTGGCGTCGATTTCGACGCTGCCGGTTCGTTAAACGGAGATTCCAATGGGATTTAAGTGCGGCATCGTCGGCCTCCCCAACGTGGGCAAGTCGACCCTTTTCAACTGCCTGACCAAGGCCGGCATCCAGGCCGAGAACTACCCGTTCTGCACCATCGAGCCCAACGTCGGCATGGTGCCCGTGCCCGACCCGCGCCTGGATAAACTGGCGGCCATCGTCAAGCCCGCGAAGGTCATCCCCACGATGATGCAGTTCGTCGACATCGCCGGCCTGGTCGCCGGCGCCTCGAAGGGCGAGGGCCTGGGCAACAAGTTCCTCGCCCACATCCGCGAGACCGACGCCATCGCCCACATCGTGCGCTGCTTCGAAGACGACGACGTCACCCACGTCGCCGGGCGCGTCGATCCCATCTCCGACATCCAGACCATCGACACCGAGCTGTGCCTGGCCGACCTGGACGTGGCCGAGAACGCGCTCTACAAGATCGGCCGCCAGGCCAAGTCCGGCGACAAGGAAGCCGTCCGCCAGGCCGCGCTGCTCGAGCGCGTCGTCGCCCACCTGGGCGAGGGCAGCCCGCTTCGCACCTTCGAGATGGACGACGAAGAACGCAGGACGCTCAGAACCTGGCAGTTCATCACCCGCAAGCCCGTACTCTACGTCGCCAACGTCGACGACAACGCAGCCGAGGACAACGAACTCGTCCGCGCCGTGCGCGAACACGCCGCGGCCGAGAATGCCGAAGTGGTCGTCCTGTGCGCCGCCATGGAAGCCGAATTGGCCGAGCTCGACGAAGACGAACAGGCCGAATTCCTCGCCGACCTGGGCCAGGACGAACCGGGCCTGCACCGCCTCATCCGCACCGGCTACACCCTGCTCGACCTGCTCACCTTCTTCACCGCCGGCCCCAAGGAGGTGCGCGCCTGGACCGTCAAGAAAGGCTCCTCGGCCCCCCAGGCCGCCGGCCGCATCCACACCGACTTCGAAAAAGGCTTCATCCGCGCCGAAGTCACCGCCTATGACGACTACATCGCCTGCAACGGCGAGTCCGGTGCCAAGGCCGCCGGCAAACTCCGGCTGGAAGGCAAGGAGTACATCGTCGCCGAGGGCGACGTGATGCACTTCCGGTTCAATGTTTGATGCAAGAAGGGTTCAGGGTTCAGGGTTCAGGGTTCAGGGTTCAGGGTTCAGGGTTCAGGAAAACCCGCCCCGTACGATGCTTGGAGGCCGTAGACGACCTGTCACCCCGGCAACCCCGTAGGTCGGGGTCGCATCCCCGACGGACGACCTGTCGGACCTGCACACGCGTGAGCTACGTGTGATCCAGGCCGCCAGGTTGTCTCAGCGCCCCGGGCGCTCTCTTCGCACCGCGCGAGTTGCCTCCACACCCCGGGCGAGCGCTTCATCCTCATCCAGTCCGGCGCTTTCGCGCGCCTGCCGAATGAGCGCCGCCGCTTCCTGGCGGGTCTTGACCCCGTAGAACTCGAGGCTTTCCTCGACCAGCTCGCCCATCGTCTTGCCACGCTCGGCTGCCGCCTGCTTGAGTGCACGCTGGCGCTCTTCGGATACGTTGATAGTTAGTCTAACCATGCCACAATCGTACGATTGTATGATTCGTCGTAAAAGCGGAGAGCATCACCGCCATCGCACCGCTTGCCCTCAATTCTGCGGCCTGTGCATGCGTCGATGTGACAACGCGCCGCGAAATGACTATACTTAAGTAGTCATTTCAAAGGCCCGGGCATGAAAACCGAAATCTCCAAGACGCGCTTCAAGGCGCAAGCGTTGAAGATCTTCCGCCGGCTCGAGAAGACGGGTGAGCCACTGATCGTGACGGATCGAGGCCGCCCTGCGCTGATCGTGCGCAAATACACCCGGCAGACGCCCGATCCGTTGATGCGGCTTCGGGGATCCGTCAAGCGCTATGACCAGCCTTTCGAACCGGTCGGCGAGAGTCATTGGGAGGCGCTCGATTGATCGTACTCGACACCCACGCCCTGGTCTGGTGGGTCGATGGCGACAGCCGGCTCTCAAAACCGGCGGCCGATGCGATCGAGGTGGCTTTGGCTGACGAGCATCCCGTCATGATCTCGGCCATCACCGCATGGGAGATCGCGCTGCTGGTGGACAAGAATCGGCTGATCCTGACCATGGACCTGGATGAATGGCTCGACACGGTCGACAGTATCGAAGGCGTTGAATGGGTGTCCGTTAACCGTCAGGTTGCCGTGGACTCGGTCAACCTGCCCGGCGAGTTCCACCCGGATCCCGCCGACCGGCTGATCGTCGCGCTCGCCCGTCACGAAAATGCAGAGCTTATCTCCGCCGATGCCAGAATCCAGGCCTACCCACACGTGCGCTGCACCTGGTGACGCCAAATCTAACGGAACCACACCGCCGCAACTATTACACCAACTTCGAATGCCACCCGTAGGATGCTTGAAGGCGAAGCCGCAACGCATCAGCCACGCTTGAGTAACCCTGAGCCCACCTTCGGGATGGGCTGATCGGTGTTTCCCGGGGCACTCGCCGCTGCGATGCAGCGCGCTCCGGTCTGCTGGAGGCCGAAGCAAAGCAGTGGAGCAATGGCTTTTTCAGCGGCGGGCTTTAAATGCAATATCAAATCGCGTCGCCAGCATTGCCAGACGCTTGTCCAGCGTCCACAGGCGGGTGCCCGGCGTCATCAAGGTGGATGCCAGCAAGGACATATCCACAAGGCCACAACCCAGGCCGTAAAGCTTGTTGCGTTCGATAAATGCCATCAGTTCGTCCCAGCTCGTCTGTGTGGCTGGCCTCAACAGGCCGATATCGCCAAGCGTGCGTTCCCGTGGCGCGGGTGGCGTGCCGCAGGCGAGCTCACCCAGGACCATGGGGTGGGTAAGCACCTCATCGCGCAGCATCAGGTCCACCAGCCATTCATTGCGTCGTTTGAAATGGCCCACCCACACCGAAGTATCGACCAGTACACTCATGAGCCACTGGGCTCACTCTTTCTGCGCGGGATTTTCTTCATGTCGGGGGCAGTCCCGCCCAGCGCGGCAAGGCGTTTGGCAGCCTGCACCCGCACAAAGGTACTGATTGCCTCCCGGAACAAATCCACCTTGTCCATATCCGGGTCAGCAACATCCAGAGCTTTTTGGTAAAGCGAATCGTCAATAGTCACAGTCGTTCGCATGGGAATCACCTTGAATCAGGTTTGATGCTTTAAAGCATCATATTACACATCTCCCGGTCGTGCAAAAGGCTGATTGACAAAGCAGTATCTGTTCTGGCCTGAGTTCAGCGGTCGACGCCGGACATCCCAGATTGCGGGCCAGGACAACGGGCTGGAGCCGGAATTTCGCCGAACAGTCATCACGCTCAATAGGCAAATGGGGCGGCTCGCCCGATCCCTGCCTTAGAACTGTTGGCATCAGGGGTCAAACATACAACCAATAATCAACAATCCGCTCCCCCCAGATCAACGCAATCCACCCCGCAGCCGCCAGATAAGGCCCGAACGCAATCGGCACCTCCTTGCCTCGACGGGTGGCGATCATCAGCGCAATTCCGGACACGGCCCCCACGAATGACGCCAGCAGGATCACCACCGGCAGCACCTGCCAGCCCATCCAGGCGCCCAGGGCGGCGAGCAGCTTGAAATCGCCGTAGCCCATGCCTTCCTTGCCGGTCAGCAGCTTGAACAGATGAAACACCGACCATAGCGCCAGATACCCGGCAATCGCGCCGATCACCGCGTCCTCCAGGCTGGCGAACAGCCCGAACCACAGGTTCAGCCCCAGCCCCAGCCACAGCAAGGGCAGGGTGATCTGGTCGGGCAGCAGCTGGTGGTCGAAGTCGATGCCCGTCGCGGCAATCAGCGCCCAGGTGAACACCAGCGCGGCCAGCCCCTCCGGCGTGGCCCCGAAATGCACGATCACGGCGGCTGAAAGAACGGCGGTAACCAGCTCCACCAGCGGATAGCGCCAGGAAATCGGCGCGCGGCAGTGCCGGCACTTGCGCCCCAGCACCAGCCAGCTGACGACGGGGATGTTGTCGTACCAGGCAATCGTCTCCCGGCATTTCGGGCAGTGCGAGCGCTCGACCACCAGCCCCGGCGGCGCCGACTCGGCCTCGTCGATCTCGAGCAACTCCCGGCACTGGCAGCGCCAGTCGTGAAAAAGCCGCGCCGGCAGCCGCAGGATCACCACGTTCAAAAAACTGCCCACCAGCAGCCCAAAAACGAAAACGGCGGCCGCCAGGACCGCCGGATGCAAAGCATTCAAAACGTCAAGAAAATCCAATTCCACTCCCCATCCTGTCCAGGCTCAAAGGCACGAAAACAAAACCCAACCTCCAAACCTGACCTGAATACCCGGACCACGGACCACGGACCACGGACCACGGACCACGGACCACGGACCACGGTCCTACATCACCGCCGCCATCTGGAAGATCGGCAGATACATGGCCACGACCAGGCCACCCACCAAACCACCGATCAACACGATAATGATCGGCTCGATCAGGCTCGAAAGCGCGTCGACCGTGTTATTCACCTCTTCCTCGTAGAAAGCGGCCACCTTGTCGAGCATGGCATCGAGCGAACCGGCTTCTTCACCGATGGCCGTCATCTGGATCATCATGGGCGGGAACAGCCCGGTCTGCTGCATGGACAGCTGCAGGGAATGCCCGGTTGCCACATCCTCCCGAATCTTGTGAACGGCCTCCTCGTAGACCACGTTGCCCGTCGCGCCGGCCACGGTCTTGAGAGCGTCGACCAGCGGCACACCCGCGGCGAAAGTGGTCGAAAGGGTACTGGCAAAGCGAGATAGCGCCGATTTCTCCAGCACCGGGCCGATAATCGGAATCTTGAGCGATGCGCGGTCGAGAAAGTGAGCAAAACCTTTGCTGCGTTTCTTCGCCTGGATCAGGCCCACAATCAGGGCCACGGCCCCGATCAGAACCAGCCAGCCCTTCTGCTGCATGAAATGCGAGAGATCAACCACCATGCGCGTAAAGGCCGGCAAGTCGGCGCCGAAACCCTGGAACATGTCCTCGAACTGAGGGATAACCACGACCAAAAGCAAAGTTGTTACGCCGACGGCCACGGCAAGCACCGAGGCGGGGTAGAACATCGCTTTCTTGATCTTGCCCTTGATCGATTCGATGCGCTCCTTGTAGCTGGCGATCGAGTCGAGTACCTGGTCGAGCACCCCGGCCGATTCGCCGGCTTCGACCAGGTTGATGTAGAGCTCATCGAAATAGTAAGAGTGCTTGCCCAGCGCTTCGCTCAAGGTGCTGCCCGATTCGACATCGTTACGAACGTCGTCGAGCAGCTTTTTCATCCGGGGGTTTTCGGAAGCCTGGGCGATGATGACGAAAGCCTGAACCAGCGGAATGCCCGAATACAGCATCGTGGCGAGCTGGCGCGTAAAAATGGCGATATCCCTGGGCGAGATTCGTTTGCCGGTACTGCCGAAAAGTGGTTTGGGCTTTTTCTTGACGCGGCCCGGAACGATTCCCTGCTGGCGCAGCTCGGCCTTGACGATCATCTCGTTACGGCCGACGCGTTCTCCCTTGATCTTCTTGCCGCGCTTGTCCTTGCCCTCCCACTGGAAGGTTTGCATCTCGTCTTGCGTGGTGGTCGCCATCTAGTGCCGCTCCTGCATCCTGCTGGTGTTGGCCGGAGTTCGTGTCCGACCTGCACAGTTGTCCCTATCGTGGTGATTTTGCGCAGAAACCACGCCAAATGCAAGGATGCCCCCTGGCGCTCCCCTGAGCGCCCCATCCCCAAGGCTTCCGTAGGTCGCGGTTACATCCGCGACGGACGACCTCCCGATCAATCCTTCGTCACGCGGTTCATCTCCGCCAGGCTGATCTTGCCCCACTTGACCTTGTTGAGCGCCGCCCGGCGCAAGTCCGTGACTCCGTCCCTGGCGGCCTGCTTCTCCAGCTCTAGCGCGCCGCCGCCCTCGAGAATGATCTGCTCCATCTCCTCGGAAACCGGCATGACCTGGAATACGCCGGAACGGCCCTTGTAGCCGCTTGTGCACTGGTCGCAGCCGATGGCCTGGTAAATCTGGATGCCTTCGCCCACTTCTTCCTCGGTAAACCCGAGCTTCAGCAGGGCATCGTCGGGTACCTCTTCGGGCTTTTTGCAAGTATGCAGGGTTCGCGCCAGGCGCTGAGCCAGCACCAGGTGTACGGTCGAGACGATGTTGTAGCTGGGCACGCCCATGTTCATCAGGCGCGCCACCGACGACGGCGCGTCGTTTGTATGCAGAGTCGACAGCACCAGGTGCCCGGTCTGGGCTGCCTTGATACCAATTTCGGCCGTTTCGAGGTCTCGGATTTCCCCGACCATGATGATGTCGGGGTCCTGTCGCAGGAAGGATCTGAGTGCTGCCGCGAAAGTCAGCCCCTGCTTGACGTTCTGCTGGACCTGGTTGATGCCCTTCATGCGGATTTCGACCGGGTCTTCGACCGTCGAGATATTGCGCCCCTCGTCGTTGAGAATCCCCAGGGCGGTGTAGAGCGTGACCGTCTTACCCGACCCGGTCGGGCCGGTAACCAGCACCATCCCGTAGGGCTTGGAGATGGCCGACAGGTAATCCTCCTTCTGCTTTTCCTCGAAGCCCAGTTTTTCCGGGCCCAGATAGGCGCCGGCGGGGTCGAGGATACGCAGCACGATCTTCTCGCCCCACAGCGTCGGGCAGGTGGAAACACGAAAATCGTAGGCCTGGCTCTTGGAAATGTTGAGCTTGATTCGCCCGTCCTGCGGAATGCGCCGCTCGGCGATATCCAGGTTGGACATGACCTTCAGGCGGGCTGAGAGCCGCGGCGCCATGCGCTTGGGCGGGCGCACCTGGGTCACCAGCACGCCATCGACGCGGAACCGAACCCGGTAGTCTTCTTCGTAGGGCTCGAAGTGGATGTCCGAGGCACCTTTGCGGATGGCATCGACCAGCACCTTGTTGACAAAGCGCACCACCGGCGCTTCGTCGGCCCCGGCCATGGCGTCGTTTTCTTCCTTTTTCTCTTCGCCGGAATCGAACTCAAGATTGCCGAGATCGTCCTCGCCCTCGGTCAGTTCGTTGAAGGACTGTCCGGACCCGGCCAGGGCGCGATCCAGCGCCGGCTCGATGGCGGAGTAGGGCGCCAGGATGGCCTCCACGGCCAACCCGGTGGAAAACGACAGTTCGTCGATACCGGCCTTGTTGCCCGGGTCGGCAGCCACCACGAACAGGCGCTTGCCGCGCTTGAGGATCGGCAGGATCAGATGCTTGCGCAGCAATTCCTCACTGACCGAATCCATGGGCGCCTGCTTGAGGTTGACCGCAGCCAAGTCCACGAGCGGCATCCCGAAATCCTCTGCCGCCACGTGGGCGAAGCCCATGGCGTCAACGGCTTTCTCGCGCACGACATGGCTGGTAAATGTACGACCTTTTTCGTTCGCCTTGTTGGCAATCTCGAGGGCTTTCTCCTCGGTAACCAGGCCCGCATCGACCAGTTTGCGGCCGAGGGAGGGTAGTCGCATGACGCTTGCTGGTTGCGCCGGCATCTGATCGATCTCCTTGAATATGGGTCAAATGCTAGCGCTTGGGGGCTGATTTTGCAAAGCTATTGATTTTGTGTTCGGTATTTGTCGCCCGCCCTTGAAGGTGGGCGGACCCCTTGTCTACATTGCGCCTATTACCGCGATTGACGCCATTGATCGGCAAACTTGCCGTGGCCCCGCTCCACGAGCGCTTCGTGCACCGTCTTCGGCCACGCTTCCTGCCCGGATTTGGCGGCACCGGCACTCAGCAGGGCGGCGGCGAGATCTTCATCGTCCAACGCTTCCAGCGCCAGCAGCGCGAACTCGTAGTTCACCGACGGGTTGAGCCCGGGCTTGTTGACAAGCGCGACGCCGGCGTCCATCAGTCGTTCGGGGTCGACTGGATGACCCTGGTTGTATCTCGACAGCAGGAGTCGAACCGCTCGGATCTCTGCCGCGCCGCGTGGGCCGGATTCAACCTTCTCGATCAATCGATCCCACCATTCAGGTTCAGCCGGTTCCCCGACATAGGCGTGCATGCCAATCAAGGCGTGTTCCGGCAGGGGGGAGCTATCTTCCAGGGCGGCAGCTCGCTCGAACGCGTTTTCGGCCATGCTGAAAAACGGCGAGTTCGTGTTGCCATCTGCCATCCGCCGGTACATTAAGCCCATTCCGTAATGGGCACGCTCAGAGTTCGGGTTGCGCTTCTGGAAGGCCAGGGAGAGTTCCAGTGAGTTGCCCCAGGTCGCGGTCGTCAGCAGCGTCAGGAAGGAGACGAAGCCGACTATGGCCAGCCCACCGGTTCGCAGGAAGCCAGTGCTGACCATGCTGGAAACCGGCAACAGCAGCGCGGCCACCGCTACTAGCACGCCGAAAAGTGCCAGGTAGTTGCGATGCTCGAACACCAGCTCCAGCGGCACGATATTGCTCGTAAGGGCATGCGAGATGAAAAACCACATTACGCCCAGGAAGAACAGTGGGATTTTGCGACTCAGCGCGAACGCGGCTACGGCGAGCCCCGCCAGCAACAACCCGCCGAACAATGTACTCAGCGGCTGAAGCAAGGATTTCGACTCGCCAAAGTTGTCGTAGTAGAACAGATATCGTTGCGGATTGGGCCACAGAATCTGGCCCAGATACATCGGCAGGGCCCGGAATTGGGAGAGCAGTCGTTCTTGCCAGGTGAAATCGCGACCCGCATAGGCCAATTCGCCGGTGTACTTAGGCCAGAAGTACAAGGCGTAGGCCGCCACGGCAGCCAACACGGCCACGATCCAGATGGCCTGCAAGGCTTTGGCATCGCGGGGCTGGCTGGCGCGGAACCGGAAAAACGCGAGCTCCAGCACAAAGGCGTAGGCGGGCAGCAGCAACCCGGTTTCCTTGCACAGCAGAGCCAGCACCATAGCCACGGGTGCCAGGGCCAGGAACAGCCAACCACCTGCCTCGCCGGCCATTTGCCGCTGGCGGCCGACAACGTAGCCGGCCAGCCCGAGGATGATGAAGGTCCCGGCCATCATCTCCATACGCTGCACGGCGTAGAGTACGGTGGAGACCTGCAGCGGATGAATGGCCCACAAGAGCACTAGAAACAACGCCAGCACACGCAGAGTGCCTGCTCGTTGCGCGCCGAGATCCCAGCCAATCACAAGCAGACGGTTGGCCAGCCAGGCCAGGCCGGCGGCGTTAATTAGATGGATAACGACGTTGGTCAGCTTGTAGCCGAAGGGATTGAGGCCCCAAAAGCTGTGGTCGATGGCTAGAGTGACCATCGGCAGCGGCCGACCGGAAAGTCCGAAGAGAAATCCCGACCAGGCCTCGGCCAGGCCAGAAAGAGTGATGCGATCAAGGTGAATGGCGGTGTTGCGGACAATTTGCCCGGTATCGTCAAACAGGAATCCACCGGACAGACCGGGATAGTAAAGCAGTCCGGTCCAGATCAGAACGATGGCGAGGGCGCCGAGGATGCTGCGGGGGGGCTTCAGTGTCACCTGATGATCGTCTCGCTATCGATGGCCGCACAGTATCAGCCGTAGGCTGGCCAGATTCAACGTCCTGTGCGGTTCTCGGGCGCTTGAAAGCTTGCGGGCAGCAGAGATCCGAATCAGAATAGTTGTCGGCGCGAGTCGCGTCACGGATCCCCGCAAAAATCCCAATCCTCGGAGGCTACGTGCACTTAGAATCGTCCCGGTCTCAGGCCACTATGCAAGCGCTCTCCGTTATCGGGCTCCTGGCGCTGGTTGCAGTCATTTACTATCCGGGACTTTCAGGCTCGTTCATCTTCGACGATTCTCATAACGTCGTCGAAAACCCCGCTGTTCAAATGACGTCACTCGACTGGGTGTCTTTGAAGGAGGCCGCTACCGCCTATGGCGACCAGTTTCCGCACCGGCCCGTGTCGACTATCTCTCTGGCGATTGACCACTGGCTGTGGAACGGCGAGGCCTACGGCTTCAAGCTGACCAATCTCTTAGTCCATCTGGTTACAACGTTCTTCGTTTTACTGCTGGCTCGGCAACTGTTTCGTGTGGCTAGTCCCGTCGGTTCAGTTTCCGACAGCTTTTGGCCGGCGCTTGCAATCGCTGCGGTCTGGGCGATTCATCCGTTGCAGGTGTCCACCGTTCTTTACGTGGTGCAGCGCATGGAGATGCTGGCGGCCCTGTTCATTATCTTGTCCCTGCTGGCCTATATCGCCGCGCGAGTGCGACTTATATCAGGTGACAAGGGAGGCTGGTCGTGGATGGTTGCGGCCGGCACTATTGCGATGCTCGCCGTGTTCAGCAAAGAAACCGGCGCGCTGGCGCCGTTCTTCATGCTGGCGCTGGAAGTTCTGTTGTTTCGTTTCCAAACAGTACGCCAGGTAAACGCCCGCGTGCTCAAGCTGGGTTTCTGTGTTGTGCTGGCCGCGGCGTTGGCCGGCTGGCTCTTCTGGCTGCTGCCGGCAGCGCTCTCGCCCGATGCCTACGTTCACCGAAATTTCAGCCTCGACCAGCGTCTTTGGACTCAGCTCAGGGTGTTGCCGATGTATCTGGGTTGGATGCTGTTTCCAGCTACCGATTACTTCCTGTTCTATTACGATCACTACCCGCATTCCATCGGGCCGTTCCAGCCAATAACGACGCTGCTGGGCGGGCTTTTTCTGGCCGCGCTGCTGGCTACAGCCTTGATCGTGCGCCGGCGTGCGCCGTTGGTAGCCTTGGGCATCGTCTGGTTTTTCATCGCCCACGCGCTGACCAGCAATGTTGTGGCGCTGGAGCTGGTGTTCGAGCACCGTAATTATTTCGCCCTAATGGCAGTACTGCTGGCCTTGGTGGGGAGTCTGCAGGCCCTCGCGAGCAAGCTGCCGTCTGCCTCCAGCAGCATGCTGACTCGCGCTGCCCCGCTGGCGCTGGTGGCCGGCTTGTGTGCTCTCACCCTCATTCGCGCCGCCACTTGGGGCGATGCCATGAACCTGGCCACCCATCACGCCCACATCAATCCGGACTCCTCCCGCGCCGGGCTTGACCTGGCCGAGCTGTATCTGGACTGGGCTGACGGCCAGCCGACTTCGCCGTTCATGAATATGGCCCGCGCCCGCCTGGAAAAGATCGCTCGGCTACCGGGGGCGCCCATCACTGCGGATGCTGGCCTGATCGTCATGGCCGCCAAGTATGGAGAAACGATCGATTTGGTCGCTGGTGAAAACGGGCAGGCAGGGTCGCGTGAAGAAGTAATGGCTGATGCCGCGTGGCGGCGGCTGTTCGACAAGACGAAGCACAATCCCGCACTCAGCAACAATGATTACGACGCCATCTTTAGCTTGGTGCAGTCGCGCAATAAGGGCTTGCCGCTGGACGATGCCCGCTTGTGGCGCCTACACGACATCATGTGTCGTCGAGACGCCCCCCCGACTATTTTGTACGTGCGTTTCGGTTACTACGCCGCGCTGACGCTAAATGACATGGCGCGCGCCACCAGCGCTTTCAGAAAAGCGCTGGACTTGCTGGCTGACAAGCCAGAACAACAAACCGCATTGAAAGAAGCTATTTCCGCCGCGGAACTGCGGCTGGCGCCCGATATTGGCGCCTGCGAAGCAATCGATGCCGGAGTTGAAGCTGCCCCAGAACGCGGGAGCTGGGTTCCGAAGTAGCGACTAGCATACCGTCCGCCTCTGCGGGAGCGACTTTATCCGCCAATTGCGGTGGTAAAGGGCACGCTGCTAGGGCGAGCTGCAGCCATCCGGTAGGTAGCGGCCGTCCACATCAACGATACAGTTCCAGGTGTCTGCGTTTGAATCGCGCTTCAGCGTCACCTGCTTGTCGACAACATACGGATGGCCCGCAAGGGTGCAGCGAATGAAGCCATCCGGACCGGGATCCATGGTAATGGAACTGCAGCGCGTGGTTGACGCTTGCAGGCCTAGGTCGTTAACGTCAAAGGTGGTCAGGTTGCGCGCGATGACCAGTGATTCGAAAGCAGATTTGCCGCTGGAAATGTCGGACAGGCCAGTGTTGACCTGGGCTCGGATCACGTAATTCTGATAGGCTGGCAGGGCGATGGCGGCCAGTACAGCGATGATCGCCACGACGATGATCAGCTCGACCAGTCCAAAGCCGGCGATAGTATGCGGGTGCTTCGTGTTCATCCGTCGTTCCCCTAGCAAAAAAAGGGGCGGCAAGCTGCCGCTCGCCACCCCGATTGCCCTATTTGGCAGGCGCCTCGTGGGCGCCGCTATCGCTGAATCAGACGCAACCATCCGGGGCGTACTCGTTTTCCGCCGTGGTTGAACACGACCACGCGCCGGTGTCAGAGTCGCGAGTGAGTTTGATAGTCTTTGTGTCAACCCGAGGGTTACCGACGATCGTACATGTAATGCTGCCGTCGGCTTTAATGGCATCAACGTTGATGGTGGCACAACGCGTGGTTGAAGATTGCAGGCCAATTGCTGCTTCGGAACTACCGGCAGAGCCTTCGGCGGCAGTGATGGCATCGCTGCCACGGTTGATTAGCTCTTCAAATGCGGTCACGCCGCCGCGGATATCGGATAGGCCCGTAGCGACTTGCGAACGAGCAACGTAATCTTGGTAGGCCGGAATGGCAATCGCGGCCAGAATGGCGATAATGGCGATCACGATCATCAGTTCGATGAGAGTGAAGCCGCTGTTTTTGCGCATGGTGTTCATGTTTAACTCCTTAGATTTTACTTTCAGTTTCCAGGTTGCAACGATTATCGGCCACAGCCAATACCTAATTTCGTTTTCCCCTTTCTGTAGTAATAATGCACTTATCGTGCCAGCCTATCCAAGCCTGTTGGCCGGACACGTTCCGAAGGAATACAGCTAACTGTGGAGAGGGGCAGAGAGGAGAGGTGGCCGCGAAAGCGCCTTTGAAGGTGACAAAAATTGTCACCTTACGTCAATTTGGGTCTATCGCTCCATCTTCCCGCTTCTGTGCGTTGTTTAACGGAAACGTTGCAAGGGGGGCTATTTACGCTCAACATGCCGTACTTTCTGTCGATTGAGCGTTGATTCGGCCGAGGAAGCGGCCGTTTGCCGAATGAAGGCTACTTGTCCGAATGCGAGATCGCGCACTTTGGGGAGAACTTCGGATATCTTCGCCCTGATCTCATCATGGTGCTCCACCATGTCGTCAAAGCGGGCGAGCAGGTTGGCGTCCCTGCACTGCCGGTAGTCAATGGCTTGGTCTGTCAGGCAGAAACGGACCAAGACCTCGGCGTATTTGTGGCTCCACCCGATCACCAGGCCGGGAACCGCCAGCGTCAGTGCGCCAACCATCGCGTGGAACCGTGATGTGATGAGGTAGTGGCAGCTTCCGATGAGTTTGCGAAGTTCGGTAGCAGTCAGTTCCTGATCGATCAGCCTGCAGGCCGCCGGTCGTTTCAGCGCAGCGTGAACGGCTCGGCAAAGCGGCAGGTCGTTATTGTGTTCGCGCTGAGAATCGGGCCGGGCGCTGTGCGCAAACAATACGAGATCGTGTCTCTGCTCGGCTATCGAGTCAATGAGGCGGGTGATTGTCTGAACGTAGTCGATCCCCGCCGAGGCGGCCTTGCGGGCGGCAACCGCGCTAGGTGCGATACCCACCACAATGCGTTCCAAGCCCTCAGCCTCTTCAACGTCATCTGTATCTTCCATTTGGGCACATCGAGCTGCCGGAAATGCGAGCGCCAGATCGGTGCTCTCCGAAACGTTCGTGAGTCCGAGGGACTGCAGGTGGGAAAGGGTAATGTGCCCGCGTGCAAAGATGCGATGAAGGCGTGGCAGGAAGATCTTCGCAGAAAGGCGGTTGATACGGGAGTGAAACGGTCCCATCGCCTGCGCCGACTTGACGATAGGTACACGCATCAGCAATCCGGGAAGTAGAACAGCGATGTTGTATACGAGAAACTTCAGCCGCCCGTCGTTGAAGCTGATGCCGCACTGGTCCACGTAGACATGTGACTCGCTCAATGCCCGAACGGCTTGGGATTTACGCGCCAGCAAGGGCCTCAGCGGCTTGATGGCTCGATACAACAGGCAAAGCGGAATGATAGCGAGGACCAGGGCGGCGGGCGACGCGGGCACAATATCCAGGTTGTCGAAGTTGTTTCGCTCCGCGTCCTTCGACCACTGGTCGCGCTCAAGCTCATCGGAATCCTGCGGAGGATCAAAGATCAGTCATCGTTGCGAGCCGACAAACCGGGTATTTTCACAAGGACAACGTTCTGGATTCCTGACGCGAAGTACGAACGCCCGTCCAGACGCGCACTATTTCGAGAGCCTCTGCACGGCTGCGCAAGCGTATTCGTGGCTTTGCTGAAACGCCACGCGACCAGGCGATGGTTGGGTAATTTCTATAGTGGGCGAACTTCAGCGCATGTTTGGCTGGCGGCTGCTAGAATTCGCCGGGTGCCGCAGGGATCGGGAATATGTCACAGCAAACTCAGCCAGATTCGGAATTTCTGGGCAAGTATGAAAGCACAGGACGGATCGGTCAGTTATTGATCAACCGTTTCTTCTCTGCTGGCCAGAAATTGCTATCTCCGCACCTCAAGCTAAATGACAGCGTGCTGGAAGTTGGCTGCGGGCCGGGCTACTCGACCCGCAAAATTGCCCAATGGAAGCCCGGGGTTCGACTGGTTGGCGGGGATCTTTCGGCTTCTTTGCTCGAGCACGCGCAGCGGTTGAACTCTGATACCCGGTTTTTGCGTGAATCGGTCTATTCATTGCCTCATCCAGACAAATCCATCGACGTTGCTCTGTTGCTAGAGGTTCTGGAGCATCTTGAACGGCCGGACGCCGCGCTCGTCGAGTTGCAGCGCGTGGTGCGGCGGCGTCTTCTGCTGTCGACGCCTCGAGAGCCGTTGTGGCGCATGCTCAATTTCACGCGTGGAAAGTATCTGAGTCAGTTTGGTAATACTCCAGGCCATATCCAGCATTGGTCCACTAGAAGCCTGATCAGGCAGGTTTCACCTTATTTTCGGGTTGAAGCCGTCGCGACTCCCATCCCTTGGACCATCCTCCTGCTCGCGCCAAAGTGAATCGGGCCGTTCAAGGCCGGCTGCTTTCGGCCATCAAGGTGGTTGTTGGTCTGCTGGCGGCCGCATGGCTACTGAGGGCGCTTGTCGGGGCAGCCGAACAAGGGCTTGTCGCTGGAGAGGCCTGGGCGATGAGCGGCACCTGGGTATTTGTCGTCGGCTGGATTCTGCTTCCTGCCGGTTTGGGTGCGCTGTGGTGGTGGACTCTGGCCTTTTCGACTGGCGCCCGTCTGCCATTGGCTGGGCTGATGGTCACGCAGGGGATGGCATGGGCAGGTCGATACATGCCCGGCAAGGCCGGGCTGGTGATAGCCAAACTCACAGTCGCAAGGGAGGCCGGTACGAGCTGGCGGCTGCTGGGACGAACCGTACTGGCCGAGCAAATTCTGTTCATTATTGCCGGACTCTGTTTTGCCTTTGTTTTCCTGCCTTTCGATGCGCAGTGGCTGCACAGGCTGGGAGATAGCTGGCTCAGTGGTTCAATGCTTTCAAGTCTGTCCGAGGGCAATCAGTGGTTTTGGCGAAGTCTGGCCATTGCATTGCTTGTTGGCGGTGGATGGCTGGCACTGGCCGTTTCAACAAGGATGCTTTCCTTGCCGCGCCTACAGACGACGCGGTTGAAATGGGCGCTGGTCCTTTGTGGGCATTTCCTGCTTCATCTGCTAGTTGGCTTGGCGGTCTATCCGCTGCTGTCAGCCATGCTACCTATTGCCGCTGGCGAGCTCGGGGTGCTGGGCGTGGCAGCGGTCTTTGCGTTGGCCAACTGCGCGGGGATTCTGGCTATCATTGCTCCGGCTGGCCTGGGGGTGCGGGAAGCGGTTTTGGCACTGTGCTTGTCGCATGGCGCAGGGTTCGATGCCGCGTTGGCAGTGGCAGCCTGGGTACGTGTCCTTACGCTGATCGCTGACGGCGCGTTTTCGGGTCTGGCTATATCTGCCGGCTGGTTGCTTGGCCGGAAAAACGCGGCGGTGGAGGGTCCTGATCAATCTTGATACATCAGCGAAGTGATTTGCTCTGAAATTAGCCCGATGAGAAAGACGATCACCGCCGCGCTGAAAAGCAGCATGCTCATGTTGGTGAACTGGCCTCTGGTGGTGAAAGTGTAGCCGTACCAGATAAGACCAAGGGAAAAGAAGACCGCGCTTGTTGGTAGAAACAACTTCAGCGGTGCATACAGCGTCGCAATTTTGAAGATAATGACCATGAAGCGAAGCCCATCATGAATTGGCCGAATGTGGCTCTTGCCGACGCGCTTGGCGGCGTTGATATCGATGAAAGCCACCGGAAACCCTGATCGCATGAAAACCATCGTAATGGTGGTCGGATAAGAAAACCCATTTGGGAGCAAATAAAGGTACTTCCGGAACTTCTCGGCCCTCACTGCCCGGAATCCCGAGGTCAGGTCGGGAATAGTATGTCCCGTCACGATGGATGCAACCAAGTTATAAACGCCGTTTGCCATCAGGCGCCCGGCGTTTGCGTGCGACTTGGCTGTGGCGCGAGCACCGACCACCATGTCGAAGCCTTCTCCCAAGCGCTCCAGCAGGCGCGGAATATCCGCCGGGTCGTGCTGCCCGTCGCCGTCCATGAAAACCAGGGTTTCGCCGCTGGCCTTGCGCGCGCCGGCCTTGACGGCGGCGCCGTTGCCGAGTCTGTGCGGGTGTGAGATGACGGTTGCACCCGCCTGCTCGGCGGTTTTCTTCGTGTCGTCGGTCGATCCGTCGTCGACCACCAGTATTTCAGCGTCGGCGTAGCGCTGGCGTATGCCCTCAACAACCTGCCCGATACTGACAGCTTCGTCCCGAGCGGGGACGATGACTGAGATTTCGGTGCGGTTCTCGGACATTTATGGCGACTGTGGCGGCGAGGTATTAATTCAACACTCCTATCGTAGTCGAATCGGACCCCGCTGAGAAGTTCGGGTTTTCCGGCAATTTGCGCTATTCCATAGCACCTTGGGGCCGCATGGGCTGTTGGCTACAAAGGCTTGCGGTCGGACGGATTGCCGGTATAGGCTTCGCCGGGTACATCGTTGTTCTGCATGGAGGAGTTACGTGCCCGATCGAGTCATCCGAGGCCACTACGGCCTGTTGTTGCTGATTTTCGTCCTGTCTGGCTTCGCCGGTCTGGTGTACCAGTCGATCTGGACGCGCTACCTCGGGCTGTTCCTCGGGCATGCCGCCTATGCTCAGTCTCTGGTGCTGGCGCTGTTTATGGGCGGAATGGCAGCTGGCGCGGGTATCGTGGCCCGCCGGGGGATCCGGTGGCGCAACCTGATTCGCGGCTACGCGATCGTCGAGGCCGTTATCGGGCTCTTCGGCCTTATTTTTCACATGGTCTTCGTGACCGCGTTGGGTCTCAGTTACGAGGTCATCATGCCGGCTCTCGGGGAGCCCTGGTTGGTGAGCACCTGGAAGTGGTTGTTGGCGGCGGGCCTGATTCTGCCCCAGACCATTCTATTGGGCATGACGTTTCCCATGATGAGCGGCGGCCTGATTCGCCGGTGGCCTGACCGGGACGGTGATGCGCTTGGCGGGTTGTATTTTACCAACAGCATTGGCGCGGCCATTGGGGTGCTGGTCGCGACGTTCCTGTTGCTGCCCAGATTCGGTATGCCGGGCGCCATGCTTGCAGCCGGGCTCTTGAACCTGTTGGTGGCTTCGCTCGCGTGGTGGCTCAGTCGTGGCAAGGAGACCCCGCGTGTGACTGAGAATGCGCCCGGAGATGCCCGTTCCGGAGTAGGGCGCAGGCTGCTGTACCTGGTGTTGGGTGCTACTTTTCTGTCCAGTGCGGCCTCTTTTGCATACGAGATTGTGTTTGTGCGGATGCTCAGCCTGGCGGTGGGAAGTAGCCTGCATGCCTTTGAGTTGATGCTGGCGTCCTTCATTGCCGGCATCGCCTTGGGTGCCTTGTGGATTAGAAGGCGCGCGGACTCGACCGATTCGCCCCTGCGACTCGTTGGGGTGCTTCAGATCTTAATGGGCCTCGCCGCGCTGCTGGCCCTTGCACTTTACTCCACCTCATTTGCCTGGGTCGGTTTTTTGATGGATGCCCTGGCGCGCAGCGACGGTGGCTATACGCTGTTCAATCTGGGTACAGCCGCAATTTCCATTATTGTCATGATCCCTACTGCCTTCTTCGCTGGCACCACGTTACCGCTGTTTACAGTCGCACTGCTACGAGATGGTCAGGGAGAAGCATCCATCGGTCGGGTTTATGCGTTCAACACCCTGGGCGCAATAGTTGGCGTTTTTGCCGCTGTTCATTTCCTGATTCCTGCTCTTGGCGTGAAACTGGCGCTGATTGTGGCCGCTATGCTCGATATCGGGATCGGCGTTTGGGTGTTGCGTTGGTTAGCAGTCGAGCGTAGAGCGTTGATCGGCGTGGGCGTTGCCGTTGCCGTGATGATCGGGTCGATGTGGCTAGCGGTGAATGCAGTCCCATTCGATCCGTTGAGATTGAGCTCTGGTGTCTATCGAACAGGGACCGAGAGGCTACCGGAGTCGGCGGAGCTGCTGTTCTATCGGGACGGCAAGACAGCCAGCGTAGCAGTTGTGTCGACGCCCGACGGCATTGTCCGAATCTCGACCAACGGGAAACCCGATGCTTCGCTCCAGTTTCGTCATGAAGGCAGGCCAACTGCTGATGAGCCGACGATGATCATGGCCGGAGCCTTGCCCTTTGCCTATCTAGGCTCTGTAGAGTCTGCGGCTGTAGTTGGCTTTGGCTCAGGAATGACTACGCACACTATGCTGGCGAGCCCGTTGCTTGAGAGTCTGGATACGATCGAGATAGAAAAGAGGATGGTTGAAGGTGCAGAATGGTTTGGGGATCGAGTGGAGCGGGCCTATGAAGATAGTCGCTCCAACATCATCATTGACGACGCCAAGAGTTACTTCTCGGGTCAGCAGAAAAAATATGATGCTATCGTCTCGGAGCCTTCGAACCCGTGGGTTAGTGGCATTGGTGCGTTGTTCTCGCAGGAGTTCTACCGGTTTGTCCCTCGTTTCCTGAAGGATGGCGGCATTTTCGTCCAGTGGTTGCAGCTCTATGAGATCAATGACAATCTTGTGGGGTCGGTCCTCAATGCCATGCTGCCCGAGTTTGAGGACGTACACGGCTATTTGACAAACTACGGCGATTTGCTTCTGGTGGCAAGTCATCGTCCTTTGACGGATAACCCTGATTTCGATTCCTTGGTGAACGGTGATTTCAGAGAGGATCTCGGCTATATCAATATCGATGCGGGTTCCCAGCTTGAGTTCAGGCAGGTTGCTGACAAGAGATTGTTAGAAGCGTTTGCGAGACTGTATGACTATCCCGTAAATAGCGACTATTTTCCAGTTCTCAGCCTGGAGGCACCCAGAACACGCTTCCGTGGTATGCAACCTGAGCAGATTGTGAGAATGCCGCATATGGATGTTCCTGTGCTTGAGTGGCTTGGTGTCCGGCAGCCGCCATCACTGGATGTCAAGCTTCCCACAGTCAGTCACTTCCCTGCAGATAGCTCGGCAAATGACGCTCGAGCGTTGGCACGAGCTCTTGCCATGGATGACTATGCGCCATTGGAGGAGGTTGGAGAAGACCTGAGAAACTGGGTTACGGGTCTCGGGGGCGCCTCCGCTATGTGTACACAGCGCCCTGAGGTGTTTGCTGGTGTTTGGTTGGCTGACAGGCTGCTTGTGCTGACCGAGCTTACGGTTCCGTATTTGCCTGCTGATGGTTTGCAGGGTGTCCTTATTGACCCCGAGTGGCTGGATTGTGAAGCGTTGCCGGAAGGGATTGAAGACGCTCTGGCATTGATCGAGGCCTACGCGAGCCGGGATGTGGAAGCTATGGAGGAGCGCGGGCGTCGTTGGCTCCAGAACATCGACGAGAGCCGGCCTGACTATCTGAGCCGCTTCGACCAAGTGGCCTTCGCAGCGGTTCAGTTCTCTCTGATTGGGCAAGAACGGTACGATGAAGCGGGCGATCTGGAAGACGAATTCGGGTCGGATGTAAAAGCACGGGGTGATTATGGTTTCACGCGCTCACTGGTGTTGGCATGGCTAAAAGGTATGGAATGATAAGCAGAATTCTGCGACGGTTATGAAGATCTGCTTTGGTCAGGCGAATTCATACTGTGACGAGTTCAGGGAGAGGTGTATTCGTGGGGTGGCTGTTCGGGATAGACACGAAGCCGCACGGCTCGGAACGGGCAACCGGCGATGCGCTCAACCTGCAGGAACTGGAGGAGCGGCTGTGTCGCGGACCGAGGAACCGAATAATGCCAGGTTTACGACCCCGAATTCCCGGGCCAAGTACGTCTTCTCCTGCTTTAGCAGGCCGAGAATGTCGTCCTTGCTCGTTCGCTGGCTATGTGGAGTCGAGGCTGTCATCGTATTCCCCGGTTATTCCAGTTCCTTGAGATGATAGCACTTCGAATTATGTCGAGAGCGCGTCGAAGGCAGGGGGATTACAGCGCCTGGGTCGCTTCCAGTCGGATTGAGTGGCCGGGTGTTTCTGGGTCTTTTGTGATGCCCATCACGATCTGCTATTGTCAGCAGCGTTGACTAGGCGGCAGTCAGGGAACGCGGTGGCTTGGCGCTACCGTGTTGGGGCGGGCGGTTGAGGGACGACAGGACCAGCAGGGGATGACAACAGGCGGCAAGCTATTTGGCCCGGCGCGGGGTGTGGGTGAGCTCGTGGATGCACAGGAGCTCTCGGGCCTGTTGCTGGATGTCATTCCGGGTATTTTCTATCTGATCGACACGCGCGGGCGCCTGCGCCTGTGGAATCAACGCCTCGAGCAGCTGACCGGCTTCGAGTCCGACCAGATCGCGCGAATCTCAGAGTAGGAGGCTTGAAACTTTCGGTTTTCGGGGCGCAAGGCCTGCGCCCCGGGTCGTGCATTTCTCTGTGAGTCGGCGCTTAACGGGGTGTGATGTTTTTCGTCGGCTGGCTCGAGTACAGGGTGTTTACTTGAACATGGTCTGGAGGGTCCGGAGGGTCCGGTCGAGTGTTGGCTGATCGATTCGGCCGAGGCGTTTGATCAGGCGCTTCTGGTCGAGGCAGCGCATCTGTTCCAGGACGATCCTTCCTTGCTTGCCCTGAAAGCTGACCTCGGGGCGAAAGGGTGCAGGGCGGCTACCGGTCGTCATGGGGGCGACGATGGCGGTGCGCAGGTGGTCGTGAATCTCGGGTGGCGATATGACCAGGCAGAGACGCGTAGGGCGCCATGTACAGCCACAGTTGTGCGTTCAGCCCGGCCGGGCCTGGCCTTCGAGGTCGGTGCGCACCGGCAGCCGCGCGATTTCGCGACCGGCCTTTTCCTCGGCGACTCGGATGTTATAGGCACTCTGGAGATTGAGCCAGAACTGCGCCGAAGTACCGAACCAGTGGCCGAGGCGCAAGGCCGTATCCCCGGTGACGCCACGCCGGCCGTGAATGATCTGCGCGATACGATTGGCAGGTACGTCGATCTGACGCGACAACTCGGTGGGCGTCACACCGATTTCCTGCAATTCGTCGGCGAGTATTTCGCCGGGATGGATAGGGGCGCGTGCCATTTTCGATACCTCCTAGTGATAGTCCACGATTTCGACGTTCGACGGCCCTGCAGCGCCGAGAGGCCATTCAAAGCAAATACGCCACTGCCCGTTGATGCGAATGCTGTATTGGCCACTTCTGTTGCCGCGCAGCGCTTCAAGCCGGTTGCTCGGCAAGGCCCCCAGTTCGTCGAGGCTCGTCGCGGCGTCAAGAATTTCGAGGCGCTTCCAGGCCTGCCGGTCGAAGCTCTGGAACTCTCGGACAAACATGCCATCGGCGAAAGCTTGGGTTCGTTTGTCGCGGTAGCCCAGAATCACGGGGGCAGCATAGCAAGTTTTGATGATTGACGTCAATCGTAAATCAGTGGCCACTGTATCCACAGCCCGACGCGGCCTGGAACGTGTCCCCGGCCCGTTATTCATTTCGACCTTGAGCTGGGACCAGCGTTTTCCAGGCCACCACCGCCGCTAAACTCTCGACACCGCCTCTGCTCGAGCCAGCTTGACTCGCTACCATCGAAAATCTAGTATATGTACACATATAAGTAATCGGTTAACGCAATGGGGCAGGTCACGATCTATCTCGACGAAGAGCACGAGCGCCGGATGCGCCAGGCGGCCTCGGAATCCGGCGAGCCGGTCAGTCGCTGGGTGGCCGGGCTTATCGAGGAAAAAACCCGCACGCACTGGCCGCAGGCGGTGCGTGAAATGGCCGGGCAATGGCACGACTTTCCGGCACTGGAACAACTCCGCGAAGATCAGGCCGACGATGTGCCGCGAGAGCTGATTTAATGTATGCGCTCGATACCAATACCCTGATTTACTTCTTCAAGGGAATCGGTCAGGTTGCTAAGAACCTGCTGGTACAGCCGCCAAGTGAAATCCAAATCCCGACGGTTGTGGCGTATGAAATCGAGACCGGAATTGCCAAGTCAGAGCGCGCGGAGGCCCGGCGTAGCCAATTTGATCAGCTGCTGGACGTCGTCCATCTTGTGCCGTTCGATCATGCCGCGGCGCGTCAGGCTGCCCGCTTACGTGCCTGTCTGGAACGCAGGGGAACGCCCATCGGCCCGCTCGATACGTTGATTGCCGGCACCGCGCTTGCGCGTGGCGCGACGCTGGTTACGCACAACACCGGCGAATTCAGTCGGGTCGAAGGCCTGAATCTGGTCGACTGGTACTGAGCCCGCCTTATTCACCACCCCTTCTACTGCGACGCCGCCAGGCCCCGGATCTGAGGCGGGCTGTTGGTAGCTTCGGTTGCACCGCTGATGAAGGGACTTACAACGTCATTTTCGTCGTTTGAGATCGCGGTAGAAGTTTTCGTGTGAGCCCAGGGCCATCAGTTCAAGGACAAGAGCGTCATCATCAAAACTGTAGCCGAGCAGGGTCAGTTGCTTGTTCATTCTGAACTTATGAACTCGTAGGAAGGCCAGATCACCTTTTTTTTGTTCTCCGGTATTGGGGTCGGCCATAAGCTCCTTGACGGCCAAATCAAGGTCTTTTTTCTGGTTGGGCTTGAGTTTCTTTACCGCTTTCTTGAATGTAGGGGTCTGTAATACGCTCGTGGCTTTAACCAAAATCGTAGGCCTCTAACTTCCCGGCGTCCCGCTCTGCCTGCGCGATGATGGCCTGCCGTACAAACTCGTAGGGTAAATCGGGGTTATCTTCCATCATCTTGCCGATTTTTGCCCAATGTTCTATTTGCTTGGGCGGGGTCCGGTCAAGCGCATTGGCTATGATCGTGGCCTTTTCAATTAGATTTTTATCTAAGCGAATGCTGTTAGTAGCCATTTGTGCCTCCAGTGTCGACTTTTCCCAATTGTAGCAATACGCTACGAATGAGGCAAATTGCATCAGGTCAGCTGTCGTCGGTCCGCTTTTCCGCTGGCCCTACGAAGCAGCCGCAAAGCGCAGCCCATCACTTACGTCTACCGCTCCCGCCGGCACAAGGCGGTTTCACTGGCCGTCCTGGCGGACAAGGTCGTCGATGTCGACGCGAAGGGCCTCGGCGAGTTGGCGCAGACACCGGACTGAACCGGTTTTCGAACCGGACTCGATCTGCGAGACATGTGATTTTCCGACGCCGGCGGCGTCGGCCAGGGCTTTTTGCGTAAGGCCCCGGTATTGGCGCCAGACGGCCAGGGGATGCTTGTCATCGAGCAGGGCGCGGACCACTTCCATCGGAACAGCTTCGTCGTAACCCTCGGCCAGCTCACGCACGGCGTTGTCGGCGGCCTGAATATCTTCGGCATCCTCGGCCAGCGCACAAATGCGCCGCCATTCTTCCATGGGCACCACCGCATACTGGGCGTGGCCTTCTTTTTCAATGATCTGGATTTCGGCGCTCATTTGTAAACATCACCCTTGGGGCCAGTGTGGATCACTAGTAGCACGAACTCATCGTCGCGCAAATCGCATATCGCGCGGTACGTGTTTGGGGGGTGATGTTTTTGCTGCGTTGGCTGGCTGGTTGTTTAGTGGGTTCTGGTGTCAGATAGAAATTCTGGCTGGGAAAGGCCTTGTGTGTAGGCTTCCACTTTCTGAGCGAAAGTGATCATGTCATCGACGTAGAGTCGCCACTTTCGTCCCGGTGACCGGGGCTCAGACATGCACCGCCTCACTTTCGATGATCGGCCGAAGTTCGGGTCGCAGCGCCTTGCCCGTGACGAGGTCTACGGGCCGACCGAGCAGATCTTCCAGATGAAACTGCACGCCGAAGTAGCGACGGGAGGTGGCTGGCCCATCGAAGTTGACGATGATGTCCACATCACTGGCCGGGCCGGCTGTGTCGCGGACCGAGGAACCGAATAATGCCAGGTTTACGACCCCGAATTCCCGGGCCAAATACGCCTTCTCCTGTTTTAGCAGGCCCAGAATGTCGTTTTTGCTCGTTCGCTGGCTATGTGGAGTCGAGGCTGTCATCGTTTTCCCCGGTTATTCCAGTTCCTTGAGATGATAGCACTTCGAATTATGTCGAGAGCGCGTTGAGGGCCGGGGAATTACAGCGCCTGGGTCGCTTCCAGTTGGATTGAGTTGCCGCATTGCCCACTAGGCGGCAGCCAGGGGATGCGGTGGCTTGGGGCTGCCGTGTTGGGTCGGGCGCAGGGTAGACGACTTGGTCGGGCTCTTGTGCTTGTAGGTGGCCGGGTGCTTCTCGCGCGGTGATTCGACCCGGCGAATGAAGGCCGGGAAAAGCCAGCGCTCTTCGCCGTGGGCCTAGATCGCGGTACACTAGGTGCCGTCAAGTGTATCGGGTGGCAGCCATGGAAGCTTTTGATCGCATTACGATTAATCAGGAAATAATGAACGGGCAGCCCTGTGTCCGGAATATGCGTTTAACCGTCCGGCGAGTTCTCGAGGCGCTGGCTGCATATCCGGACCGTGATGCGCTGCTCGCGGATTATCCAGACCTGGAGCCGGAAGATATTCGTCAGGCACTGGCATGGGCAGCCCGTAATCTGGGTGACGAAATCGTCGAGCGTGATGTTGCTTGAAGCTTCTGCTGGATCAAGGCGTTCCGGCGTCGGCGGTAGACGGCCTTGGAGTTAGTTCGCTGCCCCTGAGCGCGGTGCATGTCTCCGAGCTTGGAATGAGCACTGCAACCGATGCCGCGATTGTCAAATATGCACGGCGAAATGGCCTCGTGATCGTAACGCTTGATGCGGATTTTCATGCTCTTCTGGCGCTTAGCCATGCAAAAGATCCGTCAGTGATACGAATTCGTGAACAAGGCCTCAATGCCGCTGCATTTTGTAAGCTTATGCAAGTTATCTGGTTCGATATTGCCGAGGCGGCAAGCGCCGGTGCGTTGATCACGGTAACGGAAACGCGAATCCGAATTCGGCGGTTGCCGGTTTCAGGCGTTGCTTCGACAACTTGAGAGTCGCTGGGTCCGATGTCGACCGAGCGGATTTCCGGATCCGAGATGGGGAACGCCGTGAAGTCTGGGGATATAAAGCGCCTGGGTCGCTTCCAGTTGGATTGAGTTGTCAACTGATCTTGAGTCTTTTGTGATGCCGATCACGATCTGCTATTGTCGGCAGTGTTGACTAGGCGGCAGTCAGGGGACGCGGTGGCTTGGAGCTGCCGTGTCGGGGCGAGCGGTTGAGGGACAACAGGACCAGCAGGGGATGACAACAGGCGGCAAGCTATTCGGCCCGGCGCGAGGCGTGGGCGAGCTCGTGGATGCCCAGGAGCTCTCGGGCCTGTTGCTGGATGTCATTCCGGGTATTTTCTATCTGATCGACACGCGCGGGCGCCTGCGCCTGTGGAATCAGCGCCTCGAGCAGTTGACCGGCTTCGAGTCCGACCAGATTGCGCGCATGTCGGCGCTGGAGTTTTTCGCCGACTCGGACAGGGCCGGGGTGGAGAAGGCGCTGGAGAAGTGCCTGGTCGAGGGATATTCGGCCATCGACGCGTCCGTGCTGACCCCGCGCGGGGCCAGCCCGCCGCATCATTTCCAGGGCCGGCGCGTGGAGGTCAACGGCGAGCACATGGTGGCCGGCGTGGCGCTGGACGTCTCGCGCCTGAGGGCCGTCGAGGCCGACCACGCGCGCCAGCGCATCCAGCTCGAGCGCCTGGCCAGCCACGTGCCGGGCACGGTCTACCAGCTGCAGCGCGATGCCGACACCGGCCGGCTGTGGATGCCCTATGCCAGCACCAAGTTCCCGGAGGTTTTCGGCACCGATTTCGAAAGCGTCGCCGAGGACGCCATGCCGCTGTTCGAGCGCATCCACGAAAAGGACCGCTCGCGCGTCATGAAGTCGGTGGAGCGAAGCGCTGAGACGCTCGAGCCCTTCTTCGAGCATTTCCGCATGTACCCGGTCGACCGGCCGCGCAGCGACGAGCACCTGGAGTGGGTGGAGGTCGACTCCGGCCCCGAGCAGCTCTCCGACGGCAGCGTGATGTGGCACGGCTTCGCCCGCCTGGTCACGCAGCGCCGCCAGCTCGAGCGCAAGCTCACCCGCCTGGCCTACTACGACGATCTCACCGGCCTGCCCAACCGCGCGCATCTGCACTCGACCCTGCGCGACGAGCTCAGGCTGGCGGCTTCCGCCCGCGAAGGCCTGGCGGTGCTCTACCTCGACGTCGACAACTTCAACGACATCAACGATGCCTGGAGCCACGCCGCCGGCGATCGCCTGCTGCAGGAAGTGGCCGAGCGGCTCAATTCGCTCGTCTCCGGCGTGGGCGTGCTCGGGCGTATCGGCGGTGACGAGTTTCTGGTGGTGCTGCGGGGCCAGAATGCCGGCGACCGTGCCGAGCGCCTGAGCGACGAAATCTGCCGCACCATGGAGGCGCCCATGCGGCTCGACCAGCGCCAGGTGCGAATGACCATCTCGATCGGCATCAGTCTGTTTCCCGACGATGCCGAATCGGCCGAGGACATGGTGCGCCACGCCGATGCGGCCGTCTACAAGGCCAAGTCGCAGGGCCCGGGGCGCTGGGCGCGCTACACGCGCGAGCTCACCGAGGCCGCGCGCGCCCGCCGCTACCTGGAGACGGAATTACGCGGCGCCATCGAGCGCGAGCAGATCCAGGTCTCGCTGCAGCCAATCGTGTCCCTGTCCGACGGAAAACCGGTGGCGGTCGAGGCCCTGGCGCGCTGGTATCACTGGGAAGACGGCTGGCTCTCGCCCGATCGCTTCATCGCCATGGCCGAAAAGCGCGGCCTGGTGGCTGCCCTGGGCGAGCAGGTCTATCGCCGGGCCATGCGCGCCGTGGCGAAGCGGGGCGGCACCAAACTGGCGCTCAACGCCGCACCCAGCCAGCTGCAGGACCCGACCTTCTGCTCGGGCCTGATCGCGATGGGCGAGGAAGCCGGCATCGGCCCCGAGCGCCTGGAGGTGGAGATCACCGAGCGCGCCTTCGTGCGCGACAGCGCCGAGACGCTCAAGCAGATCGCCCGCCTGCGCGAAGCCGGCGTCAGCGTGACCATCGACGACTTCGGCACGGGGTTTTCGTCCCTGGGCTACCTTCGGCGCCTGCCGGTACAGCACCTCAAGGTCGACCGCACCTTCGTGCGCCATATCGAAGACGACGCCGCCAGCGCCGCCATCGTGCGCGCCATCACCCACCTGGCCCACGACCTGGGCATGCAAGTCACCGCCGAAGGCGTCGAAACCGCCGCCGAGGCGGAGTTTGTGCGAAGCGTTGGCTGTGATTACGCGCAGGGCTGGTATTACGGGCGGCCGGAGTTGGTGGAATAAAGGGTTCAGGGAAACATCGTTTTCCGGTTTCCGGTTTCCGGTTTCCGGTTTCCGGTTTCCGGCGGCAATCGTTGTGGAATGGTGGGCGGCTTTGCCGCGAAATGGCGTTGCATTCCGGGCGTGCGCCGGGCACCCGTCGGATGCGTGGAGGCCCTTTGAGCCGTAACGCATCATTCCAGCGTCGGCTGATGCGTTGCGCTTCGCTCCACGCATCCTACGAACCATGAACGTGTTCAGGCACCGGAGTTGAACTGATGAGCAAGCTGACGATTCGACTGCCGGACGATACGGCAGAGCGGCTCAGATCGCTGGCGAGGGCGAGAGGCCTGAGTGTTAATAAACTGATGGAAGAGCTCAGCACCCAGGCCATCGCCAGTTTTGATGCGGAGAGCCGATTCAGAGCCGTGGCCAGCGGTGGGGATGTTGAGAAAGCCAGACGGATACTCGATCGGCTCGACGCGGCAGACCAGTAGGTCGGGGTTACATCCCCGACGGACAACGCATCAGATGCCGCCATGCATGGCTCACGCGTGTTCTGATCGGAAACCTCGTCCGTCGGCGATGTAACGCCGACCTACATGGGGGTGGTCTGGGGCGTGTTCCTCGCGCGCCACTGGCATTGCAGGCAGCGGGCGATGGGGTCGTTGGCCGGGTGTGCGTTGGCGGCGAAGGGGCAGTCGGCCGGGGGCTGGGTGGCTTGGGTGGCCTGGTTCTGGCGTGATCCGCCCAGGCCGAAGCGATCCCAGACTTTTTCGTGGAAGAAGTACGCGATGGTGTTGACCGCCGGTTCGATCATGGCCACGGCGCCGCCCAGGGCGAGGCTGCCGGTCATATTGACCCCTGACTCGCCGCCGCCTTTGGCGTAGGATTCAGCCTCACAAACCCATCAGACGCTGCCGATATGACCGATCGCCTCGAACTCCGCACCGCCCGTCCGGGCGACGAACTGCTTTTGCTCGACCTCATCCGCGAACTGGCCGAGTACGAGCGCCTGGCCCACGAAGTCGAGGCCACGCCGGGCGATATTTCCGAGTCGCTGTTCGGCGGCGGCGCCGTGGCCGAGGCGGTGATCGCCGAATGGGCGGGCCGCGCCGTCGGCTTCGCGCTGTTCTTCCGCAACTTCTCCACCTTCGTCGGCCGCCCCGGCCTGTACCTGGAAGACCTCTACGTGCGCGATGATCACCGCGGCAAGGGCATCGGCAAGGCCCTGCTGCTGCACCTGGCCGGCATCGCCCGCGATCGCAACTACGGCCGCATGGAATGGAGCGTCCTCGACTGGAACGAACCGGCCATCGAGTTCTACAGAAAGCTGGGTGCGAAGCCGATGGAGGAGTGGACGGTGTTTCGGCTGGATGAAGGGGCGTTGAAGGAGCTGTGAGCTGGTTGGCTGGGGTTTAGGGTTCAGGCAAAACAACGGGTTACGGTTTCCGGTTTACGGTTTCCGGCGGCAATTGTCGCGCAATGGTGGGCGGCTTCGCCGCGCGCTCGTTGTCCAGATGCTTTGCGCTTCGCTCCACGCACCCTACGCTTGCCCGGCGCACGTCCGGTTTGCAACGCCGGTTCGCGGCAAAGCCGCCCTGCAATGCCACCGGCTGCCGCCGTAAACCGTAAACCGGAAACCGGAAACCTGCCTTAAGCTCCCATTAAGCCAGAATGTGGCAAACTGACATCTCTACTCCAACGAAAATCCGGTTGCAATCGTGTCAACTACGCAGGACGTCATTTCGGAAGGGGAGGTGACTCGGCTGCTTTCGGAGCTGCGTGAACAGCCCGAAACCATCGATCAGATTCTGCCGCTGATTTACGACGATCTGCGCGAGGTCGCGCGTTGTCAGCAGGCGCGCTTCGGTTCCACGCCCACGCTGCAGACCACCGAGCTGGTGCACGAGGCCTTCCTGAAGCTGCGCAACAGTGCCGATCAGAACATCCGCAACCGGATGCATCTCAAGCGGCTCTCCTCGCTGGCCATTCGCCAGCTCATCGTCGATCACGCGCGCAGCAAGCTCGCCGCCAAGCGCGGTTCCGGCCAGGCACCGTTGAGCCTCAACGAAGAACTCGCCGGCGCGTCCACCGGCAGCGAGCAGACCGTGCTGCAGATCGACGAGGCACTGGCCCGGCTCGAAGAAGCCAACCCGCGCCTGGCCGAGGTGGTCATCGCCCGCTTCTTCGGCGGCCAGACCGCTGACGAGATCGCGGAAATGCTCGACATCTCCGTGCGCACCGTCCAGCGCGACTGGGAGCGCGCGCGCGCCTGGCTGCTGGTGGAGATGCAGAGCTGAGGCATGTCCGAAGGCCGTGAGCGCAAACCCGCCGGTCGACTGACGCCCGCGCGTCGGCGCCTGGTCGATCGACTGCTCGACGACCTGCTCGATCGCCCGTCTTCAGAACGCGATTCCGAATTGGAGCGCATCCGCGCCCGCGCCCCGCGCGTTGGCGCCTGGCTGGCGCGCCTGCTGGCCGCGAGCACCGAGCCCGGCGGCATGCTCGACGAGTCCGCCCGCTCGATGATGGGCGATGCACTCGACGCGCGCATGGGGCGCGACGACCGGCGGCTCGAACCGGGCACGCGCTTGGGCCCCTGGCGCCTGCTCGAACCGGTCGGCACCGGCGGTATGGGCGACGTCTACCGCGCCGAGCGCGCCGACGGCGCTTTCGACATGCAGGTGGCCGTCAAGCTCATCCGCGGCCACAGCGACGACCTGGCCCGGCTGCTCACCTTCGAGCGCCAGACCCTGGCGCGCCTGAACCACCCCGGCATCGCGCGGCTGCTCGACGGCGGCGTCAGCGACGATGGCCGCCCCTACCTGGTGATGGACTGGGTCGAGGGCGACAACCTCGACGACTGGTGCCGGGCAAAGTCGCCGACCCCCGAAACGACGCTGCGAATCTTCCGGGAAGCCTGCGAGGCGGTCGCCGCCGCCCACCGCGAGCTGATCGTCCACGGCGACATCAAGCCGGCCAACCTCAAGGTCACCGAACACAACCGGGTCTGCCTGCTGGATTTCGGCGTGGCGCGCCTGCTCGACCGCGAGATGCACCACGACCTGCCGGCGGCGATCACGCCGGGCTACGCCGCGCCCGAGGTGCTCGAGGGTAAGCCGGTCTCGACCGCCGCTGACATCTATGGCCTGGGCGCGCTGCTCCATTGGCTGGTCTACGGCAATTGCCCCCCGGCGCAGGGCGGGGCGCGGCCCCAAAAAACCTGGCGGCAATTTCACCGCCTGCGCGATGTCGACGCCATCATCAAACGCGCCACGCACGCCGACCCGGCCATGCGCTACGCCACCGTCAACGCCATGGCGCTCGACATCGGCCGGCTGGAGAACGACCTGCCCGTGCGCTCGCGGCGCATCGGCGTGTTCGAGCGCCTGAGGCTGTGGACGCGCCGCCACACCGTCGGCGCCGTGCTTGGCGCGCTGGCTGTCGTCTCGCTCGTCGGGGGCATTTCCGCCGTCGTCTGGCAGGCGCGCGTGGCCGCCGTCGAGCGCGACCTGGCGCAGGCCGAGGCCGCCCGCTCCAACGCGCTGCGCGAGCATCTCACGCTATTGTTCCGCGAGGTCGGCAGCCTCTCCGACGACACCGAGAGCATGACCGCCCGCGAGCTGCTCGACCGCACCGCCGGCGTGGCCGGGGAATGGCTGGCCAACGACCCCGATCTTCGCCAGCAGGTCAACGCCGTGCTCGGCGAGATCATGATCGCGCTCAACGACTACGCCGCGGCCGAGCCCCTGCTGGCCGACTTTGCCGCCGGCGACGAGGGCACTGACAATCCCCTGTTGCACGCCATCGCCCTGCTGGACATGGCCCAGGTTCACCACCGGCGCGGGCGCGTCGAGGAGGGGCTGGCGGCCGCCGACCAGGCGCTTGATATTCTCGGTTCGATGGCGGGCGCGCACCCGGCGCGCCTGTCCGACGCGCTGCAGATCCGCGGGCGCCTGCACCGCGACCTGGGGCGCTGGGAGGAGGCGCGGGCCGACCTGCGCCGCGCCCGCGACCTGGCGCTGGAGGTCTCCGCCGGCCCGCGCCCGCTGATGGCGCGGGCGGAAAACAACCTGGCGGTGACCCTGCTCATGGGCGGCGAACTCGAAGAAGCCGCGCGGCATTTCGAGACGGCCGAGGCCCTGTGGCTGGCGCTCGAACGCGGCGATTCCAGCGACGGTCTGTCGGTCACCGCCAACCTGGCCACCGTGCTTGAACGCCTCGGGCGAACCGACGAGGCCCAACAGCGCCTGCGGCGCGTTATCGAAGTGCGCCGGGAACAGTACGGCCCGTCCGGCGCCATGGCGGCCGCCCAGCTCAACCTGGGCCGGATGCTCGTCGTGCGCGGCCGGCTCGACGAGGCCGAAACCCACCTCGAGCGAGCCAGCGAGGTCTTCGCCCGCTTCATCGGCGACGACACGCCGGACTACGCCGCCGCCCGGCTCGGCCTGGGCGAACTGGCCGAGGCCCGCGGGCGCCTGCAAGAAGCCCTCGATCGCTATACCGAGTCGCGCGAGATCATGACCGGGCTGCTCGGTCAGAAACACCCCTACAGCATTCAGACCCGCCTGGCGGTGCTCAGGGTGCAGCGGCGCCTGGGCGACGACTTCGATCCCGGGGCCTTCGAGGCCCTGGCGGCCGACGCCGAGGCGGCGGGCGGCGCGGCACGATCGGCCCTGTCGGTCATCGCCTGCGAACGCGCGCGCCACGCGCTCGAGCGCGGCCAGCACGACCAGGCCCGCTCACGCGCCGAGCAGTGCCTGGACCTTCGCAAGAAGCTCGGCCTCGGCGGTTGGCGAATCACCGAAGCCCAGACACTCCTCGCCGTGGCCGAATCGCCGGGCGGAGCCCCAAACGAACAAGCCGCCGAACTGCGTGACCGCCTGGCACAGGAAATGAACCCCGATCATCCCGCCGTCACCTGGTTCGAGCGTTTTGATACTTAGGATGCGCGGCGGCTCGGCAGAGTCCTTGGACGGTTCGGACTTCAACGCGCGTAGCCGATGCGTGGACAGATCTGAAATGTCGTCCGTCGCGGATGTAACCGCGACCTACGGAGCTGAAACCTTAGCTGTTCAGGATTCGTAATGGTCAACCTTGGTTGATGCGTTCAAGCGCTTGCCGCGCCGTCACGATCGGTATTCCCTCAGCGTCTCCCAGGGCAAGAGTCAACCATCGCTGCGATCGCCGCAGCCACACTCACGCACTTCTTCAGCAATCAGATCGAGGAGGGCCTGCTGGTCGCTTTGTTGATTGCGTTCCTTGGCCGCCCGAACGGTGGATTCAAGAACATGCCGACGGACGGCTTCATCGACAAACTTTGAAAGATCGCCCTTCTTGCCGCCTGTGCGGGCAAGAAAAGTGCGAACTGCCCGGTCCGTTTCATCAGGAATAGAGAGGTTCCAGCGTGTCACGATCAATTACCTTTAGATAGGTGTATAGACGCATATGCGTAGAAATTACCCAGTTTCCCGAATACAGTCAACCCCTGACCCCTGAAACCTGACCCCTGAAACCTCCCGCCCATTGAGTTTCGGCCTTTCACCCACATTCAATAAGCAGCGAATACAAACCCTCCCAAGCGGTTGCAGCAATGAAATTCAAGGACTACTACAAGACGCTGGGCGTCGAACCGGACGCCTCGGCCGACGATATCCGGCGCGCCTATCGCAAGCTGGCGCGCAAATATCACCCTGACCGCAACAAGGAGACCGGCTCGGAAGACCGCTTCAAGGAAGTCGGCGAGGCCTACGAGGTGCTCAAGGACGCCGAGAAGCGCAAGCAGTACGATCAGCTGCGCGCCGGCGGCTATCGCGGCGGCGAGGACTTCCGGCCGCCGCCGGGCTGGGATGGCGGCGGCTTCGGCGGTGTTGGCGGCACCCGCACCCGCGGTGCTGGCGGCGGGGCTGCAGAAGGTTTCAGCGATTTCAGTGAATTCTTCGAAAGCCTCTTCGGTGGCGGTCTCGGCGGCATGGGTGGCGGAATGGGCGGCGGCCGTCGCCAGGCCCGCGCCAAGGGCCGCGACATCACCGCCACCGTCGAGATCGACCTGGATACCGCCTTCAACGGCGGCAAGCGCCGCATCGCCCTCGACCGCGACGGCAAGCGCCAGAACCTGGATGTCAACATTCCCGCCGGCGTCACGCCCGGGCGCAAGATCCGCCTGTCCGGCCAGGGCGAACCCGGCCCCGGCGGTGGCCCGGCCGGTGATTTGCTGATGGAAGTAAAGATCGCGCCGCATCCGCTGTTCCAGCTCGACGGGCGCAACGTCCTCGTCGATCTGCCCGTCGCACCCTGGGAAGCCGCCCTGGGCGCGGAAGTGCGCGTGCCCACCCTCGGCGGCAAGGTCAACCTCAACATCCCCGCCGGCTCATCCAGCGGCAAGCGCATGCGCCTGAAGGGCCGCGGCCTCCCCGGCAAGCCGGCTGGCGACCAGATCATCACCGTCAAGGTCGAGGTTCCGAAGCCCGGTTCCGACCGGGAGCGGGAGCTCTACGAAGAGCTGGCCGAGGTCAGCGGCGTGAACGTCCGCGAAAACCTGTAACGAAATCTGCGTAGGTCGGGGTTACATCCCCGACGGACGACCTTGATGATTGGGACACGCGTAGCTCACATGTGTACAGACCCGAACCGTCGTCCGTCGCGGATGTAACCGCGACCTACGCAACTTTGCCGCAAACGCCACAGCCAACGCCGCGAAGCCCCCCCCAGGCGACCGGCTGCCAAACCAAAAAACCAAAAAACCAAAAAACCAAAACACCAAAACACCAGCCCCTCCCATGCATAATGTCACCTCCCCCATACGCCAAAGTATGCCGTGACCGAAGCCACCACCAATCCCGCCTACCCGAACATCTTCCGCCCGCTTGACCTCGGGCACGTGACCCTGCCCAACCGGATCCTGATGGGTTCGATGCATACCGGGCTCGAAGACCGGCTGTGGAACTGGCCGAAGCTGTCGGCCTATTTCGTCGAACGCGCCAGGGGCGGGGCGGGGCTGATGGTGACCGGCGGCATCGCGCCCAACCGGCGCGGCTCGCTCGCGCCGCTGGCGTCGAAGCTGACCAACAAGCTCGAAGCGCGCCGCCACCGGCGCATGACCGACGCCGTGCACGAGGCCGGCGGGCGCATCTGCATGCAGATCCTGCACGCCGGGCGCTACGCCTATCACCCGTTCTCGCTCGCGCCGTCGGCCATCCAGGCGCCGATCAACCCGTTCAAGCCGAAGGCACTTTCCAGCTCGGGCATCGAAAAGCAGATCCGCCACTTCGTGCGCGCGGCGAAGCTCGCGCAGCACGCCGGCTACGACGGCGTGGAGGTGATGGGCTCGGAAGGCTATTTCATCAACCAGTTCCTGGTGCCGCGCACCAACAAGCGAGACGACGAGTGGGGCGGCTCGTTCGAAAACCGCATGCGCATCGCCGTCGAGATCGTGCGCCGCACGCGCGAGGCCGTCGGCAGCGATTTCATCGTCATCTACCGCCTTTCCATGCTCGACATGCTCGAAGACGGCAACAGCTGGGAAGAGGTCGTCGAACTCGGCCGTGCCATCGAGGCCGCCGGGGCGAGCATCATCAACACCGGCATCGGCTGGCACGAGACGCGCATTCCCACCATCGCCACCTCGGTGCCGCGCGCCGGCTATGCCTGGGTGACGCGCAAGTTCCGCGACACCGTCAAGATCCCGCTGGTGACCACCAACCGCATCAACATGCCGCATACCGCCGAGGAAGTGCTCGAGCGCGGCGATGCCGACATGGTGTCGATGGCGCGGCCCTTCCTGGCCGACCCCGAATGGGTCAACAAGGCACGCGCAAAACGCGCCGACGAGATCAACACCTGCATCGCCTGCAACCAGGCCTGCCTGGATCATGTTTTCGAAAACAAGAAGGCCAGCTGCCTGGTCAACCCGCGCGCCGGCCACGAGACCGAGCTGCTGATCGAGCCGGCAGAGAAAAAGAAGCGCGTGGCAGTCGTCGGCGCCGGCCCGGCGGGCCTTGCAGCCGCCACGACGGCGGCCGAGCGCGGCCATGAGGTGGTGCTGTTCGAGGCCATGGACCGCATCGGCGGGCAGTTCAACATGGCCCAGCGCATTCCCGGCAAGGAAGAGTTCGTCGAGACCCTGCGCTACTTCGGCCGCCAGATCGAGCTCCACAAGGTCGATTTGCGCCTGAACACGAAAGTCGATGCCGCGGCCCTCAAGGAGGAAGGCTTCGACGAGGTGATCATCGCCGCCGGCGTGGTCCCGCGCGATACCGGGATTCCCGGCCAGGACCATCCCTCGGTGCTCGGCTACATCGACGTGCTGCTGCACAACAAGCCGGTCGGCAAGCGCGTGGCGGTCATCGGCGCCGGCGGCATCGGCTTCGACGTGTCCGAGTTCCTGGTTCACAGCGACGTGCCGTCCCGGCCCGATCCGGACGAACCCACGCCGGAGGAATTCTTCGAGCAGTGGGGCGTGGACATGTCCATCGATCGCCGCGGTGGCGTCGAGGGCCTGAAACCGCAGTTCCATGCGCCGGCGCGCGAGATCCACCTGCTGCAGCGCAAGACCACCAAGCACGGCAAGGGCCTGGGCAAGACCACCGGCTGGATCCACCGCAAGTCGCTGAAGGAGTTCGGCGTGAACATGCTCGGCGGCGTGAGCTACGAACGCATCGACGACGACGGCCTGCACATCGTCATCGACGAAAAGCCGCAGCTGCTGGAAGTCGACAACATCGTCATCTGCGCCGGCCAGCTCTCGCGCACCGAACTGGTCGAACCCCTCGAAGCCGCGGGCATCACCGCCCACGTCGTCGGCGGCGCCCACATCGCCGCCGAACTCGACGCCAAACGCGCCATCGACGAAGGCACCCGCCTGGCCGCCGGACTGTAATCGAATGTCGTCCCGGCCTCCGAGCCGGGACCTCGCACGCCGCGGTTCAGACACCCTTCATGGTTGGGACACGCGTCGCTCACATGTGTACAGACCCGAAACGCCGTCTGTAATCGAATGTCGTCCCGGCCTCCGAGCCGGGACCTCGCACGCCGCGGTTCAGACACCCTTCATGGTTGGGACACGCGTCGCTCACATGTGTACAGACCCGAAACGCCGTCTGTAATCGAATGTCGTCCCGGCCTCCGAGCCGGGACCTCGCACGCCGCGGTTCAGACACCCTTCATGGTTGGGACACGCGTCGCTCACATGTGTACAGACCCGAAACGCCGTCCGTCGGCGATGTAACGCCGACCTACGATCATGCGGTTTCCGGTTTCCGGTTTCCGGTTTCCGGAGTCGTCCGTCGGCGATGTAACGCCGACCTACGATCCCAAAAAATCCGTGATCCGATGTCAACGGCCCGCGCAATGTAAATGTTATATTGTTTCACATGCGTTTCTGGCGCCCAACGGGTTCAAAAACCGCTTCGCCCGCCGCCGTGGTGGGGCTGCTGCACGGCGTGTTGCTGGTGCTGGCCGTGTCCGGCCAGTTGCTGCTGCCGCTTCACGTCCATGCCGACCCTCCCGAGGTGGCCGACGAGATCTGCCAGCTTTGCGTGCACGGGGCCAGCGAACCGCTGCCGCGCGCTGACCTCGCCGTTGTGCGGCTGGAGGCCGCGCCGCCGGTCGTCTTCAGGCCGCGTCCCGCGGCCGCCGAGCCCGCACCACCGCCGCTTTGTCGCGGCCCGCCCATAGGCTGAACTCCGCTCACCCGCCGCTTCCGGCGGGCCAGTCCACCAACCAGTCTTTCAATCGCCTTCGCCGCCGAGTCCGGCGCGCGCGAGGCTTGTACGAACGGAGTCAGTCATGCAATCCACGAACCGTTTCATTCGGTGCCCGCACCGATTCCTGTCCATCGCTACATTCCTGATCACCGGGTCGCTCCTGCTCGCCGCTCCCTTGTCGGCACAGGACGAGAATGCCGAGGAAGCCGCCGAGGCCAACTCGGATGAAGAAGCTTCGCTCGAGCTCGACCCCATCACCACCACCGGCACGGCCTCGCCCATATCGGTGCTCGATGCGCCCAGTGACGTGGATGTCGTCGGCGGTGCGGAAAAACGCCGCGAGCAGGGCGGCTCGCTGGGCGACTCGCTCGACCAGCTCGCCGGTGTCAGCAATATCAGCACCGGCACCCAGGTCGGCAAGCCCGTCGTGCGCGGCCTGAGCGGCAATCGCGTCCGCGTTCTCAACGACGGCGTCGGCGTCAATCATCAGCAGTTCGGCGTGCGCCACGCGCCCAATATCGAACCCTACTTTGCCGATCGCATCGAAGTGGTTCGCGGTGCTTCCAGCGTGCTCTACGGCAGCGACGCCATCGGCGGTGCGGTCAACGTCATTCCGGTTCCGGTGCCGTATGCCCGAAACGGCGCGACGCGCATCGACGGCGCTTTCATGGGCCACTACGGCAGCGTCAACAACGAGCGCACCTACGGGCTGCGGCTCAATGCCGCGGGTGAGGCCAACGGCCTGACCGCCGCGGTCATCTCGCGCCAAGCCGGCAACATGACCACCCCGGATGTCGGCACCTTCCCCGAAACGTCGATTCCCGGCCGGCCCAACTTCTCCGGCGATCTCGACCACACCGACTACGAGCAGCTCAACGGCGAGCTGGCTTACGGCCACCGGGGCGACTGGGGCTCGGTGACCATGCGCTACCAGCACTGGGAAGACGAGCACAATTTCCTGCTGCCGCCGCCGGTCAACCTGCCCAACGGCATCGGTATCGGCCAGAACCTCGAAAACGACACGCTGCAGATTTCCGGCGAGTTCTTCCTCGACCCGGTCTGGACGCTTGCGCCGCAGCTGAGCTGGGTCAACAACCTGCGTCAGTCCAACCCCGGCCCGGGGGGCACGACGCGGCCCACGGGCAGCACGCGCGAGTTCCTTTCCGAAGACATGGTGCTCGATCTCGAGCGCGACAGTTACACGGCGCGGCTGGAGGCCCGGCATGCAAGACTGTCGGCAATCGGCGGTGCCAGCGGGCGACTGGGCGTCGAGTTCGTTCGCGAAGAACAGGAGTCGGTCGGCCCGGTGGCGCTGTCGCCCGGCGGCGAGATCGAGAACGTCTCGCTGTTCGGCCTGGAAGAATGGCGCCGCGGCGACTGGATCTTCAACCTGGGGCTGCGCTACGACGATCGCACTCAGTCCGCCGACCCCAACCGCACGTTCGATCAGTCCGTCATCCCTGAAGATCCGGCACTGCGCGAGAACAACTACAGCGTGTTCAGCGGCTCGGTCGGCGCGACCTGGAAGTTCACCGACCGCTGGTCGGCGGTGGCCAACATCGGGCGCGGGTTCCGGGCGCCGGAGTTATTCGAGCTCTACGTCAACGGCGTGCACGGCGGTGTCGCCGCGCAGCAGCGCGGAAACGCCAAGCTTGACGAAGAAATCTCCCTCAATACCGACCTGGGCCTGCGCTTCAGCTCGGACCGGTTCCGCTTCAAGGCCACGGTCTATCGCAACCGTATCGACGACTACATCTTCCTGTCCAACACCGGCGAGACCAACGCCGGCGGTCTGCCGATCTTCGCGACCGACCAGGACGATGCCACGCTGACCGGCGGCGACATGACGCTGCGCTGGTTTGCGACCGAGCGCTTCGAACTGCGCGCCACCGCCGAGGCCGTGCGCGGGGAGTTCGACGCCACCGGCGAGGACCTGCCCCTGCTGCCGGCCGACCAGGCCGGGCTGGGCGCCATCTACACCAGGGACTCGATGGGCGCGCTCGCCAACCTGTACGCGCGTGCCGACCTGCGTTACGCAGCCGACAAGGACTCGGCCGGCCGACGCGAACCGTTCTCGCAGTTCGACAACACGCCTTTCGGAACCGCATCGACGGATGCTTACACGCTGCTCGACTTGGGTATCGGCTTCGACGTCGGCCTGGGCAGCCACGGAACGCTCAACGTCGATGCCGGCATCGACAACGTCTTCGACGAGGACTACCGCGACTTCCTGGATACCTACAAGGGCTATGCCCTCAGCCCCGGCCGTAACTACTGGCTGAAAGTACGGGTGCCCTTCGCCCTGTAGTCGTCCGTCGGGGATGTAACCCCGACCTACATTTCGGCGTTGACGTGCGTCCGGGACCGTAGGTCGGCGTTACATCGCCGACGGACGAGATTTCGGTCTTGTGCACACGTCGCTACGTTTGTTCAGACCCTCTTACGTCGTCCGTCGGGGATGTAACCCCGACCTACGCGGGCAATAGCGCCTTCCGTAACGCCCCGTAATCGGCCGCCAATGCCTCGGCATGGCTCGGCTTTTCCAGCAGCGCCGCCAGCGCCTCCGGCGGCGGGATCTTGCGTCCGAGCAGGGGCTCGACGACCTGTTCGAACTTGGCCGGGTGGGCGGTGGCCACGACCAGGGTGGGGCGGTCGTTGCCGGCGCGGCGGCGGTCTTCCAGCGCGGCCATGGCGCAGGCGGTGTGGGGGCACACGGTCAGGCCGCGTTCGCGGTCGGTCTTGACGATGGTCTGGCGGATGCGTTCGTCGTCGATGCCGACCGCGTCGATGTCGGCATCCCGCAGATTCTTGTCGCGAAACAGCCAGGCCAGGCGCTCGAAATTGCTCGGGCTTCCCACGTCCATCGCGTTGGCCAGGGTGGCGATGGCCTCGTGCGGATCGAACTCGCCGCCGGCGAAATACTCGGGCAGGGCGCGATTGGCGTTGGTCGCCAGGGTGACGTGGCCGATCGGCAGGCCCATCTCGCGCGCCATGATGGCCGCCAGGGCGTTGCCCAGGTTGCCGGTGGGCACGATCATGTCGACCGGTGCGCGCGTTTCGGTAAAAAGCTGATGGGCGGCGTGGGCGTAGTAGCTGATCTGGGGCAGTAGCCGCCCGATGGAAATGCTGTTGGCCGAGGTCAGCGGCACCTGGTCGAGCAGTTCGCGGTCGTTGAGCGCGCGCTTCACCAGGCGCTGGCAGTCGTCGAAGTTGCCCTGGACGCAGTAGGTTTTGACGTTGTCGCCGAAGGCGCCCAGCTGGTGGGCCTGGCGCGCGGACACCTTTCCATCTGGATAGAGCACCACCACGCGAAAACCCGGCCGGCGATGAAACGCCGCGGCCACCGCGCCGCCGGTATCGCCGGAGGTCGCCACCAGCACCGTTCGAACCGGCTCGTCGTCGGCGCGCAGGCGCGAAAGGCAAGCCGCCAGGAAGCGCGCGGCAAAGTCCTTGAACGCGGCCGTGGGCCCGTGAAACAGCTCCAGCAGCCAGGCCGGCGCGTGCCCGGCCTCGCCGGCGGCGCCGTTGGGTACGCCCAAGCGGGTGATCGGCAACGGCAGGTCCAGCGCCTCGCTGCAGATCAGGGGCAGTTCGTCTTCAAGCGGGCTGCCGGCAAAAAACGGGGCGAGCGTCTTGCGCGCCGATTCCGGCAGCGTCTGGCAACCGTCGAGGGCATCGAGTGGCAGTCGTGGCAGCGTCTCGGGCACGAACAGCCCGCCGTCGGGCGCCAGGCCGCTGGTCAGCGCCTCGGCCAGGTTCGCGCTCGCGCCGCCGGCGGTGCTGACGAACTTCATGCCGCTTCGGCCGGCGGTGAATCGACCAGCCGCGCGCCGGGCGCGTCCACCGGCGTGATCCAGGCTTGCGAACCGAGCCCGACCGCCTCGAAGGCCGTGCGCATGGCCGCGGCGGCGGCCTGCGTCTGCGCCGTGCCGTCGAACCAGGCCACCACCGTGGGGCCCGCGCCGGAAATCGCCGTGCCGAGCGCGCCTTCCTGCGTGGCGGCGGCCTTGACCGGCGCCAGCCCCGGGATCAGGCGGGCGCGGCGCGGCTCGATCATTACGTCGACCAGGCCGCGCGCCAGGCGCGCCAGGTCGTTTTCGTAGCAGCCGCAGATCAGTTCGGCCAGGTGCGATTGCTGGGTGACCACGGTTTCCAGGTCGAAGGGCTCGCGCAGTGCCGCGCGGGCCTGGCGCGTGGCCACGCGGTGGTCGGGATGGACCACCACGGCGTAGAGCGAGGCCGGTACGGGCAGTTTCAGCAGATTGTCATGGGTGGCCAGCACCAGGCCGCCAAGCAGCTGCGAGCCCAGATTGTCGCCGTGGGCGCTGCCGCTGGCGACCGTCTCTCCGGCCAGCGCGAAAGGGTAGAGCGCCTCGCGCGACAGGGGCGCGTCGAGCAGGGCATTGGTTGCCACGACGCCGGCGGTAGCCGAGGCGGCCGAACCTCCCAGGCCGGAACACAGCGGGATGCCTTTGTGGATGCGAAGCCGCAGGCCGAAGCCCGGCTTGACGGCATCGAGCAGGGCCTGCGCGGCGACGGCGGCGGTGTTCTTCTCCGCCGCCAGCGGCAGGTCTTCGGACAGGCCGGTGATCGCCTCGACCACCACGCCGGGCTGGTCCGAGCGCGTGGCCGTAACCGTGTCGCCCGGCCCGTCGACGGCGTGGCCGAGCAGGTCGAAACCGGCGGCGACGTTGCCGACGCTGGCCGGGGCGAAGGCGCTTGCCGTCGTCAGCTTGCTCAAAGCTTGGCCCCCAGGGCGCTGGCGACGCGCAGCAGGTCGGCGAACACGCCGGCGGCGGTGACCTCCGGCCCGGCGCCGGGGCCCTGCACGATCAGCGGGTTGTCGCAGTAGCGGTCGGTGGTGAAGGCGACGACGTTGTCGGTCAGCGCCAGGTGGGCGAAGGGATGGTCTTCGGGCAGGGCGCGCAGCGATACCGACGCCCGGCCGGATTGGTCGAGTTCGGCCACGTGGCGCAGCACGCAGCCCTCGCTTCGGGCCGCCTGGAGTCGTTCCGTCATGGCCGCGTCCATGCCGCCCAGTTCGGCCAGGAAATCGTCGACTTCCAGCGCCGCCAGTGAATCCGGAATCAGGTTTTCCACTTCGATGTCGTCGAGCTCGATCGCCAGGCCCATCTCGCGGGCCACGATCACCAGCTTGCGCGCCACGTCCATGCCCGACAGGTCGTCGCGCGGGTCGGGTTCGGTGTAGCCGGCGGCGTGCGCCTCACCCACCAGCTGGGCAAACGACATGCCCGGCTCGAAGCGGTTGAACAGGTAGGCCAGGGTGCCGGAGAAGATGCCCTCGATGCGGCGGATCGTGTCGCCGGTGTCGATGAGGTCGCGCAGGGTCTGGATGATGGGCAGGCCCGCGCCGACGGTGGCCTCGTAGCGCCAGCGCGCCTGGCCGGCAGCCACCGGCGCGCGAATGGCGGCGTAGCGCTCGCCCGGTCCGCTGCCGGCGCGCTTGTTGGGCGTGACCACGTGGATGCCGGCGGCCAGCCAGTCGGCGTAGCGCTCGGCCACTTCATCGCTGGCGCTGCAGTCGATAATGAGCGCATGCGGCCAGTGGTCGTCGTTGACCTGCTGCGTAAAGTGCCCGAAATCCAGCGGGCCGCTCTGGTCTTGCCAGGGGTCGTCGGCCAGGGCGGCGGCGTCCAGGCTGGCTTCGTCGTCGGCGGCCAGGCGCATGCGCGTCGAGCCGGCCACCGCGCGCAGGCGCAGGTCCAGGTGCGCGGTCTCGAGCAACCCGCCCCGCGCGCTGCCGATCTGGCGCAGCAGTGCCTTGCCCACCTGCCCGGGCCCGACCAGGCCGATCGAGAGCGTGTGATCGGACAGGTAGAAGCCGGCGTGCACCGCCTTGAGCGCGCGCCCGGCCTGTTCCTCGTCGACGGCCACGGAGATGTTGCGCTCCGAGGCGCCCTGGGCGATGGCGCGCACGTTGACGCCGGCGCGCGCGAGGCTGTTGAAAAGGCGCGCGGCCACGCCGGGCGTGCCCGTCATGCCTTCGCCGACGATCGCCAGGATGCGGATGCCGCCGGTGGTAAACACGCGCTGGACCTGGCCGTGGCGAAGTTCCTGCTCGAAGGCCTGCTTGATGACCGTCGTGGCCCGTTCGCTGCTGGCGGCCGGCACCACCAGGCAGATCGAATGTTCCGACGAGCTCTGCGAGATCATCGCCACCGACACCTCGGCCCGGTGCAGGGCGGAGAACACGCGCTCGGCCGTGCCCGGCACGCCGATCATGCCCGCCCCCTCGATCGTGATCAGCGCCATCTCGCCGATACTGGTGACGCCCTTCACCGGCGCCGAGTCCCGGCTGTTGTTATCGATCAGGGTGCCGGGGTTGTCGGGCTTGAATGTATTGCGAACGCGCACCGGGATGCCGGCCTCAAGCGCCGGCGCCAGGGACTGCGGGTGCAATACGCGCGCGCCGAAGTAGGCCAGCTCGAAAGCTTCGCGGTAGCTCAGGTGGTCGAGCAGCACGGCCTGCGGCACGGCCGCCGGATCGGCGGAGAGCAGGCCGTCGACGTTGGTCCAGATATGCAGCTCGGCGGCGCCGAATAGACGGGCAAAGATGCTGCCCGAGTAGTCCGAGCCGTTGCGCCCCAGCGTGGAAACGCGCCCGTCGCGCAGGCGGCAGACGAAACCGGTGATCACGTAGCGCTTCGAGGGGTGCTCGATCTGGAAGCCGGTCAGGCGCTGGTTGCTGTCTTCCCAGTCCACGCCCACCATCAGCGGCGTGGGCTGCACGCGCAGCACCTCGCGCGCGTCGATCATTACCGCCGAGTCCGTTTTGCGGTTGAACCGTGCCGTGACCAGCTCGGAACAGAACACCTCGCCCAGCCCGGACACCAGTTCGATCGCCTCCAGCGGCGCCGTGCCCATCAGGGCCAGGCCACAAAGCAGCTGCTCGAGTTGCTCGAAGTGCGAAGCCAGCCGGGCACGCGTCGACTCGCCGGCTTCACCGACCAGCGCCTCGAGCGTGTCGAGATGACGGCCGCGCAGCTTCTCGCAGCCGATCACGCCAGCCCTCGTCGCCGGCGGCCGCCAGCCGCGCAAGCGCGATCAACTCATCGGTGACCCCGGCCATGGCCGAGACCACCACAACCTGCCCGTCGTCTTCCCGTCGCCCCAGCAACTCAACGACATGCCCGATGCACCCGGCATCGGCCAGCGAAGAGCCACCGAATTTGTGGGTAATCCATTGCATTTGCGGCGATTCCGATGGGTCGGTGGGGGTGAGTCGAGTTTACCGGCTTGTGGGGAGGGATTGAACACGGGTTCCGGGTTCCGGTTTCCGGGTTCCGGAAAACAAGAGGTTTTGCTCCTCGGGGTGGCGCATCCGTATCGCGGCCAAGCCGCCCTCCACCGATCGAGGCCGCCGCCGGAAACCGGAAACCGGAAACCGGAACCCGTGTTCAAACCCACCAAACCGCCACCCCAAACATGACAGCCGCGGCGCCCACCGCAGCCACCCCCGGCTTCCAACCGTGCGCTTTCAATTCCGACGGCTGGACGGTCGTGGCCAGGGCCGCCATGGCCATGGCAAAGGCGAACATCGAGGCCTGGGCGATCACGCCCAGGATGTCGTTCCACAGCGCGTGGTCGGGGCCGAGCAGGGCGTCGATGCCGCTGCGCACGCCCGAGAGCAGAATGAAGGCGACGATGAACAGCGGCAGCTTGACCTTCGCCGAGCCGCCCTCGTGCCGGCGCGAGTAGAACCACACCAGCGCAGGGATCATCACGAGCATGCCGGCGTTGCGCATCAGCTTGGCCACGGTGGCGGCAACCAGCGTGCCTTCCGAGTTCCAGGCCTGCTCGTGCAAGGCCGCCGCCGCGGTCACCTGGGCGGTGTCGTGGATGGCCACGCCCATGACGAAGCCGATCTGCTCGGGGGTGTCGAAAAGGTGGTTCAGCGCCCAGGGATAGAGCACGGTCGCGGTCAGGCCGATCAGCGCGATGCAGGCAATGGCGTAGCAGACCTCGTCGCTTTTGGCTTTCAGCCCCGGCGCGGTCGCGGCAATGGCCGACGCACCGCAAATCGACGTGCCGGCGGCCAGCAGGATACCCAACCGCGGCGCCGCGCCGGCCAGCCGGGCCAGCAGCAGCGTGAAGACGAGCCCGACGAGCACCACCAGCAGCACCAGGGGAAACGCCTGCGCACCAAGCTGCCCCAGGTCGGCCAGGCTCAAGCGCAGCCCGATCAGCGCCACCGCGGTTTTCAGCAAAGGCCCCCGGGCAAAATCCAGCCCCGGCGTCCACGCCGGCCGCCGATTCGCCGGCCCGGCCAGCGCCAGCCCCGCCAGAATGGCGACGAGCATCATGCTCAATGGCAGTGAACCCATCGGCGGGGGTAGCATCCCCACCAGCCAAACGACCACCCAGGCCCCCACGGCAATGCCCAGGACAACGAGGAGGCCGGGAAATTTGTTCGAAGCGGTCATGTTTCGCGAAACAATGCGGAGAAAAAGGCATGATAGGTTAATTGAAGACGTTTTCCGTTTTCCGGTTTACGGTTTACGGTTTACGGTTTACGGACCACGGACCACGGACCACGGACCACGGACCACGGACCACGGGTCCGCAACGCACCAGCCAGCCCAAACGCAAGCCGAACGAGCCAACAAGCCACCAACGACTCCAAATAACGAACAAACGAACAAACGAACAAACGAAGAAGCGAATTCGAATGGACACAAAACAAAGCATCGTAGAGAACTGGCTCCCCCGCTACACGGGCACCGAGCTGGACGGATTCGGCCAGCACATCCTGCTGACCAATTTCGATAACTACGTCGAGAAGTTCGCCGCGGCCATGGGGGCGGAGGTTCGCGGCAAGGACCGGCCCATGCGTAACGCCACGGCCGATGACATCACTATCGTCAATTTCGGCATGGGCTCGGCCAATGCCGCGACCATCATGGACCTGCTCTCGGCGGTGAACCCGCGCGCCTGCCTGTTCCTGGGCAAGTGCGGCGGGCTGAAGAAGAAGAACAAGCTCGGCGACATGATCCTGCCGATCGCGGCCATCCGGGGCGAGGGCACCTCGGCGGACTATTTCCCGCCCGAAGTCCCTTCGCTGCCGGCCTTCAAACTGCAGCGCGCGGTCTCCTCGACCACCCGCGACCACGGCCTCGACTACTGGACCGGCACCGTCTACACCACCAACCGCCGGGTGTGGGAGCACGACAAGGACTTCAAGAAGTACCTGCGCATGACGCGCTGCATGGCCATCGACATGGAAACAGCGACGATCTTCACCACCGGCTTCGCCAACTCGATTCCCTCCGGTGCGCTGCTGCTGGTGTCCGATCAGCCGATGGTGCCCGACGGGGTCAAGACCGATGCCTCCGACCGGGCCGTCACGCAGCACTACGTCGACAAGCAGATCGCCATCGGCATCGACGCGCTCAAGGAAATTCGTGACGAGGGGCGTTCGGTCAAACACCTGCGCTTCGACTGATGCGCCGTGAATGATGCGCCGTAAATGATGAATGCATCCGGCACGCTGTGGGTCGTGGCCACGCCCATCGGCAATCTCGACGATCTCTCGCCGCGCGCGAAATCCCTGCTCGAGTCGGTGCCCCTGATAGCCGCTGAAGACACCCGCGTGTCCTCGCGCCTGCTGGCCGGCCGCGCCGAGCGCGCGGAAATGGTCAGCCTGCACGAGCACAACGAATCGCGCGTGGTCGAGCGCCTGATCGAAAAGCTGCTGGGCGGGTCCGACATTGCCCTGGTCAGCGACGCCGGCACCCCGCTGATCTCCGACCCCGGCTACCGCCTGGTCGCGGCCGCGCACGACGCCGACGTGCCCGTGCGCACCGTGCCGGGCCCCTGTGCCGCCACCGCCGCCCTGTCGATCGCCGGGCTGGCCACCGACCGCTTCTGGTTCGAAGGCTTCCTGCCGCCGAAGCCCGGCGCCCGGCGCAAGCGCCTGGGCGAGCTGGCCGGACAGGCCGCCACGCTGATCTTCTACGCCCCCGCGCGCGACCTGCCGGCCGTGCTCGAAGACATGACCGCCGCCTTCGGCCCCGACCGCCGCGCCACCCTGGCGCGCGAGTTGACCAAGCTGCACGAAACCGTCCGCCGCGACGCGCTTTTGCCCCTGCACGACTGGGTTGCCGCCGACCCCGACCAGCAGCGCGGCGAAGCCGTCCTCGTCGTCGCCGGCAGCGAAGACACCGCGCCCGCCGTCGACCCCAACGCCCTGGCCGAAGAACTCGCCCGCGAACTCCCCCCGTCCCGCGCCGCCAAAGTCCTCGCCCGCCTGACCGGAATGAACCGCAAGGAAGCGTTCGCGCTAATCGAAGCCAAACGACCCTAGGGCGGGGTCCGTGGTCCGTGGTCCGTGGTCCGTGGTCCGTGGTCCGTGGTCGGTGGTCGGTGGTCCGTGGTCGGTGGTCCGTGGTCGGTAGTCGGTAGTCGGTGGTCCGTGGTCCGTGGTCGGTGGTCCGTAGTCCGTAGTCCGTAGTCCGTAGTCCGTAGGATGCGTGGAGGCTGAAGGCCGTAACGCATCATCTCTGCTTTTCCTCTGCGAACTCTGCGCCTTTGCGTCTCTGCGTGAGCCCATTCCAGAGCCCATCCGACCCGCCCCATCCCTCACGGCGCAGCCGGCCCGCAATCCCGCCAGCTGCCGCACCAAAACAGCAAAACACCAAAACACCAAAACACCAAACAACGATATAGCCCCTGCTAAAATCGCCAAGCCATCCGATCCACCGGCCGCCGGCCGAAGCTCCCATGCCCGTCATCATCCTGATTCTGATCGCCGTCGTCGTGTTCCTGCCCCAGTGGTGGGTCAAGCGCGTGCTGGCGAAATACCGCAAGCCCGACGATCGCTACCAGGGCACCGGGGGCGAGCTGGCGCGGCATCTTCTGGACCAGCTGGGGCTCGAGAAGGTGGGCGTCGAGCAGACCGATGCCGGCGGCGATCACTACGACCCGGAAGAACGCACCGTCCGGCTCAGCCCGGAGCACTTCAACGGCGCCTCGCTGACCGCCGTGACGGTCTCCGCCCACGAAGTCGGCCACGCCATCCAGCACGCCGACGGCTACAAGCCGCTCATCTGGCGCACCAATATGGTCAAGGCCATGCAGCGCTTCCAGCGCTTCGGCATGGTGCTGCTGGTGCTAGCACCCGTCGCCATGCTCGCGCTTCGCCTGCCGCGCGCCGGGCTGATGTTGCTGGCCGTGGCCGTCGCCTCGCTGGCCTCGGGCGTGGTCGTCCACCTGGTCACCCTGCCGACCGAGTTCGACGCCAGCTTCCGCCGCGCGCTGCCGCTGCTCGACAAGGGCGGCTACCTCAAGCGCGAAGACCGCTGGGCCGCCCGCCGCATCCTCACCGCCGCCGCCTTCACCTACGTCGCCGGCGCGCTGATCGGCGTGGTCAATTTCTGGTGGTGGATGCGACTGCTCGGGCGCTGACGGGGTTGCGGGCCGGCTTCGCCGTGAAGGATGGGGTGGGTCGGATGTGCTCTGGAATGTCCTCACGCAAAGGCGCAGAGGCGCGAAGTTCGCAGAGGAAAGAGGAAACGAGGGAAACAAGGCCGGGGTCCGTCGTCCGTCATCCGGAACCCAGAACCCGGAACCCGGAACCCGGAACCCGGAAACCGGAAACCGGAAACCGGAAACCAATTGAACGTAGGTCGCGGTCGCATCCGCGACGGACGACGTAGAGGGTCTGAACACGCGTAGCTGATGCGTGTTCAGGTCGGATACCTCGTCCGTCGGCGATGTAACGCCGACCTACGCCGTGAGGGATGGCGTGGGGCGGATAGGCTAGTACCGCTCGACGAAGAAGTCCGTGGTCTTTCTCAGCGCATCGGCCCACTTGTCTTCCAGCGCGGGGGTCAGTCGGTCGTCGTATTCGCGCACGGCCTGCAGTAGGCTCCGGCGCCAGAAGGTGTAGAGCTCGGGATCGACCGGGGCGTGACCATTGCGCGAGTGGACGTCGGCCATTTCCTTGAGCGGACGCTCGACGATCTTCGAGCCGCCGGCGTAGGTCAGCGCAATGCTGATGCCGCGTCGCAGGGCCTTGTTCTGCCTGGTCCAGTCGGTGTGGGAGAACATCGGCGCCATGCGTTCATCGCTTTCGAGCAGCAGTTCGTAGAAGCGCGTGATAAATCCCCTCTTGCGCGTGCAGCGACCGTAGCTCGCCTGGACATCCGCATAAGCGTCCGACATCGGTATTCCTTCCTGAAAATTGACTGGCGCGCATGGTAGGAGAGCCGCTGGAGGGAATATTTGATCGCAATCAAAGATAGGGGCTGGTGGTTTGGTGGTTTGGTGCGGGTGGCCGTAGTCGGTAGTCCGTCGTCCGTAATCCGTAATCCGTAATCCGTAAACCGTAAACCGTAAACCGTAAACCGTAAACCGGACCCCGGACCCCGGACCCCGGACCCCGGACCCCGGACCCCGGACCCCGGACCAGTCCGATATAATTGAGACATGACTAATCTTGCATCCCCCCGCGCCGCTTCCGGCCGCATTTTCCTGATCATCGTCATCGCCCTGGCGGCGATTGCGACCGGTATTGTCGTCTCCTCGGTGCTGTTCGAGCGCTCGCAGGAGCTGCGGGCGGCGCGGGCGTTTCCCGAGCCCCGGCCGATGCCGGCGTTCGAGCTGCACGCCGCCTCCGGCGAGGCGCTGACGCAGCAGGATCTGGAAGGGCAGTGGTCGCTGATGTTCTTCGGTTTCACCAACTGCCCGGACATCTGCCCGGATACCCTCGCGGTGCTCGATGCCGCCATCAACGATCTCGACACGATGGGCGCGGATTCGAAGCCGCAGGTCGTGTTCGTCTCGGTCGACCCCGCTCGCGACGACGGCGAGTCACTGGGCGAATACGTTCGCTGGTTCGACGAGGACTTCATCGGCGCGACCGGCAGCAAAGAGGCGCTGGACGCGCTGACGAAGGATCTCGGCATTTATTACACCCTCGGCGAGCCCGATCCCGAAACCGGCTTCTATACCGTCGATCATTCCGCCTCGATCATGATCATCGACCCCCAGGGCCGGCTCTACGGCCGCTTCGCGCCGCCGTTCGACCGTCAGGCCATCGCCGCCGACCTGTTCGCGCTTTCGCGCTGATGGTGATGACATGAAGGGTCCGCTGTCGGTGCGGCTGCTGGTCTGGCCGCAATACATCCTGCCGCAGAAGCTGCTCACGGCGCTGGCCTGGCGCCTGTCGTCGTGTCGCTGGCGCTGGTTCAACCAGCCCTTCATCCGCGTCTTCGCCCGGCTCTTCGGCGTGGACCTGTCCGAGGCCGAGCGAAAGCAGGCCGCCGACTACGACTGTTTCAACGACTTCTTCACCCGCTCGCTCGACCCCGAAGCGCGGCCGATCGCCGGGGAAGCCCATCGCCTGGTCTGCCCCTCCGACGGCACGGTCAGCCAGCTCGGCCGCGTCGACGGCACGACCATCCTGCAGGCCAAGGGTATCGACTACACCGCCGCCGAGCTGCTGGGCTCGCCCGAGCGCGCCCGGCTCTTTGAGGATGGTCACTTCATCACCGTCTATCTCGCGCCGAAGGACTACCACCGCGTGCACTCGCCCATCGCCGGGCGCGTGGTCGAGGAAGTGCGCGTGCCCGGCCGGCTGTTCAGCGTCTCGGCCAACACCACCCGGGCCGTGCCGCGGCTGTTCGCGCGCAACGAGCGCATGGTGGCCATGCTCGAAACCGAGCACGGTCCGGTGGCCGTCGTGATGGTCGCCGCCATGCTGGTCGCCGGCATCGAAACCGTCTGGGGTGGCCCGGACGACCGGCGCCCGGGCCCGGAAATGCGAACCCGACCAGTCGACGACGCCCAACTGACGCGCGGCGGCGAACTGGGCCGCTTCCACTGGGGATCGACCGTCATCGTCCTCACACCAAAAGACTTTCCCGCCTGGCAGCCCGATCTCGCCGCCGGCGACCGCGTCCGCATGGGCCAGGCGCTGACTTGAGTTCAGGCTCTGGAAGTGTAGGCTCACGCAGAGTCGCGGAGCCGCAGAGTTCGCAGACGGAACAACGCAGCGATCAGCGTAGAAGAAGCGACACAGGCTTGGAACAAGCCGTCACCGTCTTGCGGAGGTTCCGTAGGTGTCCGGAGCCAGCGGACGATCCGGCCGTAGCCGGAGTCCGTAGTCCGTAGTCCGTAGTCCGTTCGCACCGCGCATTCCGTACGGTCCGTAGTCCGTAATCCGTCGTCCGTAACCGTAACCGTCCGTAAACCGTAAGCCGTAACCGTAATCCGGAACCCCTGACGGTGAACGTTGCTCCAACCGCTGGCCTTCCAGAGCGCCTGAACCGCGCCGATGGCACAATGGCGCTGAACTTACCCGCAGCCATGCCCGTCAAAGCACCCATGAACAAACTCATCGCAACCCTGTTTCTGCTCCTGTCGTTGCCGCTGGCCGCGCAGGATGCTTCCGAATCCGACGAGTCGGCCAACGGTGACGAGAACAAGCCGCTGACCACGCCGTCGCAGCGCGCGGCCGAGTCCGACTACGTCGTCCTGGGCCAGCTGCACGTCTACAAGTACGACAAAAAGCGGGAGATACCCGTCAGCGGGCATTCCTGGTTCGACGTGCTGGTGCCCTACAAGGTGCCCATGCCGGTCAATCGCATGAAGGTCGTCGAAGATGGCTTCGGCGAAGGCAAGTGCTACTTCGACGACGCCGACCTGTTCGGCGAGATGCCGCGCTACCTGCTGTTCCTCCAGGACGACCCCGACAGCGACGCCCGCGAAGTCCGCGGCCACCCCGACGGCTGCGCCGTGCCGGTCGCGACCACCACCGACAACCAGTACGTGGTGATCTGGCCGATCGAGAACATGCGCTTCGAGGCCGATGTGGAACCCCTGGTCGAGGAATTCGAGTTCCACGGCCCCGGCTCACTCGTCGACCTCAGTGACCTGGTCAGCTACCGGCGCGAGGAAGAAATCGAACGCCTGCACCTCGTGCCCGCCGATGACGACCGCGGCCGACGCGAGATCTACCGCTACACCCGCGGCATCCCCCTGAGCGTCTTCCGCGCCGAACTGATCGGCACCGAAAACCTCACCCGCGATCGGGTACAGCGCGGGAATTAGTTTTTTGGTGCTTTGGTGATTTGGTGTTTTTGTGGCGGGCTTTCGGCCGGGTGCGTGCGGTCTCTCGGCCGAGATGGCGTTAGGACGACTTGCGTAGGTCGGGGTTACATCCCCGACGGACGACCTCTCGGATCAGTACACACGTCAGCTACGCGTGTTCAGATCCTCTTGCGTCGACTGATTACTGAAAGGATTCAGGGTTCAGGTTTCAGGTTTCAGGAAAAACACTCAGGTTGAGCGTAGGTCGCGGTTACATCCGCGACGGGCGACGTAGCGGGTTCGGACACGCATAGCTGATGCGTGGAATGGTCGGATGTTTCGTCCGTCGGCGATGTAACGCCGACCTACGCAGTCGCCGCTCCAATATCGCAGCGCAGCCGCCCACCAATCGCCAGAGTTCGCCGCCTGAACCCTGAACCCTGAACCCTGAACCCTGAACCCTGAACCCTGAACCCTTAATCGGATGTCATAATGTCAACGAGAGCCGGCCAGACAGTCGCTGTGCCTTTTTGGGCATGGAGGAAAGTCCGGGCTTCACAGGGCAGGGTGCCAGGTAACGCCTGGGGGACTCGTTCGCGAGTTCACGGAAAGTGCCGCAGAAAACATACCGCCGATGGCCTTCACGGGCACAGGTAAGGTTGAAATGGTGCGGTAAGAGCGCACCGCGCGGCTGGCAACAGCCGTGGCAGGGCAAACCCCACCCGAAGCAAAGCCAAATAGGGGTGCGATGGCGTGGCCCGCGCTGCACCCGGGTAGGCTGCTAGAGGCGGCTGGCGACAGCCGTCCCAGATGAATGACTGTCCCAGACAAAACCCGGCTTATCGGCCGGCTCTCACCGAATTTTTGTTGGCTGGTTAGCTGGTTGGCTCGTTTGCTCGTTCGGTTCCAACAGGCTTGCGGGGCGGCTACGCCGCGGAGCGAAAGCGTAGTCTTCACGTCGGTGCGCCGGCCATGGTTTCGCGGCACCGCCGCCCACTGAATATTCCGGCTTCCAGAACCAGCCAACCAGCCAACCAGCCAACCAGCCAACCAGCGAACATTCCCAATGTCCACCGACCCTTTCGCCCATCTCGCCCCGACGACGATCGAAGCCCTGATCCGTGCGGCGGCGGAACGCATGGCATCGGCGGGGCTGTTCTTCGGGCACGGCACGGACAACGCCATCGACGAGGCCTGCTGGATGGCGTCGAGCGTTTTCGGCCTGCCGCCGGATTTCGACGATTCGGTGCTCTTGCGAATGGCGACCGCCGAGGAACGCCGGCGCTTCGAGGTGCTGCTCGACGACCGCATCCACACGCGCCAGCCGCTGGCCTACCTGCTGGGCCAGGCCTGGTTCGCTGGGCTGGCGTTTACGGTCAACGAGAACGTGCTGGTGCCGCGCTCGCCGCTGGCGGAACTGATCGTCGAGGGCTTCGCGCCGTGGGTCGATTCCGGCCGGCTTGCCCGCGTGGTCGATGTCGGCACCGGATCGGGCTGCCTGGCCATCGCCACGGCGGTCTACTGGCCCGACGTGACCGTCGACGCGGTCGACATCAGCCCCGAAGCCCTGTTGCTGGCACAGCGCAATGCCGAATACCACGGCGTGGCCGATCGCGTGGAAGTCATCGAGTCCGACCTGCTCGATGCACTCGAAGACCGCCGCTACGACGTCATCCTGGCCAATCCGCCTTACGTGCCGACCGCCTCGATGGCCGAACTGCCCGCCGAATACCGCTGGGAACCCGCCCTGGGCCTGGAAGCCGGCGAAGACGGCCTCGACCTGGTCCGCCGCCTGCTCGACACCGCCGCCGATCACCTCGAAAAAGACGGCGTGCTGATCGTCGAAGTGGGAGAAGCCGCCGAGGCGCTCGAACAGCTACTCCTCGATCGCGGCATCGAATTCACCTGGCTGGAATTCGAGCACGGCGGCGATGGCGTCGCCCTGATCGAGCGCCAAGCGTTGTTTTAAAAAGGTTTCAGGTTTCAGGTTTCAGGAAAACAACGGGTTCCGGGTTCGGGCGGCGCCGTGGCCGCGATACGGATGCTCAACCCCGAAGCCTTGCCGCGATGTTGGAGCGGAGCCCGCGTAGGTCGGGGTTACATCCCCGACGGACGAGATATCCGACCATTCCACGCGTCAGCTACGTGTGTTCAGACCTTCTGCGTCGTCCGTCGCGGATGTAACCGCGACCTACGTTCAATTGGTGTCGGGTTTCGGGTTTCCGGTTTACGGTTTACGGTTTACGGTTTACGGTTTACGGTTTCTGGGTTCCGGACGACGGACCCCGGCCCTGTTTCCCTCGTTTTTCTTTCCTCTGCGAACTTCGCGGCTCTGCGCCTCTGCGTGAGCCCATTCCAGAGCAGATCCGTCCCACCCAATCTCTCACGGCGCAGCCGCCCCCCACCGATCCACGCCGCCGCCTGAACCCTGAACCCTGAACCCTGAACCCTTCACCAAAGCCGCGTAGGTCGGGGTTACATCCCCGACGGACGAGACATCCGACCTTTCCACGCATCAGCTACGCGTGTTCAGACCGTCTACGTCGACCGTCGCGGATGTAACCGCGACCTACGCAGGCCTCGATTGTTTTCCGGACCCCGGACCCCGGACCCCGAACCACGATTCCCCCTTGCGGCTATCGCCGAATGTGGTCTAGGATGAAAAAGGAGCGAAGGTAGCAATTCAACACAAGGGTGCTACCCGACGCTCGAGAAGAAAAAACGAAGCGAGTGGCGTCGCTGGCATTTTTGGGGGGATCACTTCGAGTAAGTCCCCGGAAGTCAAAGTACCGATCGGCGGCGCCGCCGTTGTTGGCAGTTATTCATTTCCGAGGGGAAACGATGAACAATTCCATTGCTGGATGTATTCCGTCCATTCTTCGCCGTGCCCGCGCGCATTCAAATGGCCGGGGCAGTTCTGCCCGAAGCCGTGCGCCGTTTGCGCTTGTTTCACTGCTGATCCTGCTCGGTGGCCTGTTCGGCCCGGTGCAGGCCAGTGCCCAGACCACCGACCTGGTCAGCGTCACCGCGGATGCGGACGACCTCTCCAGTTTCGGCCAGGTGATCGGCGATCGATTGACGCTTCGTTTCTCCGGCCCGCTTGATGAAGGCCAGGTCCTCGACGGCGTCATCGTGGAGTTCGACGGTACCCAGGAACTGCAGTGCCAGTGGGTCAATGTGGGCTGCTCGGTTTCCGGTTCCGAAATGGTGGTGGAAGCGACCGATACCTTCAACTCGCCGCGCGACGTCAATGGCGGCGCCGTCGATGGTGTCGTCGGGCTGCTCGACGATTCCGGCAGCGCTGTAGCCGTTCCCGAACCGGTGTTGATCGACCCGTCATGGGTCGAGCAATACAGCGGCGGCACGCTCGACCTCAGCTGGCAGTTCTTCGACTTTACGGGTGCCCCCTCCCTCGGAAGCCCCGACTCTGCCGGCGTCGACTCCGGCTACCTGCGCGTGACCGACGCCGACGCCGTCTATGCCGGCGGCTACGTTCCCCGCGTCTTCGGCGACGCGCGCGTCGCTTCGGTGGTCAACGCCGACGAGACCAATACCGGCGTCAGCCCCGATAACCAGATCGACCAGGGCGTCATCAGCCACTTCGATCCGACCGACGGCGTGCTCGAAGGCTACGTCGCCTATATTCGCTACGAACTGCGCTACCACGAGCTGGTGCTGGCCAAGTTCGACGCCGACGATCTCGACCCGCCGCTGATCGAAAAGCGCGTACGTCTCGCCGACTTCCCCGAGGGCGATGCGGCCATGATGGACAAAAGCTACGGCGTCATGCTCGAGGCCGTATCCGATGACGGCGGCGCCAGCCGGCGCCTGGTTGCAAGCGCGTTCGACGCGGATACCAACGAGTACCTCGCCCGCGTCGAGGCGCTCGATACCAACCCCTACAGCAGCGGCTACACCGGCGTGGCGGCCATCACCAACAGCGGCGGCGTCAACGGCACTTTCGGCACGTCGGGCGCCGATGCCAGCTTCCTGACGCTCGATATCGACGGCCAGGAAGTGCTCGAGCCGCAGCAGAACTATTTCTACGACGTGCGCCTGCAAAACGTCGGCAGCCGCGCGACGACCGACAACGTTGAAATCGAATTCACCATCAGCCGGCCCGACGCCGTCGCCTCGGGCCTGACCCTGGAATACTGCGGTGATCAGGAAGACACCGGCACGGCACCGCCGGATGCGGCGTCCTGCCAGACCTGGAAGCCGCTGCCCCTGACGCAGGACGGTGACGACCTGGTCGGCCGATTCGGCCCCACCGGCGGCTTCCCCGTCGGCTCCGACTACGACGCCACGACCTTCCTGCGCGCCAACTACGCCGAGGCCGGCAACTTCACCACCGAAGCGCGGGTCGTCAGCGTCGATTCCGGCCTGTCCGAGGCCCGCGCCATACAGAAGGCTTCGGTCGCCGAGCTGAGCTTCGATCTCGAAGACGGCGTCGACGGCCTGGTTCCGGCGGGCGATATCGACCAGCCGGGCTGGAGCTACTACACCGGCACGCTGACCAACGAGGGCGACGCACTGCCCGAGAACGTCGCGCTGTGGGTCGAGGTCGCCGGCCTGGACAACGACGACTTCCTCGCCGGCGATACCGTCCAGTTCTACGCACCCACCTACGACGGCAGCGGCAACGTGACCGGCTTCGAGTGGCGCGACATGGGCTGGGGCGGCGCCGGCAGCTGGCAGCTCGGCCGCGATGCCTGGTTCATCGGCCGGAGTGCAACCGAAGTCACCGGCTTTGAAGTGCCGGCCGGCTACAGCGAAGCGGTCCCGCTTCGCGTCAACTTTGCCAACGACACCTACGACCTGGATATCTCCGTCGAAACGGCCGACCAGGACGCCAGCCCGACCTGGGTCTACGGCCAGTTCGAAGAACAGATCGTGGCCGAGACCGTTCCGGTCGAGCTGTCGATCAACACCGTCGAAGGCCTGGATGCCGGTAGTTCTGCCACGCAGGATCCCGGCTGGGCTTACTACACCTCCACGTTGGCCAACACCGGCGGACCGACGCCGGAAGACATCGTGCTGTGGATCCAGGTCGAAGGACCGGGCGGCATTATTGATGACGACAACGTGGCCAACGACGGCTTCGATCTGCAGCTGTGGGATGACGCCAGCAGCTCCTGGCAGTCATTCGGCTGGGCCGGTGGATCCACCTGGACGGAAATCCGCCAGTCCTGGTTCCTGGGCCGCGGGCCGACCGAAATCGTTGGTTTCCCGATTCCGGCGAACTCGAGCGACACGCTCGAGATCCGGGCCAACTTCCCGAACGGCAGTTACGACTTCACGACCACGGTCGAGAGCCTTGACTCCGCCGAGCCGGGCGTGACCGAAGGCGAGCGCATCTACCTGACCGACGTTGCGACGCGTCAGGTGGTGACCACGCCGGACGACGTCGAGGTTTCGCTGGCCGGGTTGGCCGGCAGCTACTACCAAGGCGACACCCAGGCCGGTAGCGAACAGGCGCAGTTCACCTTCGTCGACAACGGTGCCGGCAACATCGAGCAGATTTTCAACGTGTTCCTGGTGCTCGACGACCAGGGCGACCCGATCCCCGCGGCACTCTACGACGCGCTGTTCGTCGACTTTGCCTCCGACCCGGCCGACTACATTCGCGGCCTGTCGGGCACCGTCGCCGCCAACGTCGTGGCACCGCAAACACTCGACGCCGACTTGCTCTTCGAGCTCGAGCCGGACGCACCGGCCGGCGACTACACGCTGGTCCTGACCAGTTATGACGTCACCGGCATCAACGCCGGCGATGTGAACCTCGACGATGCCCTGGCCGGCGACTACCCGATTCTCGACAGCGCCCAGAGCGGCCCCATCGACGTACTCGCCGCTGCCGGCGAGATCAGCGGCTCGGTCGAAGTCACCGGAATCGGTGCTCCCGACCTCCCGGCCGAGGGCTACACGGTCACCGCCAGCCAGGACGGCAACGAAGTCGCCTCGGCGACGATCGATGCCAATGGCGACTACCTGCTCGAAGGACTCGCGGGCGGCACCTACACCGTCGAAGTCTCGGTTGAAGGATTCGACGACGGCAGTGCCCAGGTCACGCTGCAAGACGGCACCGACCAGGCGACTGAGAACTTCCTGCTCGAAAGCAGCGTCACCGGCGGGTTCTCCCTCGATGCCGGCGGCGACCCGATCGACGGCGAAGTCTTTGCCGCCGGCCGCAGCATCGAAGACGTCAACCTCTCGGTCACGCGTAACGACGGCGGCCCGGCGCTGGACTTCTACGTCTCGCTGAGCGTGTTCGACTCCGCGGGCAATGCCATCGACTACGTCAACGACGGCCTGTTCAGTGCGGCGACCCTGCAGGCCCTCGACGGCGTGCTGGGCACGAGCGGCACCTTCAGCCTGGCCGGAAACGACACGCAAGACGTGCTGCAGGGCGTCGACCTGGAACTGGGCGCCAACGCCGACCAGCTCGATGTCGCGACCCTGAGCTTCCGCCTGGTCGACGACCCGGCCCGCTACGGCCAGCCGGGCAGCCGCATCGTGCATTTGTCCGACGGCTACAACGCCACCATCGATGCCGCCGATACGCTGGCCGTCAGCCTCGCCGGCTTCGAGTCCAGCTACGAGCAGGGCGACATGGAGACCGGCAGTGAGCAGGTGCAGTTCAACTACAGCGCCGGTGCCGGTGATGTCGAGCAGGTCTTCAACGTCTTCACCGTGCTCGAGAACGGCAGCGAGATTCCGGCCGGCAAGTACGACGATATCTTCGATTCGGTCAACTTCCCCGAAGGCCAGATTCGCGGCCTGTCGGGCACCGATGCCGGCGTGATTACCGCGCCGGGCGACCTGGTCGCCAACACGGTCGAGTTCGTACTGGCCGAAGCCGCCCCGCTGGGCGACTACGAGCTGGTCATCAGCAGCTACGACGTCACCGGCATCAACGCCGGCGATGTTTCGCTGGACGATGTCGGTAGCTACCGCCAGCTCGACTCGGCCAGCCAGTCGATCAGCCTGATCCAGGGCGCCGAGCTCGAGCTCAGCGTCGAAGGACAGAGCGTGCTGCCGCTGGCCGAAGAAGGCTACTTCGCGGTGCGCCTGCAAAACACCGGCGACGCGGCAACCGACGAGAACGTCGAAGGGCAGTTCAGCATCGCGCGCAGCGGCATTAGTGCCAGCGACCTGGTGCTCGACTACTGCACCGACGCGGCGGCCACCTCGGCCGAGACCTGCGGCAGCTGGACCCCGCTGAGCCTCAACGAAGGCAGCGGCGTGCTGACCGGGCGCTTCGGCCCGGCCCAGGGCTTCGCCGTGCCGCAAGGCTACGACGAGACCACCTACTTCCGCGCCGCCTTCAGCGAGCCGGGCAACTACAGCGTCACCGACGAGATCGTGGGTATCGACAGCGAGGAAGTGCTCGCCTCGATCAACTACGACGTGGCGGTGAGCGAGTTGAGCTTCACGATCGACGAGGGCGTTGACGGCACCGGCGCCGACGACAGCCAGGGCGGTTGGGACTACTACACCGCCACGCTGGCCAACCTCGGCGACGCGCTGCCCGAAGACGTGGCCCTGTGGGTCGACGTCGACGGCATCGACGACCAGGTCAAGGTCGACGAAGACTACGAGATCGAGTACTGGACCGGCAGCGAGTGGCAGCGCCTGGGTTGGGGCGGCGCCAGCTCCTACTGGTGGAACTACGGCCGCGACGCCTGGTTCCTGGGCCGTCCGGCGACCGATCCGAGCGGACCGGGTCCGCACACGATCCCCGGCTTCCCGGTGGGCGAGGGCGAGACCTTCCCGACGCCGATCCGCGTCAACTTCGCCAACGGCACCTACGATCTGAGCGTGTCGGTCGAAACGGCCGACCAGAATGCCGACCCGATCTGGGTCTACGGCCAGTTCGAAAGAACCATCGTGGTCGAGACCGACCCGGTCGAGCTGTCGCTGGATATCAGCGAAGGCGTCAACCCCGCCATCGAGCAGCCCGGCTTCGCCCACTTCACCGCGACGCTGAGCAACACCGGCGGCGACGTACCGGAGAACGTGCTGCTGTGGACCGAGGTCGACGGCATCACGAACGCCAACGTCCAGGACTTCACCTTCCAGTACTTCGACGGCAACGACTGGGTCGACTACGGCTGGGGCGGCTATGGCTCCGGCGACTTCCCCGAGATGGACCGCCAGGCCTACTTCATCGGTCGTAACGGTTCCATGCTGGTCGGCATTCCGATCCCGGCCGGCTACAGCGAGTCAATTCCGCTGCGCATGGACTTCGACAACGGCACCTACCAGGTCACGACCTCGGTCGAGTCCTTCGTCGACGGCGAGGCCAACAACCCCGGCGATCGCGTCTACCTGAGCCAGACCGATAGCCTGGTCATCGAGTCCGAAGCAGTCGCGCTCGACCTCGACATCAGCGAGGGCGTGAACCCCGCCATCGAGCAGCCTGGCTTTGCCCACTTCACCGCCACGCTGACCAACAATGGCGGCGATGTGCCGGAGAACGTGTTGCTGTGGACCGAGGTGTCGGGCATCGACAACAGCAACGTCCAGAACGTCACGTTCCAGTATTACGACGGCAACGCCAACACCTGGGTCGACTATGGCTGGGGCGGCTATGGCTCCGGTGATTTCCCCGACATGGACCGCCAGGCCTACTTCATCGGCCGTGACGGCAGCACATTGGTCGGTATCCCGATCCCGGCAGGCTACAGCGAGTCAATTCCGCTGCGCATGGACTTCGACAACGGCACCTACCAGGTCACGACCTCGGTCGAGTCCTTCGTCGACGGTGACGAAAACAACCCGGGTGATCGCGTCTACCTGAGCCAGGCCGACAGTCTGGTCATCGAGTCCGATCCGGTCGAACTGTCGATCGACACGGTCGAGGGCCTGCCCGGCGGCATGAGCGAAGATCCGGGCTATGTCTACTACACGTCGACGATCAACAACGCCGGCGGAAACGTTCCCGAGAACGTCGTGCTGTGGATCGACGTCGCCGAGATCGACGACGCCACCAAGACCGGCGCCACGCCCGAACTCGAAATCGAGTACTTCGACGGCTCTGGCTGGCAGACGCTGGGCTGGGCCGGCGCCAGTTCCTACTGGTACGGCGATATCGGTCGCGACGCCTGGTTCATCGGCCGCGACGGCGCGGGCAACGTGCCCGGCTACGACATCAACGCCGAGCTGGGCGTGCCGGTGCCGATCCGGGTCAACTTCCCGAACGGCAGCTACAACTTCACGACCACGGTCGAGAGCACCGACTCCGGTGACGCCGGCGCCACGCAGGGCAGCAATGTCTACCTGACCGACGTCGCCACGCGCGTGATCGAGACCGAGGACGTCGAACTGTCGCTGGACATCAGCGAAGGCGTGAACCCCGCCATCGAACAGCCCGGCTTCGCCCACTTCACCGCGACGCTGAGTAACACCGGCGGCGACGTACCGGAGAACGTGCTGCTGTGGACTGAAGTCTCGGGCATCACGAACGCCAACGTTCAGGACTTCACCTTCCAGTACTTCGACGGCAACAACTGGGTCGACTACGGCTGGGGCGGCTATGGCTCCGGCGACTTCCCCGAGATGGACCGCCAGGCCTACTTCATCGGCCGTAACGGTTCCATGCTGGTCGGCATTGAGATCCCGGCCGGCTACAGCGAGTCAATTCCGCTGCGCATGGACTTCGACAACGGCACCTACCAGGTCACGACCTCGGTCGAGTCCTTCGTCGACGGCGAGGCCAACAACCCGGGTGATCGCGTCTACCTGAGCCAGACCGACGAGCTGATCGTCGAGTCCGAGCCGGTTGACCTGTCGCTGAGCATCGCCGACGGCCTGCCCGGTGGCTTGAACGAAACCGAGGGTTACGCGCACTACACCGCAACCTTGGCCAACGATGGTGGCGCAGTACCCGAAAACGTGGTGCTGTGGATCGACGTCGACGGCATCGACGATGCCGACGTCGCCGCCGGCGCCACGCTGGAGTTCTACGAGAACGGCCAGTGGAACAGCTTCGGCTGGGCCGGTCAGGCCAGCTGGCAGCTCGGCCGCGACGCGTGGTTCATCGGCCGCGACGGCAACCAGGTGGTCGGCTTCGAGATCCCGGGCAGCTTCAGCTGGCCGATCCCGATGCGCGTCAACTGGGACGAGGGTACGTATCCGCTGACGGTCACCGTCGAAAGCACCGACGGCAGCGCCGGTCCGGGCGAGCGTGAATACCTCAACGCCACCCCGACGATCGAAGTGGAGCAATACGTCTCGCCGCAGCTGAGCATCGACCCGGCCAGCCACGACTTCGGCGAAGTCGCCGAACTCGACACGGCCGTGCAGACGTTCACGCTGAGCAACGACGGCAGCTCCACCACCGAGCTGACCCTGGGCAGCATCGAGGTCACCGGCAGCAACGCCGGCGCCTACCAGGTCTCCGGCGGCAGCTGTAGCGAAAACGACGTGCTCGCCGGCGGCGACGCCTGCGACGTGGAAGTCACCTTCGAGCCGGGCATGACGGGCAGCTTCGGTGACGCCCAGTTGTCGGTCGCCAGCGACGCCAACGCGGTCACCGCCGACCTGTCCGGTATTGGCATCGAGCCCGACTGGGCCGACGGCTTCGACGGCGCTTTCGACGAGGACGGCTGGGAGTTCTTTGCCTTCGACGGCACAACACTGGGCACGCCAGCGACGGCGCAGATTGCCGCGGGCGACTACCTGCAGATCAATGACTCGTCCGCCGTCTTCGCCGGCGGCTACATCCCGCGCTCGTTCGGTGAGTCGCGCGTGGCCTCGCTGGTCAACGCCGATGGCACCGGAGATAGCGGTCTCGACAACCAGATCGATCAGGGTGTCATCAGCCACTTCGATCCGGACAGCCTGAGCGGTTACGCCGCCTATGTTGGTTACGAACTGGATGACCAGGTGCTCTATCTGGTCAAGTTCGACGCCGATATCCTTGTGGACGGACCGATCATCGAAGAGACCGTCGAGCTCGTCGCGCCGCCTGAGGATCTGGGTGAGATGTATGTGATCGAGCTTGACGTGGTCGATCAGGACGGTGACGCCCTGCTGGTCGCCCGCGCCTTTGACGCCGACACCGGCGAGCTGTTGGCGACGGTGGAACATGTCGACACTACCCCGTATGGTCCAGGCTTTGCCGGTATGGCCGCCATTGCCAACGGTCCTAGCGGCATCAACGGCACCTTCGACACGGCCTCGGCCGCATCGAGCTTCGCCTCGGCGGACGCCTCCGACGACCTGGTCGACTTCGGCCCGGTCGAGGCCTTCACCGACTCGGCGGCGCAGACGGTAACGATCGACAACCGCGGCAACGTCGCGCTGGAGATCACCGGCCTGTCGGTCGGCGGCAGCAACGCCGCGCAGTTCGCCATCGACAACAGCAACTGCGGCGACCCGGTTGCCGCCGGTGCGAGCTGCAGCTTCGAGCTGGTGTTCACGCCCGACGGCGTGGGTGCTCACAATGCCGAGGTGGTGATCGAGTCCAACGCCTCGACCAGCCCCGACGTGGTGCTGCTCGAAGGCGAGGGCACGCCGGGGCAAGCCACGGTGACCCTGTCGGATCTCACGCAGGTCTACGACGGCGATCCCAAGTCGGCCACGGTAACCACCGTTCCGGCCGGCCTGAACGTGGTTGTTACCTACGACGGCGGCAGCGTGCTGCCGGTCGTTGCGGGCAGCTACAACGTCGAGGCGACGATCGACGAGGTCGACTACGTCGGCACCGACAGCGCCACGCTGACCATCGAGCCGGCCGACCAGGCGATCACCTTCCCGGCCATCGGCGACAAGCCGGTCGACGCCGCAGCGTTCACCATCTCGGCCAGTGCCGAGTCCGGCTTGCCGGTGAGCTTCAGCCTGGTTTCCGGCCCGGCGATGCTCAACGGCAACGAAGTCACGCTGAGCGGCGGCCTGGGCGAAGTCGTCATCGCGGCCGACCAGGGTGGTAACGCCAACTGGAACGCCGCACCGACGGTACAGCAGAGCTTCCAGGTGGTCGAAGGTGATGCCTCGAGCATTGCGGCGGCCAGCCCGACCACGATCAATGGTCAGGCCGGTGGGCCGGTTGCCGCCGGCGACCTGCCGACGGTTCAGGTAACCGACAGCCAGGGCAACCCGGTTGCCGGTGCCACCGTGAACTTCTCGCTCACCGCCGGCGGCGGCAGCATCTCGGGCGCCACCCAGACCACCGACAACATGGGCATGGCCCAGGTCGGCGGCTGGACCCTGGGCGGCGACGCCACCCAGACGCTCGAAGCCACCGCACCGGGCCTGAGCGGTTCGCCGGTGGTGTTCACGGCCAATGCCGATGCCGACTACGAGTTCACCGTCGGCGTCGACGACAGCCGCGAGACCATCGAGGTTGGCGAGCGCAACAGCTACATCATCGTCATCAGCAACGAGGGCAGCAGCGACGCCATCGGCGGCCAGGTCACCGCGCAGCTTCCGTCCGAACTGGACGCCGCCACGGCCGATTGGACCTGCGTCCCCGGCGGTGCGGCTTCCTGCGGCGGACCCGGCACGGGCGATCTCAACGACGCCGTCGATCTGCCGGCCGGCGCTTCGGTGTTCTACGTTCTCGAAGCCGACGTCATCGGCGGCTCCGGCGGCAGCATCGAGCTGGAAGCCGAAGTCAGCCTCGGCGGCGCCACCGCCAGCGACAGCGACAGCACCAACGTGGCGATCAGCGAAGACGGCATCTTCTCCGATCGCTTCGAGGCGCCGCAGGCCAGCAACGCCGTGCGCTTCGACAGCGCCCGCGAGCAGGCCAGCGTATGGCTGCAGTTCGCCAACCGCCTCACCGGCGGCCTTCCCCCGCGGGTCATCCTGCGGGGCGAGAGCGCCGGCGGCGACGACGTGCTCCGCGTCCGCGCCATTCGCGCCGGCCAACAGCTGCTCGTTCGCCTGTCCGTGCGCGACAGCAACGGCAACTGGCAGCGCGCCGCATGGCAACCGGTCACCTCGACCGAACGCCTCCTCGCCGTCGACTACAACGCCGCCACCGGCACCCTGCTGGTCACCGGCGAACAATTCCAGGCCAGCCTGATCGGCAACGCAAGCAGCGCACCGGTCAAGCGTCTGGTCACAGACGACGACATCACAATGCAACAAGACGACTGACCCCCGGTCAGTTCGTCCAATCAAGAAGCCCCAAACGAAACGCGCCCGGCTCCAAAAGCCGGGCGCGGTTCGTTTGGTTCTAAGGGCTCAGAGGATTCAGGATTCAGGGTTCAGGGTTCAGGGTTCAGGGGAAACAACGGTTTCCGGCCCACGGCCCACACCCATTCCAATATCCTCTTTCCCCCTGCGAACTTAGCGCCTCTACGCCTCTGCGTGAGCCCATCCCAGAGCAGTTCCGTCCCACCCAATCTCTCCCGGCGCAGCCGCCCCCACCGATCCCCGCCGCCGCACCAAAACACCAAAACACCACCTACCAAAACCGCGTAGATACTCTGTTCCGGGTCAAGCATTTTTTGGCTCGATGGCGAAGAGTTTAGAGCTATCGAAGGGCTGGCCGGTCTTCATGCTAGCCCACAGGCCGGTGAGCATTTTGCGCTGGATAGCGCACAGGGCCTGCATTTTTTCTTGCCACGTGCGACGAGCGCCTGGTAGTGCGCCCTGGCCCACGGGTCATGCGTGATCAGGCTGAGTGCCGGCATGTGCAAGGCGGCTCGTAGATAGGCATTGCCGGCCTTGCTGAGCCGACCGGGCTGATCCACGCTGCTGCCGGACTCGGTCTGGCGCACATCCAAGCCGGCTTGCCGACTGACCTGGGCTGATCGCAGCTCAAGCGGCAGCAAGCACAGCTCGCCGAGCAGGGCGACAGAACTGGCATCGGCGATGCCCTTGGCCGCTTTCATGCAGCTTCGGTAGTGGGCCAGCTCGGTATCGCGCTCGATCAGCTCGAGGGCCGAGTTCGTCAGGCGCTCGATGCTGGCGTCGAGCAGCTCGATATGGGCTTCGACTTCCTCGATCAGCGAGCGGCGGGTGTGGCGCTGGGCCTTGAGCGCATGCAGGCGGTTCTTCTCGGCCGTGCACATACCCGTCAACTGGTTGATTCGGCGCGCAATATCGCGCAGGGCCAGCCAGTCTTCGCGCGGCGGCTGCCAGGGCGTGAGATCCATGCGCCGGGCATAGTCAGCCAGCAGGCGGGCATCGATTCGGTCGGTCTTGGAATGCTCGAGCACCGCTTTGGCGAAGTGGTGAGCCGAGCGCGGGTTGATGACCGATACCGGCAGGCCGGCCCGCACCAGCGCCATGGCGGCATCGAGATAGTAGATCCCGGTGGCCTCCATAACGATGGCCTCGACGCGGTGCTTTTTCAGGTAGGCGACCAACTGGTCGTGGCCGGACAGGCTCTGCTCGAACTGCGAAAAGATCGGCTTGTTCTTGCCTGATAGACAGGCGACATCGAGCTTTTTGGCGCTGACATCGATTCCGGCAACAGTCGACATAATTTGATCCTCGTATCAGGGGTGGGCACAATGTCACCAGGTTCCCCGACCTCGCATTTCATGCCGTCCGACCTTGTGATGCGAAGTCCACAACCGTGGCTTCCGGATACTCCTCGGACTGAGCAATGAGGCGGGGAACCGCTCTACGTGCGAGGTCAGCCAATTAACTGCCTCAGGGTCGGGACGGTTTCCCCGGTGAACAATCACTCATTGTCCGAGTGCAGGATCAACATACAAGGTCGGGGTTACATCCCCGACGGACGAGGTAGGAAGATCTGTGCACGCATGAGCTATGCGTGTTCTGGTCCGCAAGGTCGTCCGTCGGCGATGTAACGCCGACCTACGATCGTTCGGGTTCCGGGTTCCGGGTTCCGGGTTCCGGACCACGGACCACGGACCACGGACCACGGACCACGATTTTTGCAGCGACGTGGGAGCGGAGCCCGCGTAGGTCGCGGTTACATCCGCGACGGACGACGTAGAGGGTCTGAACACGCGTAGCAATGCGCGTCCTGGTCCGATATCTCGTCCGTCGGGGATGTAACCCCGACCTACATTATTGCCAGGAATTGCTTGAATATTACCTTGAGGTTCGGTAGTGCGCTTTCGAGACGATGGTCGGTGTCGAGGAGGTGGAGGGCGGCTTTGTTGGCTTCGGCGAAGCGCAGGCTGTGTTGCCAGGGGATGATGTCGTCGTGCCAGCCGTGGACGACAGCGACGTGGTCGGTTCTGGGCTTGTAGCTATCGGGCACGACGCCTTCGGGGACGCGGTCTTCGAGGAACAGCGCCGGGGCCATGAGGAACAGGCCGGCGACTGGGACGGTTTCGGCGGTGTGCATGGAGACCCAGCCGCCCAGGGACGAGCCGGCCAGGATCGGCGGCGTACTTCTTGTTCGCGGATCGTCCCGATCAGCCGCTCGGCGCGCGCGAGTGGGTCGTCCTGCAGGTCACGGTAGTCGATGGCGAGCGTGTCGAAGCCGGCTGCCTTCGCTACCGGCTCGAGTTCGGCGATCTTCATGCTCTGCGGGCTGGAGAGGTGGCCGTGGCTGAAGATGACGCGTTTCGTTGGTTCGTTCATTCGTTCGTTCGTTCATTCGTTTGTTCGTTTGTTCCGGGGCATTGTTGCATCGTTGGGGGGAGGCGCCAAGGTCGTCCGTCGGGGATGTAACCCCGACCTACGGTCATTCGGTTTCCGGTTTCCGGTTTCCGGACCACCGACCACCGACCACCGACCACCGACCACCGACCACCGACCCCGGACCCCGGACCTCGGACCCCGGACCCCGGACCCCGGACCCCGGACCCCGGACCACGGACCACGGACCACGGACCACGGCCCACGGACCACGGACCACGGACCACGGACCACGGACCACGGACCACGGACCACCGACGCGGCCGCGATCATCGGCTACACTTCACCGGATGATCGAGGCCATCCTGATTTTCTTCGTCGCCGTCCTGCTGGTGTGGGGCATTGTGGTGTTCAATCGCCTGGTGCGCGCCCGGAATCTGGTGCGTAACGGTTTTGCCGATATCGACGTGCAGCTGCAGCGGCGCCACGATCTGGTGCCGCAGCTGGTCGAGGCGGTCAAGGCCTATAGCGGGCATGAGCAGCGGGTGCTCGAGGAGGTCACGGCGCTGCGTTCGCGCGCGCAGCTCGGCCGAGGGCAAGCAGCAGGCGCAGGCCATGGCGGGCGCCGAGGTGGCGCTGGCGGCCGGGCTGGGCCGGCTGCTGTTGCTGGCCGAAGACTATCCGGACTTGAAGGCGACGGAGAATTTCCAGCAGTTGACCCGCGAGCTGGTGGCGACCGAGGATCTGCTCTCGCACGCGCGGCGCTTTTACAATGGTGCGGTACGGGCGCTCAATACGCGAATTCAGCAGTTTCCGGACGTTCTGGTGGCCCGGCCGCTGGGCTTCGAGGAGGCGACGTTTTTCAGCGCCGGGATCGAGGCGCGATCAGCGCCGAGTGTGGCCGGGCTGCTGGCGCCGAAAAAGACAGATTGAGGGTTTTGTTTATGAGGCAGTTTTTGCTCGCGCTCTTGCTGTTGCCGCTGGCGGCTATTGCCGAGGAGCGCATCGTCGAGTTCGCCAGCGAGATCGAGGTGAAGCCCTCCGGCGAGCTGGAAGTGACCGAAGAGATCACCGTGGTTGCCGAAGGTCGCGACATCCGCCGCGGCATCTACCGGGATTTTCCAACCCGTTACGAGGATCGCTCCGGCAAGCGCACGACCGTGCCCTTCGAGCTGGTCAGCGTGCGCCGCAACGGCGAGCTGGAAGACCGTCGGGTCGAGTCGATCAGCAACGGCGTGCGCATCTACATGGGCAGCGAAGGCCACAGCATCGAGCCGGGCGAGCATACCTACACGCTGGTCTATCGGACCGCCTGGCAGGTCGGTTTCTTCGAGGACTTCGACGAGCTCTACTGGAACGTGACCGGCAATGCCTGGGGCTTTCCGATCGAGCAGGCCAGCGCGGTTGTGAAGCTGCCTTCGGGCGCGTCACCTGACGAGCTGAGGCTCGATGCCTATACCGGCCGTCAGGGCGAGCAGGGCACTGACGCAGTCGGCGAGGTGGTCAGCGGCAGCCGGGCGCGATTCGAGACGACGCGTCGCCTGGCGCCCAACGAAGGCCTGACCGTGGTGGTGGGTTTTCCCAAAGGCCTGGTGCGCGAGCCGACTCGCCGCCGAGAAGCGCAAGAAGGACCTGCAGGACAACCGCGTGGCCGTGATCGGAATCGTCGGCACGATCGTGATCGTGCTGTGGTACCTGTTCGCCTGGACGCGGGTGGGGCGTGACCCGGACGGCGGTGCCGTCTACCCGCGCTACGACCCGCCGGAGGGCTATTCTCCGGCCATGCTGCGCTACGTCTGGAAGATGGCTTACGACAAGACCTGCCTGGCCGCCGCGCTGGTGAGTCTGGCGGTCAAGGGCGCGATCAAGCTCGACAAGGACGACGACGACTACGTGGCCGAACGGCTCGACGGCGAGACCGAGTCGGCGACCGAAGGCAAGCTGCTTTCGAAGCTGCTCGCGTCGCCGGGCAAGCGGCTCGTGTTCAAGCAGAGCAATCACGCCGAGATTCGGGCCGCGCTGAAGGCGCACGAGAAAGCGCTGTCGGGTCGCATGGAAGGACGCTATTTCCAGCTCAACCGCTGGTGGGTGGTGCCGGGTCTCGTGATATCTGTCGCCACGCTGGTCGGCATGGTGCTCAGCCTGCCCGGCGAGCAGAAGTTCATCGCCGGCTTCCTCGCCCTGCATCAGACGATCTGGAATATCGGCACGGCCGTGCTGATGATGCGCGTCTACCGCACCTGGCGCGACCTCAAGGGCGTGACGGGGCTGATCGGGGCGATATTGATGACCGCTTTCAGCCTGCCGTTTGCCATCGCCAGCGTGGTCGTGCTGGGCATATTCGGCCAGATGATCGGCTGGTTGCCGGCCCTGATCGTGATCGTGATCGCCGCTGTCAACGGCTTTTTCTGGAGCTGGATGCGGGCGCCGACCATGCGCGGGCGCAAGCTGCTCGATCAGGTCGAGGGGCTGCGCCTGTACCTGACCGTTGCCGAACGCGACGATATCGAGGCACGGCACGAAGAGGCGCCGCCGCAGACTTTCGAGGAATTCGAGCGCCTGCTGCCCTATGCCGTGGCCCTCGATGCCGCTGACACATGGGCCGAGCGCTTTGCCGCCGAGATCGAAGCGGCGGCGCAGGCGGGCAGCGCGCAGTCGCGACACTGGTATCCGGCGACGGCCGGCAGCGGCGGGTTTACCGCCGCCGGGCTGGGTACGGCACTGGGTTCGGGCCTGGCCAGCGCGACCGCGTCGGCCTCGACGGCCCCGGGCTCGAGCTCCGGTGGCGGCGGTGGTGGTTCCTCCGGCGGCGGTGGCGGCGGCGGAGGTGGTGGGGGTTGGTAGGTCCGGCCGTCGTCGTCATCCAATCGTGATCGAAATTCGCGTAGGTCGGGGTTACATCCCCGACGGACGACATTTCGGACTTGATCACACGTAGCTCATGCGTGAACAGACCCTCTTACGTCGTCCGTCGGGGATGTAACCCCGACCTACGGTGCCATGTGGTCCGTCGGGGATGTAACCCCGACCTACGGTTTCTTTGCGTTACACGGGTTTTTGACGCAAAGTGTTGCAATGAATCAATTGATGACCGAGGCAACGGCATGAAATCCGATCCGACCCGCAACCTGGCGGTTTTCTGTGACTTCGAGAACATCGCCCTGGGCGTGCGCGACATGCGCTACGAGGCCTTTGATATTCAGAAGGTGCTCGAGCGGCTCTTGCTCAAGGGCAATATCGTGGTCAAGAAGGCCTACTGCGACTGGGGACGCTACAAGGATTTCAAGCCGCCGATGCACGAGGCGGCCTTCGAGCTGATCGATATCCCGCACGTGCGGATGTCGGGCAAGAATTCGGCCGACATCCGCATGGTCGTCGATGCGCTCGATCTTTGCTACACCAAGGGGCACGTCGATACCTTCGTGCTGCTCAGCGGCGACTCCGATTTTTCGCCGCTGGTCTCGAAGCTGCGTGAGAACAACAAGACCGTCATCGGCGTGGGCGTGAAGAGCTCCACCTCCGACCTGTTGATGGCCAACTGCGACGAGTTCATCTTCTACGACGACCTGATCCGCAAGAAGCCGCAGAAGCCAGCCAGGAAGAAGACGTCGAAGAAGAAGAAAACGACCGCCAAGCCGGTCGACGACAAGAAGCAGGAAGCCTTCGACCTGGTGCTGGAAACCGCCGAAGCGCTGTTCGCCGACCGCGATGCCGAAGAAAAGGTCTGGGGCTCGATGGTCAAGCAGGCCTTGAAGCGCCGCAAGCCGGGGTTCAGCGAGTCCTACCACGGTTTCAAGAGCTTCAATCACCTGCTCGAAGAAGCCCGCAGCGCAGGGCTGATGGAGCTCAAGCCGGACGAGCGCTCCGGCGGGTACATCATCCAGTCGCTCAAGGCCGAGGATTGAAACCGAATCTCGCCGCCTAACGGCACCGTAGGTCGGGGTTACATCCCCGATGGACGACATAAGAGGGTCTGTTCACGCATGAGCGGCGTAGCGTCGTCGTGATCAGGAGCGTCGCGGAAGTGTCGTCCGTCGGGGATGTAACCCCGACCTACGCAGCCATTAGGTGGCCGTGGTTTTGTCCTGACCGATGTGATGGATCGTTCGCTGGGGGAACGGGATGGAGCAGCCGGCGGCTTCGAGTTCGAGCTTGATCTGCTCGAGCAGCTCGCTGCGCACGACCCAGTAGTCATCAGCATTGACCCACGGACGCACGGAAAAGTTGACGCTGGAGTCGGCGAGATCCATGACCAGGATGGTCGGCTCCGGGTCGGTTAGTACTTTTTCGTGGCCGGTGATCACCTTCCAGATGGTGTCGCGCGCTAGTTTGAGGTCGTTGCCGTAGTCGACGCCTATAAGCAGGTCACAGCGGCGCGTCTCGAAGGCCGAGTAGTTGGTGATGGGGCTTGATGTGATTTCGCTGTTGGGCACGATTACGCTTCGATTGTCCGGTGTGACCAGGTGTGAGTGAAATAACCCCACACGTTCGACCGTGCCCGACACACCGCCGGCCTCGACGAAGTGGCCCTTGGTGAAAGGCCTGAATCCAACCAGCATCACGCCGGAAGCGAAGTTCGACAGGCTGCTCTGCAGGGCCAGGCCGACGGCCAGGGCGGCGCCACCAAGGATGGCGATCATCGGCGTGACGGAAACGCCGAGGTAGCTAATGGAAGCCAGGATGACGCAAAGTAGCAGTAGTCCGTAGAGGATAGTGCCGAGAAAGCCAATCAGTATGGCGTCGAGCTGGCGCCTGCTCAGCGCCTTGCGGGCCAGCGCGGCGACGGCCTTGGCGACCCAGCGGCCGATAATGAAGATCAATAGCGCGCCGATGAGCTTCCAGGCGATGGCCATGATCTGCGCCGTTTCGATGTCGGCGTACCATTGTTGCAGGCTTTCCATGGGGTTTCCCTAAGCGTTGTTCGGTTTATTGGAGAATCATGATCGGCGCGAGACGGTACGTCAAGATCGTGTCCAGAACGTCAAGGCCGGTTGCAATGGGGGCGGGGCCCGCGTAGGTCGCGGTTACATCCGCGACGGACGACATTTCGGATTTGATCACGCGTAGCTCATGTGTGAACAGGCCCTCTAACGTCGTCCGTCGGGGATGTAACCCCGACCTACGCGGGTTTCGAGCGAGGCGTGTCGAGGGAAATGACCCGAACGCACGGGCGGGTTTCGATCGCCGTTGTTATTTTGGCTCCAGCCTCACGGCTCCATCGAGGCGCAGGGTGGTGCCGTTGAAATAGGCGTTCTCGACGATGTGCCCGGCCAGGCGGGCGAATTCTTCGGGCTTGCCCAGTCGTTTGGGGAAGGGGATCGATTCGCCCAGGGCCTGCTGCACTTTCTCGGGCATGACATCGATCATCGGGGTATGGAACACGCCCGGAGCGATGGTCATCACGCGCACGCCGAAGCGGGTGAATTCACGCGCCATCGGCAGCGTCATGCCGACCACGCCGCCCTTGGATGCGGAGTAGGCGGCCTGGCCGATCTGGCCCTCGTAGGCAGCCACCGAAGCGGTATTGATGATGACGCCGCGTTCGCCGTCGTCGTTGGGCTCGTTGTGCTGCATGAGGTTGGCGGAAGCCTTGCCGACGTTGAAGCTGCCGACGAGGTTGACCATGACGGTCTGTGAGAAAGTCTCGAGCGGCATGGGCGCCTCGCGGCCGAGCACGCGCCCGGCGCCGAGGATACCGGCGCAGCTGACGGCCACGTTGAGCCCGCCGAGCCAGTCTTTCGCCTCGCCGAGGACCTTCTCGACCTGCGACTCGCTGGTGACGTCGGTTTTGAAGAACTTCGCCCTGTCCTCGCCGAGCTTGCCGACGGCCTCACTGGCCTTGTCCTCGTTGACGTCGAGCAGGGCCACCTTGCCGCCGAGCGAGACGAAGTGCTCGGCCACGGCAAGGCCCAGGCCGGAAACGCCGCCGGTGATGATGGCCTTGATGTTGTTGGTGTCCATCTTGGTTCTCCTGTCAATCTGGGTTGAGGGGTCAGGATTCAGGGGTCAGGGGTCAGGGCGCCACGCCAGGGTCATTCCTGACCCCTGACCCCTGACCCCTGACTCCTAGCTCCGCTTGAGGATCGCCTGTCCCGTTCGCGATCGAGGCCGGTCGAGCTCGCCGGCGATCCAGTCGCCGACGCGGGCGACTTGCATGAGGTCTACGCCGGTTTCCAGGCCTAAGCCGTTGAGCATGTAGACGACGTCTTCGGTGGCGACGTTGCCGGTCGCGCCGCGGGCGTAGGGGCAGCCGCCGAGGCCGGCGACCGACGAGTCGACCACGCGCACGCCGGCGTCGAGGCAGGCGTTTATATTAGCCAGGGCCTGGCCGTAGGTGTCGTGGAAGTGGACGGCCAGCTGGTCCATGGGAACGGATTTTGCGACCGTCTCGACCATTTTGCGCGCCCCGGCGGGCGTGCCCACGCCGATGGTGTCGCCCAGGGAGATCTCGGCACAGCCGGCTCCGAACAGGGCCTCGGCCACGCGCACGACTTCGGCGACGGGCACATCGCCCTGGTAAGGGCAGCCCAGCACGGTCGAGACGTAACCGCGAACGCGAACGCCGTCCCCGCGGGCGCGGGCCATCACCGGTGCAAAACGCTCCAGCGATTCGGCGATCGAGCAGTTGATGTTCTTCTGGTTGAACGCCTCGGAGGCGGCGGTGAATACGGCGATTTCTTCCGCCCCGACCGCGCGGGCGCGCTCGTAGCCTTTCTCGTTGGGCACCAGCACCGGATAGCGAACGCCGGGCTTTCGCTCGATGCGACCGAAGACTTCCTCGGCGTCGGCCAGCTGCGGAATCGCCGGGGCGGCGACGAAGCTGGTCGCTTCGATGACGCCCAGGCCGGTGTCGGCCAGGCGCTCGATCAGCTCGATCTTGACCTGGGTCGGGATAGTGTAGGGCTCGTTCTGCAGCCCGTCGCGCGGCCCGACCTCGACGATGGTGACGTGGTCGGTCATTGCCTCAGACGAGCTCGACTGCAATCGCGGTCGCCTCGCCGCCGCCGATGCACAGGCTGGCAATGCCGCGCTTGCCGCCGCGGGCTTTCAGCGCGTGGATCAGGGTAACCAGGATGCGCGCGCCGCTGGCGCCGATCGGGTGGCCCAGCGCGCAGGCGCCGCCGTTGACGTTGACCTTCTCGTGCGGCAGGTCGAGTTCCTTCATCGCCGCCATGGTGACGGTTGCGAAGGCTTCATTGATTTCGAACAGGTCGACTTCGTCAGCCTTCCAGCCGGCCTTGTCGAGTACCTTGGAAATGGCGCCTACCGGGGCGGTGGTGAACCATTCCGGTTCCTGCGAGTGCGTTGCGTGGGCGACGATCTTCGCCAGCGGCGTCAGGCCGCGCGAGCTTGCGTCGGACTCGCGCATCAGCACCGTGGCGGCGGCGCCGTCGGAAATCTTCGAGGAGCTCGCGGCGGTGATCGTGCCGTCCTTGGCGAAGGCCGGGCGCAGCTTGGCCATTTTGTCGATAGGGCAGTTGGCCGGTTCTTCGTCGGTTGCCGCTTCGACCTCGCCCTTGCGGGTCTTGACCGTGACCGGGGCGATCTCGGGGCCGAAAGCGTCGGATTCGATGGCGGCCAGCGCGCGTTCGACGGATGCTTTGGAAAAGGCGTCCTGCTCGTCGCGTGTAAAGCCGTACTTGGCCACGCAGTTCTCACCGAACTGGCCCATCATCTGGCCGTCGTAGGGGTTTTGCAGGCCGTCGAAGAACATGTGGTCGAGGAACTTGGCGTGGCCCATGCGCAGGCCGCGCTCGGCCATGTAGGGGGCGTTGCTCATCGATTCCATGCCGCCGGCGATGACGATGTCGGCCGAGCCGGCCAGCAGAGCGTCCGAGCCCTGTATAACAGCTTTCATGCCGGAGCCGCAGACCTTGTTGATGGTGGTGCAGCCGGTGGAAACCGGCACGCCGGCGCCCAGGGAAGCCTGGCGGGCCGGTGCCTGGCCGACCCCGGCCGGCAGCACGCAGCCCATGATGACTTCGGAGACGTCGCCGCCGTCAATGCCGGCGTCGGTCAGTGCGGCCTTGATTGCGGCCGCGCCCAGCTCGGGCGACTTGACCGGTGCGAACTGGCCCTGGAAAGAGCCGATGGCGGTCCGGCGGGCGGAAACGATGACAATGGAATCGGTCATGATGCAAATCCGTAGGTTGGGAAGCTCAGCAGGGCATTATCGCATGTTGGGGTCAGGATTCAGGGTTCAGGGTTCCGGGCCACGGACCACGGTTTTTGCCGCGATATGGGAGCGGAGGCTGCGTAGGTCGCGGTTACATCCGCGACGGACGACGTAGAGGGTCTGAACACGCGTAGCTGATGCGTGTTCTGGTCCGTTATGTTGTCCGTCGGGGATGTAACCCCGACCTACGATCTTCCGGTTTCCGAATCCCGAACCCCGAACCCCGGACCCCGGACCACGGACCACGGACCACGGACCACGGACCACGGACCACGGACCATCAGCCTGGCTGCAAGGGATAGAGCCAGTAGATGACGAGGCTGGTGACGACCATCAGGATCAGGTTGAGCGGTGCGCCGACTTTCACGAAGTCGCCGAAGCGGTACAGGCCGGTGCCGTAGATCATGGTGTTGGTCTGGTAGCCGACCGGCGAGAGAAAGCTGGTTGACGCAGCGAACATGACCACCAGTACGAACGGGAAGACCGCCATGTCGAGCAGGTTGCCGATCGAGATGGCGACGGGAACCAGGATGACCACTGAGGCGTTGTTGCTGACCATTTCGGTCAGGAGGGTGGTGATCAGGTAGAGGCTCATCAGGATTAGCAGGGGGTGCCAGTTACCACCGATCATGACCAGAACGCTACCCAGCCAGGCCGCGCCGCCGGACTTGGTCATCGCAATACCCAGAGGGATGACGCCGGCGAGCAGGAAGATGACGTTCCAGCTCACCCCGGAGTACAGGTCCTCGCGCCGCAGTATGCCGTTGAAAAACATGGCCATTACGCCCATCAGGGCGGTGACGACGATAGGCAGCGGCGTGAGCGCTGCGCCCAGGACGACGCCGGCGAGGATGCCTCCGGCGATCCACATGCGGCGTTTCTCGAAGCGATCCTCGGTTACATCGAGCACGATGACGTCGGGGTGGCGCCGCAGTCGAACCAGGGCGGTGGCCGAGATCGCGATCAGGACGATTTCGCCGACGCGCAGGCGCTCGTCGGACAGTCGTCGCGAGTTCACAGTGTCGGTCTCCAGGCCCACCAGGCGGGCCTTGTATCGCTGCCAGAAGCCAACGCTTCCGCCGGTGACGTTTTTGAACACCCGGTCGCTTCGCAGCAGCACGCGTGCGAGCTTGCCGTCCTGGCGCAAGCGGCGGCGCTCGCCGAACTCCGAGATCACTTCGACTTCGTCGCTTTTGACCAGGTCCATTACGTGGCGCCGGGTGCCGCGCAGGTGGAGGATGTCGTCGACCTTCAGGCGCGTGGTTTCGGCGCGCTTGAGGTGTGATTCGCTGCCGCGCACCAGGCGCAGCACGTCGACGTGGTGGCGGCTGGCGAAGTCGGCTTCGCTGCAGCTCTTGCCGACCAGGTCGCTGCCGGAAGGAATGCCGACTTCGAAGATGAAGGTCTCCTCCGATTCGTCGTGAACGTTCACGCGATCGGTCTTCGGCATCAGCCAGCGGCCCAGGGTGAGAAAGTAGACCAGGCCGGCGGCCAGCACGGCAACGCCCACGGGCAGGAACTCGAACATGCCGATCTGGCGGCCGAAGCCGGCGTGGTCTGCGAGGATGTTCGACGCTAGCAGGTTGGTGGATGTGCCGATCAGCGTGAGCGTGCCGCCCATCATGCCGAAGAAGCTCAGTGGCAGCAGCAGGCGCGAGGCCTTGGCGCCCGAGCGTCGGGCCATGTCCAGCACCAGGGGAATGGCGACGGCGACGGCAGCGGTGTTGTTGATCAGGCCCGATACGGGCCCGACCAGCAGCGCGATGATTAGCATCTGGCGCATCTCCGACCCGCCGAAGAGCGGTCCCAGCACCTTGCCGACGGCGTGAACCAGGCCGGAGCGCTGGATGCCGGCGGAGAGAATGAACATGGCCAAAACCGTGATCGTCGCCGGGTTGGAGAACCCCGACAAGCCTTCGCGCACGGTCGGAAAGGCCGCCTCGAGATTGACCCCGCGCTCGACGAGCCATGCCGAGTGGAACAATTGCGGAATGGCCAGGACCGTGATCAGGATGAGGAACGCGGTGATATCGAGCGGAAACGTCTCGGTCGCGAACAGGTAGAGCGCGATGCCGATAATGATGAAGACCAGGGCGATCTCGACGGTCATTTAGGGAGTCCGCATGCGTGCCGAAGGCGATAGGTTAACCGAGAAGGCGGCAAGCGTTCGGATCGGCCCGCGTAGGTCGGGGTTACATCCCCGACGGACGAGATGTCAGCCTTCTCCACGCATAGCTCACGCGTGTACAGACCCGAATTGTCGTCCGTCGGGGATGTAACCCCGACCTACGGTGCTCTCTTCAGTTTCGCCCGGCGGCGAGTTCTCGGCCGATGAGCATCCGGCGGATTTCGTTGGTGCCGGCGCCGATGTCGTAGAGCTTGGCGTCGCGCAGCAGGCGGCCGGTAGGGTATTCGTTGATGTAGCCGTTGCCGCCGAGGGCCTGGATGGCCTCCAGCGCGACGTTGACCGCGCTGGTCGAGGCGTGGAGCAGGCAGGCCGCGGCATCGATGCGTGAGCGTTCTCCCTGGTCGTAGTCGGCGGCGACCTGGTAGGCAAAGCCTCTGGAGGACTGCAGGGCCGCGTACATGTCGCCGACCTTGGCCTGCATTAGGCCGAATTCCGCAAGCGTGCGCCCGAACTGCTTGCGTTCGTTGATGTAGGGCAGCACGTTGTCCATGGCGGCCTGCATGATGCCGATGGGCCCGCCGGAGAGCACCAGGCGCTCGGAATTGAGCCCCGACATGAGGATCTTGACGCCCTCGTTGACCTCGCCGAGTACGTTCTCTTCCGGAATCTCGCAGTCCTCGAAAACCAGTTCACAGGTGTTGGATCCCCGCATGCCGAGTTTGTCGAGTTTCTGTGCTTTGTTGAAGCCGTCGAAGTCTTTCTCGACCAGGAAGGCCGTCATGCACTTGCTGCCGGCGTCCTGGCCGGCGGTGCGCATGTAGACCACGGCAACGTCGCATTCAGGGCCGTTGGTGATCCACATCTTGGAGCCGTTGGCGACCCAGGTATTGCCTTTCTTCTCCGCGCGGCAGCTCATCGAGCCGACCACGTCGGAACCGGCGCCCGGTTCGGACATGGCCAGCGCGCCGACCCATTCGCCGGAAACGAGTTTGGGCACGAACTTCTCGCGCTGGGCCTCGTTGCCGTTGCGGCACAGGTTGTCGAGGCAGAGGTTGGAATGCGCGCCGTAGCTCAGGCCGATCGATGCCGAAGCGCGCGAGATTTCCTCCATCGCCACCAGGTGGGCGAGGTAGCCCATGTCCGATCCGCCGTGGGCTTCGGGAATGGTGATTCCGAGCAGGCCCATCTCCCCGAGCGCCTGCCACAGCTCCTGGGGGAATTCGTTGGCCTGGTCGATCGCCTCGGCGCGCGGCGCGATCGATTCCTCGGCGAAGCGGCGGACGCTGTCGCGCAGCATCTCGATGTCTTCGGACAGTTTCATGGCGGTTCTCGGTTTGCTGGCTTCGGTTGATTTGGAAGGGGTCAGGATTCAGGATTCAGGGGTCAGGGCCGCTTCGATTAACGACTGGCGGCGCCCAGTGGGGTTACACATCTTGCGGCACCACGTCATCCGCCTTCTCAACCGGCACCCTGACCCCTGACCCCTCAGTGGTTTCCGCGCTGGCGGCCCGGGAAGCGGTGGGAGCGGCCCATGAACGGCAGCTTGAGCTTGCCGACCATGGTGATGCGCTCGGCAGCCATTCGGTCGGCGGCCTTCCAGGTCGGGATGTTGTCACGCTCGGCAATCTGGAAGATCTTCGAGACGTTGTAGTAAATGGCGCGCGTCATGCGCTTGGCGCGTTCGCGGTTATAGCCCTCGAACTCGATCGAGACGTTCATCAGGCCGCCGGCGTTGACAGCGTAGTCGGGGGCGTAGATGATGCCGCGGCGCTCGAGTTCGTCGCCGCACTCTTCGGTGGCGAGCTGGTTGTTGGCGGCGCCGCAAACGACCTTGAACTTGAAGCGCGGGAGGGTCTGTTCATTGACGACCGCGCCCAGCGCGGTGGGCGAGAACACGTCGGCGTCCACATCGTAGATGTCGTTGGGGCCGACGGCTTCGCAGCCCAGGTCCACGGCCTTCTGGACGGCCTCTTCGTTGATGTCGGTGACGAAGACTTTCGCGCCTTCTTTGCGCAGCAGTTTGACCAGTTCCATGCCGACATGGCCCACGCCCTGAACGGCGTAGCTGTACTTGCCGATCTCTTCGTCGCCGTACTGGCGCTGCAGGCTGGCGCGGATGCCCTGCAGGGTGCCGAACGCGGTGAACGGCGAGGGATCGCCGGATCCGCCGTGGACCTGGTGGACGCCGACCACGTTGTCGGTTTCGTGGAAGACGTATTCCATGTCATTGACGTCGATGCCGACATCCTCGGCCGTGATGTAGCGACCGTGCAGGGAATCGATGAAGCGGCCCATGGCGCGGAACAGTGCTTCGGACTTGTCCTTGCGCGGGTCGCCGATGATGACCGACTTGCCGCCGCCGAGGTTGAGGCCGGCGACCGCCGCCTTGTAGGTCATGCCGCGCGACAGGCGCAGCACGTCGTCGAGGGCATCCTGCTCCGTGGCATAGGGCCACATGCGCATGCCACCCAGGGCCGGTCCGAGCGTGGTGTTGTGGATGGCGATGATGGCCTTCAGGCCCGCATCCTTGTGATGGCAGAAGATGACCTGCTCGTGCTCGGTCGTGTGGATGGTTTCAAACAGATTCATTGACAGTCCTCCAGGGCCTGCGCCGGTTCGGTCGCAAGCGATTGCGCCGATCCCCCGATGGATCGACCGGATTTCGAATTGTGATTGACACGCCCGGAGACAGAAGAAATCCGGGCTGCGGTTGCTCTCGCCGAGCAACTGCTTGGGCTGGCGAGGCAGCCGCCTATTTTAGCCTGAACGGCAGGGGCGTGCCAGCCACTAAACTGTTGGACTGGTAGAGCCTTAGATTGGAAGAGGGGCGGTGGAGGAACCGGCGTGGCGAGCGCGCCGCTGGGCGGCGCTGGGCGTTGTGGGGAGGCTTTGTCAGTCCGCGTCGAGTTCGACTTCTACGGAGAAGGCGCCGCGCAGCTCGCCGACGGAGAAGCCGCGCGCTTCATCCTGCGGGTAGGCAGCGTCGATGGCTTCGGCGACTTCCGGCTGCAGGTCTTGGCCGTGGCAGACGGTACAAAGGCCCTGCGTCGGGATGGCCTTCATCCAGTGCCCGAAGCGGCGTTCGCCCTGTCGGCGCAGGGCGAACGTCTCGATCTGTCCCGGCGCTTCGCCAGCGGCCAGGCGCCGCTCGAAATCTTCGAGGATGCGGGCTTCCCAGCTGTCGGGCGTGTTTTCGGGATTGCGGACCTTCAGCGATGTGCGGCCGACCTCGCGATCCTGGCCGGATACGCTCTGGGCGATTTCCGGCGCCCGGATCTTGCACACCTCGATACCGGCAACCGGACCGCCCTCGGCGATCGCCGCCTGTAAGGCTTGCTTGAGTTGGCCGCCGAGCGCGCTGGCGCCTGTACGGGCGTCGTCGACCCAGGCCGGAGCGGGCTCCTCGGCCGAGGCGGCCGAGGCCGCTAGCGCGAGGACGGCTGCTGACAGGATGCGGCGCATTAGCTGAAGGCCCGGCCGGGCTGCTTGCCCATGGATTTCAGGATTCTGGCCAGCGGGCAGAAGCCGGTAAACGCAGCCTGAAGCATGTTGAGCCCGACGAAGGCGGTCAGCAGCAGCCAGTAGGTACTGTGGAGCTGCGACAGGACAAGGCTTAGCAAAATCATGAAGCCTGCGAAAGCGAAAACCAGTCGGTCGATGTTCATGGCGCGGAACCTTCCAAGTGAATACATTCTAAATATAAGAGGTATCTAATATAAAGTCAAGCCCCCGTTTGATTGCCGTTGGGGCTGCAGAAGCGGCGGTGCAGGGGGGCGATGAGTTCCAGCACCATTGGATCGGCAATCCTGTAGTGGATTGTTTGTGATTCGCGGCGGGTGGCGACCAGGTTTTCCTCACGCAGGCGGGCGAGGTGCTGCGACAGGGCCGACTGGCTCATGGGGATGCGCTCGTTAAGTTCGCCGACGGATCGTTCGCCCTCGACCAGGGAGCAAAGCAACATCAGGCGCGCCGGGTTGGCCAGCGCCCGGAGAAGCGTCGCTGCGTTGCGTGCCTGGTCGCGATCGAGATCGGACCAGTCGGCCGGCAGGTTGGGAATGGTGTCGCTCATGTCATTCAACCCGACTTGTCGGGGCCGGATCAATCCGGATTTCCCGACCAATCTGGACTTCCCCACATGTAATTAAGATAAGACTAATATAAGCCCGTGCAGGGGGACGGTCAAGCCACCGGGGGCGTGCACACCATGACGCCAGGCAGGCGCCTGCGAAAGTCTGATTGTGTGACCGGTGTCTCAGGGGGTTGCTGGCATAATGCCCGAAAGGATTCCGTGTTCCCCGAGATGACGCAAGAAAAGGGACAGCCCGACTCATACTGGACGCGCGAGATGATCGTCCACCCCGCCGACCTGGAGGTGGGCAATTTTGTCGTGCGCCTGGATATTCCCTGGATCGACACGCCCTTTCCGCTGCAGGGGGTGCTCATCGATTCGGACAGCACCCGGGAATGGTTCGAGGATCACTGCGAATGGGTCGTTATCGACTTCGAGCGTAGCGATACGCCGCCACCGCCGAGAAAACCGGCCCGGGCAAAAGCGCAGGAGGGCGATGCGGAGCCGGTCCGGCCGTCCACCGACCTTCGCGACCCGATCAATGCGCTGCGCGGGGGGCGAATCGACAAGGACAGCGTCGGCGTGGCCCTGCGCGCCTACAACCTGCTCGACACCCAGGCGCGGCAGCTCATCCGCGGCTTCGCCAGCAAGGGCACGCTGGAGGTCAAGACCGCCGAGCGCGTAGTCGCCGAACTGGCCGGCTACCTGCAGCAGAACCTGGCTGCGATGGTGTGGCTGACGCGCATCAAGGAGCGCGACGACTACACCGCGCAGCATTCGATCAATTGCGCCATTCTCGCGCTGGGTCTGGCCCACGCGCTGGGATGGTCGCCGGACCAGGTCGAGCGCGCGGGGCTGTCGGCCTTGCTGCACGATGTCGGCAACGTCGATATCGATGCCGCCATCCTCAACAAGCCCGACCTGCTGACCGAAGAGGAGTATCGGCACGTCAAGACGCACACGAAGCGCGGCTACGAGTTGCTGTCCAATCGTCGCGACGTCGAAGAGGTCGTCGCCTTGGCCGCGCTCGAGCACCATGAGCGCACCGACGGCAAGGGTTATCCCGCGGGCAAGCGGGCGGACGAGATCAACGAGATTTCCCGCCTGGTTTCGATCGTCGACGTCTACGATGCGGTCACGTCGCAACGCAGCTACCGGCCGGCACGTTCGCATCACGATGCGCTGGGCGTGCTCTGGCGCGGTCGCTTGCACAAGTTCGACCGCACCATGGTCGAGACTTTCATCCATTTCCTCGGCTGGGTGGCACCGGGAACGCTGGTGCGCCTGTCCAACGGCGAACTGGCGGTGGTCGAGGAAACCAATATCGCCCAGGGCTTTTATCCCGTCGTTCGAATGCTGGTGCACGGCGGCGCGGGATATCGACCGGGTCAGCGCGTCGACCTGGCCGAGTTGCGCGACGACGATGGCAACCCGCTGCTTCACATCGAAGATGTGCTGCCCGACGGGCTGCCGGGGTTGAACGTCAAGGCCATGCTGGTCTCGGTGCTCGAGTAGGCGCCTGGCCCGGGCCTGAGTGGGCTCCACCGGCCGGGCCCCGAAATCTGGACAGCGGCGCCGGCAGCGGTCTATCATTATTTGTCAGATAGGGCGGAAAAGGCGTAAACAAGGGGAAAACCATGCCCGAACACGAGAACGGGTCGGCCTACGAGAGCCGCATCGATCCGTCCGACCTGCAGATCGGGCACTTCGTGACGCGCCTGGACATTCCCTGGTCCGAAACCCGCTTTCCCCTGCAGGGCGTGCTCGTCGACGACGGGCGCAAAAAGCGCTGGATGAAGGAGCACTGCGCCTGGGTCGTCGTCTGCCGGGAGCGCAGCCCGAACAAGTGGCTACCGGCGCGCAGGACGCCCGTTGCGCCGCAATCCGGCGGGGCCGGGCCGGCAAGGCGACTGGCCCTGGGCGGCGAGGTCAATGCGGAAACGCTCGAGCGGGCGCTCGAAATCTACGGCTCGCTCGATTCCCGGATTCACGATCTGGCCGAGCAGTTCCGCCTGGGCGAGCATATCGACGTCGACTCGGCGCAGACGGTGGTCTCGGAGCTGGCCGGCGTGCTCGAACACCATGCGGCCGCCCTGGTGTGGCTGACGCGCATCAAGGAGCGCGACGACTACACCGCCCGGCACTGCATCAACGCCTCGATCCTTTCCATCGGCCTGGCACACGCGCTGGAATGGGACAGGCGCAAGATCGAGCATGCCGGCCTGGCCGGGTTGCTTCACGACCTCGGCAAGCTGCGTATCGACTCCGAGATTCTCAACAAGCCGGGGCGCCTGACGCCGGATGAGTACGAGATCATCAAGACCCACACCACCATCGGCTACGAACTGCTCAGCGAGGAAGGCGGCTTGCCCCAGCCGGTCGTCGAAGCCGTTTTGCACCACCATGAGCGCCCCGACGGCCAGGGCTACCCGCACGGCCTTTCGGGCGGAAGGATTCCGCCGCTGGCGCGGCTGGTCGGGATCGTCGATGCCTACGATGCCATTACCTCCGAGCGGGTGTACGATCCGGCCCGCTCTCACCACGATGCGCTGGGGATTCTGTGGAAGCAGCGCAATCGACAGTTCGACGGTCCCATGGTCGAGGCATTCACGCAGTATCTTGGTTGGGTCACGCCCGGTACGCTGGTGCGCCTGACCAGCGGTGAGCTGGGCCTGGTGCTGCACGCCCGCGAGGGACGGGGACTGCTGCCCCTGGTGCGGCTGCTGGAGGCGCAAGCGGATGGTTACCGGCTGGGCGCCACCCTGGACCTGTCCCGGCAACGCCCGGAAACGGGCGATGCGCCGGTTCGGGTCGCCGAAGTGCTGCCCGACGGCTACGAAGGCGTGGATATACGCCTGCTGTCGGAGGCTTTCGAGCGCGAAGCCGGGGTACACTAGCCCTGTCGGTGACGAGCGCCATGCGAAACGAGAGGGAACCCGGATGAGCCAGTTGGACCGATTCCGAAGCCTGCTGGGGATGCGCCAGCCTGACGACCGCCGGCAGCGCCGTCGCCTGCACGCCCGCCGGGGACTGCGGGTGCTGGTGGTCGACGATTCACGCACGATTGTCGCCGCGCTCAGCCACATGCTGACCCAGAACGGCTACGAGACGAGCAGCGCCGAGGATGCCGAAACCGCGCTGCAGATGGCCAGCGACGATCCCCCGGACCTGATCTTTCTCGATATCGTGCTGCCGGGCATGACGGGATTCACCGCGCTGCGCAAGCTGCGCCGCAACCGAGCGACCGAATCGGTACCGGTCATCATGATCAGCGGCAATCCGCAGGCCGTCGAGGAGTTCTACCTCAAGAAGATCGGCGCCGACGGCTTCATGAAGAAGCCCTTTGGCCGCTATGAGGTGTTCTCGCGCATTGAACGCCTAGTGGGCGCTGGTGATCTGCCCGCCCGCGGCACGCGCGATCACGAGCCCGACAGCGCCGGCGAGTAGGGTGATGCGGTATGGCCGCGCTTGACTGGCGTCAAGCCGACTGCGGTCGAGCGGTTCTAGACTGATCCCTCATTCGTAAGGGAGACGGGTCATGGAACACACTCAACTGATCGAACGCCGCGACGAGCTGCGCAAGCGCCTCGATGCCATTCGCCGTGATCTCGGCGGCGGCCTGGACCGCGACCTCGAAGAGCAGGCCCAGCAGCTCGAAAACCAGGAAACCCTGATGGAAATTGCGCGCGTCGCCGAGGCGGAGCTGGCCGAGGTGGAGCGCAAGCTCTCCGAGCTCGATACGCCCGAGCACTGAGCTGCAAGTGCACGACTTTTCGTGTGTTCTGTCAAAATTCCGCCCTTCTGATACATTGAGCAGCGCTTTTACCCGGGACTGCGCCGCATGGTTGCCGCCACACTCGTTGTTTACCTCGTCTTGCTGCTGACCATCGGGGTCTGGGCGCAGCGACGGGTGGGCGACACCGCCGATTTCCACCTGGCCGGGCGCCGCATGGGGCCGATCGTGGCCTCGCTCAGCGCGTCGGCCAGTTCATCTTCGGCCTGGACCCTGCTGGGCGTCAGCGGCGCGGCCTATGCCTGGGGCCTCCAGGCGCTGTGGCTGGTGCCGGCCATCTGGTCGGGTTTTTTCATCAACTGGGTCTTCATTGCGCCGAAGCTGCAGCCGGCCAGCCACAACAATGGCTCACTGACCCTGGTCGAGTTTCTCGGTCACGGCGCCGATGCCGCCAGCGAACGGCGCATCCGGGCCTTCGGGGCTGCTATCATCTTGTTCTGCTTCACCTTTTACGTGGCCTCGCAGTTTCAGGCGGCCGGGACGGCGATCAGCACGACACTGACGGTCGATACCACGGTGGCCATCGTCTCGGGCGCGGCAATCGTGATTGCCTACGTGTTCCTGGGCGGTTTCTGGGCCGCCAGCGTGACCGACGCCCTGCAGGGGCTGATGATGCTGTTCGTCGCCCTGGTACTGCCGGCCGTGGCGCTGGTCGCGGTGGGCGGGCCAGCCGGCCTCTACTCGGGCCTGCAGGCGCTGGAGGATCCGTCGCTGACGCGCCTGGTCGACCAGCCCGGCCTGCTGCTGTCGATGGTCTTCGTTGCCGGGCTTTTCGGCATCGGGCTCGGCTACCCGGGCCAGCCGCACGTGGTCAATCGTTTCATGGCGCTACGTTGTGCCGACGAGATCCGTTTCGCCCGCAACATCGCGCTCGGCTGGGCTGCGGTGATCTACGTCGGAATGGTTGTCCTGGGCTGGTCCGGTCGCGTTTTGATGCCGGAACTGGCCGATGCCGAGTCCGTCTTGCTGGAGCTGGCCGTGGATCTGCTTCCGGCGGTGCTGGGCGGCCTGGTGGCCGGCGGGGTGCTGGCGGCGATCATGTCCACCTCCGACAGCCAGCTGCTGGTGGCCGGTTCGGCCGTCAGCCACGATCTGCGGCGCGGCAGCCTGTCGCTGGCCGCCGATCGGGTGGTCATCGTGCTGCTGGGCATGGCGGCCGTGGTGCTGGCGCTGTGGTTCCCGGCCTCGATTTTCGATCGCGTGCTGTTTGCCTGGCAGGCCCTGGGCAACGCCTTCGGGCCGCTGCTCGTCGTGATGCTGTTTTCGGGCGGCGTTCGGCCGGGATATCGGCTCGCGGCCATGCTCGTCGGGTTTTCGTTGACGGTGGCGATCAGTCTTTACCCCGGACAGGCTCCTGGTAACGCCATCGAACGGCTTGTGCCGCTATTCATGGCTTTGTTCATCGCCTTGGCCGGAATGCGTGGCGCGGCGGATGAGAAGCGGGCGGGTCGGGCATGAGTGACTGGCTCGCCTGGATGCTGCTGGTCGTGTTCGGCGTGCACCTGTTCGCCTTCGGCGCGCTCTGGTTTCGGCGCCGCCAGCCCTACTACATTGCCCTGGTGGTCACCTTCTTTCTGTTGAGCGCTTCGGTGGCACTAACGCTTTGGGATGCGGCGCCCGAGGTCGCGGACAGGCCGCTGGCTCAATGGCTGCGCTTCGGCGCCTGGGGCGCGGCGGCCGTATCGATCAGCTGGACGCTGCTGCGCGCGTGGAAACGGCTTCAGGCCGGAGGGCAGAACTGCTCGTAGAGCGTGCCCATCAGGGCGCGCACTTCCTCGCTGGCGAGGGAGTAGTAGATCGCCTGCTGTTCCCGTCGGGTCGCGACGAGCCCGGCATTGCGCAGCACCGCCAGGTGCTGGGACAAGGCCGACTGGCTCAGCGGCAGGTGGGCATTGAGCTCACTGACCGACAGCTCCGTGTCGAGCAGGTGGCAGAGGATCATCAGCCGATGCGGGTTGGCCATCAGCTTGAGAAAGCTCGCCGCGTGCTCGGCATGCTGCGCCATTTCCTTGGGCGAGGGCATCTCGAACCGCGTCGAAGAACGTGATTGAAGGGGGGTAGCGGTAGCCATGACGGCCAATTATTGCCCAGAACCGACCCGTTTCGCAAAGGTTTTTCGAATCCCCGGCTTCACCGGGCCCGGAGCGCTGGTTTTGGCCCGCTGTACGACGGCGGGCTACAATGGGCAGTTTCCGACCAACCCCGAAATCACGACATGAGCCAGACTGCCGAGACGCTTTCGAGCACGCCCAGAACCCAATCCGATCTGCCGCTGCGGGTGGTCACCGCGGCCAGCCTGTTCGACGGCCACGATGCGGCCATCAACCTGATGCGACGGCTGATCCAGGCCGAAGGCTGCGAGGTGGTTCACCTGGGTCACAACCGTTCGGTGGCCGATATCGTGCAGGCGGCGATCTGCGAGGATGCCGATGCCATTGCCGTGAGCTCTTACCAGGGCGGTCACGTTGAGTTCTTCAAGTACATGGTCGATATGCTCGCCGAGCTCGGAGCGGGCCATATCAAGGTTTTCGGGGGCGGCGGCGGCACCATCACGCCCGACGAGATCCGTGAGCTGCAGGATTATGGCGTGACCCGTATCTACCATCCCGAGGACGGGATGAAGATGGGGCTCAAGGAGATGATCGGGGATCTGGTGGGGAGGACCCGGAAGGGCAGGGAAGAGCGTCAAACGGGAGTGGCTTCGCCGGAAGGTGGTGACCGGGACTCGGGACTCGGGACTCGGGACTCGCAGGAAGGCCGGGACTCGGGACTCGGGACTCGGGACTCGCAGGGTCGGATCGATTCGCAGCGTGTCGCGCGGAAGTTGTCGGCCATCGAGAACGGAACCATTTCGGAACATGAATTGGCACAACTGCGTCAGGAGCCGCGAGTCCCGAGTCCCGAGTCCCGAGCGCAGGCAACGGAGACTTCGCGGTTTTCGGCGCCAGCCGAAAGAAGCGAAGTTGGAGTGCCGTCGCGCGTCCCGATCATCGGCCTGACGGGTACCGGCGGGGCCGGCAAGTCCTCGGTGACCGACGAACTGCTCAACCGTTTCCTGCAGTACTTCCCCGAGATGCGCATTGCCGTGCTGGCGGTGGATCCGACGCGCCGTCGCACGGGCGGGGCGCTGCTGGGCGATCGCATTCGCATGAACTCGCTGCGTTCGGAGCGGGTGTTCATGCGCTCGATGGCCACGCGCCGGCAGCACCTGGCGACTTCCGAGGTCGTGGCCGACTCGCTGGCGCTGCTGAAAGCTTCCGGCTTTGACCTGATCATTCTCGAGACCGCGGGTATCGGCCAGTCGGACTCCGAGGTGGTCGACCTGGTCGACTTCCCGGCCTACGTCATGACCTCCGACTTCGGTGCGGCCAGCCAGCTCGAGAAGATCGACATGCTCGACTTCGCCGAGCTCGTCGTACTCAACAAATTCGACCGCCAGGGCTCCCAGGACGCCCTGAGGGACGTGAAGAAGCAGTGGAAGCGCAACCGGCTCGCCTTCGATATGGCCAACGAGGATGTGCCGGTGTATCCGACCATCGCCAGCCAGTTCAACGATCCGGGGGTGACCTGGATGTTTGCGAACCTCTGCCGGTTTTTGAGGGGGCAGGATTCAGGGGTCAGGGGTCAGGAAGGCGAGACTTCGGAAGGCGTTGTGTGGGGGACTGAGCGCTGCGACTTCGAGCCTCAAGTGGAGCTGGGGGAGAAGGAGCCCAGACCTTCGGTGCTCATTCCGGGCAAGCGGGTGCGTTACCTGGCTGAGATTGCCGAGCAGGGTAAAACGCTCAACGAGCGGATTCTTGACTGGGCCGAGGAGGCAAGACGGGCTCAGCACTACTACGAAGTATTGCGGGAACTGGGTGATGTCGAGATGCCTGACCCGATGGAGCTTTTCGCCGACATCGGAGATCGTGAATCGTTAATCGTCAATCGTGAATCGGAAGATGACCCCGAATCGATTTACGATTTACGATTTACGATTTACGACTTGCGAAGCCGCTATAACGAGGCACTGAAGTCGATTCCCGAAGAGGCGCGTGAACTACTTCAGCAATGGCCGGACTTGAAAGCCGCCGTCGAGGCCGAAGAATACAGCTACGAGGTGCGCGGCAAGACCATCACCGGGTCCAATTACCGCGAGACCCTGTCGAAGCTTCAGGTGCCCAAGATCGCACCGCCGCAGACGCGTGACTGGGGCGAGCAGCTGGTGTTCCTGATGAAGGAGCACTTGCCCGGCCACTATCCCTATACCGGTGGCGTGTATCCCTACCGCCGGACCAACGAAGACCCGATTCGCATGTTCGCCGGTGAAGGCACGCCGGAGCGCACCAATCGCCGGTTCCACTATGTCTCCGACGGGCAACCGGCCAAGCGCCTCTCGACGGCTTTCGACTCGGTTACGCTCTACGGCGAAGACCCGGCCGAGCGGCCCGATATCTACGGCAAGGTGGGCAACTCGGGCGTGTCGATCGCCACGCTCGACGACATGAAGAAGCTTTACTCGGGCTTCGACCTGGCCGATCCCACGACGTCGGTGTCGATGACCATCAACGGCCCGGCGCCGATGATCATGGCGATGTTCATGAATACCGCCGTCGACCAGCAGGTCGAGAAGCATCTGCGGGAGTCGGGGCAGTGGGAAGCCGCGCAGAAAAAGCGTGCCGAATTGCTCGGTGACGATGTCCCCGAATACACCGGCGATTTGCCGAAGTCCAACGACGGCCTCGGGCTGGGCATGCTGGGTGTGACCGGCGACCAGCTCGTCGATGCCGAGACCTACGAGAAGATCAAGGCCGACACGCTCAAGGTCGTGCGCGGCACCGTCCAGGCCGATATTCTCAAGGAAGACCAGGCGCAGAACACCTGCATCTTCTCGACCGAGTTCGCCCTGCACATGATGGGCGACATCCAGCAATACTTTATCGACCGAGGCGTGCGGAATTTCTATTCCGTGTCCATCTCCGGTTATCACATCGCCGAGGCCGGCGCGAATCCGATCAGCCAGCTGGCCTTTACCTTGTCTAACGGCTTCACCATCGTCGAGTACTACCTGGCGCGAGGCATGGACATCGACGATTTCGCGCCCAACCTGAGTTTCTTCTTCTCCAACGGCATGGACCCGGAGTACTCGGTGATCGGGCGGGTGGCCCGGCGCATCTGGGCGCGCGCCATGCGCGAGCGCTACGGCGCCAGCAAGCGTTCGCAGATGATGAAATATCACATACAGACTTCCGGCCGGTCGCTTCACGCCCAGGAAATCCAGTTCAATGACATCCGGACCACTTTGCAGGCGCTCTACGCTATCTTCGACAACTGCAACAGCCTGCACACCAATGCCTACGACGAGGCGATCACTACCCCCACGGAGGAGTCGGTGCGTCGCGCGGTCGCCATCCAGATGATCATCAACAAGGAACTGGGCCTGAACTACAACGAAAACCCGTTCCAGGGCAGCCATATCGTCGAGCATCTGACCGACCTGGTCGAGGACGCCGTCTACGCCGAGTTCGAACGCATTTCCGAGCGCGGCGGCGTGCTCGGCGCGATGGATACGATGTACCAGCGCGGCAAGATCCAGGACGAATCGCTCTACTACGAGCACAAGAAGCACGACGGCTCGCTGCCGCTGGTCGGCGTGAACACTTTCCTGCCGGCCGAAGGCGGCGAACAGGAAGGCGGCGAAATCGAGCTGGCGCGTTCGACCGCGGAGGAAAAGCAGCAGCAGGTGGGCAATGTCCAGGCATTCAACCGGCGCAACGAGTCGCGCTCGGAAGAGACCCTGCGGCAGCTCCAGGCCGTCGCCCGCGAGCGCGGCAACACCTTCGCGGGCCTGATGGAGGCGGTCAAGACCTGCTCGCTCGGGCGCATCTCGCACGCGCTCTACGAGGTTGGCGGAGAGTACCGCCGAAATATGTGATGCCTTGATTCCCCGGGTGATTTCTGGTCAACTCCCCGGGTCGATTAGAACCATAAACGAGGAAATTATTGATGTCCCAGAATAACGAGGGGAGCCCGGCAATCCCGGGTCAGCGTCGATTCTTCGGCCATCCGGCCGGTCTCGGCACGCTGTTCTTTACCGAGCTGTGGGAGCGCTTCAGCTACTACGGCATGCGCGCACTGCTCGTGCTGTTCATGACCGCCGCGGTGGTCGAAGGCGGGCTCGGGATGGACGACCCGACGGCTGCGGCAATCTACGGCCTCTACACCGCCGGCGTCTACCTGGCCGCGCTGCCCGGCGGCTGGCTGGCCGACCGCATCTTCGGTCAGCAAAACGCCATCTGGTACGGCGGGATCATCATCGCCGCCGGTCATATCGTGCTTTCACTGCCGGGCTTCGGCCTGGTGCCGGACCTGTTCGGCTTCTATATCGGTCTGATCCTGATCGTCGTCGGCACCGGTCTGCTCAAGCCCAATATTTCCAGCTGTGTGGGTGAGCTTTATCCCGAAGGCGGCGCGCGTCGCGATGCCGGCTACGTGCTCTATTACATGGGCATCAACGTCGGCGCCGCGCTCGGCCCGTTCATCTGCGGCCTGCTGCGCATCAACCTCGGGTGGCACTGGGGCTTCGCAGCTGCGGCGGTAGGCATGATTGCCGGCCTGATCGTCTACCGTGCTACCCAAAAGCACCTGGGTGAGTTCGGCAAGGAACCCCACCCGACCCCGCCGAATAAAGCGGCACAGACGAAATACACGGCTTGGGCCATCTACGCCGGCACGGCGGCGCTGTTCCTGTTTTCGTTCATGGCGCTGGGTGGTGTCGTTCAGATCAACGCCCAGTTGCTGGCCGAGTACAGCGTCTGGGTCATCATGGCCGTCGCCGCGCTGTTCTTCGGCCGCGTTTTCCTCGACAAGGAACTGACAAGCCTGGAGCGGCGACGCACCGTTGTGCTGGTGGCGCTGTTCATCGGCGCGGCCCTGTTCTGGGCCGGCTTCGAGCAGGCCGGCTCCTCGCTCAACCTTTTCGCGGAACGGTTTACCGACCGTGAGTTGGTTGGGGGCATCAGCACACAGTCAATGCTGATGATGCTGCTGGTCGTGATCGGTCTGGGGCTTCTGGCCGTATCCGCAGCTTTCAATTCCGACAAATCGGAGCAGGCGCGGCACAAGATGGTGTTCAGGCTCTCCAGGGTGGCTGCAGCTGTAACGTTCACGTTCGTAGGCATTGCCGCCATGTGGAGCGCTTTCGATGCGTGGCTGGTTCCTACTGAGGCCTTCCAGTCGCTCAATCCGGTCTACATCCTGATTTTCGCGCCGTTCTTTTCGGCACTGTGGATCAATTTGGGCCGGCGCAACCTCGATCCGTCGATTCCGATGAAGTTCGCGCTCGGCTTTGCGCAGCTGGGTATCGGCTTCGGCTTTATGTGGATTGCCGCCTCCCTGATCCAGGACGGCGACAAGGTGCTGCCCACCTGGCTGCTGCTGACCTACCTGTTCCACACCACCGGCGAGCTGTGCGTCAGCCCGATCGGTCTTTCTGCCACCTCCAAGCTGGCACCGCGCCAGTACTACAGCCAGATGATGGGCATGTGGTTCTTCGGTGCGGCGCTGGGCAACCTGCTGGCCGGAATCCTGGCCGGTTCGTTCAGCGGAGAACGCGTCGATGAGTTCCCCGAGCTCTATCGCAATGTTGTGATTTTCTGCGGTGTGGTGACGGTCGGCTTCCTGCTGGCAACGCCGTTTCTCAAGAAGATGGCCGCACTCGATCAGCCGACCGACGATCTGGTGCGCGAGGACGAGCCCGGCGCTTACGAAGGTGGTGGGCCGAAACAGCCTCGGGATTGATCGGTAGACGCCGAAAGCCGTAGGTCGGGGTCACATCCCCGACGGACGACGAATCAGGTCTGTACACGCGTAGCTACGTGTGATCTGCGTTGGTAGGTCGTCCGTCGGGGATGCGACCCCGACCTACATCGTGGGTTTTTGCCGGGCCCCTCAGGCCAGTGCGCCGCCACAGCTCGACCCCTGCCCGGCGGTGCAGCCGTAGCAGTGATCGGCGATGCCGATTCGCCGGGGCAGCTCTTTTCTTTGCAGCAGGTCGTCCAGGTGGGTGGCCTGCTCATTGCCTTCCAGCGGCAGGCCGAGCATCTGGTTGAAGTCGCAGTCGTAGACGTAGCCGCGATAGTCGACGCTGATCAGGTTGCGGCACATCACCGCCTCGAGGTTCTCTCGACGATAGGCATTTTTCAGCAGCGTCATGTAGTCGCCGAACCCGCCCTTGCTGAGCAGGATGGCGCCGAAGCGCTTGATCGGCATGTTGGTGATCGTGAACAGGTGATTGAATTCGATGCCGAATTCTTCGTCGAGCAGTCGCTTGTAGTCGTCTTCAAGGGCTTCCTGGGGCGGAGGCAGCGTGGCGCCGAGCGGGTTGTAGACCAGGTTGAGCACCCGGCCGGAGCCTTCCCGGCCGTAGCCGAGTTCGTTGAGCTGCTGCAGCGCGCTGATCGATGCCTCGAAGACGCCGTTGCCGCGCTGTGCGTCGACGTTTTCCTTCGAATGGCAGGGCAGGGAAGCGACCACCTCGATGTCGTGCTCGGCCAGGAACGGGCCGACCCATTCGTAGCCGGGTTCCATCATGATCGTGGGGTTGAGCCGGTCCATGACTTTCATGCCGCGCGAGCTCGCCTGCTCGACCAGCCAGCGGAAGTCGGGGTTCATTTCCGGCGAGCCGCCGGTCAGGTCCAGCGTCCCGGCACCGAAATGTTCGGCGACGCCGAGCGCGCTTTCCATGGTCTTGCGGTCCATCAACTCCTTGCGGTTGGGTCCGGCGTTGACGTGGCAGTGGATGCAGGCCAGGTTGCAAAGGTAGCCGAGGTTCATCTGCAGGGTATCGAGCCGGTCGCGGCGTATCGGCGGGAAGTCGGTCTTGGACAGCAGCGGCCAGCTATCTCGCATTATGTTTCTCCGGGTTGAGGATTCAGGGGTCAGGCGGCATCATCGGGTGTGTGGGGGCGGCTGCGCCGCGAAATCGAAGCGGAGCCTGCGTAGGTCGGGGATGTAACCCCGACCTACGCGGGTCTTGATTCTACGGTTAGTTCCATCAATTCCTTTTGCCTGGGCAATGGGTGGGGCAGTGCCGCCAATTCGGCCGCCACTCTCGGCATGTCCGCTGCCGTATCGAGGTCGGTGAGCATCGGCAGGTCCAGCCATTCGGTGTCGTCTCCAATCGATTTGCGAAACGCTGTCAGCGTATCAGGGTGACTGTAGGGGACGCGTGTCCAGCGCGGCAGTCCCGGCACATGGTTGGCGCCGAAGGTCCAGAAGCCGCCGTCGCGGGCCGGGCCGATGACCCGCGACGGTGGGTCGCGCTCAAGGTGGCGGGCCGCCGTGACGAGCACGGCGGTATCGAGCTGCGGCGCATCAGCGCCCAGCAGCAGGCCGCTGCCGTGGCGCCGGACGAGTTCGGCCATCACCCGGAACATGCGTTCTCCCAGCCCGCCGTCTCCCTGGTCGAGTAGGGGCAGGTCGGCCCATCGTGCGCCAGCGCGCTCGATCGGTTCGGCAGTGGCCCAGTAGACGGCACCGACGGCGGCTTCGCGCGCGGCTTCGGCCACGGCTGCGGCGCAGCGGCAATAAAGATCTGTGGCGCGTTCGGCGCCGATGGTCGCGGCGAGCCGGGTCTTGACCGCGGAAATACCGGGCGTCTTGACGAAAATGGCGATGGCGGTCATGGGCCATCGACCCTCGCGGCGCGGCGGGCGTTCCGGACCAGGCGCCAGGCGGCGACCTGGTGTTCGAGCGTGGTGCGCAGCCAGCCGCGTTCGCGGTAGCGGCGGGCGCTCGTGTGAATCCGCCCGCCGGTTCGCCGGGTGCGCAGGCCGGACCGGCTGGCGCGTACGACCAGGTCGAGATCCTCGCCGCGATCGAGGTCTTCGCGAAAACCGCCCAGGCGCTGAAACCAGCGTGTCGGCAGGCACAGGCCCTGATCGCCGTAGGGCAGGCCGAGCAGGCGCGATCGCCAGTTCGCACCCGCCGCGTTGAGTGCGCTCAGCCAGGGGCCGTCGGCGAGATACCTCAGCTGGCAGTAGCCAATGGCGTCCTCGTCCCGGGCGCAGAATCGCGTCACCGCCCGGCGCGTCGATCGCTCGATGACCGAGTCGGCGTGAAGGAACCACAGCCATGGCGCGCTGGCCGCTTGCGCGCCGCGGTTCAGCTGTCGACCACGGCCCGGTGGTCCCGACAGCCAGGCGACGCCGGTGGGCAGGGCATCGGGCGCTTCGTCGACGGCCGATACGATGCGTTCGAATCGCTCGTCGCCGAGATGGTCCAGCAGGTCGAGCGGGGCCGGTTCGCCCGGCCCAAGGGGGACGACGACCGAGATCTGCGCCGGGCTGACTGACCGAGTCTTCGTGACTGCTGCTTGCATTCGGCCCGGGCTCAGCCGCGCCGCCAGGCGAAGAAGCGCTCGGCCCAGCGCAGGGCGGCCTCGGGCTGGTGCGCCTTTTTCCACTCGCCGGCGGCAAACTTGTTGGCCTCGGAGAACGTGGGGTAGACGTGGATGGTGCCGAGCAGCTTGTTCAGGCCCAGGCCGTGTTTCATGGCCAGCACGAATTCGGGCAGCATCTCGCCGGCGTGGGCGCCGACGATGGTCGCGCCGAGGATGCGGTCCTTGCCCGGCTCGGTCAGTACCTTGACGTAGCCGTAGTCGGCGCTGTCGGCGATCGCCCGGTCGAGGTCGTCGAGACCATAGGTCGTGACCTCGAAATCGATCGCCTGGTCTCGAGCCTCGTCTTCGCTCAGGCCGACGCGGGCGACTTCCGGATCGGTAAAAGTCACCCAGGGAATGACGCGGTAGTCGGTCTTGAACGACCACAGCGGGCTGATCAATGCATTGACCGCTGCCGACCAGGCCTGATGCGCGGCCACGTGCGTAAACTGGTAGGGGCCGGCGGCATCCCCGCAGACGTAGATATTGGGGAAGTTCGTGCGCTGGAAACCGTCGGTGTCGATGCGGCCGGATTGGTCCAGGCGCACGCCCAGGTCTTCCAGGCCGTAGCCGGCGGTACGCGTCTTGCGCCCGAGGGCGACCAGCAGGTGCGAGAAGTCGAAACTGACTTCGCCGTCATGGCCTTCACACACCAGCCGCTTGCCCTGGGCGTGAGATTCCACGCGCAGGGCCTTGTGCCCGGTCGCGACGCTCACGCCGTCGTGTTCGAGGTGCTCGGCCAGCAGCTTGCCGGCCTCGGCGTCTTCGCGCGGCAGCAGGCGCTCGGCCATTTCCACGACAGTGACCTGCGAGCCCAGCCGGGCGAAGGCCTGGGTCAACTCCGAGCCGATGGGCCCGCCGCCGAGCACCACCAGGCGCTCGGGCAGTTCTTCCAGGTCCCACAAGGTATCGCTGGTCAGGTAGTCGGTTCGGTCGAGGCCTTCGATCGGCGGCACCATCGGCTCGGCGCCCGTGGCCAGCACGATCGAGCGCGCGCTGATCCGCCGCCCGCCGGCTTCGACCTCCCAGGGCGAGACGAGCTTCGCCTCGGCCTCGATGACGTCGACGCCCATGTTTTCGTAGCGCTCGGGCGAGTCGTGCGGCTCGATCTTGCGAATGACCTCGCGGACCCGGGCCATCACGTCGGCGAAGTCGAGTTCGGTTTCCATTCGGCGCACGCCGAAGCGTTTGCTGTTGCGCGCGTCGGCCATCACTCGCGCCGTGCGAATCAGCGCCTTGGAGGGCACGCAGCCGGTATTGAGGCAGTCGCCGCCCATCTTGTTCTTCTCGATCAGCGCTACCTTGGCCTTGACGGCTGAGCCGATGTAGGCGGAGACCAGTCCGGCCGAGCCGGCGCCGATGACGACCAGGTTGTAGTCGAAGCGCTTCGGCTTGCGATAGCCGGCGTAGACCTTGCGCGCCTGGAGGAAGCGCAGAATCAGGCGCAGGATCAGCGGCAGCAGCCCGAGCAGCACGAACGCGCCGATCAGGCCCGGGGAGAGCACGTCGCCAATCGAGTCGACCTGCGCCAGTTGCGTGCCGGCGTTCACGTAGACGACCGTGGCCGGCAGCATGCCCAGCTGGCTGACCCAGTAGTAGGTCCAGGTGCGAATCGGGGTGAGCGCCATCACCAGGTTGATCACCCAGAAGGGGAAGACGGGCACGAGTCTGAGCGCCAGCAGGTAGAACGCGCCGTCTTTCTCGACACCGGCGTTGATCTTGGCCAGGCGCTTGCTGAAGCGCTTCTGGATGGCGTCGCGGAACAGGAAGCGCGCAGCCAGAAAGACCAGGGTGGCGCCGATGGTGCTGGCGAAAGACACGGCGATGCTGCCAGCGACAACGCCGAACAGCGCGCCCCCGGCCAGGGTCAGTACCGCCGCGCCCGGCACCGACAGGGCGGCCATCACGATGTAGACGACCACATAGACGGCCAGCGCCAGCGCCAGGTTGTCGCGGGTCCATGCCAGCAGGCTGTCGCGCTGCTCGCGCAGGGTATCCAGGTTGAGATAGACGTGCAGGTCGAACGCGAAAAAAGCCGCCAGCGCGGCAATGAATGCCGTCGCCACGGCCAGGCGCAGGAGCATGCGTGAGCTCATGAGGTGAAGGCCTTTGTAGGAATCATGACCACAGGATACGCTCGAGGTCGTTGAACGCCCATCAGTGTTTTTACTCAGGCGGGCCGCATGCCCATACCGACGCGCTCGATGCCGGCGAGATCGCGCTGCGATTCCACGCGAATGAAGCCGGCGCCTTCGAGCAGGCCGCGTACGGCCGTCGCCTGGTCGTGGCCGTGCTCGATCAACAGCCAGCCACCGGGATTGAGTCGGTCGAAGGCAGTAGCGGTCAGGCGCCGGATGACGTCAAGCCCGTCGGCGCCGGCTGCCAGCGCCGATTCCGGTTCGAAGCGCAGGTCGCCGAGTTGAAGGTGCGGGTCTTCGTCGGCCACGTAGGGCGGGTTGGAGACGATGAGATCGAAGCGCCGTTCACCGACCGGCGCGAACAGATCGCCGTCGAGCAATTCGACGCGCTCAAGCCCCATTTTTGCTCGGTTGTCGGCCGCAACGGCAAGGGCGTCGCCCGAGCTGTCGATGGCCGTAAGCCGCCAGCCCGGGCGCTCGGCGGCCAGGGTTAGGGCGATGCACCCCGAACCGGTGCCGACATCGCATACTTGCGCGGCGGACGAAAGGGGCAGGGCAAGCGCGAGGTCGACCAGCAGCTCGGTCTCCGGCCGCGGGATGAGCACCCGCTCGTCGATCGAGAACTCGCGGCCGTAGAATTCACGACCGCCGCAGAGCTGCGCAATCGGGCGCCCGTGAAGTCGTTCCTCGACCAGACGCCGCAGACGCGCCAGCGCCTCGTCCGGCATGGCATCGTCGCCGTGGGCATAGAGCCAGCTGCGCTCGCAGGCGAGCGCACGGCACGCGAGCAGGTCCACCTCCAGCCGGCTGGGCAGTTTTCGACGGGCTTCGGTTAGCGCCTCTGCAACGCTCGTGAAAGCCGGGTCTCCATCTTTGTTGCTCGAATGCATCAGCTTGCCTGCGCGTTTTCGTGACGGTGTCCGCAAACGAAGACCGGCGGACTTGTGAACGTTTCGTGACCGGGGCATGATAGCCGCACTGCGCTATTCGGCGAAGCCTCTGGTTCGTGTCGAATGTACTGTCCGGAATTGATTCCTGATATCCGCAATTTACACCGGACAGTACACTAGCCACGGGTGCATCGGAGAGTTGGTGCGGGGGGCCTTGCCGCAACGGCGCTCTTGCGGTCACAGGGGAAGGATAAGCATGGTTCGGGATCGGCTGCGGATCGCGGCGGGCGCCGTATGGATAGCTGCCTGCTGCCTGCCTGTTATGTCGGTCGAGGCGGGCCAGCTCAACGTTCGTCACTACGACACTCGCGACGGCATTCCGCAAATCCAGATCAGCAGCGTGCACCAGGATGCCGCCGGTTACCTGTGGGTCGGTACTTACGGCGGGCTGGCGCGCTACAACGGTAACCGGTTTCGCGTCTTCCGCGGCGAGAGCGGCTTGTCGACCAGCTACATCACGATCGTCGACTCGCAGGCCGACGGCACGGTGTGGGTGGGAACCGCGCGCGGCTTGTGTCGGTTCGACGGCGCGGCGTTTCATTGTTTCAATCCGCCCGGTATGGGCCAGATCATGGTCAACGATATCCTGATCGATTCCGGTCGGGTGTGGGTGGCGGCCGACGAGGGCCTCTTCAGATACGAAGACGGTCTGCTCGAAGCGGTCGCCCAATGGTCTGCTAGGCCGGGCGCGCAAGCGGTCAACTCTCTTGCGCTCGATAACGGCGGAAAACTGTGGGTGGCCGCGCAAGCCGGTTTGTTTCGCCTTGCCGAGGGCGAGCCAGAGCGGATCGATTTGCCAACCGCCGATCCGCCCGTGTTCGATCTGGAGTGGCACGAAGGCCGGCTTTGGGCAGGAACCGCCGGCCGGCTGTTCATCCTCGATACGGATGTCAGCGGCATTGAGGAACTGCCCCTTCCCGTGCCTGACGGGACCCGGGTGAGCGACATCGAGTTCGACTCCGAAGGGCGGCTGTGGCTGGCCACGCCGGATGGGCTGGTGCGCGGTGAGCCGGGGCGGCTGCAAACGCTGACGACCCGGGACGGCTTGCCCAATCGCCGCATGCTGGCGGTGACCGAAGATCGCGAAGGGCTGATCTGGGTAGCCACCGACCAGGGCCTCGTGAAGATTCTGCCCGGGCCATTCGAAGGCTATTCCGCCGAGAGCGGCCTGCTGGCCTCTTTCGTGCGTACGATCAACGAGGATGATCGGCAGCGGCTGTGGCTGGGAACGCGCGACGGGCTGCAGATTGTGCCGCGCGTGGATGGCGAATGGGATTTCGCTGCCGCCACGACGATTCTGCGCGAGGACGGCTTGCCCGACAACCGCGTCTACTGCATCGCTTTCGGACAATCAGGTACGACCTGGATCGCAACGGCCCGGGGCGTGGTGCGCTGGCAGCGAGGGCAGGGCGTGACCGAGTTGATCGACCGCTCCAGCGGTCTCCCGGAGCAGGAGGTTCACGCCGTACTTATCGATCGCGCCGAGCGGCTGTGGATCAGCAGCACGCAGGGTATCCGCTATCGCGAGGGGGCTGTTCTGAAGACGCCGGCGCATGACGTCCTGGCGGGAGCCTTCGCGCTGCGAATCCGCGAGGATCGCTCGGGCCGGCTGTGGTTTTCGACCCTGCGCGACGGATTGCTGGTCCTCCATCCCGACGGCCGCCTGGATCAGTACCGCAAGGGGGACGGGCTGACCGATGAGATGCTTTGGGACCTGGCGCCTTCGGCCGACGGCTCGATGTGGGTCGGCAGCAACGGCGACGGGGTCTTTCGAGTCTGGCCGGACGGGCGTATTAACCAGTTCACCCGCGCTGACGGTTTGGCCGACGATTCGGTCTGGCAGGTACTCGAGGACGATCAGGGCCGGCTCTGGGCCTACACCAATCGTGGGCTTTCGCGCTGGAGCGGCGATGAGTTCACCAACTACACCGAGCGCGACGGCTTGTTGCACCTGGAAGGCGGGGCGACCGGTGCCTTCCAGAGCAGCGATGGGTTGCTTTGGTTCGCGTCGGCCGACGGCCTGATGCGCTACGACGCCGAGCGCGAGTATCGCAACCGGCTGCCACCGCCGGTCGTGGTCGAATCGGCCATGCTCGATAATGAAGCAGTAGCCGCCGGAGCCCGCCTGCCGTACCGGTCGGGCAGTCTGGTGCTGCGCTACGCCGGCCTGAGTTACCAGGACGAGACGGCGGTCAAGTTCCGCTACCGGCTCACCGGGGCCACGAATCGCTGGTCGGAGCCGACGGAGAATTCCCAGGTCGCCTATGCCAACCTCGGCTACGGTGAATACGTCTTCGAGGTCATGGCTGCCAATCCGGATGGTGTCTGGAGCCCTGAGCCTGCGCGCTTTGCCTTTGTCGTTGCCACGCCCTTCTGGGCCAGGCCGTGGTTCCTGGTCTTTGTTTTCCTGGCTTTGGCCGGCCTGGTTTGGCTGGGGGTGTATCTGCGGCTGAGGCATATCGAGGTCACGCGCAAGCGCTTGCAGGAGGTCGTCAGGCAGAGGACGGCGGAGCTCAGAGAAGCCAATCGCCGCCTCAGGCGCGTGGCGCGGACCGATCAGCTGACAGGTCTGCCCAACCGACGTTATCTCTTCGACCGGATCGGTGACGATGTAGCGCAAAGCCGGCGCGCGCATTTCGATGGAACGCCGAGCAACGGCGATATCGCATTCGTCATGATCGATCTCGACGATTTCAAGCGCTTCAATGACGAGTTCGGACATGATTCCGGCGATCTGGTGCTGGCTGAATTCAGCCGGGTGGTTTCCGATCAGCTGCGCGACAGCGACTACATGATTCGCTGGGGCGGCGAGGAGTTCATGGTGGTGGCCTGCCAGACTGAATGCGACCGCGCTCATCAGATTGCCGAGCGCATCCTTCAGTCGGTTCGCTCGGCCGAGATACGCCTCGATGGCGAGGGCGAGCGTATTGCCGTGACCTGCTCGGCAGGAATCGCCTGCTATCCCTTCGGTCGGCCCGTCGATGCGCTCGACTGGGAGCAGATCGTGCAACTGGCCGATATCGCCCTCTATCAGGCCAAGGCCGAAGGGCGCGACCGCTGGGTTCACCTCTTGCCCGGCGACAGTCTGGAGCCAGCCTCTTTCGGTGACTTCGTGGGCGAGGCCAAGGCGCGCTGCAATAGCTTTGTTGAGGCGGGACTTTTACGCCGCAAAAGCGGCACATAAGCGCGAAGTGCGAAAGGCGGTTCGGTGGCAAACGCTTGACGAGGCCATTGGAGGTGATGCGGGGAAGTGGTGGCCGGGGACGGAACCGGAGCGTCAGCGTAGCTCGCCGGCCGCAGGCCGGCCATCTAACCGCCGCGCGAAGCGCGATAGGCGGTTCGTTGGAAAGCGTTGCCGACAGGTACTGAGCTTGGAGTTTGGGAAGTGGTGGCCGGGGACGGAACCGGAGCGTCAGCGTAGCTCGCCGGCCGCAGGCCGGCCATCTAACCGCCGCGCGAAGCGCGATAGGCGGTTCGTTGGAAAGCGTTGCCGACAGGTACTGAGCTTGGAGTTTGGGAAGTGGTGGCCGGGGACGGAATCGAACCGCCGACACGGGGATTTTCAATCCCCTGCTCTACCAACTGAGCTACCCGGCCTTGCCGTTTCTGGCGCTCCCGGCCCATGGCCGAGAAGCCGCACATTAAACCTTTTTCGACTCTGGAAGTCAACCTCGATCCGTGAGTTCGGCGCCTGGCCGTTTCTCGTTGTTTCGGAGGGCCCTGATCCGGCGGCACTTTTTCGCGGATCGCGCGTCAATACCTAAAGAATACTCAATTGAAGGAGCTTGTATGCGCACGATGCTGATTCTTCTGATGTCGGCCCTGGTCTCTGCCTGCGCGGCTTCCGGCGAGCCGCGCGATCGTGATCGAGTCGATGAAATGGCCGTCTACGAGCGCCACGCCGGCGGCGCGGAGAGCTGGGTGCGGTACACCAGCATTCGCAATTGGTGGGCCGTGGGTTTCCATTCGGTGGTCTTCGAAATGGATCGCTCCCGACACTACCTGGTCGAGCTGGTTGGCGCCTGCGACCTTGACCTCGACAGCGCCATCACGCTTCGCCTGGAGTCCAGTCGTCGCAACGTGCTCAGCGAGATGGACGATGTCGTCATCCGCGGCCGAATCTGCCAGATCCAGTCCATTCGCAGGCTCGACTATGAAGCGGTCAAATCCGAGCTCGGGGCAGACCCGGACAAGCAGGACGGCATCCGTGTCGAAGCGAAGGATCAGTCCTCAGGCGGTACATAGCCTTCGGCTTCGTCGACTTCGCCACCGAAGAGAAACGCCTCGGCCTGCTCTTCGAGATACTTGCGGTGTTCGGGGTCAATCGGGCTGAGGCGTTTTTCGTTGATCAGCATCGTCTGGTGCTGGAGCCACTTCTGCCAGGCTTCTTTCGAGATTTCCTCGTAGATCTTCTGCCCCAGCGGGCCGGGTAGCGGCGGCCGGGGCAGGCCTTCGCCCTCGCGGTCGAGGTGTCGGCAGTGAACGGTTCGTTTGCTCATTTGATGCTCGTTCCTTGCGTGTTTGAGTGAATGATAATGCTCAGCCGAGGCGTTCGATAAGTCTGCGCACCGGCTGGGGCAGCCCGCGCTCGAGCGCCTCTTTTTGCCGCATCCAGCTGCGGTTGGCGGCCTCTTCGATGGTACTGGAGACGCCGACCAGTACTCGATCGAAACGGATGTCGAGCGTGAAGTGCGTGAACTCGTGACGGACGGGCGCCGGCGGTGCGCGTCGTTCGGCCACTGCCGGAAGTGCGGTTTCATCGCTTTCGGGCAGTGACCACAGGCCGCCCCAGATGCCGGCGCCGGGGCGTTTCTCCAACAGAATCTCGCCGCGGTCGTTTTCAATGATCAGCAGTGTGGTGTTGCGATGCGGCTTGCGTTTCCTGGGTTTCGGGGTGGGCAGTTCGCTCACTCGTCCCTGCTGCAGGGCCACGCAGTCGGCGCTGACCGGGCAGTGGTCGCAATCGGGCCGCCGCGACGTGCACAGGGTGGCGCCCAGGTCCATGATGGCCTGCGTATAGTCCCTGGCACAGCCATCAGGCGTGCGCGCCTCGGCTTCCTGCCAAAGCTGCTGCAGCACGGCGCTTCGGCCGGGCCAGCCCTCGATCCCCGCGTGGCGCGCGAGCACCCGCTTGACGTTGCCGTCGAGAATCACCTCGCGCCGATCGTGCGCCTGCGCGACGATAGCGTTGGCCGTGGACCGACCGATGCCCGGCAGGGCCTCGAGCGAATCGGGGGCCTCCGGGAGTGCCGCGCCGTGGTCTTCCATGCAGCGCCGCGCGGTGGCGTGCAGGTTGCGGGCCCGTGCGTAGTAGCCCAGCCCGGACCAGTGCGCGAGCACATCGTCCTCTTCGGCACTGGCCAGGGATTGCAGATCCGGAAACGCCGCCATGAATCGCTCGAAGTAGGGAATGACGGTGCTCACCTGGGTCTGCTGCAACATGATCTCCGCGACCCACACGCGGTAAGGCGTTCGGTCCTTCTGCCAGGGCAGATCGTGGCGGCCGTGGGTCTGCCACCAAGTCAGCAGGCGCTCGGCGAATGACGCGGTTGGCGTGTCGGGGGGCAAGGGGTGCTCTATGCTCAGGATTCAGGATTCAGGGTTCAGGGTTCAGGGTTCAGGACCACGGACCACGATTTGAGCCGCGACGTGGGAGCGGAGCCTGCGTAGGTCGCGGTTACATCCGCGACGGACGACGTAGAGGGTCTGATCACGCGTAGCTGACGTGTGTACAGGTCGGATATCTCGTCCGTCGGGGATGTAACCCCGACCTACTCGACCGGCAGAATGGCATGGACGAACGTGCCGGCATCGAAGGGGCGGAGGTCGGCTGCCGATTCGCCCACGCCGATGAAGCGGATCGGGATCTTCATTTCCTGGGCGATCGCGAACAGCACACCGCCCCGGGCGGTCCCGTCGAGCTTGGTTACGGTGATGCCCGTCAGTTGGGCCGCTTCATTGAACTGGCGTGCCTGCGCCAGGGCATTCTGGCCGGTGCCGGCGTCGACGACCAGCATGGTCTCGTGCGGCGCTTCAGGATCGATCTTTTTCATCACGCGGATGATCTTCGACAGCTCGGCCATCAAGTTGGCCTGGGTGTGCAGGCGGCCGGCCGTATCAGCAATCAAGACGTCGGCACCGCGCGCCTTTGCCGAGTGCAGTGCATCGTAGATGACCGCCGCCGTGTCGGCGCCGGATGCCTGTGCCACGACGGGGACGTCGTTGCGCTCACCCCAGGCCTGTAGCTGCTCTACGGCGGCGGCACGGAAAGTATCGCCGGCGGCCAGCATGACCTGCTTGCCTTCGTCGAGGTATCGGCGGGCCAGCTTGCCGATGGTGGTGGTCTTGCCCACGCCGTTGACGCCGACCATCAGGATGACGAACGGTTTCTTGTCGGGATCGACGGCCAGGAAGTCCTCGCAGGGCTCGATCAGGTCGTAGAGCTCGGCTTGCACGGCCGGCAGTACCTCCGACGGCTTGCTGATGACGCCCTGTTCGAGTCCGTCGCGAAGGCGCTCGACGATGCGCGTGGTGGCGGCCACGCCAACGTCGGCTGTGAGCAGCGTGGTTTCGATCTCCTCGATCAGGTCTTCGTCGATTCGTTCGGCCGCGCCAATCAGGCCGAACAGGCTGCCAAGACTCGAGCGGGTGCGCTCGAGTCGCTGTTCGAGGGGGTCGGCGTCCGATTTCTCGACCGGGCGGACCTGGGTGGATTCGACGCCCTTGCCGGACTTTTTGCGTTTGAAGATGGAGAACATCGGTCGCTAGGATTCAGGGTTCAGGGTTCAGGGTTCAGGGTTCAGGGCTACGGACCACGGATCACCAGCGCCATACCGCGCTGAGCGCCACGGCGTTATGCTATCACCGCCATGACGGGGAAGATCAGAATAATCGGTGGGCAGTGGCGGGGGCGGAAGCTTGTGGTGCCGGACCGTCCCGGCTTGCGTCCGACGGGCGATCGGTCGCGAGAGACGCTGTTCAACTGGCTGCAGGCCGCCGTCCCCGGCGCGCGCTGTCTCGACCTTTTCGCCGGCACCGGGGCGCTGGGGCTCGAAGCGCTCTCGCGCGGCGCGGCCTCGGCGGTGTTCGTCGAGCGCGATCGGCGGCTGGCAGAGGCGCTGCGCGGAGTTGCTGCGAGCTGGCCGGGTGGGGATCGCATCGAAGTCGTCCAGGCCGATGCCCTGCGCTGGCTGGTGGGAACCGGCCGGCAGTACGACCTGGTCTTCATCGACCCGCCGTTCACGGATGGATTGCAGGGGCAGGTGCTGAAATTGCTCGAGCGGGACGGTCTGCTGGCCGTTGACGCGCGCATCTACGTCGAACAAGATACCCGTGATCCGGAGATCGAGCCCGGTGACGGGTTCGATCTGTTGCGCTGCAAGACCCTGGGCGATGTTCGCATGACGCTACTTGCCCACCCGGCATCATGATGCTGGTGAGGACGGGTGGTATGCAGGGGTATAATGCGACCTCATTCAGCCCGAGACGCAATCGATGAGCCAGCCCGATTACGGCATCGCGGTTTATCCCGGCACGTTCGACCCGCTGACCCACGGTCACACCGATCTGATCGCGAGGGCGGCGCGCATGTACAGGCAGATCGTCGTGGCCATCGCCGAAAGCCCGCACAAGAAGCCGACCTTCGGCCTGGGCGACCGTATCGGTCTCGCCCGCGAGGTGCTCGGCGAGGAAAGCCTTGAGAATGTCGAAGTCGTCGGCTTCAACAACCTCCTGGCGCATTTCGTCGAAGAACGTGGCGCGGGCGTGCTCCTGCGCGGGCTTCGTGCGGTTTCGGATTTCGAGTACGAGTTCCAGCTGGCTTCGATGAACCGGCACCTGATCGAGGACGTCGAAACCGTCTTCCTGACGCCGGCAGAACAGTACAGCTTCATTTCCTCGTCGCTGGTCAGGGAGATTGCCCGGCTGCAGGGTGACGTGAGCCGGTTCGTGCATCCGCGGGTTTCCGAGGCCCTGCGCGACCGGTTTGCCTGAAATCAGAGAATTCCTGGCTCCATTGCTGTTGGGATGTCCGACAGGAGCATCCGAGTCCATCCAGTATCAAATCTTCCGGGATCGATCGATGACTGCAAAATTCAACGCAACATGTTTTGGCCTGCTGGCCTTGATGTGCACGGCCGCGCTGGCCGATGACCGGCCGGGCAAGGCGGCCATATCGAGTTCGCACGCACTGGCAACCGAGGCCGGCGTGGAGATCCTCGAGGCCGGCGGCAATGCCTTCGATGCCGCGGTGGCTGTATCCGCGGCGCTGGGCGTCGTCGAGCCCGAATCGTCGGGCGCCGGCGGGGGCGGTTTCTGGCTGCTGCACCGGGCCGGGGACGGTCGCTCGGTGATGGTCGACGGGCGCGAAACCGCGCCGGCGGCGTCCACCGAAGACATGTATCTTGACGATGCCGGTGAGGTCGACCGCGATCTTGCCGTCAACGGTGCACTGGCCGGCGGTATCCCGGGCGCGCCGGCTGCTTGGGCGCATATCGCCGAAAAATACGGCACGATGACCCTGGCCGAGCTGCTGGCCCCGGCCATTCGCCTGGCCGAGGAAGGGTTTCCGGTCGACGCCAAGTATCAGGCCCTGCTCAACTACCGGGCGCACGTCATGATGCGCTGGCCGGAGACGGCCGAGATCTTCATGCCCGGCGGCGATGTGCCGGCCCTCGGCGACGTCATCCGCAATCCCGACCTCGCCGATACGCTGCGAGCCCTGGCCGAGCAGGGGCCGGACGGTTTCTACCGCGGTGAAGTGGCGAAGAAGCTGGTCGACGGGGTGCGCGCCGCCGGCGGTATCTGGACGCTGGATGATTTCGCCGCCTACGAGGTGGTCGAACGCGAACCGGTGCGCAGCCGCTATCGCGGTTACGAGCTGATCACGGCCTCGCCGCCGTCGTCGGGCGGCATCGCCATCGGCCAGATGCTGGAGATCGTCGAGCCCTTCGATCTGGCGAGCATGGCCACGGCCGACCGGGTCCACGTGCTGGCCGAGGCGATGCGCCGGGCTTATCGTGATCGCGCGCTCTACCTGGGTGATCCGGACTTCGTCGATATTCCCGCCGAGATGCTGTTGAGCGAAAACTATGCCGCCGGCCTGCGGACCACGCTGCGAATGGACCGCGCCACGCCTTCGTCAATGCTGGCGGCCGACCCGGACCGGCTCGGCGGGGAAAGCACCGACACCACGCATTTTTCCCTGGTCGACGCCGAGGGCAACATGGTCTCGGCGACGCTGACGGTCAATCTGCCGTTCGGCGCGGCCTTCGCGCCGCCGGGCACCGGTGTGCTGGTCAACAACGAGATGGACGATTTCTCGGCCAAGCCCGGCGAGCCCAACGCTTACGGCCTGATCGGTTTTGCGGCCAACGCCATCGAGCCGAACAAGCGCATGCTCTCGTCGATGAGCCCGACCATCGTCCTCGGCGAAGACCGCACGGCGGTGCTCGGCACCCCGGGCGGGTCGCGCATCATCACCATGGTGCTGCTGGGTTTGCTCGACTTCATCGACGGCAACGGCCCGGAGAGCTGGGTGTCGCTGCCGCGTTTCCATCACCAGTACCTGCCCGACGAAATTTCCATCGAGCCCGATGCCCTGAGCGATGCCGATATCGAGGCGCTCGAGGAAAAGGGCCATACGGTAAGCGTGCGCAATCGCACCTGGGGCAACATGCACGGCGTGATGTGGAATCGAAAGACTGGTGAAGTCGAGGCGGCCCACGATCCGCGTTGGGCGTCTGGCGGGGCGGTCGTCGTCGACGTGGAGTGAAAGGCTGGAAGAGGCCCGCGTAGGTCGCGGTTACATCCGCGACGGACGACATTTCGGCCCTGTACACGCGTCAGCTATGCGTGTTCAGGTCTTCCATGTCGACCGTCGGGGATGTAACCCCGACCTACGGTGCTTTTGGCGGTGTTGCGACGACCGTCACGGAAGTCGACTGCGTAGGTCGGCGTTACATCGCCGACGGACGACATGCCTGACCTGTTCACACGTCAGCTATGTGTATTCCGGATTGAAATGTCGTCCGTCGCGGATGTAACCGCGACCTACATTATTCGCGTTCAGTGATCTTGCTGCCGGACTGGTCGATCAGATTACGCCCGCGCAGCAGGTGGATCGGTTCGGGCCCGCGCCCGCGGAATGCCCGCCATGAATCCATCGGGTCGCGTGAGTTGCCGCGGGAGAGGATTTCCTCGCGCAGGCGTTCGGCCGTTTCCTGGTTGGTCAGCCCCGCTTCCCTGAAGGCCGCGAACGCGTCGGCGGCCAGCATCTCTGACCACAGAGTCCGAAAGTCGCCGCCGCGACGCTGGCTGGCGAACAAGCTGGCCAGGCCGCCGCCGTGGTGCCGGGGTGAAATCATGTCCGGCAGGTCCAGCTTTTCGCGCACGCGTTCTTCGGCCGTTTCAAGGTCGGGCACCTGGCCGGCGCGGGCGCCGTGCAGGGTCATATCCAGCTCGATGGCCGCCAGCAGCTCGATGGTCTCCAGGCCGCTGGTCAGCTCGGCGCGGCGCTGCAGGGCCCGAATGCCCGCATCATCGATCTGTTCGCCTGTTTCGTGGTGCCGCGCATAGCTGCGCAGTATTTCGGGGGCCAGGGAAAATCGCTCGATCAGCAGCGCGGGAAACTCCACGAAGTCCGGCGGCACGTTGGTGCCGGCCAGTGCGGCGTGATCGACATCCGACAGCAGGGCGTGCAGGGCGTGGCCGAATTCGTGAAAGACGGTGCGCGCTTGCTGCGCCGACAGCAGGGCGGGCATGCCGGCGGCCGGCGGGGTCACGTTGGCCACCACGGCAGTGACCGGCTGGATTCGCTCCTCGCCGTCTCGCCGTTGCAGGCGGTAGTGTGAGGTCCAGCCGCCGCCATTCTTGCCGCTGCGGTGAACGAAATCGAAGTAGACGATGCCGAGCGTTGATCCGTCCGCGTTGCGAACCTCGAAGGCCGAGACATCCATGTGCCAGCGGGGTAGTTCGCTGCGGGGATGAAAGGTCAGGCCCCAGAGGCGGTTCGCCAGGTTGAACAGGCCGTCCGTGACCTGGCTGATTTCGAGGTATGGTCGGATCGAAGCGGTGTCTTCTTCGAGGCCGGATTCGATCAGGCGCTCGCGGTAGTACCACCAGTCCCAGGGCTGAAGCGGATCTTCGATGCCGTCGGCGGCGGCGAGCGCCTGCAATCGCTCTGTTTCCTCGCGGGCCTTGTCTCGCGCGGCGCTGGTCAGAGTCGTGAGCAGTTCGTCGAGCTCGGCGCGATCGTCGATTGTGGCATCGGCGAGCAGGTAGTCGAGATGCGAGTCATAGCCCAGGAGTTCTGCGCGCCGAGCGCGCAGATCGGCGAGGCGCTCGATCAGGCGGCCCAGGTCCTCGTCGCTGCGGCGAACGTCCTGGTAGCGCGTCATCCAGGCGCGGTAGAGTTCGCGCCGTTCCTCGCGGCCCGGGAAGTGGCGCATGAAGGGATAGAAGCTGTGGGCATGCAGGGTAAAGACCCAGCCTTCCCTGTGCCCGCGGTCGAGCGCCCAACGGCGCGCCAGGGTGACGAGGCTCTCGGGCAGGTCCTCGAGTCGCTGTTCGTCTTCGATGAGCACCTCGTGGCGGTGCGTGGCCGACCGCCTGATCCGGGCGTAGCGGTGATCGAGCTCGTCGATGCGGCGGTCGATCTCGGCGAGCTCTTCGCGCTCGTCTTGAGCCAGGTGAGCGCCGGCGCGAAGGAAGCGGCGGTAGGTTTCTTCGACCAGCCGGCGCTGCTCCGATCCGAGCGATTGCAGTTGATCGCCCTCGTGGACCTTCTCGATACGGTCGAACAGGTCCCGATCGTGAAGCACGCGCCGCTGGTGTTCGCCGAGCAGGCGTGTAAACGCCTCCTCGTCCGCATCGGTTGCCGACTCATCGCCCACGGCGGCCAGGCCGTACCAGAGCCTGGCGATTCTTGCCGCGTCCCGGCCGGACTCTTCCAGCGCCAGGATGGTGTTCTCGAAGTCCGGCTCGGCCGGGTTACCCGATATTTCGGCGATGCGCTCACCGCTGCGCTCGAGCGCGCGCTCGAGGGCCGGCAGAAAATGCTCGGCGCGAATTCGGTGAAAGGGCGGCACGCCGAATGGGGTATCGGGCGCTTCGGCGATCGGGTTCTCGACCGGGAGGGTCCGGTCGACGCGTTCGCGCACCGCACCCGGGCCCTGGTCTTCATCCGGTTCACAGGCGACCAGCACGAGGGCGCACGCAACCATCAGAACGAAATGGGAGAGGCGGTGGCAGTCAGGCGAGGTATTTCGATTCATGGGATCGGATTTTACCAGCCGGGTTCGGCGCCCGCTCCTGAAGTTGATATGCTGCAAGATCGTCAAAACACAAGGTCGCGGGAATGACAATCAGCAAATTGCTCGTTTTTGGTGCCACCGGCACCCAGGGGCACCCGGTGCTGGAGGCGGCGCTCGAGGAAGGGCTGACAGTGCGCGCGGCAACGCGCGATCTCGACGAGGCCGAGGAAAAGCTGCCCGGCCGCGTGGAGAAGGTGCGTGCGGACCTGCTCGATGCCCAAGACGTCCACGATGCCGCCGACGGCGTCGACGCGATCTTCTTTCACCTGCCGGTCATGCCCGACGAGCCCGAAGCGGAAAAAGCGGTCGAACACGTACTGACTGCGGCTTCCGCGCAGGGTGTGGCGCGGATCATATTCACTACCGGCGGCTATTGCGGCGAACAAATGCCACCCGGTGAGTTCGTCGACGCCATGCGCCGGCTTTCCAGCCGGATCCTGTCTGCCGATGTCCCGGCCGTGGTCTTGCGACCGACCCTCTACCTCGCCAACCTGGTCTGGCCGCACCTGATCCGGGATGTTCGCGACTACGGGCGCTTGACTTACCCGCCGCTGGAGACTGATCGGCGGATCAACTGGACGGCCACTGAAGACCAGGGCCGCATCGCCGTCGCCTGTTTGCAGGCGGATGTTGCCGGAGAAGCCATCGATATCGCCAGTCCCGAAGCCGTTACCGGCCCGGAACTTTGCCGCCTGCTGGCCGAAGTGTACGGACGTGAAGTGCATTTTGCGCCGCAAAGTGTGGATGGTTTTGCCGACACCATGAGCCACATTTCCGGCAGTGCGCATGTCGCGCAGTTGATTGCCGGTCTCTACGAGGGCTATGCGAGCCTGGACGATGGTCCGCTGGTTGATACCGATGCCCTGCAGCGGCGACTCAACGTGCGGCTTACCCCGGTCAGCCGCTGGGTCCGTGATCGATTGGGCTACCTGCTTTCGCTATACGGTTAAGGAGCCTCTGAACAACCCTGCGCGGGCGCCGCGGACTTGTTCAGGGGTTTCTCAACAATCAGTATTCCCAGTCGTCGTCGATGAAGGAATCGTAGTCCGGCGTCGCATTTCCGCCATTGCTGATGGCGTGATTGCGACGCTGCAGCCAGCCGTCGCGTGTAAATGTGTAGGGGTCGAAGGCCGACTCGATGTCTTCGTCGAGCGGCAGCAAGGCGTGGCGGATCTGGATGACGTTCAAACCGATGAGGCCGTAAGTGGTCTCGTCGAGGGTCCATTGCCAGGCGACGTCGGCGTAGCCGTCCGGTACGCGACCCAGCCCGTCGCGCAGTGTCGACGGGCCCATCAGCGGCAGGATGAAGAAGCGACTGTCCTCCCAGCCCCAGGTCGCCATGGTCTGACCGAAGTCTTCGTCGAATGACGCCAACTCGGCATCACTGGCCAGGTCGAACAGCCCGGCGAGACCCACCGTTGAATTGATGAAGAAGCGCTTGAGCTGTGTGCCGGCGTCTGCGGGCCGTCCCTGCAGGACCAGGTTGGTCATGACCACCGGCGCCCGGATGTTGGTGAAGAAGTTCCGGACGCTGCGGCGAACCGGGGCCGGTGTAAGTTCACCGTAGCCGACTGCCAGCGGCCGGATCAGCGCGCGGTCGACGGCCTTGTTGAACTTGAACATGTTGCGGTTGTAAGGCTCCCAGGGGTCGCGCGGGTCGCGTTCCTCCGGGGGTGGCGCAGTCGTGGCGCAGCCGGCCAGCAGCAAACCGGCCAGAAGTACGATGGGGCCTGATTTCATGATTTCTCCTCTCCGGCATGAGCGCCGGATTCGCTTTCCGTCCAGCCCAGAAGGGGCGCCACGCCGGTCAGGCGGGCAATCACGCGCAGGCTGTCTGGCGGTTGTTCGAAGCGCAATTCGCGCCCGTTTTTATTTGCTCTCGACTGCCATTCGAGCAGCAGCGCCAAGGCGCTGGAGTCAACGCCGTCGACGCCTTCCAGGCTGACGACTTCGGGCGATGAGCGACTGCCGAACACCTTGCGATGACGGCGTTCGAGTTCGGTCACCTCGGGGGCGGTCAAGCGGCCCTGCAGGCGCAGCGTGTCGATTTCTTCAGGCATCGGCGTCTACTTCGAATTGCCCGCTCTGGAGGCGCTCGAGCACGTTCTCGAAACTCGATTGGCGAATCTCCTGGTCGATCTGCGAACGGAACGTGGCGACATACGAGATGCCCTCAACGATCACGTCGAAGATCTTCCAGCCCTCGTCGGTCTTGCGCATGACGTAGTCGACCGGGGCGTGTTCGCGGTTGTCGAGTTCGACGCGCGTTCGAACGCGCGTCTGGCGTTCGCTGTTTTCCCCGGCCAGCGGCAGGACATCGACGCGATCGTTGAGGTTGTAGTCGAGCAGGGCCGTTGCGTAGCGATTGAGCAACTGGTTGGCCAGAGCTTCTGAAAAGGCCTCGATCTGTTCGCGTTCCTTGCCGCGTCCGTGGCGACCCAGCACCAGCCGAGCCGAGTAGACCTGATCGATCGTTGGCAGCAGCATGGCCTTGAGATCGCGTCTCAGTTCCTGCGGATTGTTGCGGTAGGCCTCGCGATTTTCGTTGACCATCTGACCAAGCTTGTCGGTGGTCTCGGAGATGACCGAAACCGGATCCTCGGCAGCCAGGGCGGAGCCGGCGAGGAGCGCCAGCGTGAGTAGGATGGCACGCATCATTGTTCTCCTTGACCTTCGTTTTCGTTTTCGCTGTTGAACATGTATCGACTGATCAGTCGTTCGAGCACCATGGCCGAACTGGTGATCAGGATTCGATCTCCCGCCTGCAGGGCTTCGGGTGATCCGCCGGGTTCAAGCCCGACGTATTGATCGCCGAGGATGCCGCTGGTGAGAATCGAGGCGGAACTGTCTTCGGGCAGGTTGTCGTATTGCTGGCTGATCTGCAGCGTTATGTTGGCCTCGAAGGTCTCGGGGTCGAGTTCGATCGACTCGACCATGCCGATGGGTACGCCGCCCATGCTGACCGTCGCCCGCGGCTTGAGGCCGCCGATGTTCGAGAAGCTGGCCTTCAGTTCGTAGCTCTCGCCGGAAACCACGCCCCGGTCGGTGGCGTGCAGCGCCAGGAAGACCAGTGCGGCTATGGCGAGCAGCAGGAAGATGCCGGCGGTTAATTCGATCTGGTGAGAAGATTTCATGATGTTCTCGTCTTTAGAGCATGAATGCCGAAAGGATAAAGTCCAGCACGAGTACCGAGATGGAGGTAGCGATGACCGTCTGCGTGGTGGCCAGGGCGACGCCCTCGCTGGTGGGTCTGGCCGACCAGCCGAACCACACCGCCAGCCAGGCGGCAACGAAGCCGAAGAAAACGGCCTTGAGCATGCCGCCACCGAAGTCGCGTACCAGTTCCACGGATGATTGCATGTTGGCCCAGAACATGATGGGGTCGCTGCCCATCAGGAACACGGCGAAGAAGATGCCGCCGACGATCGCCGTGAGATTGAAGACCAGCACCAGGGCGGGCAGGGCGATCATTCCGGCGAGCAGACGTGGCTGGACGATGCGCTCCATCGGGTCGATGGCCATGAGATCGAGTGCGTCGAGTTGCTCGGTGGCGCGCATCAGGCCGATCTCGGCGGTGATGGACGTGCCGGCCCGCCCCGCGAAAAGCAGCGCGGCGAGTACCGGGCCGAGTTCGCGAAACAGCGACAGGGCGAGCACAGTCGAGACCGCGTCGGCGGCACCGAAGCGCGTCAGGGTGTCGTAGGTTTGCAGGGTCAGAACCAGGCCAACGAAAAAGCCGCTGATCACGATAATGACCAGTGATCGCACGCCCGCGAAGTAGACCTGACGCAGGATTTCGGCCAGCTGTCTAGGGCCGAAGCGCATACGTGAGAAGGCGGTCAGCAGAAACAGCCCCGCTCTCCCGAGCTCGCGCACGGGTGCGGCAAGCGGCATGCGGGATGCGTTGTCGCTCATGCGCGTTCTCCTCGCCCCAGCAACTGTTCGGCCAGGTCGTCGGCGGGATAATGAAATGGCACGGGTCCATCGGGTTCACCACGCATGAACTGGTGGACCAGCGGGTTGTCGCTTTCGGTCAGTTGCTGTGGCGTGCCTTTGGCGATGAGCCGGCGGTCGGCGATGATGCAGGCGTGCTCCGCCAGGCGGGCAATCTCGCGCACGTCGTGCGTGATCACCAGGCTGGTGGTGCCCAGTGCACCGTTGATATCGCGAATCAGTCGCAGCGATACGCCCAGGGAAATCGGGTCGAGGCCGGCGAAGGGTTCGTCGTAGATCATGATGCCCGGATCCAGCGCCATCGCGCGGGCGGTGGCTACGCGGCGTTTCATGCCGCCTGACAGTTCGGCCGGGTAGAGATCGGCTGCGCCACGAAGCCCTACCATTTCGAGCTTCATGAGCACCAGGCGCCGGATCAGTGATTCCGGCAGCCTGGTGTGCTCGCGAAGCGGCAGGGCGACATTGTCGAAGCTGGTCAGGTCGGTGAACAGCGCGCCATTTTGCAGCAGCACGCCGATATCGCGGCGCAGCCGCCCCAGCGCCTTGGAGCCGAGACGGTCGACGCGGGTTTCGCCGATCCAGACCTCACCACTATCGGGCTTGAGCTGGCCGGTGACCAGTCGCAGGATTGTTGTCTTGCCGGCGCCGCTCGGTCCGAGCACGGCCGTCACCCGCCCGGCGGGGATATCGAGATCGAGATGCTCGAGAACGGTACGTCCACCCAGGCGCACGGTGACGCCGCGGAGCGATATGGCTATGGCGGAAAACTCGGTCATGTTGTCGCTATTGTCCCGACCTGTGCGTGATCCGACCGCGAAGAGGCCGACAAGTTTAGGTTTATCGTGCTGAGAACCGCCGTGCCAACGATCGTTCAGAGAATATAACGACTTAGATCCTCGTTTCCTGCCAGGTCCTTGAGCGATCGATCGACGTATTCGGCGTCGATGACCACCTTTTCGCTGCCGTGGTCGGGTGCCGAGTAGGAAATCTCCTCGAGCAGACGTTCCATGACCGTATGCAGACGGCGCGCACCGATGTTTTCGGTCGACTCGTTGACCGAAAAGCTGATCTCGGCCAGTCGCGTAATGGCGTCTGGCGTGAACTCGAGTTCTACGCCCTCGGTGGCCAGCAGCGCGACGTACTGCTCGGTGAGGCAGGCATCCGGTTCGGTCAGGATGCGCTTGAAGTCTTCCACGGCCAGCGCGCGCAGTTCCACGCGTATGGGCAGGCGACCCTGCAGTTCCGGCACCAGGTCGGAGGGCTTGGACACGTGGAAGGCACCCGATGCGATGAACAGCATGTGGTCGGTGCTCACGGGGCCGTAGCGGGTGTTGACCGTCGCGCCCTCGACGAGCGGCAGCAGGTCGCGCTGCACGCCCTCGCGCGAAACTTCGCCTGAGCCCCCGCCCTCGGCGCGCCGGGCTACCTTGTCGATTTCGTCGATGAACACGATGCCGTGCTGCTCGGCCGTCTGGAGCGCCTGATGCTTTACCTCTTCCTCGTTGATCATGCGCCCGGCTTCTTCCTCGACCAGCACCGGGATGGCATCCTTGACCTTCATCCGGCGCGTTTGCTTGCGCTGACCGGACATGTTGGAGAACATCTGCTGGAGCTGGTTGGTCATTTCCTCCATGCCGGGCGGTGCCATGATCTCCACGCCCATGTTCATGTCGAGATCGATTTCGATCTCGCGTTCGTTGAAATCGCCGTCGAGCAACTTGCGCATCATCTTCTTGCGCGTCTCCGAGGATTGCTCGGCGGGCTCCTCCGGTGCATTCGAAAAGCCGGAGCTCTGCTGTCGCGGCAGCATGATGTCGAGTACCCGCTCGACGGCGGCGTCTTCGGCGCGCGAGCGCACTTTCGACATCGCCTCGTTGCGGGCGAGCTTGTAGGCAATATCCGTGAGGTCACGCACGATCGACTCGACGTCCTTGCCGACGTAGCCCACTTCGGTGAACTTGGTCGCTTCCACCTTGATGAAGGGCGCCTTCGCCAGGGTCGCAAGGCGGCGAGCGATCTCGGTCTTGCCCACCCCGGTAGGGCCGATCATCAGGATGTTCTTGGGTGTGATCTCGGGCTGCAGCTTTTCGTCGACCTGCATGCGGCGCCAGCGGTTCCTCAGCGCAATGGCTACGGCGCGCTTGGCATCGGCCTGGCCGATAATGTAGCGGTCCAGTTCCTGGACGATTTCACGGGGCGTCATCTGGGTCATGGCTTACTGGCCTTCGGCTGAATTCGTTTCGAGGGTTTCAACGGTGAAGTTGTGATTGGTGTAGATGCAGACCTCGCCGGCGATGGTCAACGCCTCGCGGCAAATGGTCTCGGCATCGAGATCGGTATGGCGCTGCAAGGCACGCGCTGCCGACTGTGCGAACGGACCGCCCGAGCCGATCGCGATCAGGCCCTCTTCGGGTTCGATCACGTCGCCGTTGCCGGAGATGATCAACGAGGCCTCGTGGTCGGCGACGGCTAAAAGGGCTTCGAGCCGCCGGAGCATGCGGTCGGTGCGCCAGTCCTTGGCCAGTTCCACGGCGGCGCGCGTGAGATGGCCGGAATGCATTTCCAGCTTGCTCTCGAATCGCTCGAACAGGGTGAAGGCGTCCGCCGTTGCACCGGCAAAGCCGGCGAGGACCTGCCCTTTGTAGAGGCGGCGCACCTTGCGTGCGTTGGACTTCATGACGGTATTGCCGAGCGTGACCTGACCGTCACCGGCAATCACGACCTGGTCGCCGCGTCGAACCGAGATGATGGTCGTGCCGCGATACTGTTCCATGCGTGAACTCGCTGCCATTGGGTGAGGGGAGAACATGGGGTCGGGATCGCGGGAGAACAACGTGGAGTGACGGTGCGGATCGAAGGCTGCGTAGGTCGGGGTTACATCCCCGACGGTCGACCTTTCGGAATCCCCCGTGCGGGGCTCACGCGGATTTGGACTCACGAAGGTGGGTCAAGCATGAGATCCGCGTGGTGGCTGAATCATGGTCGTCCGTCGGGGATGTAACCCCGACCTACGCGGGCGGTAGCGGGTCTTTCAGTCGCCCCCGCGCTTCTTCGCGCGCGGATGGGTTTCGTCGTAGACCTTGGCCAGGTGCTGGAAATCGAGGTGGGTGTAGATCTGGGTTGTCGTCAGGTTGGCGTGGCCGAGCAGTTCCTGCACGGCCCGAAGGTCACCCGAGGATTCCAGGATATGCGAGGCAAAGCTGTGCCGAAGCTGATGGGGGTGCACGTTCTGGTCAAGGCCCTGTCGCTGCGACCAGTAGGCGACGCGCTTCTGGATGGCGCGCACGCCGAGCGGGCGACCTTTGAGGCTGGTGAACACGCGCGGCTGATCGATGCCGGACGTGGTCGCGTGGATGCGCCGCCATTGTTCGAGCGCGCGAACGGCGTGGCGGCCGACCGGCACGATTCGCTCACGCCGGCCCTTGCCGAGGACGCGTACCAGGCCTTCGTCGAGGTCCAGGCGCTGCCAGGTCAGGCCGGCCAGTTCGCTCACGCGCAGTCCGGAGGCGTAGAACAGCTCCAGTATGGCGCGATCGCGGGTTGCCAGTTCGCCTTCTTCGGGAATGTCGAGCAGCGCGAGGACCTGGTCGACGTCGAGCACTTCGGGCAGCTTGCGCCGCACTTTGGGCGCGCGCACCCCCTGGGCGGGGTCGCCATCGATGATCTTCTCGCGCCGCAGGAAGCGGAAGAAGCGCCTCAAGCCTGAAAGGCGCCGCTGGACACTGCGGGGAGACAGGCCGCGTCGGTGTTCGCTGGCGGCGAAACCGCGCACGTCCGTGGAGCCGAGGGCTTCGATTCGGGTGATGTCGTGTTCGCGGCACCAGGCTTCGAGACGTTCCAGGTCGCGGCGATAGGCGTCGATGGTGGCGGAGCTCAGGCCGGCCTCGTCCGCCGCGTGGGCGAGAAAGGCGCTGATGGCCGCATCGACTAACATCGACAGTCAGGCGCGTTTTCGCTCGTCGGCGCAGTCCTGCTCGAGGCGGTGACGGATTGTGGTTCCCAGCAGCTCGAGGAACAGCGTGCCCATATTGGGATGGAAGCGCTCGGGTGAGTCCGAGCCGATCGCCAGCAGCCCCACGCCCTTGATCGGCACCAGGGCGGCCGAGCCGATCTTGTCGTGCTGGATCGGGAACAGCGCTTCGAGTTTGGCGCGGGTGAAGCGCCCGAACTCGATGCTGCCGCCCTCGAGCAGTTTGTCGAACCAGTCGGGTACGCCGGCGTCATGCAGGGTCACGGCCTCGATGTCGGCCAGGCCCTCGTGACGTTCGAGCAGGTGCAGCCGCACGCTGCGGGCGTCGAAGTCGCTGGCGAGGCGAGCCATGAGGCGCTCGATGAACTCGCCGCTGGAGCGGGTCGTCATGACCTCCAGCGTCAGTTGGTGGAGGCGCTGCATCAGGCGTTCGTTTTCGCCGGCGATGCCGGCCAGCGTCTCGAGCTGGGCGCGCAGCTGATGATTGTCCCGTCGCAGCCGCGCGACCTGGACCTCGATCAGGGAACTCGCGCCGGTTTCGTGCGGCAGTACGAGTGACTCGAGGATCTCGGGGTGGCGTTCGAAGAAGTCGGGATTGGATGCCAGCCACTCCAAGATATCGGCTTCGTTCAGCGATCCTGCGTTGGACATGGTATGACTCCTTCAAAGACTTCGCGGGCGGGTCCGGTAATGGCGATGGCCTGACCGGGATCACGCCAATTTACCACAAGCGTTCCCCCCGGCTGTGCTACTTCTACCGGGTTGTCGACCCGGCCCAGGTGCAGAAGGATTGCGGCCGCCGCGGCGGCGCCGCTGCCGCATGCGCGGGTGGCACCGGCGCCGCGCTCGAACACCTTCAGATCTACGCGGTGCCGTGATTCGATGGTGGCCAGGCCGACATTCGCGCCCCGGGCAAGGTCGGGGTGCTGACCCAGCGCGCGACCCAGCTTTTCGAGTCTTGCTGCGTCGGGCGATCGCTCCTCGACTACCAGCAGGTGCGGGTTACCCAGCGAGGCGCCGTAGACCTCGAGTTGTTCGCCTTCGGCTTCGATCGCAGCGGGAAAGCGCTGGAAGCCGGCAAGCCCGACGGAAGCGGGGGTGAAATCCGGGGCACCCAGGGTCGCGCTGATGTCGTCGTCCGTTCGATATTCGATTTCGACGCTGCCCGCCGCCGTGGCCAGTCGGGTCGCGCCCGAGGTGCCGTCGTGTCTCGCCAGCCACAGCGCTACGGCGCGCATGCCGTTGCCGCACTGCTCGGCCTCGCTGCCGTCGGCGTTGCGGATCTCGACGAGGCAATGCTGGCCGGGTTCCGGGGCGGGGCGCAGTATCAGGAGCTGGTCGAAGCCGACACCGCGGCGCCGGTTCGCCCAATGCCGTACCTGCTTGTCAGAAAACGCAAGCGAGCGTTGCCGCGCATCGATGAGCATGAAGTCGTTGCCCAGGGCTTCGAGTTTGTGAAACCCGAGCGACTCGGTCTGCGGGGTGGCCATGCGATCAGCCTTTCGGGGCTTCCGTTTGCAGGTCGTTGTCGTCTTCCTTTTCTTCGGCGGTCTCGGGAGCGGCGGACGTGTCGTTGTCGGGCAAGTAGAGGTCACCCTTCAAGCCGCATCCCGTCACCGCGATGGCGGCAACGCACAACAGGGCGATGGCGAGGGCGGTTAAACTTGCACGCATGAACGACTCCAGTGATAGCAAACTTGAACACGTGGTCCTCGAGACCGGCGAGAATCCGCGGCATGCCGTCGTGTGGCTGCACGGCCTGGGAGCCGACGGACACGACTTCGAGCCGATTGTACCGCAGCTGACCTGCGCCTCACGCCGCCCGGTGCGGTTCGTGTTCCCGCACGCGCCGGTCCGCCCGGTCACCATCAACGGCGGCATGGCGATGCGCGCCTGGTACGACATCCTCGGTGTCGATATCGATCGCGACCAGGACATGGAAGGCATTCTCGCTTCGGTCAGCCTCGTCGATGCATTGCTCGATGAACAGCTTGCCGCCGGCATTCCGCCGGAGAACCTGGTGCTCGCCGGGTTTTCCCAGGGCGGCGCGATCGCCCTTCGCTGCGGTCTTGCCCGGCGTAAGCCCCTCGGCGGCTTGATCGGCCTGTCTACCTACCTGGTCGATGCCGCCGGGCTCGAGCACTGGTCGGCCGGCGCACCGGGCTCGCTGCCGATCCTGATGGGGCACGGAAGCCAGGATCCGATCGTGCCCGTCGGCCTGGGCGAGGAAAGCGCCAAGCGGCTCAAGGCGGCCGGTTTCGACGTCAGCTGGCAGACGTGGCCGATGCCGCATGCTGTCTGCGCCGAGGAAGTCGCGGCCATCGACCAGTGGCTGGAACAGCGCTGGTCGTGAGCGACATGCGCGTACTCATCGTCGACGACGAGCAGCCGGCCGCCGATCGGCTTTCGCGCCTGCTTGAGCAGCAGCCCGCGGTGCGGACCTGCGGTATCGTCACCCAGGCCGAGCAGGTCGAGAAGCGTTGTCGCGAATTGCTGCCCGACGTCGTGCTTCTCGATGTGGAAATGCCGGGCCTCGACGGCGTGGAATTGGCGCGCCGCCTGCGCAAGCTCGAGTCCGCGCCGGCATTGATCTTTGTGACCGCCTTTGAACAGTACGCCGTCGACGCCTTCGAACTCGCGGCCGTGGACTACCTGGTCAAGCCCGTTCGCTCGGACCGGCTGGCACGCGCCCTGGAGCGCGCCCGCAATCGCCCGATCGACCCTGGAGCCACGTTGCGAACGCGCCTGGGTGACCGCATTCTCTCGATACCGGTGGTCGACGTGCGCGCCCTGGTGGCCGAGGACAAGTACACCGTCGTGCATTTCGACAAGGGCGAGGCCCTGATCGACGATTCCCTGGTTACGCTTGAACAGCGTTTCAGTCAGCAGTTCATCCGCATTCACCGCAAGGCCCTGGTCGCGCGCCGCTACCTGCGCGGCCTGTTCCGCGACGAGCAGGGGCAAGAGCGCGTCGAGCTCGACGGCAGTGAATGCCGGCCGCCGGTCAGCCGGCGCAACCTCGCGCTGGTCCGGCAGGTGCTCGACGGCCGACCGCACGGAAATGGAAACGAAGCATGAAGACGCTCAGAGTTGCTACCCGAAAATCGAAACTGGCCCTCTGGCAGACAGAGTACGTGGCGCGACAGCTTCGCGATCGCTACCCCGGGCTGGAGGTCACACTGGTGCCTTTGAGCACGCGCGGCGACGAGGTGCTCGATCGCTCGCTGGCCGAGATCGGCGGCAAGGGGCTCTTTCTCAAGGAACTCGAGCGCGCGATCCTCGAAGACGAAGCCGATATCGCGGTGCATTCGCTCAAGGATGTGCCGGCCGAACCTTCGGCGGATTTCGACCTGGCCGCCTTCCTGCCGCGAGGGGACTGGCGCGACTGGTGGATCACGCGCGACGGTTCGACGCCGGAACAATTGCCGGTCGGCGCGAAAGTCGGCACGGCCAGCCTGCGGCGACAGAGTCAGTTGCTGGCGCGACGCCCCGACCTGGAAGTCGTTACCGTACGCGGCAATGTTCAGACGCGGCTCGCCAAGCTTGATGCCGGCGACGTCGACGCGCTCATCCTGGCTGCCGCCGGCCTGCAGCGCCTCGAGATCGAGCGCGAGCACACGCTTGCGCTCGAGCCGCCGTCATTCCTCCCATCGGCCGGGCAGGGCGTCATCGTGGTGCAGTGTCGCGCCGGCGAGGGCGAGACGCTGGAACTGCTGGCGCCCCTCAATTGCGCCGATACGCTCGCTACCATGAAAGCCGAGCGCGCGGTCGTGGCCGAGCTGGGGGGCGATTGCCGCATGCCACTGGCGGCCTTTGCGCGCTTGGAAGGCGATCGCATACGGTTGGACGCGCGACTGGCCAGTCCGGACGGCAGCGAGGTGCTCGACGCGACGGTCGAGGGAGCCGCGTCGGAGGCCATCGATTTGGGAAAAAAGGCTGCTCGCATGCTGATTGAGCGAGGCGGAATGAGAATTCTGTCACAAATTTGAAACTGGATACATATTTCTTGGTGACGGCTCTGGACAATGGATATGAATTGTGTCAGAGTGAATCAAAAGGTGGACGACAGGGGTTACGACGATTTGCTTTCCGGGCGTCACCCACGGTTCAGTTTGCTGAGGTGCGTCCCCCTACTGCCAACGCCAACACGCAAGCCCCCAGCACTTTGGCGGATTGAGCTAGACGCCCGGAATCTTCTCCTGAAAGCCTGCCCCTTCGGCAGGCTTTCTTTTTTTCGGCTCCTGGCAAGAGAGCGTTGTCATGTCTGAAAAGCCCCTGGTGCTGATCACGCGCACGCGACCGGCGGCCGAAGATCTGGCCGAGCGGGTCACCGAGTTGGAGTGCGAGCCTTTCGAGTGCGCGCCATTCGAGCTCGAACCGCCCGAGCACCCCAAACAGGTGGCCGACGACCTGGCCACGGCCCTGCCGGTCGACCGGGTGATTCTTACCAGCCACGAAGCCGTCAGGCAGGCGGTGAGCATGGTCGGAACAGCACCCCTCAACCGCGTACTGATCATCGTGCCGGGGCAGGGAACGGCCTCGATCGCGCGGGAGCTGGGTCTCGACAACGTCATTTATCCCGAACGCCACGGCACCAGCGAGGCCATGCTGGCCATGCCGGAACTGCGCGATGTCGAGGGGCTCGAGGTACTGATCCTCGCCGCCGCCGGCGGCCGCAGTCTGGTGGGTGAGGTGCTCGAAAAGCGCGGCGCCGTGGTCGAACGTATACACGTCTATCGCCGAGTCGCCCGCGCTCTCCCGCGAGAAACGCCGGAGAAGATTGCGTCGGCGAAGTCGGTCGTCACCCTCGGCGCCAGCCTGGAGGCGGTAACCGGGCTGATCGAAGGCTTGCCCGAGTCTGCGGCCGAGACCGTTCGCTCCGCTCCGCTGATCGTGCCTTCGCAGCGCGTGGCCGACCACGCGGCCCGGATGGGGTTTCGTCGCTGCCGGATTGCCGGCGGCGCATCGGACGACGCCATGCTCGCCCAGCTCAAGCGTCTGGTCGAAGCCTAGTTTGCCGCGTGTCCCACCAGGCAATCTCTGAACAACTCTGCGCGGGCGGTTGCAACATCGCGCAGGTGTTTTGCGTTAATCTCGAAAGCGGTTTGCAAGCGGATCGTCGATTCCAGACAAGTTGATGAGCGAGCACAAAGAACCCGAGCACAACGAAATGACCGAGCCCGATCACCCGGCTCCGCAGGATGAATCCGAGCTGGATTCGGGCGCATCCGGGGCTTCTTCTTCCTCCGAGCGGGACAGCGCCGAACCCGCAGGGCAATCCGTTTCCCGACGGGGCGCGAATGCGCTGGCCTGGCTGGCGCTCCTGCTGGCCCTGGCGGCTGCGGGACTGTCCGGCTGGCAATGGTGGCTGTCGACGAAGGGCGGCAGCGAGAGCGATCCGTTCGCCCCGAGGCTCGACGAGCAGGGCGCTGCGATCGAGGCCCAGTCGCAGCGAACTGGCGAGTTGACCGAGCGTCTGGATGGATTGAGCCGGCAGTTCGACGAAATCGAAGGCCGACTTCCGCCAGAAAGCTTTGATCCCGAGGCCCTGCGTCGTGCCAACGGTGATCTGTCGGACGTGCAGGCCGATCTCGAACAGCAGGTGAAGGAATTGTCTCGCCGGCTCGAACAGGCGGTTGCCGACCTCAACGCGCAGCTCGAAGACGCTGGCGTCGCCCGAACGGATCAAATCGACGAATCGGTGGCTGAGGCGGGCTTTCGGCTGCGGCTGCTCGAGGTGGCCGGTCTGCTGAGGCTGGGGCAGTCGCGCGCCGAACTGGCGGCAGACTTCGATGTTGCCGTGGATGCATATCAGCAAGCGCAATCGCGACTCGAGTCGATCGATGACGGCCGGGTTCAACGCCTGGGCCAGCTCGTCGGTCGCGAGCTCGAAGCCTTGCGATCGGTCGAGACAGTGAACTGGTCGGCGCTGGGCGGCCAATTGGCGGCCTTCGAAGCCGACAGTGCCCAGTGGCCGATGACGTCAATGCAGCCGGTCGACGATGGGCCGGCGAGCGATGCCGGTGACGCTGACGCCAATGCCGATGACGACGGCTGGTGGTCGGGCCTGAGACGATCGATGGGCAGCCTGGTTCGCGTTTCGCCGCGGGAATCCGCCCCGCTGACGCCGGCGGCTGCCGAGAGCGTGCGCGAGCGTCTGCGCCTGCACCTGGCGGCCGCACAGGCCGCGGCAGCGCGCCGTAACGGTGACGAGCTGGCCAGCCATGCCTCGACGGCGGCTGAACTGATCGAGGCCCACTTCGATACTGCTTCCGATGCGGTCTCGAGCGCGCTCGAGACCCTTTCGAATCTGGCGTCGTCGGCTTCGCCGCAATCGTTGCCCGACCTGGGTGACGCTCTGGCCGAAGCCGAGCGCCGACTGGCGGCATCGTGAAGCGCTTGCTGATTATCCTGCTGGTTGCCATCGCGCTGGTGGCGACGGCCCTGATCGCGCCGATTCTCGCCGAAGATCCCGGCCACGTGCAGCTCGACATCGGTCCATGGCGGATCGAAACCTCGGTACTGGTACTCGTCGGAGCCGTTATCGCGACCTGGCTGGCGCTTTCGCTCCTGGTGGCGTTGTTCCGACTGCCTTCGCAACTCATTCGCAAGTCGCGCGAGCGTCGTTCGCGGCGACAGCTCGAGAAGGGTTTCCTGGCCTTGACCGAGGGTGACTGGCAGGGCGCCGAGCGAGCGCTGCAGAAGTCCCTGAGCTATCGCCACTCGACCGCCGGCTACCTGGCCGCCGCCCGCGCGGCCCAGGGGCGCGGTGACCAGGTCGGCCGGGACCGCTGGCTCGAGCACGCCGATAGCCGTTTCGGGCGACGCCATTTCATCACCGGCCTGGCGCGTGCGCGCCTTATGGCAGCCGAGGGACGAACCGCGGAAGCGACCGCCGTACTCGAGAAGCTGCACCTGGGCAAGCCCCGCCACCAGGGCGTGCTGCGCTTGCTGCTGGAAAACTACCAGGAGCTGGGTCGCTGGCGCGATCTGCGGCTGCTGACACCGGCCCTGCGCAGGGCGGGCGTGGTCGACCGCGACCGGGCTGCCGAGCTTGCCGCGCTGGCGGCCCAGCGCGAGCTGGATGCGAGCCTCGACATCGATCTGCTCGAAACGAGCTGGAAGGAACTGCCGCGCAAGCTCCGCCAGCGCCGGGAACTGGTTGCCGCTTACGCGCGGCGTGCCGCTGGCCTGGGGCGCACCGCCCGCGCCTCCGGCCTGCTCGAGCGCCACCTCTCGAGCGAGCTGGACGATGAACTCCTGGCCCTGTACGCCGCGGCCGATGATGGCGAGCGCACGCATCGCATCAAGCAGTGTGAGAAGTGGCTGGAATCGAACCCCGAGCATGTCGGGCTGCAGCAGACACTCGGGTTGCTCTACCTGGAGGACCGCCAGTACGAGCGGGCCCGGGACTGTCTGGAACGCGTGGTACAAGAGCGGCCCAGCAGCCGTGCCTACGCCGCCCTGGGGCGCGTGCTCGACCGTGCCGGCAAGCTCGAGGCGGCAGCGCAGTGCTACCGCAATGCCTTGAGGTTACGCGACGGTCGCGGCGCCGAACCGTTGCCGCCACCGCCGTAGGTCGGGGTTACATCCCCGACGGACGACGTATCCGATGTTGTCACTCGTGTCTGACGCGTGTTGCTCGTTGGGTTTGTGGCACCTTTCTGGGTTGGCGCCACCGGCCGCTGTGCGGGTCTCGACAAGTCAAAGTCAAAGGCGTTTCGCCCGGCGCTTCGCGCTCTTTTGGCGAGTAACTTTTTTCCTGCGCGAAAAAAGTCACCAAAAACGCGCTTAAAAGCACGGCGGAATGGTCTCAGGAACCTCCCTGGCGGAGTGGCTTCACGCCCCTTCGGACTGGGGCTTCGGGATAGCCCGGCTGAGGGCGCCCGGACTTCGACCGGGGCCGAATAGGGCCCGGGTCCGGCTCAGCGGCTTTCGGAAGACACGATCACGCGCGCTAGCGCGCGCGACGGCTGAAGCCTCGGACAACAGAAGGGATCGAAGCCGACGACCAAGCCGGCCATATCGAGGTCGTGCTGTTCAGATGCGGGCAACGCCCAAGCTTTGACGAGGTTGCCATGTGCCTCGACCGAGTCATGGCGAGGGCACGTGCAATATTCCGTTAAGCCCCAGTCCTTACTGGGTGTGCGGACCAACCGCGTGGTTGTAAGAGCACTTTTGGTTCCTTTTGTTGTAATTGACAAAAGGAACTCGCCGCAAGAGCGCGAAGCGCCGGGCGAAACGCCTTTGACTTTGACTTGTCGAAACCCGCACAGCGTCCGGTGGCGCCAGATCCAAAGAGTGTCACCGCCCGAATGCACGGCCCCTCGCGGCAAAGCCGCCCCGCAAAACTCACCGCGCCGCACCAAAACACCAAAACACCAAAACACCAAAAAACGCCGCGTCAGCGGCCGGGCGTCAGCCTCCTGCCACCAGCCAGTGCATGGAAAACAGACCATCGGGGTCGAACCACACGTGCTCCGATCGCAATCCCGCTCGGGCCGCCAGATCCCGGAACGACGCGACCGAATATTTGTGGCTGCTCTCAGTGTGAATCGACTCGCCGGTGTCGAACTCGAATATTCGCTCGTCGATGGCGATTCGGGTCGGATAGCGCGCGACCAGGTGCATTTCGATGCGTTCGAGCGTCCCGTCCCAGCGTGCTTCGTGGGAGAAGGCTTCGGCGTCGATCTCGGCGTCGAGTTCGCGCCGCAGGCGCTCGAGGATGTTGCGGTTGAAGGCGGCCGTGATGCCGCCGGCATCGTCGTAGGCCGCGATCAGGCGCTCTGCCGGCTTGATCAGGTCGACGCCGATGAGGATGGCGCCGCCGGGTCCGACGATGCGCCGGAGGCGATCGAGGAAGACGGCCGCTTCGTCGTGGTCGAAATTGCTGATGGTCGACCCTGGGAAATAGACGATTCGCCGTCTCGCCGGCGGGTCCAGGGTCAGTTCGCCTTCGGCGATGGGGTGCGTGTAGTCGGCCTGGACCGGCCGTATGCTGATGTCGGGGAACGCGGCCTCGAGGTCTCGCGTCGACGCCGTCAGGGCGGCGGCGGAGATCTCGATGGGCGTATAGGCGCGGGGCGCGTCGAGGCTGGCCAGCAGTCGTCGCGTCTTGATTCCCGCTCCCGAGCCCAGTTCGATGATGTGGGCGTCCGGACCGATCAGCGCCGCAAATTCTTCGGTATGCGCCTTGTGCAGGGCCAGGTCCGCTCGCGTGACGTAGTATTCCGGTGTCTCGCAGATGCGCTCGAACAGCTCCGAGCCGCGTGCATCATAGAGGTACTTGCAAGGGATCGATCGGCGGGTTGCCCTAAGGCCCTCGACCACGTCCTGCAGCAACCGCTCGCTCGGCGTCGGCTCACTCACCGGTCGCGTGCCAGGCGAATGCCGCTGAACTGCCAGCGGTCGGGCGGATAGAAGAAATTGCGGTAGGTGGCCCGGATGTGGGCACGCGGCGTGGCGCAGCTGCCGCCGCGCAGCACCATCTGGTTGGCCATGAACTTGCCGTTGTACTCGCCAACCGCGCCTGGCGGCGCCTTGAAGCCGGGGTAGGGAGCATAGCTCGAAGCCGTCCATTCCCACACGTTGCCGAACAGGCTCGCGGCCGAATTCTCGGCTGACGGCGCAGCGGCGGCGGGGTGAAAGCGCCCCGTTTCGGCGAACGGGCCGTGGCTGTCGTCAAGCTGCGTGGCGGCCACCTCCCATTCGGCCTCGGTCGGCAGCCTCGCCCCGGCCCAGCAGGCAAAGGCCCAGGCCTCGTAGAAGCTGACGTGAGCCAGCGTTTCATGCGGGTCCACGGGCCGCGTTCCCCCGAGGGTGTAGAGCGACCAGCTGCCGTGGTCGTCACGATGCCAGTACAGGGGGGCGCGAACGCCGGATTCCCCGAGCCACGCCCAGCCGTCGGACAGCCACAGGTCGGCGTTTTCGTAGCCGCCGTCGTCGATGAAGGCCAGGTACTCCCCGCAGGTGACGGGCCGGGAGGCCAGCTCGAAGGCTTCGACCACCTCGCGGTGACGCGGCAGCTCGTTGTCGAAGCAGTAGCGCCCGTCGTCGTCGGCGCCGATGGCTGCGATTCGCTCCTCGAAGGGCAGCCACCGGAGCGGCGGCGCCGCTTGCCGTGACGCGGCGGGAAGATCGCACCAGGCCGGGTAGAGGGGGTTGCGGGCGAAGGCGTGCTTGATGTCGGTGGCGATGAGTTCCTGGTGCTGCTGCTCGTGATTCAGGCCCAGCCGGATAATGGCGGCGAGTTCCCTGCGCCTGGGCTCCGGTGATGCCTCGATCAACGCCGCTACGGCTTCATCGACGATGCGCCGGTAGTTGCTGACTTCGAAAGCATCGGGACGGGAAACCAGGCTGCGCTCGGCGCGCGGGTATTGTTCGCCCGCGCCGTTGTAGTAGGAGTTGAACAGGAAATTCCAGCGCGGATCGATTTCGCGCCAGCGTGGGTCGTGTGGCTTGAGCACGAAGGTTTCGAAGAACCAGGTCGTGTGAGCGCGGTGCCATTTGACCGGGCTGGTGAAAGGCGTGGGCTGCAGGTTCTGGTCTTCGGCCGACAAAGTGTCGGCAAGCTTCTCTGTCGCTGCTCGGACTTGCAGAAAGTCGTCGACGAGGATGCCGCGCGTGATATCGGCTGCATCGTAGTCGTTGCACAGCGGAGGCGCTTCCACACGGGGCGCTGCACCGTTGCGGGCTTGCGTTCCAGCCGTGGCCATCAGTCGATATCGAATTTCTTCAGCTTGTAGCGCAGCGACCGGAAGGAGATGCCGAGCTGCCGGGCTGCTTCGGTCTTGTTGTACTTGGCCTCGACCAGGGCCTTCTCGAGAATGCGTTTTTCGATGTCTTCCATGTAATCGTCCAGATTGCGGTCTTCCGGCGGACTGACCTCGACATTGTCGTCGTCGAGCATCGACTGCTCGATGTTGAGATCCTCCGCGGTGATCTCGTCGCCGTCGCACAGCGTGACTGCGCGCTGCAGGATGTTGACCAATTCCCGAACGTTACCTGAGAGCTTGTGATTCTGGAGTGCATCCATGGCCCCCGTGCTGAGCTGGCGCGGCGGTTCGCCCCACTGTTCGCCGATCACGCCGAGGAAATGCTCTGCCAGCAGGCGGATATCGCCGCGCCGGTCGCGCAGGCTCGGCATCGGCAGGTCGATGACGTTGAGCCGGTAGTACAAGTCGTTGCGGAATTCGCCGGATTCGACCAGGGGCTTGAGCGGTTTGTGGGTGGCCGAGAGGATGCGTACGTCGATCTTGAGCTCTTCGCGTCCGCCGATCGGGCGAACCTGCTTTTCCTGGATGACGCGCAGCAGCTTGACCTGCATGTTCAGCGGCAGGTCGGCGACCTCGTCGAGAAACAGGGTGCCGCCGTTGGCCGCCTGGAACAGGCCTTCCTTGTCGGCGTCCGCGCCCGTAAAGCTGCCCTTCATGTGGCCGAAGAATTCGCTTTCCATCAGCTCCGACGGGATGGCGCCGCAGTTGACGGCCACGAAGGGATTTTCGGCCCGGGGACCGAGGTCGTGGATCAGCCGGGCGGCCAGTTCCTTGCCCGTGCCGGATTCACCGCTGATCAAAACTGGCGCCTGGCTGCGGGCGAGTTTGGTGATGGTCTGGCGCACGCGATCCATGGCCTGCGAGCGCCCGACCAGGCGTTGCCGCAGCAGGCTCTCGCCGCGCGGCGTGCCCGCGCTGGATTCCGGTTCGGGTTCTGCCTGCTTTTTCGCCTCGGGCTTGCGGCCTGTCTTTTCGGCGTCGTCCTGACGCAGCTTGATTGCGGTTCGCACCATGTTGCGCAGGACCTCGAGGTCCACCGGCTTGGACACGAAGTCGAAGGCGCCGTACTTGAGCGCGGTGACGGCGTCGTCGACCTTGCCGTAGGCGGTAATCATGGCCACCGGCAGGTGCGGGTAGTCGCGCGAGATTTCCTTGATCAGGCTCAGGCCGTTGCCGTCGGGCAGGCGCATGTCGGTCAGGCAGAAGGCGTAGTCGGTGCCGTTCGCCAGCAGGCGGCGGGCCGACGACAGATCCTCGGCGGTTTCGACGTCCAGGCCCATCCGGGTCAGGGTCATGTCGAGCAGTTCCCGCAGGTCGGGTTCGTCGTCGACTACCAATGCGCACATTTCGCTCATCGCTGTCCTCTGGAGTCAGCAGTCAGTCGTTTGCCGGCGCCGCGCCTGGCATGCGCCGCACGCTTGTCGGTCTTGGCGGCCACTTCCCCCGATTCCGGCCGTCTGAGCAGGATACGGAAACAGGCGCCGCTGTTGGGAACCTGTACGTACTCCAGCGGCGCCTGGTTGGCGTCGCAAAGCTGCCGTGCCAGGTAGAGGCCCAGGCCCGATCCCTGCTTGTGTGTCGTAAAGAAAGGTTCGAATACCTGCGATCGCTTTTCCAGCGGGATGCCCGGCCCATTGTCTATGATATCGAGCGCGATTTCTCGATGACCTCGGATCGGGCTGACCCGCAGTTTGATGACGACATCCTGGCCTTCCACCCGCGCATGCTTTAGCGCGTTTTCCATGAGGTTCCATACGGCCTGGCTGAGCTGGCTGGCGTCGATGAGCACCATGATCGAGGCTGATGGGACTTCCAGCTGCACGCGGCCGGAGTCGAGCTTGTGGTAGCGGCGAAAATCGCCCGCCAGCTTGCGGATCCAGCTGATGAGGTTGACCGACTCGATCCTGGCCCGTTCGCGCCGGGAAAGCTTGAGCACGTTCTCGACGATGTCGTTCATGCGCGTCGAGTGGTTGAGCATCATGCCGACGAGCTTTCGGTCGGCTTTGTTGAGATCTTCGGACTCGTCTAGCAGCTGGGCGGCGTGGCTGAGCGCGCCCAGTGGATTGCGGATTTCGTGGGCAATGCTGGCCGAAAGACGCGCCAGCGAAGCCTGGGCGAGGTCGCGCGCGCGGCGGCTCACGACGGAGGTGTCTTCCAGAAAGATCAGGGTGGCTTCGGATTCGTTCACGCCCGGCATGGTCAGCATCGTGGGCACGACGGCCGACTGCGTCGACTGTAGCAGCAGGCCCTCGTCCTCGGTCTTACCGGTCTTGCGCCAGCGCTCGAGGCGTTCGGCCAGCGGTGGTGCGATGGTGCGCAGGTTGCGCTCGTTGACCGGTGGGTTGCCGAGCAGGTACCACGCTGCCTCGTTCATCTGGCGAATGCGATCGTGCGAGTCGACCACCAGAACGCCCGATCGGAGTTTGTGGATGATCAGTTCGTTGATGTGACCGAGATTGGCCAGGTCCAGCCCGCGCCGCTCGGCCAGCAGCTTGTATTCGCGGCCCCAGCGACCGAGCAGGGAAGCACCGACGGCGATGCCGAATGCGCCCACCCCGTAGAGCGCGGCCTGGAACAGAGAGCGGGCTTCGAGCGCGCCCTGCTGGCTCAGCAAGGCGTCGGCGAGCAGCCCAAGCGTCACCAGCGAGGCGAACAGCAGGGTGGTGCGAAGATCCAGGATCAATCCGGCAATGCCGACGGTGAACAGCAGCAGAATCGCCAGGGCGCTTTCGATGCCGCCGAAAGCGTGCAGGATCAGGCCAATGAGAATGAGGTCGCTGACCAGCGAAAAAGAGGCAAGCTCGGATACATCGATGCTGCGCCGCAGGTGCAAGACCATGAAGCCCACGGCGCTGCCAGCGTAAGTCAGCGCAGCGGCCTGGGCCAGGAAAAGGCGGTAGCCCTGGATGTCGGTAGCCAGCACGCTGAACACCGCGAACAGCGCGGCGAATGAGGCAACGAGTCGAAAGGCGTTGAGGTAGTGCAGGGCGCGTCCTGTCACCTCCTCGTCGGCCACCAGTGTGCCGAAAGTCTTCAAGCGCGTCTCTCCCGGTCCAGGCCGTTCAGGTCATGTCATCTGCCGCTGTGAATATCCTGGCAGCGAACAAATATGAATTCAGTATACTACGCGAACAATCGCTCGCCGGGGCCGAAGGCAGGGTCCAACGGCCCCGCCGGCGGCGCCTTCTGGCTCGTTCCGGGAGGCCGGGTTTGATAAATGGGGGCGGTTGTTCCAGAATACGCCGGCTTGAGCGACGCCGCACCTGCGGGCGACTCCGCTGAAGCCTCAGGATCGAATTCACACACCAAGAACGGGTTTTCCAAGTCATGAATTTTCACGAGTATCAGGCCAAGGAACTGTTCGAGCGCTACGGTATTCCCGTACCGCGCGGGCAGTTGGCAACCACCGCCGATGAGGCCGTAAGCGCGGCCGAAAAGCTCGGCGGCAGCGAGTGGGTGATCAAGGCCCAGGTGCACGCCGGCGGGCGCGGCAAGGCCGGCGGCGTCAAGCTGGTTTCCACCCTCGACGAGGTGCGCGAGGCCGCCGACAAGATGCTCGGCATGAAAATCGAGACCTACCAGACCGGCGGCCGGGCGCTGCCGGTCAACTCGGTGCTCGTTGCCGAGGCCACCGACATCGAGCAGGAGCTCTATCTGGGCGCCCTGGTGGACCGGACGCACAAGTCGGTGGTCTTCATGGGCTCGGCGGCCGGCGGCGTCGACATCGAGCAGGTTGCTTCCGAGACGCCCGAGAAGATCATCACCGCGGCGGTCGACACGGCGGCCGGCTTCATGCCCTACCAGGCTCGCCACATCGGCTTTCGGATGGGCCTCAACGCCAAGCAGGTCAAGCAGCTGATCAAGATCATGGACGGTCTTTACCGCCTGTTCATGGAAAAGGACATCAGCCTGATCGAGGTCAATCCGCTGATCATCGACGGCAACGGCGATCTGAGCGCGCTCGACGCCAAGCTCAACGCCGACGACAACGCGCTGTTCCGGCATCAGGAAATTGCCGAAATGCGCGACGAGTCGCAGGAAGATCCGACGGAACTGGCCGCGAGCAAGCACGATCTCAACTACGTCACGCTCGACGGCAACATTGCCTGCATGGTCAACGGCGCGGGTCTGGCCATGGCCACCATGGACGTGATCAAGCTCGCCGGCGGCGAGCCGGCCAATTTCCTGGACGTCGGCGGCGGCACCAACGCCGAGCGCGTCAAGGAAGCCTTCAAGCTGATCCTGTCCGGCGACAACGTCAAGGCCATCCTGGTTAACATCTTCGGCGGCATCGTGCGCTGCGATGCCATTGCCGAAGGCATCATCAACGCGGTCAAGGAAGTCGAAATGAACGTGCCGCTGGTTGTGCGCCTCGAGGGCACGAATGTGGACAAGGGCAAGGAACTGCTCGCCAACAGCGGATTCGACATCATTTCCGCCGACGATCTCAATGACGGTGCGCGCAAGGCCGTGGAAGCGGCCGGCGCCTGAAGGACAGACAATGAGTGTATTGATTGATAGCAAGACCAAGGTCATCTGCCAGGGCTTCACCGGAAGCCAGGGCACCTTCCATTCCGAGCAGGCAATCGCCTACGGCACGCGCATGGTCGGCGGTGTAACGCCGGGCAAGGGCGGTCAGGATCACCTGGGCCTGCCGGTGTTCAACACCGTCGATGAGGCAATCGAGGAAACCGGCGCCGATGCGTCGATGATCTTCGTGCCGCCGCCGTTCGCGGCCGACGCCATCCTCGAGGCGGCCGATGCCGGCGTGCGCGTGATCGTGTGCATCACCGAGGGTATCCCGGTACTCGACATGATGCGTGTCAAGGCCGCGCTCAACAATTACGACGACGTGACCCTGATCGGGCCCAATTGCCCGGGCATCATCACGCCCGACGAGTGCAAGATCGGCATCATGCCGGGCCAGATTCACAAGAAGGGCAAGATCGGCGTGGTATCCCGTTCGGGCACGCTGACCTACGAGGCCGTCTACCAGACCACCCAGGTGGGCCTGGGTCAGTCGACCTGCATTGGCATCGGCGGCGATCCGATCCAGGGCATGAATTTTGTCGACTGCCTGTCGCTGTTCCAGGAGGACCCCGAAACCGAGGGCGTCATCATGGTCGGCGAGATCGGCGGTTCGGCCGAGGAAGATGCGGCCGAGTTCATCGCCGACCACGTCACCAAGCCGGTCGTCGCCTACATCGCCGGCGTGACCGCGCCCCCGGGCAAGCGCATGGGCCATGCCGGCGCCATCATCGCCGGTGGCAAGGGCACGGCCGAGGCCAAGTACGAGGCCCTCAACGAGGCCGGGGTCACTACCGTGCGCTCTCCGACCGAGCTCGGCGAAGCCATCGCCGGACGCCTTAAGTAGTCAAGGATTCAGGGATCGGGATTCAGGGATCAGGGACAAGCGTGGCTCGTTGCCCATCCTGACCCCTGACCCCTGACCCCTGACCCCTCGATGCCCATGCTTCGCATCGCCCTCGCCCAGGATGACTTTCGGGTCGGTCAAATCACCGGCAACCGGGATCGCATCCTGGAAACCATTGCCCGCGCCCGCGACGAGCTCGGTGCCGACCTGATTGTCTTTCCGGAGCTGGCGCTGACCGGTTATCCGCCCGAGGACCTGGTGCTGCGTCCCGGCTTCATGCGTTCGACCGCCGCCGCTCTGACCGAGCTTGCCGCGCAGGTTCACGGCATCGATGCCGTCGTCGGGCATCCCCGTGCCGATGGCGACAAACGCTTCAACTCGGTGTCATGGCTGCGCGATGGCGAGATCATCGGCAGCTACGACAAGTGGGACCTCCCCAACTATGCCGTTTTCGACGAGCGGCGCTATTTCGTTCCGGGCGACAAGCCCCTGGTGATCGACGTGGCCGGTGTTTCCGTCGGCGTGATCATCTGCGAGGACACCTGGACGCCGGAAGCCGCGCAAGCGGCGCGCGACGCCGGCGCTCAGATCATTATCTCGGCCAACGCTTCGCCGTATTTCGAGGGTAAGCACCGCGATCGCGCCCGCGTTCTGGAAGATCGTCACGGCGAGACGGGGCTGCCGTTGCTCTACCTCAACTGCGTCGGCGGCCAGGACGAACTGGTCTTCGACGGTCATTCCATGGCGGTCGATCGGCTCGGCGAACTGTCCGCTCCCGCGCCGCTGTGCGAAGAGGCGCTGCTGTGCGTCGATTTCGACAGCGACAGCGGCCGGTTCGACTACCGGCACTGGCCGGCCGGCAAGACCGAGCGCCTGCCGGTGATCTGGGAGGTTCTCAAGCGCGGTCTGCGTGACTACACGCGCAAGAACGGCTTCGAGTCGGTTGTTTTCGGGCTCTCCGGCGGCATCGATTCGGCCCTGACGATGGCGATCGCCGTCGACGCCCTAGGCGCCGACAAGGTCCTTCCCGTCATGATGCCGTCTCGCCACACCGCCGAGCTTTCGCTGATTCTCGCCAGTGAGCAGATCGAGTTGATGGGTACGCGTTTCGAGAATATTTCCATCGAGCCCATCTACCAGGCCCAGCTCAAACAGCTCGCCGAGGTTTTCGAAGGCACCCGGGAGAACTTTACCGAGGAGAACCTGCAGGCGAGGGCGCGTGGCAACATTGTTATGGCGATTTCGAACAAGTTCGGCCACCTGCCGCTAGCGACCAGCAACAAGAGCGAACTGGCCGTAGGCTATTCGACCATCTACGGCGACATGTGCGGCGGCTACAGCCCGATCAAGGACGTGCTCAAGACCGTCGTCTACGAACTCGCCGAATGGCGCAATACCGTCTCTGAGGCGATTCCGCAGGGCGTGATCGATCGCCCGCCTTCGGCCGAACTGGCCCCGGACCAGACCGACCAGGACAAGCTGCCGCCCTACGACGTGCTCGACGACATCATCACCCGGTACGTCGAGAACGACCAGTCCATCGCCGAGATCGCGGAAGCCGACGCCGACGAGCAGATTGTGCGGCGCGTCGCCGGCATGGTGCTGGCCTCCGAGTTCAAGCGCCGTCAGGGCGCCCCGGGTCCGCGCATTACCCGCAAGGCCTTCGGGCGGGACCGGCGTTATCCGATTACATCGGGATGGCGCGACAGCGGTTGAGGGGCCGTTTCGAGGGGGCATGACCGTGACGAGGCCCGCGTAGGTCGGGGTTACATCCCCGACGGACGAGATCCCGGATCCTGTACACGCGTAGCTATGTGCGTTCAAGCCCGAACCGTCGTCCGTCGGGGATGTAGACGGCCCGCAGCCGACGACGGCCGTGCCTCGTTGCTCGACATCCAAGGGCGCTACAATCGCCCCATGTCACGGATAGTGGACAGCCACCGGCAGGATCGTCGTCATCGTGAATTGGTCAGCGAGGCCAGTGGCTTCGTTGTGGCCGGGTTCGATGACTACAACGCCAGTTTCTCGGATATCACCCGCCGCGGCCGGCGCCGCTTCGAGCAGGGCGACCGGGCGGGCATGCGCGCCGATGTCGTCGCGCGCCTCGAACTCTACGACGAGCTCGTCAACGAGACCATTGCCCGCCTGGAAGGGCTGCTGGCCAACCGCCTGTTCTCGCGAAGTATCTGGCGCGACATGCGCGTCGTTTTTGGAGAGCTGATCGAGCGCAAGCTCGACGCAGAGCTCTACAAAACCTTCTTCAACACCATCACCAGGCGGCTGTTCAAGACCCGCGGGGTGGACTCGGCCATCGAGTTCGTGGCCTTCGATTTCCAGCCCAGCGATCGCATCACCCATCCCGTGGCGCGTCATATCTACATTGTCGGCGAGCGCCTGGCCGACACCTTCGGGCGCATCCTCGGAGATTACAACTTCGGTCTGCCTTGGATGGACGCCCCTCGTGACGCGGATCGCCTGGCAGCGCGCATGTCCAACGTGCTCGAGGGTGACGAGGCGCTTTCGATCGAGTTGCTGGAAACGGTCTTCTTCCGCGAGGGCCGTGCCTACCTGGTCGGGCGGGTTCTCGGGCGAACCCGCCACGTGCCCTGCGTGATCGCGTTGCGATGTGAGGAGGGCGCAATCGCCGTCGATGCATTGCTGACCCGGCGCCTGCAGCTGAGTATTCTGTTCGGCTACACCTACAGCTATTTCCTTGCAGATCTGCCCACGGTGGCCGATGCAGTCGTCTTTTTGCGCAGCCTGTTGCCGGACAAGCCGGTCGACGAGCTCTACTCCGTGCTCGGCCGGGCCAAGCAGGGCAAGACCGAGCGTTACCGCGCCTTGTACCGTCATCTCAGCGACCATGACGACGAGCATTTCGAGGTTGCCGAGGGCAAGCGCGGCATGGTGATGGCCGTTTTCACGCTGCCGTCCTACCCCCTGGTCTTCAAGCTCCTGCGCGACAAGTTCGCCCCCGAGAAGACCATCAAGCGCCACGAGGTGATCGAGCGCTACCAGATGGTGCACCGCCACGACCGCGTGGGTCGCTTGCTCGACGTCCAGGAGTTCAAGTCACTGCGCTTCGCGCGGGATCGCTTTTCACCGCAGCTTCTCGACGAACTGCTGAACGAATGTTCCCGGGTGGTCCGGGTCGACGGCGACGATTTGGTTATTCGCCACTGCTACGTCGAGCGCCGCGTGCGGCCGCTTGATCTCTACCTGTCGGAAGTCGAGGACCTGGGTGCGCGGCCGGTGCTGGTCGACATGGGCCAGGCGCTGAAAGACCTGGCACGGTCGAACATCTTTGCCGGTGACCTGCTGCCGAAGAACTTCGGCGTCACGCGCTCGGGGCGCGTCGTGTTCTACGACTACGACGAGCTGGCCTTGCTGAGCGACTGCCGCTTTCGCGAGATGCCCAAAGCCCGTGACGACATCGATATCTACAGCGACGAAACCTGGTTCCACGTTGCCGACAATGACGTCTTTCCCGAGGAGTTTCCGCGCTTCATGGCGCTAAAGCGCGAGCACCTCTCGTTTCTGGAAGACGCCCACGGCGAGCTGTTCGACGCGCAATGGTGGCAGGATATTCAGCAGCGCATTGCCTCGGGTGAAGCCCTTGATGTGGCGCCGTACGGCTCGGAAGCACAACTCGGTTGACTCGGCGCATGGCGTAGCCTGCGTAGGTCGGGGTTACATCCCCGACGGACAACGGTCTTGGGTCTGTTCACGCGTAGCTACGTGTGTTCAATCCCCAAAGGTCGTCCGTCGCGGATGCGACCGCGACCTACGCGGGTTTCGATCAGAGATTCAGGGTGATCGCATCGCGAGCGGTCGTTGCCTTTCCCCGGGCATCGTCGAGGTCTTTGCCGCGCGCGAGTGTGACGCCCATGCGTCGGCGTCCGGCGACTTCCGGCTTGCCGAACAGGCGCAGGTCGGTATCGGGTTGCGCCAGTGCCTTGTCCAGGTTGTCGAAGGCAACCTGCTTCGATTCGCCCTCGACCAGCAGCGCGGCCGAAGCGCTGGGTCCGCGCTGGACAATATGGGGGATTGGCAGGCCGAGGATGGCGCGGGCGTGCAGGGCGAATTCGGAAAGATCCTGCGAGATGAGCGTGACCAGGCCGGTGTCGTGAGGCCGCGGTGAGACTTCGCTGAACCAGACCTGGTCGTCCTTGACGAACAGCTCCACCCCGAACACGCCGCGTCCGCCCAGTTCGTCGGTGACGGCGCCGGCGATGCGTTCGGCTTCGAGCCGGGCCGTCTCGCTCATGGGCTGCGGCTGCCAGGACTCGCGGTAATCGCCGTCCTCCTGGGTATGGCCGATGGGGTCGCAGAACAGGGTGCCGTTGGCGTGTCGCACGGTCAGCAGGGTGATCTCGTAGTCGAAGTCGACGAAGCCTTCGATGATGACCTTGCCTTCGCCGCTGCGCCCGCCGGACTGGGCGTAGTCCCAGGCGGGGCCGATGTCGGCCTTGCGACGGACCAGGCTCTGGCCTTTGCCGGACGATGACATGATCGGCTTGACCACGCAGGGCAGGCCGATCTCGCCAACCGCGCTTTCAAAGGCTTCGCGCGTGTCGGCAAAGCGGTACGGCGATGTCGGCAGCTCGAGTTCCTCGGCGGCCAGGCGCCGGATGCCTTCGCGGTTCATGGTCAGATGGGCGGCCCGGGCGGTGGGGATGACGTTGTAGCCTTCCTTTTCGAGCAGCAGCAGCGCGTCCGTGGCGATGGCCTCGATTTCGGGCACGATGTAATGTGGGCGATCCAGCTCAACGATGCTCAGCACGGCCTGCGGGTCGAGCATGTCGATGACGTGGTGACGGTGGGCGACGGCCATCGCGGGGGCGTGGTTGTAGCGGTCGACGGCGATGACTTCGCAGCCCAGGCGCTGCAGCTCGATGACGACTTCCTTTCCAAGCTCGCCGCTGCCGAGCAACATGACCCGGGTGGCGGAGGCCGAATGCGGCGTGCCGATCGAGGTCATGGCGTCGTCTCTTCGTCGAGCAGGTGGCGGTCGAGGAAGTCGGTGATGGTTCGGTAGACGTGCAGGCGCGGCCCGTCTCCCGATATGGCGTGCTTTTCCCCCGGGTAGGTCATCAACTCGAAAGGAAAGGCGCGCGATTGCAGCGCGTGCATCAGCTTGGTCGAGTGGGTGAACAGCACGTTGTCGTCGGCCATACCGTGGATCAGGAGCAGGGGGTCGGTCATGGCTTCGGCGTAGCTCAGGACGTTGCCCTTCTCGTAGGCTTCGGGCTGGTCCTGCGGGCGCCCCATGTAGCGTTCGGTGTAGTGCGTGTCGTAGAGCGTCCAGTCGGTGACCGGGGCAACCGAGACGCCGGCGGCGAACTCGCCCGGATACTGGGCCAGCGCCATCAGGCTCATGTAGCCGCCGTAGCTCCAGCCGAAGATGCCGATGCGATCGGCGTCGACGAAATCCTGCGAGCGCAGCCAGTCGACGCCGACCATCTGATCGGCCATCTCGACCTGGCCCAGCTTGAGGAAGGCGGCGTCCTGGAAGGCCTTGCCCTGGCGCTCGACGCCGCGATTGTCGAGCGAGAACACCAGATATCCCTGGCGGGCCATGTACTGGTCGATGAGCATGCGCCGCGACCAGCTGTCGGTGACCATGCGATGCGTCGGACCGCCGTAGACGTGAACGAATACCGGGTAGCGTTCTTCCGGGTCGAAGCCGGTCGGCCGGACCAGTCGGTAGTGCAATTCGTGGCCCTGCGGTGCGACGATCTTGCCGAATTCGGTCGGTCGATGGTCGTCGCGATAAGGGCCATAGGGATGATCGTCGTCGAGACGGTTCTCTACCAACCAGGCCAGGCGCTCCCCGTCGACGTTGTGCAGCGAAAGCTGCGGCGGCTGGCGGCTGTTCGAGAAGGTGTCCACGTAAGTCCGCGCATCGCGATCCATGCTGACCTCGTGCCAGCCCGAGCGGCGTGAGACGCGATTGACGACTTCGGGCGAGCGGGTGACCAGCGACTGCCGGTAGAGATGCTTCTCGGTGGTCGAGACTTCCGAGGCGGTGAAGTACACCATGCCCATCTCCTCGTCCACGCCGGCGAGCGCGTCGACCTGCCACTCGCCGTCGGTCAGCCGGCGAATGATTTCGCCCTCGTAGTCGTAGAGATAGAGGTGGCGGAAACCGTCGCGTTCGGACGACCAGACAAAGGCGGGCATCTCGGTCAGGAAATGCAGGTCATCGTGCAGGTTGATCCAGGTTTCGCTGGTTTCGGTCAGCAGCGTGCGGGTTTCGCCGTCCTCGATGTTGGCGATCACCAGTTCGAGTGTCCGCTGGTCGCGGCTCTGGCGCTGAAAGCTGAGCTGATCGGCGTTGGGCAGCCATTTGACGCGCGGAATATAGAAATCGGTTTCCGACCCGAGATCCATCCATTCGATTTCGCCCGATTCGATATCGACAACACCCAGCCTGTAGGTCACGTTGTCGGTGCCGGCGTATGGGTAGCGCTGCTCGACCATTTCAATGGTCTCGGCCTGGACCTCATAGCGACGCGTTACTTCGACCGGCGATTCGTCGATCTGCAGGAAGGCAATATGATCGCCAGACGGTGACCACCAGAATCCGGTGGAGCGCCCCATCTCCTCCTGCGCGATGAATTCGGCCATCGCGTTGGCGACGGTATCGGTGGCGCTGTCTGTCAGCGGTCGGGCCTCGCCGCTTTCGATCTCGACGAGCCAGAGGTCGCGCTCTCTGACGAAAGCTACGTGGCGGCCGTCTGGGGCGATCTGGGGATCGGTGTCGAAAGCCTCCGAGTCGGTCAGCTGAACAACTTCTCTTTCTTCGGCCTCCATGTCGAGCACGAAGATATTGCCGCCGATCGGGAACAGCAGCCAGCGGCCGTCGTCCGACCAGCGATAGTCCACGATGCCGCGCAGGTCGGCAATGCGCGCCCGCTCGCGCCTGGCCTGTTCGGCCGCCGAGAGCTCGACTTCCTCGGGCATGACCTCGTCGGCGGCCACCAGTACCCGGGTGGCGTCGTCGGCGACGTGGTATTCCCACAAGTCGAGCAGGCTGCGCTCGTCGTCGCGGCCCCGGAGGAAGGTGACGCGGTCGCCGGCCGGTGAAAGCTCGGCGCGCCGCAGCGCCGGACCGGCCAGGTCCGGGCTGTCGAAAATGCGCTCGAGGGTCAGCTCGTCGGGCTGTGCCGAGGCCAGCGAGACGAGGAGGGCGAGAGGCAGTGCAAGGATGGCGCGAATGCTCATTGCGGATCTTCGATTCAGTGCAAGTCAGCTATTGTCGGGGGCTGTCGGCCGGAAGGCAAATCCCGGCAGTGGAAAAGTGGCAGCGATCACCCCATCTACAAAACCGAGCGGTTAATATGCCGCCGTCCCGAATGGCTCAACGGCCGGAGAATCATGCAGAACGACTATCCAGAATCACCCGCAGAACTCCCATTCGACCAGGACGTTCGGAACCGGACCGACGCGCTCTACCGGCGCGTGCGAGACGTCATCCCCGAGGCGGAGTGGCCGATCCATGCGCCGCTGATCGACGCCATCAACCGGCTCAAGGTCGAGCGCAATGCCGTGATCCTGGCGCACAACTACATGACGCCGGAGATCTTCAACTGCGTCGGCGACATCACGGGCGACTCGCTGCGCCTCGCCCAGGTGGCCGCCGAGGCCGAGCAGGACATCATCGTCCAGGCCGGTGTGCACTTCATGGCCGAAACCGCCAAGATCCTCTCGCCCGAAAAAACCGTCCTGATTCCCGACCTGGAAGCCGGCTGTTCCCTTGCCGCCTCGATTACAGGCGAAGACGTACGGCGCATTCGGGCGGCCTACCCGGACTACCCGATCGTGACCTACGTGAATACGTCGGCACAGGTCAAGGCCGAGGCCGACATCTGCTGCACATCCTCCAACGCTGTGCAGGTGGTCGAGGCCGTCGCCGCGCAGTGGGGCAGCGACACGGTCATCATGATTCCCGACGAGTACCTGGCGAAGAACGTCGCCAGCCAGACCGACGTTCGCATTCTGACCTGGAAAGGCGATTGCGAGGTGCACGAGAAGTTTACCCGCACGGAGATCGAGCAGCTGCGTGCCGAGCACCCTGACGCGATGATCATTACGCACCCCGAATGCCCGCCCGAGGTGCTTCGGGCCGCCGATTTCGCCGGCTCGACGGGTGCCATGTCGGCGTTTGTGGCCGAGCATCGGCCGAGCAAGGCGATCCTGATCACCGAATGTTCCATGAGCGACAACGTGGCCGTGGCCAATCCGGAGACCCGATTTATCCGGCCGTGCAACCTGTGCCCCCACATGAAGCGGATCACGCTCACCAACATATACGAATCACTGCGGGAGCTGCGATTCGAGATCGAAGTGCCGGCCGATGTCGCTGAGCGGGCCCGCGCCAGTCTCCAGGCCATGCTCGACCTGCCCCATGCCGGCAAGCCGCCGGCTTTCGACACCTCGAAGCCCGAGCGCGGCGCCGAGTACGTCAGCGTCTGAATACGGTGGGTTCGACGCCGATTATCGTGGTCGGATCCGGCATTGCAGGGCTCTGGACAGCGCTGAACGCGGCGCCCCGGCCGGTTCTGGTGCTGACTGCGGGTGCTCTCGGGCGGCAGTCGGCTACCCAGTGGGCGCAGGGCGGAATCGCCGCCGCGCTCTCCGAAGACGACAGTCCGCAGCAGCATGCCGCTGATACCGTAGCCGCCGGTGCCGGGCCTGGTCGATGAGGCCGTGGCCGGCGAACTGGCCAGGCGCGTGATCGAACAAGTCGAGGCGCTTGAACGCCTGGGCGTGCCGTTCGAACATTGCCGCGACGGTCGCTGGTCGCTTTCGCGCGAGGCTGCCCACGGCCGTGCGCGCATCGCGCGCGTCGGCGGCGACCGGGCGGGTGTCGCCATCGTCAACGCGCTGGTCGCGGCCGTGAACAAGGCCGACCACGTGAGCGTACGCGAATACACGCCGGTGCTCGGGCTCCTGCCTGGCGGATGACGGTGGCGGCTGCGCGGGCGTTCTGATCGATGCCGGTGACGGTGCAGGTCGCAAGGCCCTCGTCCGCGACGATGCAACGGTGCTCGCCACCGGCGGGCTGGGTGGCCTGTATGCCTTGACCACCAATCCGTCGGGCAACCAGGGGCAGGCGCTCGCCTGGGCAGCCCGGCTGAAAGCCTCGATTCGTGACGCGGCGTTCGTGCAGTTCCATCCCTACCGCCATCGACATCGGCCGCCATCCGGCGCCACTGGCTACCGAAGCGCTGCGCGGCGAGGGGGCTGTCCTGGTCGACCGGCGAGGCCACCGCTTCATGCCGGGCGAGCACGTTGATGCCGAGCTGGCGCCGAGAGATGTGGTGGCCCGGGCCGTTCACCGGCAGGTTCAGTCGGGCGAAGGTGCCTTCCTGGATGCCCGGGAAGCGATCAGCGAGTCGTTTCCGGAGCGATTCCCGGCCGTATTTCGCGCCTGCATGGCCGCGGGCATCGACCCGCGGCGGCAAGCGATTCCGGTCGCGCCGGCCGCGCACTATCATATGGGCGGCGTGGCCGCTGGCCTGGACGGTCGCACCGACATACCCGGGCTCTACGCCGTCGGTGAGGTTGGCTGTACCGGCGCCCATGGCGCCAACCGCCTGGCCTCGAACTCGCTGGCCGAAGCGCTGGTGATGGGCGCGCTGGCCGGAGAATCGCTTGCGGCAACGGACGTGCGGCCGGTTGCTCCCGGGGTGGCCGTCTCGCCCGCGGGCCTGCCGCGGCCGTCGCTGGAGCGGCTCAGAAAAGCCATGTCGGCGTATGCAGGGGTGGAGCGCGATGCCGAAGGACTGGGCCGCCTGCTCGACACGATCGACGAGCTGGAAGCTTGCGACGGGTCGGCCGATGCGCTGGTGGCCGCCCGGCTGGTGGCAACCGCCGCCCTCGAACGCCGTGAAAGTCGAGGCGCGCACTTTCGGACCGACTATCCTGACACCTTGTAGCCGCAGGGTGCCCACTGCCGCGCGTGGGAACAATCGACGGGAATTGAAGATGATGAAACACAGCCTGCCCCCGAACCTGGTCTCCGAGCTGGTCGCCCGCTGCCTGGCCGAAGACCTGGGCGGTCGCGGCGATATCACCACGCAGGCCACGGTGCCCGCCGAAGCGACCGGTCGCTTTCGGCTGGTATCGCGCCAGGCCGGGGTGCTCGCGGGCGTGGAGGCCGCCGCAGAGGCCTTCGCGCAGGTGGAGCCGCTCGTCGAGATCGACTGGCACGAGCTCGACGGCGACCCGCTTCAGGCCGGCTCGGTCATCGCCGAGCTCTACGGGCCGGCGGCCGGCATCCTGACCGCCGAGCGGACCGCGCTGAATTTTCTGGGGCGCTTGAGCGGCATCGCGACGCTGACCCGGCGCTACGTCGACGCCGTATCGGGCCACGACGTTCGCATCGTGCATACGCGCAAGACCACCCCGGGGCTTCGGGCGCTGGAGCTTTCAGCCGTCGTCGCCGGGGGCGGGGCAAGGCATCGATTCGGGCTCGACGACGCCATTCTCATCAAGGACAACCACGTGGCGATGGCGGGTGGCGTGGGCCAGGCGATCCGGCGGGCGCGAGCCTTCGCCGGGCATATGGTGCGCATCGCCGCCGAGGTCGATACGCTCGACCAGCTCGACGAAGCCCTGGACGCCGGTGCTGAGAGCCTGCTGCTCGACAACTTCAGCCCTGCCGAACTCAGGCAGGCAGTAATGCGCTGCAGGGGCAGCGGCGTGACGCTCGAGGCCTCGGGCAATGTCGATCTGGAGAGCGTTTCCGACGTGGCTGCCACCGGCGTCGACGTGATTTCCGTCGGGGCGTTGACGCACTCGGCGGCCACGCTCGACCTGGGGCTGGACGCGGCGGGCTGAGGGCGATTTACGAGGATTGGTTGATGGTCTTGCCGCAGCCCATGATCGGAAGCCATTCATGCGAAATGGGTTCAGCCGATCGCTTCGGAACACGCCAAGGCAAGCCCCGAAGCGATCAGCGAACCCGGCGTCCCCCCGGACTCGGCTCGAACCATCGCTGGCCCCAAAAACTGCAATGCCGGGGCGGAGAATAGCTCAGCTGCTCGGGGATAGCTTGTAAAAATCGGCCATGGGGCGTTATTCAGCGGTTGATGTTTCGCCCGAGAAACATCTCGAGAAACGCTTCCCGGCTGGCCAGGAAATCGCTTGGCTTGCTGCCGACCAGCCGCGAAAAATCTCGCGCAAAATGGGCCTGGTCGTAATAGCCGTGCGCCAGTGCAATATCGTGCACCGCACCGGCCTCGCCGGACTGGAGCGCCGCGACCACCGTGTTGATCTGGATAGTCTTTGCGTAGGACTTGGGAGATACGCCGACTTCCCGCGAAAAGACCCGACGGAGATGTCGGGTGCTGACGCCACAGGCCAGGGCCAGTTCGGTCATGCCGATGCGACCGGCCTTGCGCTCGATCTGCCCGGCTGCCTTCGCGGCGAGGTCCGGAGGAAGCGCTGAAGGCAGTTTGATTGCGAGGGTGTCTTGCATGATATCGGCGGTTTCCTCGCCAGTTCGAACCGCTGCGAGTGCATCGCGGAGTGCGACGGTCAGTTGGCCGTCGATGGCCTCCAGCGGCGTGATCCGATCCGTCAGGCGCGAGGCGTCGAGCTGGAAGAGTCGATAGAAGCCGGTGGCGGTGAATTGCAGCCCTGCTAACGACAACGGCGTCGTTATACGAGCTTGCGGCATTTCCCGCAACAGCTGCCCGCCGAGATAGAGATCGGGGATTTCGGACTGCACGCCGTCGCTCAAGCGGATGTCCAGCTGCCCCCGCATCAAGGCGTTGAGATAGATCGAGCCGGTTGGCGGCACGATGGTTTCGACAACGCCGGGCTCTTGCGCAGTACTTGTCAGTACGCGCTCGATCAGGCCTTCGAACCGATCCTGGGCCGGTCGCGGAACGTGCTGCACGTCAGGCGTTGCCTTTTCGGTTGCCATACGCTTTCTGGGCTCTTACGTGAAGCCGCGAGTAATGCGGGCGGAAGAATAGTATTGCAGACATTCGTGGACACGGATAAATCGTCTAACGTGCTATCGTTTCGACAAATTCAACGGATGGGGACAGCATGAGCGAGCGCGAATACGATATCGTCCTGATGGGCGCGACCGGTTTTACCGGCCGCCTTGTGGCAGAGTACCTGGTGCGGCGCCACGGCGTCGGCGGCCAACTGAAATGGGCGCTGGCCGGGCGCAGTCGCGAAAAACTCGAGAAGATTCGTATCGAACTCGGCGAAATGGCGGCCGGATTGCCCCTGATCGTGGCCGACAGTCACGACCGCGCCTCACTGGATGCCATGGTGCAGCGCACGCGCGTGGTCTGCACCACGGTGGGTCCGTATGCGCTGCACGGCTCTGACCTGGTGGCCGCCTGTGCCGAGAACGGCACCGACTACTGCGACCTGGCCGGTGAAGTGCCCTGGATGCGGCGCATGCTGGATGCTCACGGCGATGCGGCGGCGAAGAGCGGCGCGCGGATCGTCCACTGTTGCGGCTTCGACTCGATTCCCTCCGACATGGGCGTGTGGTTTCTGCAGAAGCAGGCTCGCGAACGATTCGGCAAGCCGCTGTCGCGCGTTCGCCTGCGCGTGAAGGCGGCCAAGGGCGGCCTGAGCGGCGGCACCTACGCCTCGATGCTCAATATCGTCGAAGAAGCGCGACGCGACAAGGATGTCGCGCGGGTTCTCAAGAACCCCTACGCTCTTTGCCCGCCCGAGGCACGCGAGGGTGAGCGCCAGCCCTATGTCTCGAAGGCCAGCTACGATTCAGCCTTTGGGGTGTGGACGGCGCCGTTCGTCATGGCCACGATCAACACCCGCGTGGTACTCAAGTCCAATGCCTTGTCGGGTCATGGCTATGGCAAGGACTTCCGCTATGACGAGGCGGTGATGACCGGTCGCGGGTTTTCCGGGCGGATGAAGGCGACCGTCGTGTCGCTCGGCATGGGGGCCTTTGCGCTGGGCTCGGCGCTCGGTCCAACGCGATCGCTGCTGAAAAAGCTGGTGCTGCCCAAGCCCGGCGAAGGTCCTTCTGCCGAGGCCCGCGAGGCGGGCTTTTTCAAGATTGCCATCGACGGTCGCAACGACGGCGGCCAGGAGGCCCTGCGTGTATCGGTCAGCGGTGACCGCGATCCGGGTTACGGCTCGACGTCGAAAATGCTCGGCGAGACCGCGCTGGCGCTGGCGCTCGACCTGCCGGCGGACGACTGCCCCGGTGGCATCTGGACGCCGTCGACGGCGCTCGGGGAGAAACTGCTCGAGCGCCTCCAGACGCACGCCGGATTGAAGTTCGAGGTGCTCGACACGTAGGTCGGCGTTACATCGCCGACGGACCACCCTGCTGACCGCAACGCAGGTAGCGACGCGTGATCAGATCCTCTACGTCGTCCGTCGGGGATGTAACCCCGACCTACGCACATGCAGCGCACAGGATCTGCCGGTCCCACCCTATTTCAGGCTGGCCATATCGATGACGAAGCGGTAGCGGACGTCGCCCTTTTTCATGCGCGCGTAAGCATCGTTGATGTTGTTGATATTGAGCATTTCGATATCGCATTCGATGCCGTGTTCGGCACAGAAGTCCAGGCACTCCTGGGTTTCGGGCAGGCCGCCGATCAGTGAGCCGGCGAGCGACTTGCGTCCGAAAATCAGCGCGCCGGCATCGAGCGGCGGGTCGACCGGTTCGGGCATGCCCACCAGCATGTGAATGCCGTCGTGCTTGAGCGTGGCGATATAGGGGTTGAGGTCGTGCGCCACCGGAACGGTGTCGAGCATGAAATCGAACCGCCCGGCGGCCGCCTCCATCTGTTCCTGGTCGGTCGAAACGATGACGTGATGCGCACCCTGGCGCTTCGCCTCGGCCGCCTTGTCGCTCGATCGCGTGAACAGGGTCACTTCCGCGCCCAGTGCGCGGGCCAGTTTGACGCCCATATGACCGAGCCCGCCCATGCCGATGACACCGACGCGATGGCCTTCGCCGACGCCAAAGTGCCTCAGCGGCGAGTAGGTGGTAATGCCGGCGCATAGCAGCGGTGCAGCCGCGGCAGGATCCAGGCCGTCTGGAATCTTGACGACGAAGCGGTCGCTGACGACGATGCTTTCCGAATAGCCGCCGTAGGTCTTGGATCCGTCGTGACGATCCTGGCCGTTGTAGGTCAGGACGTTGCCGCCCGTGCAGTACTGCTCCAGGCCTTCGTCACAGGCCTCGCACTGGCGGCATGAGTCAACCAGGCAGCCCACGCCGACCCGGTCGCCGACGCTGAACTGCTCGACGTCGTTGCCTACGGCCGTGACCCGCCCAACGATCTCGTGGCCGGGGACGACCGGGTAGTCGGTCATGCCCCAGTCGTTTTCGACGAAATGGATATCGGTATGGCAGATTCCGCAGTACTCGATGTCGATGGCGACATCGTCCGGACGCGGTGTGCGGCGTTCGATTTCGAGCGGGGCGACTCCGGAGGTCTCCGATTCTGCGCCGTAGGCTTGTGTTGTCATTTGAAGTTCTCCTGGGAGTGTTCGATTAGTACCGATCATAACGCTGATTGGTGATGCGCGAATCGCGGGATTTGATCAGGGCAAGGGGAGGGGCGCCTTCCTTAGTTTGGTTTTGATGCCACCGGCCGCTTTGCGGGTTTCGACAAGTCAACTGCGGTTTCGCCCGGCGCTTCGCGCTCTTTCGGCGAGTAACTTTTTTCCTGCGCGAAAAAAGTTACCAAAAAACGCGCTTTAAAACCACGGCGGATTTGTCTCAGGAACCTTCCATGGGAGCGGCTTCACGCCCCTTTGGGCTGGGGCTTCGCGATAGCCCGGCTGAGGGCGCCCGGACTTCGACAGGGGCCGAAAGTGGCCCGGGTCTTGATCAGCGGCTTGCGGAAGACACGATCACGCGCGCTGGGGCGCGCGACGGCTAAAGCCTCGGGCAATAGAAGATCTCGATGCTGCGGACGAAGCCGATCCTATCGAGGTCGTGCTGTTCAGGTGCGGGCTACGCCCAGTCTCTGACGAGGTTGCCATGTGCCTCGACCGAATTCTGGCGAGGGCACAAACAACATTCCGTTAAACCCCCAACCGTCCGCTGGGTGTGCGCACCAACCGCGTGGTTATAAGAGCGCTTTTGCTTACTTTTGTCGTAATTGACAAAAGTGAGTCGCCGCAAGAGCGCGAAGCGCCGGGCGAAACCGCCTTTGACTTGTCGAGACCCGCACAACGGGCGGTGGCGCCAGATTCAGAAGGCGCCATCGCCGGCCCCTGAATCCTCCGCAAGCCCCGCACAGCGCACGCGGGCGAAACCGCCTTTGACTTGTCGAGACCCCCACTGCGTCCGGTGCCGCCAGACCTGAAGGAGTCATGGTCGGCGGGATATGACCCGGCCGCTGGGCTATCCAAGCGGAGCGCCCAACCTCAGGACCAGCGGTCGGATCGCGCGTTCTTCCAGCCCTCGCTGAATGGCCCCTTTCCGTTGTTTTCGTCGAGCAACTGGCCGGGCTCGTGGAATTCGTAGAGTTCGGCGAAGGTCGTCACTTTCAGTTCGCCGACGCGCCGGTAGATGTGATGCGGCCGGACTTCGCTGGGGTGATGAAGACCCATGGCGGAGAGCATCTTGATCAGCCCTTCGATGGATCTGCGGTGGAAACGGGCCACGCGCGGTGCCTTGTCGGCGACCACCAGGCCGCGGACCAGCGACGGGTTCTGGGTGGTGATGCCGGTCGGGCAGTTGTTGTTGTTGCAGCTCAGCGACTGGATGCAGCCGAGCGCGAACATCATGGCGCGCGCGCTGTTGCAGCTGTCGGCGCCGAGTGCCAGCGCGCGGATCATGTGAAACGCGCTGAGAATCTTGCCGCTGCAGATGATGCGGACATCGTCCCTCAGGCCCGTGCCGGTAAGAATGTCGTGCACGATGACGATGGCGTCTCGCTTGGGCATGCCCAGCGAGTTGGTGAACTCCAGCGGTGCGGCGCCAGTACCGCCTTCGCCGCCGTCGATGGTGATGAAGTCCGGCCGGATGCCGGTATCGAGCATCGCGCGGCACATGGCGAGGAAATCGCTGACACGGCCCAGGCAGAACTTGACGCCTACCGGCTTGCCGCCCGACAGCTCTCGCAGTTCGCCGATGAACTCCATCATCTCCAGCGGCGTTGAGAAGGCGTTGTGCGAAGCCGGCGAGATGCAGGACTCGCCCTCCGGCACTTCGCGTGCCCTGGCAATTTCACGATTGACTTTCGGTCCCGGCAGGATGCCGCCGGCACCCGGTTTGGCGCCCTGGGAGAGCTTGAGTTCGATCATCTTGATGTGATCGTCGGCGGCTACCTCGCCGAAGCGTTCGGGATTGAATCGTCCCTCGGCGGTTCGGCAGCCGAAGTAGCCCGAACCGATCTGCCAGATCAGGTCGCCGCCGTGCAGGTGATAGCGCGACACGCCGCCCTCGCCGGTATTGTGCGCAAAACCGCCCTCGGCCGCGCCCTTGTTGAGTGCCTCGATGGCGTTGGGCGACAGCGAGCCGAAACTCATCGCCGAAATGTTGAGCAGCGAGGAAGAGTAGGGTTGTTTGCAGTCCTTGCCGCCGATGGTGATGCGCGGTTCTTCCTCCAGCAGCGGTGCCGGTGCGGTGACGTGCGCGGCCCACTCGTAACCCGGCTTGTAGACGTCGCGTTGCGTGCCGAACGGGCGGGTTTCCAGATCGCCCTTGGCGCGCTGGTAGATCAGGGCGCGATACTCCCGCTCGACCGGGTAGGCGTCGAGGTTGCTCTCGATGAGGTACTGCTGGATTTCCGGGCGGAAATGCTCGATCAGGTAGCGGAAGTGGCCGATGATCGGGAAGTTGCGCAGCACCGTATGCTTGGTCTGCGTGGCGTCGCGAATGCCCAGCGCCAGCAACGGCACGATGAACAACAGCAGGTACCAGGCGGGCGGCCAGGCCATGCCGATGAGTCCGACAACGGCAAAGCCGATGAGGAGAAATACGAAAACGGATTGTCTAGCCATTTCTGAAGCCTAGCCGGTATGGCGGTCGATTTGAACCCTGATTGTCAAAACGAGACTTTGGTTCGCGCATAGACGAAACGGCCATTGATGCCGATGGGGTTGATCGGATCATAGGCGAAGTTGCCGAAGAAGTCGTTGGCCTCGCCGGAGCGATCGGGATAGCGGTCGGTCAGGTTGCTCGCCCCGAGCGTAACCTGCCAGCGCGGCGTCACCCGGTAGCCGGCCTCGAAGTCCAGGGCGTACTGCCCGCCGAAGCGCTGGCGCGCAAAGGTGAATTCGCGCACCACCGACGAGAACACGCGCAGGCGCGTCGATGCCGACCAGGCGCCGCGGTCGAAGGCAAGCGAGGCGTTGAATCGATGTTCTGGCGTGGCCGTTTCGATGGTGTTGCGTCCTTCCAGACCGACCAGATCGATGCCGGGCACGAGCGCCGACAGTTCGCCCGGCGGGGCGCTGGTATCGCGGATCCGGCTGCGGGCATACGCGTAGCCGGCGTCGAAGCGCCAGCGGCCCGTTGGCGACGGGCGGTCGAGGCTCAACTGCAGTTCGCCGCCACGGGTGCGCACGTCGGCGGCGTTGGAGAAGAAACTGACGGCCTCGACGCCTTCGGCGCCGGGCAGGGGGCGGATGAAGTCGATCACTGCCGGCTCGCGGATGAAGCTCGACAGCGTGATGCGGTCGTCGACGCGGACCTGGAAGACGTCGGCGCTGACGCGCAGGCCCTCGGCCGGTCGCCAGACCAGCCCGGCGCTGAAGTTGATCGAGCGCTCCTCTTCCAGGCGCGGCAGGCCCAGAGAGCGGGCGATGATCGAGTCGTTGGCGACCAGGCGCGAGGAAATGCGCCCGCCGTCGGTCGAGAAGGTGTTGTCGCGCCGCGCCCAGGAAAGCTGGGCCAGCGAAGGCGCGCGAAAGCTGTTGGACGCCGACGCGCGCAGGCTTACGGTGTCGCTGGTGTCGTGGCGCAGCGACAGCTTGCCGGTGACGGTGCTGCCGAAATCGTCGTAGTACTCGTAGCGGCCGGCCAGGCTGCCCTCCAGCCGCGAGGTGAGCTGCGAGGTCAGCTCGGAGAACAGGCCGAACACGTGCCGCTCGCTGCTTGCTTCGTCCTCCGGCGCCAGGCCTTTCGCGCCCTGGGCGCCGATATCGGGCAGCCCAACGAGCGCGGCGAGATCCTCGGGGTAGCGGAAATCGCCGGCCGCCCAGGAAGCCGTGTCGCCGGCTTCGGATTCGAACGCTTCGAAGCGATAGTTCAGGCCCGCGGCGACGTGCATTGCTCGTCCGAACGGGCCGCTGTCGAAGCGCCGTCGTGCCTCGCTGGAAAGTGCCACGAGGGCGTTGGAAAACCGGCCCGAGTCGAAACGCGTCGGGCTATCGGGGCCGAGCGAGGGGTTGACCGAATTGTCGACGCCGAATTCGAACCGGTTGTGGCCGGTGCTCAGCGCGTGGTCCAGGTTCCACTCGCCCACTGCGTGACGGGCGCCGGCGGTCAGGCCGATATCGCTGTTGCGTCCCTGTGTAACCGGCCGGAAGCCGTCGGGAAACAGCGCCGGCGCGTTCTGGTTGCTGTCGGGGTAGCGGTAGACGGCCGCACCCTCGGTTTCGCGGAAGCTGGCCGTGCCGAATCCGTAGACGGTAATTCTGCCGGCCGGCTGCTCGGCGTTGAACCAGACCGAGGCGGTGTCGCTTTCGGGGTCGCCGACGCGGTGCGTGCGTCGGCCGCGGAAGGCCAGGTTGTCGTCGGTCTGCGGGATGAAGGGCGAGACGCGGTCGAAGCCGGCGCGGTTGGTCGAGCCGCGGCGGCCGGCTTCCAGGCCGAACGACAGGAAACCGCCGGCGGGTAGCGTGCGGCCGCTGCGAAGCCACGCGCCGGTGGAGTGGCCGTCGTTGAGTGTTTCGTCGCCGATGGGTGCGACTTCGGTGTGGTGCAGGCCGTGGTCGAATCCGAGCACGGTTTCGCCGACGCTGTCGTCGAGCACGATGTTGATGACCCCGGCGATGGCGTCGGACCCGTACAGCGCGCTGGCACCGTCGCGCATGATCTCGACGCGTTTGACGGCGCTGAGCGGAATGGTGTTGAAGTCGAAGGCGTTGGTGCCGCGGCCGATCTTCGTGTTGTCGTTGACCACCGCCGAGACGTGGCGGCGCTTGCCGTTGACCAGCACCAGCACCTGGTCGGGGTTCATGCCGCGAAGCTGGGCCGAACGAACGTGGTCGGAGGTGACCGAATTGGACTGGCGCGGAAAACTGAACGACGGCACGACCTGTGCCAGCGCCTCGCCGAGTTCGTTGCCGACCGCACCGGCGGCGCGTAGCGTCTCGCCGGTGACGATGTCGACCGGAATCAGGCTGTTTCCCGAAGCCGTCGCGCGGGCCCGGCTGCCGATGACGCGTACCTCGTCGAGCTCGAGACGCGCGTCGCCGGGCCGGTCCGGGGCGTCTTGCGCCAGGGCGGTCAAGGTCGTTGCCAGCGCGAGCGAAGCCGCGGTGAGCAGGCTATGTCGGGCGCTCATCGGTTCGACTCCAGCCAGCGGCTGATGTTGGCGGGCGAATTGAGCTGCCAGTCGTAGTCGATATGGCGGATTTGTTCAGCCGCCTCGAGCTTCAGCCGGGTCTCGTCGTCGACGTGCTCGGCGATGAAGTCGCGCACGCTGCCGGCGGCCTGCTCGAAGTCGCCTTCGTACCAGTCGAACAGGCTGGTCAGCCAGGCGCTGTCGTCCTCGAATCGAAGATTCAGGGGCGTGGCCAGGGCGCGGCGGGTATTTTCATCGAGCAGATCGTCGAGGTTGCCGGCGGTGTAGGGCCGATCGCGGAGTGCCGGGCAGCCGACCGAGGCGCAGTTGACGGCGAAGTGCACGCGCGCATCCTTCCAGCCGCGCTGCTCGAAGTCGTCGCCGAGCAGGACGTCGAGCTCGATTTCGCTCAGCGCGAAGTTGCGGCCACCGACGTCGAACAGCTCGCGCTTGAAGATCCGGTAGGGACTGAACAGGCTGCCGTAGTCCTTGACCGAATCGACCGGCGCGCCGTCGTCGGGGTTGTCGACGAGGTGGGCGAGCATGAAGAAGTTGTAGGCATTGATCCAGAACGCGACGGCGGATTCGCGGGTGTCGAGGCCGTCCGGGTCGAAGCGGGCCAGGCGACGGCGCTGCGCGGCGATCAGCTCGCGGCTGGTCTCGCTGGCCATGGCGGCGGCGTAGTCGAACGAAGACACCAGGCCGCCGCCGTCGAGATCATGCTCGACGACATGGCGCTGGAGTACTTCGGCATAGGGCTCGAAGAGGGTCTCGGGCGCCTGGGCGCAGGTGGTCATGCTCCAGGTCAGGCCTGCGAGGAGAATCGCGGTTGGGCGAAGGTTGGGGATCATGGGTTCAGGATTCAGGGTTCAGGGTTCAGGTCGTCATGCTCAACGACGGCTGTGAATGCCGAGCGTGTAGCTTAGAGCGTGGTGGGCCGGCCGGGGATAGGGAATTGTGCGTAGGCTGGCGCGGGGCTCAGGGATGGCTGGGGGGTGCGAGCAGCAGGCGCCTGGTGGTTGCCTGTTCGACCGACTGGCGCGACCACGGAAGGTTCCAGGCTTTGCCGGCGAGGAAGTCTTCGAAGAAATCGTCGAAGTGCGGGCTGAAGGGGTTGCCGGATTGACCGAAGGTCAGGTTGAGCGTAAACGCGTCGGGGTCGGCCCAGTCCATGATGAAGCGCATCGAGGCACCGCCGTTTACGCCGAGCCGGCCGGTTTCCGGATCGAAACCAACGTAACTGACGTTGAGCGAGCCGGCGTCGCCGCCGCGCGGCACCGGGCCGCGGGAGAGGTTGAGCCAGGCGTCGAGCAGGCCGTTGTTCGCGAGCGGATGGCGGATGCTCAGCGTCTGGAGACTGCCGAGCGGATGAATGCCGATTTTCAGCGCATCCTCCAGCGCCTTGAGCGCGGCGCGATCGCGGTCGATATCGGTCGGAAAGGCCTCGTCCGGGCTCGAGTGCAGCCAGTTGTCGAGGAGCGGTCGCAGGGTCCGCCAGTCGGCCGGGCCGTTCCGGGTGCCGTCCTCGGTACCGTCCTGGAATACCGCGCGTGCCAGATAGTGCCACCACAACTGGAACAGGCCGGCCATGCCGCTGTCGGCGCGCATCTCGCCGTCCCAGCCGCGAAGCTCCGCGGCGATCGCCGACCGGCCGGAGTTCTCGGCCACCTCGGCCAGCCAGTCGCGCCAGCTCAGCGCGCGGTCGGAGCGCTGGCTGAGCTGGAAGCGATGCATGTCGTTGCGGTCGAAAGTCTCCCGGCTGGCCAGGAGTTCGCTGATGCGGCGCATGCGCAGATGCTTGTAGAAGCCGGGTATCGGATAGGGCCAGCTATCGTCGACGGCGTTGTTGTTGGAATTGGCCAGCCAGCCCTGTTCCGGGTTGAGGGCCCAGGGCCGCTCGTTGGGTGGATGAAAGCCGTCCCAGTCGTTGCTCGGGTCGGTGGCGTCGAGCACGCTGAAGAAGCGCTCGTGTTGGCGAACCGGGACGGGCGTTGACTGGACGTAGCCGATATTGCCCTCGCGGTCGGAATAGCTCCAGTTGACCGACAGCGCGCCCATGTCGCTGGCCGCCTGCCGGAAGCTGTCGAAGTCCTCGGCGCGGTTCAGTGCCAGGCCGTTGGCGACGATACCCGTCAGGGGCAGCTCGAAGCCGGCCCAGCGCATAACCTTGACGTGATCGTCGGCCCGATCGATGACCCGGCCCAGGGGCGTGTAGTGGAATGTCCTCTCCAGCGGCTCGTCGCGGCCAAGAATCTCGATCGTCTCGCTGCGCGTATGCAGGGACTGCCAGCCGTCCGGACCGCCGACGCGATCCGGGTTCTGCCGATCGCGCGGCTGGCGATAGATTTCGAACACGTCGACCGGGGCGACGGTAAAAGCCCAGGCGATCCGGCCGTTGTGGCCCATGGCCACGAAGGGCAGGCCGGGGGTGGTGACGCCGACCACATCGAGGCTCTGCTCGGAATGCAGCCCTGCGGCGTACCACATGCCGGGCGCGCGATCGATATCGAGATGCGGGTCGGCGGCATGCAGGGCCGCGCCGCTGCGCGATTTCTCCGGCGCAACGGACCAGGTATTCGATGCCTGGGTGATCGACTGGCGGGGAATGGTGGCGCGCGTCCAGTCGGGCAGTTCGCTCAGCCAGTCGGCGGCCGGCTGACCGTATTGCTGCGTGACAGTGTGCCAGGCCTTGCTGAGCCGCTGCACCAGCGTGGTCGGATAAAAAGTCTGGTAATAGGCAATGGTGAGGACGTCCTCACGGGTCCAGCGCTTGGGTTCGATGCCGAGCATGATCAGGCCCGGCGGCAGCCGGTCGAGGGCGTCGATGTGCCGGTTGATGCCCTCGACGTAGGCGTCGAGCAAGGCCGCGGTGGCCGCATCCGGCTCGGGTCGTTCTTCCTCGATGCGTCGGGCAAAGCCGAACGATCGGTGCAGGATGTCGAGTTCCAGTGCGGCTTCGCCGACCACCGCGGAGAGTTCGCCGCGGGCCATGCGCCGGATCAGCTCCAGCTGGAACAGGCGCTCGCCGGCGTGCAGCCAGCCCAGGGCGCGAACGGCGTCGGCGTCGGTTTCGGCGTAGATGCGCGGAATACCCCTTGCGTCGAACAGGATTTCGACTTCCGCGTCCAGGCCGGGCAGGGCGGATTCACCCTCGTAGGCCATGACCGAATCGTCGAGCCAGCGCGGGCCGCCAAACCAGGCTGCGGCAGCCACGGCGACCAGTGTCACCAGGCTCACGATCAGGCTGCGTTTGAGAATGCTGCGACGATTCGACATAGGCTTTCCTGACAGTTGGCCCGGCGGAGGGCCTGAAACATAGCACAACCGGCCGCCCCGGAAGCCGTCGGGCGACCCCGCCGGACCTCCCCGAAGGCCGGTGGATGCAGTATGCTTTGCGGCCGATTCAATCATCACGGAGACTGCCATGCCCAGGGCAAGTGAAATCAAGCGCGGCCAGGTCGTCGAGAACGACGGCGCTGTTTTTGCCGTGCGCCACATCGAGCGCTCGGCGCCGACCGCCCGCGGCGGCGGCACGCTCTATCGATTCAAGCTCGAGGCCATCCCCGGCGGTGAGCGCAGGGAAGTCACGCTCAAGGGCGACGATGTGTTCAAGGACGCGGATCTGGTGCGCCGCCAGAGCGAGTTTTCCTACCGCGACGGTAACCAGTTCGTGTTCATGGATAGCGAAGATTTCACCCAGTACCTGATCGACGCCGAAGCCGTCGGCGACGGCGCCGAGTACATTACCGACGGCCTGCAGGGCATATACGTGCTGATCATCGATGCCGCGCCGGTGGCCATCCAGCTGCCTCAGTCGGTCATTCTGGAAGTGACCGATACCGCGCCGGTGATGAAGGGTGCGACGGCCTCCAAATCGAGCAAGCCGGCCACGCTCGAGACCGGGCTTGAAATCCAGGTGCCCGACTACATCACGCCCGGGGAGAAGGTGCGCGTGAATACCGAAAGCCGCGAATTCATGAGTCGGGCCTGAGCGATGGATGAGCGCGACCTCGGCGAACGGCTCAGGGCACTGCGCGATGAGCTCGACAGCGTTGACGAGAACCTGATTGATCTGGCGACACGCCGCCAGCAGCTGGTCTCGGATATTGGCCAGCTCAAGAAGCGGCACGGGCGCCAGCTAAGAGACTTCAAGCGAGAGCGTGAGGTGCTCGCCAGGGTGCGCCGAGCTGCCGAGTCGAAGGGACTCGATCCCGGACTTGCCGAAGATCTGTTCCAGCGCCTGATCGAGGCCTCATTGACCCGTCAGGAAAAGGAACGCCTGCGCCTGTCCCGACACGGCGACGGCCGCCGGGCGCTGGTGATCGGCGGCGCCGGCCGCATGGGCCGCTGGCTGGCGGCATTTCTGGACGGCCAGGGTTTCGACGTGCTCATCGCCGACCCGGCCATCGAGGCCGACGGTGCAGCCCGTTTCAACGACTGGCGTGACGCGCCGACCGACGTGGCCGTGATCGCCATTGCTGCGCCGCTGGCCACGACCGCCGATGTGCTCACCGACATGGCCCGGGATCCAGTTGACGCATTGGTTTTCGATGTTGGGTCACTGAAATCACCGCTGGCGGCGGCCCTGCGTTCGGCGGCGGCAGCGGGCCTGAAAGTGTGCTCGATGCATCCGATGTTCGGTCCCGATACGCAACTGCTGTCGGAAAAGCATGTGCTGCTGATGGACGTCGGAAACCCGGAAGCGGTCGAGGCGGCAAGAAGCCTGTTCACAGACACGCTTGCGGAGTTGGTCGTTCTCGACCTCGAGGAACACGACCGGCTCATGGCCCCCGTGCTGGGGTTGTCGCATGCGCTGAGCATCGTCTTTTTCACGGCGCTGGCCGACAGCCGCGTGCCGGCCGAGCGCCTGGCGAACCTGTCGAGCACCACTTTCGATCGCCAGCTGGCCATCGCGCGGGCCGTCGCCGGTGAGAACCCGGATCTGTATTTCGAGATCCAGTCGCTCAATCGCCACGGCGCCGAAGCTCGAGCGGTGATGCTGCAGGCGATGCAGACCCTGATCGATGCGATCGAGAACGACGATGCCGAGGCGTTCCGGAAACTGATGACGCGGGGCAGGATTTATCTTTCTGATCTTGAGCGGTAGGTTTTCGGTGGCTGGCGCCCGGTTCTTTGGTGTTTTGGTGTTTTGGTTCGGCGCTGTGAGTTTTGCGGGGCGGCTTCGCCGCGAGGGGCCGTGCATTGGGTGGCGACACTCTTTGGATCTAGCGCCACCGGACGCTGTGCGGGTTTCGACAAGTCAACTGCTGTTTCGCCCGGCGCTTCGCGCTCTTGCGGCGAGTTCAACTTTTGTCCGTTGCGCGAACAAAAGTAACCAAAAACGCGCTTAAAAGCACGGCGGGGTTGTCTCAGGAACCTTATGGCAGAGTGGCTTCACGCCCCTTCGGACTGGGGCTTCGCGAGCGCCCGGCTGAGGGCGCCCGGACTTCGACCGAGGCCGAAAGTGGCCCGGGTCGAGATCAGGGGCTTTCGGAAGACACGATCACGCGCGCTGGGGCGCGCGACGGCTAAAGCCTCGGGCAGTAGACGATCTCGATGCCAAGGACGAAGCCGCGCCTATCGAGGTCGCGCCTCTCTGGTGCGGACTACGCCATGCCTTCGATGAGGTTGCCATGTGCCTCGACCGAATTCTGGCGAGGGCACAAACAACATTCCGTTAAACCCCAGTGCCCGCTGGGTGTGCGGACCAACCGCGTGGTTGTGAGAGCGTTTTTGCTTACTTTTGTCGTAATTGACAAAAGTGAGTCGCCGAAAGAGCGCGAAGCGCCGGGCGAAATGTCTTTGACTGGTCGAGGCCCGCAATGCGGCCAGGGACCTCCAACCTCGCCCGTGGCTCAACGTGTGAAGTACCCCGAGACCAACAGACGCCCATCGACAGGGCGATACGCGTTAGAAAGGAGTGATGACATTCGCAATGTCGTCCGTCGGGGATGTAACCCCGACCTACCGCACTGACAAGAGTAACTCGCCGCAAGAGCGCGAAGCGCCGGGCGAAACAGCAGTTGACTGGTGGAGACCCGCACCGTGGTCGGTGGCACCAGCCCTGAAAGGTGACACTAAGATGCCTCGGGCATGGACCCCCTATTGAAAGTGCTCATCGAGGTAACGATTGATTTCCTTCTCCACGGCCGGTTGCAGGTAGCTCAAGAAGAAGTTGAGCTTGGCCCGGACGTGTACGCTTTCCTCGTCGACGTCGATCTCGCCGTGTACGCCCGTTCGTTCGAACACGATGGTGTCGCCGTCCCAGCCGTAGTGGATGCTGAACTTGTTGGCAAGGTCCGAGGCGAGATCGTCGGCGACCTGCTGGGCATCTTCCAGGTTCATCGAGTGCGGCTTGCGTATGTTGATACTCATTCGTTGCTGTCGTTGTTGTGGCGGTGGTTGTTCTTGTGGTGTTCTGCTACCCAGTCTACGAATTCCTCGGGTGGCAGTGGCCGACTGTAGAGGAAGCCCTGCACCAGATCGCAACCGGACTGCGCAAGATAATCGCGTTGCCCTGCTGTTTCAACGCCCTCGGCGACCGTGCTCAGGCCCAGGCTCCGGGCCAGGCGGATGATGGCCATCACGATGGCCTCGCTTTCGTTGTGTTGCTGCAGCTCCTGGATGAAGGATCGGTCGATCTTGAACTGGTCGATCGGGAACCGCCGCAGGTAGGCCAGCGATGAGTAGCCGGTGCCGAAGTCGTCAATCGATATACCCAGGCCCATTGCCTGGAGTTCACCGAGGATGCTCGCGGCCGCCTCCGCGCTGTCCATGATGACCGACTCGGTAATCTCCAGGCGCAAGCGATTGGCTGGTACGCCCGCCTGCTTGAGGGCCTGGCGAATGTGTTGGCCCAGATCGGGGTCGCGGAACTGTCGCGCCGAGAGGTTGACGGACATCCGAAGATTCAGGCCGGTGTCGAGCCATATGCGCGTCTGCCGTGCGGCCTCTTCTAGTACCCAGCGCCCCAGGGGAATGATCAGGCCCATGTCCTCGGCCACTGGTATGAATTCGTCGGGCGAGATCCATCGCTGCTCGTCGTGCCATCGCAGGAGTGCTTCGGCACTGACAACGCTGTTGCTCTCGAGGTCGATGATCGGCTGGTAGTAAAGCTCCATGCGCCGTTCTTCGACGGCGTGTTGCAGTCGCGATTCCATGTCGACGCGTTTGAGAGCCGAAGCGTTCATGTCGTCGGTATAGAAACGGAATTGACTGGCGCCGAGCTGCTTGGCGCGGTACATGGCGATGTCGGCGTTGCGCAGCAGGTTGTTGTAGTCCTCACCGTTGGCGGGAAAAACGCTGATTCCGATGCTGGAGGTGATCTTCATCTGCCGACCCGCCACGCCGAAGGGCTGCTTGAAACACTCGATGAATGCCTTGACACGCCGGGGCAGTTCGTCGACATCATCGACATCGGTGAGCAGGATCACGAACTCGTCGCTGCTGATGCGTGCCACGGTGTCGCGAGAAAACGTGGCGCGTCGAAGCCGATCGGCGACTTCGCGCAGCACCGTGTCGCCGGCAGCGCGGCCGAGGCTGTCATTGATGCGCTTGAACTGATCGAGGTCGATGAACAGAAGAGCAACGGCCCTGTGGTCGTGGCGGGAGGCCGCGATAGCCTGCTCGACGCGATCCTGCAGGAGATTGCGGCTGGCCACGCCGGTAAGTGTGTCCTGGCTGTACTGACGTTCGAGCTGCTCCTCGTAGCGCTTGCGGTCGGTGATGTCGTTGATGATGCCGACGAAGTGGGTAGCTAGGCCATCTTCGTCGAATACGGGCGCGACCGTCAGCTCGTTCCAGAACAGGCTGCCGTCCTTGCGGTAGTAGCGCAGCAAGGCCTCACCTTCGCGCTGCTTTTCGATGGCGTCGCGGATGTTGGTCAGGCCACGCTGATCCCGATCGTCGGCATACAGGAATCGCGGATTGCGGCCCAGGGCCTCTTCCCGGCTGAAGCCGGTGATTCGCTCGAAGGCGCTGTTGACATAGATGATCGGCGCCTCGGGCTTCGCCGCGGTAATCATCACGCCGTTGGGCGACGCTTCGATTACGCGCCGGCTGAGCCGGTTGAACTCCTCGGCCGATTTGAGGCTGGCCTCGGTTTTCTTGCGGAGCGCTTCACGATAATGATTGTCGAGCGCGTAGGAAACGTCGCCGGCGATTTCTCCAACCAGACTGGTCAGTGCCGAGTCGAAGAAGCCCGGCTCGTTGGCGTACAGGCTCAGCGCTCCGATGACGCGGCCGTCGGTATGCAATGGGCAGGCCGCGGCTGATTCCAGGCTGTATTGCCTGAACACCTGGTGAAGTTCGGACACGCGCGGCTCGGCCGCGAGGTCATTGCTGAGGAAGACGGTGCCTTCGCCGATGGCGATCTCGACAGGGGTTCGGTACGGCGCCTTGACGCGGAAGGGGCCGGCGCGCTCGAACAGGGCGTCGTCACCGCCACGGCGCGCCGCGACGCTGACGGTTTCCCTGTCGTCGTCGAGTATCGCGATCCAGGCGAGCGAAAACCCCCCGCGTTCGACCGCGATGCGGCACACGCCGTCGAGCAGCTCCTGGCGCGAGTGTGTATGAACGATGAGCTGGTTGATCGCGCTCAATGCCGAATAGAGCCGGTTGAGGCGTTCGATCTGGGACTTGGCCGACTGCAGTTCGTGAACGCGCCTGGCGAGCTCGGCGCTGCGCTCCTCGAGCTTGCGCACCAGTGCCTGGCTGTAGCGGCGTTCGACCTCCGCGCCCTCGGCCAGCGGTTGCCTTGGCTGGATCGGTCGTCGTTTGGTCTCGTCGAGGACCGCCTCGAGACGCTTGAGGAAGACTTGTGGCTCGGTCGGCTTGATCAGGAAGGCGTCGGCCCCGAGGTCGCGGGCCAGGCGTTCATCTTCCGACTGGGTGTAAGTGGCGGTGTAGACGATGAAGGGGATGGCCGCCAGCCGCGCATCCGCTTTCCATTCGCGCAACAGGGTGAAGCCGTCCATTGTCGGCATCAGAAGATCACTGATGACGATGTCGGGCGCGCGACTTCGGGCCTGATCGAGAGCGGCTAATCCGTCGGCGGCTTCACTGACCTCGAAATCGTGCGCGCTGAGCAGCGACCGCAGCAGGTAGCGGTTCTCCTCGTGATCGTCGACGATCAGTACCTGCCTCATGATTTCGTGGCCTGTAGCTGCTCGATCTGGTCGGCGAAGGTTGCCGGATCGATGGGCTTTTCGATATAGCCGGTACAGCCGGCCGCCAGGCAGTTTTCGCGGTCACCCGGCATGGCATAGGAAGTCACGGCGATGATCGGAGTGTGCGCGAGGCCATCCATCTTCCTGAGCTGCCGGGCTACTTCGTAACCATCCATCCCCGGCAACTGGATATCGAGCAGGATCAGGTCGGGGGCTTCGCTTTCGGCCAGCCTCAAGCCCGAGGGGCCATTCTGGGTCGATACAACCTCCCAGTTACGGGCGCCAAGCAGGTATTTAACCAGGTAGGCGTTCTGTTCGTTGTCCTCGATCAGCAGTATCTTTGCCCTCATGCCGTTTCTCCGGTGTCGGCCGTCGCCAACGGCAGTTTCACCGTGAAGGTTGTGCCGACCCCCCACTGGCTTTCAACTGCGATATCGCCGTGCATCAGCTGCGTCAATCGTTTGCAGATCACCAGGCCCAGTCCGGTTCCCTCGTGCTTGCGCGACAGAGTCGAATCGATCTGCCTGAAGGGCTGGAACAGGTTGTGCAGGTCCTCCTCGCGAATGCCAATGCCGGTGTCGCGAACTTTGACGATAACCGGATTTTGCGCCACATCGCCACCCGTGTCGACTCCAACTTCCACCGAGCCTGATTCCGTGAATTTGACGGCGTTGCCGATCAGGTTGAACAGGATTTGCTCGACCCGGCGCGCGTCGCCTACGCGCATTCCCGGGTCGTGATGCTGCTCGACCCGGAGCGTCAGGTTCTTTTTTTCAGCCAGCGGCCGGACAATCTCGACAACCTTGTCGACCGAGGCCGCCAGCTCGAAGGCTTCTTCAGCCAGCGTCATCTCCCCGGCTTCGATGCGCGAGATGTCGAGCACGTCGTTGATCAGCATCAGCAGATGCTGGGAGCTGTTTCGCACCATCTCGAGCTGTTTGGTCTGCTCTGCATTGAGCGGCCCGGCCAGTTCCTGCAGAAGGATGCCTGTGAAGCCGATGATGGAGTTGAGTGGCGTTCGCAGTTCATGGCTCATGGTCGCCAGGAAAGCCGACTTGACCCGGTCGGCGGCCTGGGCGCGATCACGGGCGATTGCAAGCTGGCTTTCGACCCTCTTTTGGCCCGTGATGTCGACCAGCAGGCCGACGATGCCCATCGGCGTTTCATCGGGGCCGCGGATGCGCGCGGCGGTATAGAGCATCTGGCGTCGAGTGCCGTCGACAAAATCGAGTGTGATCTCGCGATTGATGGAACCGCCCAACTCGAGTAAGTGGCGCTGTTCCGATTCGAATTGCTCTCGTTGGGCGCTCGGCAGATAGTTGAGTTCGGTTACGCATCGCCCAGTGATGTCGTCACGACTGAGACCGAAAGCGCGCTCGTAGGCCTTGTTGCAGCCCGTGAAACGCAGATCGATGTCCTTGTAGTAAATCAGGCTGGGGATATGGTCGATGAGCGACTGGAAGAAGGCGGAGGTCTCCTGCAGCTCGCGCGTGCGCGACTCGACGCGCCTTTCGAGTTCGCGCGTGTGGTGGCGAGCCTGCTCGTAGACCTGACGGGTGCGCGCGCGAACCTGACTGCGCAGCATCAACACGATGATCAGGCCACCGGCGAGCATTGCGGATACGGCCCCGAGCGCCCACGGCAGCCACTGCGGCCAGGCCGTCAAAGGCGGCCCCGTCGTCCAGCGCTCCAGCGACTGATACCAGGGCGACTTTGGATCTTGCTTGAAAGCCACCAGGTGGCGATCGATGGCTTCGAGCAGGTGCTGGCGGCCGGTGAGTGGCGCGGCGAAGTAGAGTCGCGAGGGTGAGAAGATCACCGAGGTGTCTTCGAGGCCATGCCTTGTGGCGTTGTGCTCGCCGAAAAAGCGATTGGTGACGACTGCCTCCGCCTCGCCGGAGCGCACCGCCGAGAAGGCGCTTTCGAAATCTGCAAAGCCCAGCAGCTCGATGTTGATACCGAAACCTTCGACCATTCCGCCGAGTTGCTCCTGCTGGACCGATCCGGCTAAAACGGCGATACGGCGACCGTCGAGGTCGAGTATGGATGTGATGCTGCTGCCGGCCGGCGCGTAGACCTGGTGCCAGCTCGACAAGGCCGGTTCGTCGTGGAAGGCGAACAGTTCGGCTCGTTCCGCCGTCCTGGCGACGTCGGGCATCAGGTCGATCTCGCCTATTGTCAATCGCTGCAGGCCCTGCTGCCAGTTTCCCGGCACGTACTCGATCCGCCAGCCTTCGCGCTCGGCGATGGCTTCGATCAGGTCGATGAAGATACCCTGCGGCTCGCCGGCTTCGTCGAGGCCGATCTTCGGGCTGTTCTGGTAGACGCCGACGCGGACGACATCGGAGGTGATCGACAGGCTTGGGGACTGGGCGAGAGCGGTCAGGCAGAACGCTACGAGCAGCAGCAATGCGAGGGCGATCGACGCCCCTCTCTCGATTCTTCGGCCCGAATCGCTTGTCGCGCCGGACCGGCCTGCTGGACTGACCGGTTGATTCGCCACTGATGCCCTCCCGCATCGAAGCGCTCTAGTGTACCCCGTCACTCATATTGTGACTTATAGCGAGTGCCTCAGGGGTCAGCTGCAAGGCGCGATTGCGCCGGCGTAGTGGGTGCTACGTCAAGCAATTGCAACGCCGCAGATGGCCCCTGAGGCGCTCGCCCGGAGGGAGCGCCGTACAAGCCCGATCGCGGCGTTGGCGCTCTTGCAAAGGGCACCACCCTTCCCGGCGAGCGCCGCCTTGCGCTCGAGCTTGTACGGCGCTCTATAAGTTACAAGATGAGTGACGGGGTACACTAGTTCCAGCATACGGAAAACGAGGACGGGGCGCCATTGCGCCCGGTAGTGACGGGGTACGCTGGGCTGACTACAGAGTGGTTCGCGGCGGAACCAGCACGCTGGCGAGAATCATGCCGGTGGTCAGCGCCACGGCGATGATGCCGGCGAGGATGGCGGTCTCGACCCCGGCAACCACGTCTTCCTGCAGCAAGGTCGACAGGCTTCTGAGCCCGATGCTGCCGGGCACGAGCAGGATCAGCCCCGGAATGTGCAGGATCGAGGAGGGCCGGCGCGAGACGCGCACGAACAGGTTGCCGGCCAGGCCCACGGCCAGGCCGCCGACAAATGCCCCGATGATCGGCGCCTCGAGCCACCCGCCCAGGCCGCTGCCCATCCAGGCGATAAAGGAAACGATCAGGATCCATGGCCAGTCGCGCATATTGGCCTGGATGAGCATCATCAGGCCGAAGGCGGCGGCGACCAGGGCGACGAAGGGCAGCCAGTCCGGCCGCGGGGAGGCGGCCGTCAGCTCAACCGGTCCGACGATGGCCTGGCCGGCCATGCCGCCCAGCACCAGGCCGAAGGTGAGCAGTGCGAACACCGTGACCGCGAACGATAGCCGCGACGAGCCTGAGACCAGGTGCCCGGTCGACAGTTCACGAGCTGCGGTGGTCAAGTCCATGCCCGGGAGCAGCGGAATCATCGCCGCTAGAACGGCCGGCATCAGGGCCGTGCGGCCGTCGAGGCCGCACCACACAGAGCCGAGAAACGTGATCAGTGCGGCCACCATGGGCATGATCAACCGCGAGCGCTCGACGTGCTGGCGCATCCACCAGATGGTCAGGCCCGACACGGCACCCAGCGGCGCTGCCATCAGGGACTCGAGCCATCCACCGCCGAGCAGCGGGGCGACGCCGCCACCGATCAGGGTAAACGCCAGCACCTGCAGCCACGCGCCGTAGAGCGGTGGTGCCGCGTCGATGGCGCGAACGCGCTCATCGGCCTGCTGGGGGTCGATGCGACCGTCGGCCAGATCTTCCATGACCTCGGTCAGGTAGGCCAGCTTGGAGAGATTGGCCGAACCGGGCTCGGAGCGCGCCAGAAACGTTTGCTGTTTGTCACCGTCGCCGAGCGAGACGATCAGCGCTGTCGGCGTCGAGAAAAACTCCGCCTGCAGGCCCAGGCGCTCGGCCATGATCTGCATGGAAGACTCCAGACGATGCGCCGGCGAGCCAACGTGGAGCAGGGCGCGTCCCAGATTGAGTACCAGGCGTGCGTAGCGGTCGGAGGAATAGGGCTGTTCCTCGCCCAGTGTCTGGTCAGCGATTTCGTTCACCATCGGGTACAGGCAACTGTGGTGGGGTACGGTTCGAAGTGTCGCATAATGGCGTGACAACTTTCCGTACCAGAAGTGATCGATACCAATGAAATTCCGGCTTTTCCAGGTTGATGCATTTGCCGACAAGGTGTTCGAGGGCAATCCCGCCGCTGTCGTGCCGCTCGATGAATGGCCCGACGACGAACTGATGCGCGCGATTGCCAACGAAAACAATCTCTCGGAGACGGCGTTTTTCGTGCCCGTTGGCGACGGCTACGCGCTACGCTGGTTTACCCCCGACGCCGAAGTCGATCTGTGCGGTCACGCCACGCTGGCCTCCGCCCACGTACTGTTTGAGCATCTTGGGTTCGAGGGCGAGGAAATTGCATTCGACAGCCGCAGCGGCGAACTGCGGGTGCGACGCTGCGACGCCGGGCTGGAACTCGATTTTCCGGCCGGGGGGCGACGCGAAATCGGTATTCCTGCCGGTATGGAGGAGGCCCTCGGCGCCAGGCCGAGGCAGGCATTCGAAGGGGACGACTGCATGGTCGTGTTCGGCAGCGAGGCCGAGGTGCGCGCGCTCTCGCCCGATTTCCGGGCGCTGGCACGGATGCCTGGCCGGGGTGTGCTCGCCACGGCCCCCGGCGACGAAGTCGATTTCGTCAGCCGCTGCTTCTTTCCGAAGCTGCGCGTCGACGAGGATCCGGTGACCGGCTCGGCCCATTGCCAATTGGCGCCCTATTGGGCCGAGCGCCTGGGCAAGCACCAACTCGTTGCCCGCCAGGTCTCCGCCCGCAGCGGAACGATTCGCTGCCGGGTGGCCGGCGAGCGGGTCAAGCTCGCCGGCCCGGCGGTGGATTTCTTTGAGGGGACGATCCGCCTCTGAGTTTTATCGACGAATTTCGCTGACCCGTCGGCCCTCGATGATCGTGCCGATGACGTTTGTGGTGTATTCGAACGGATCGCCGTCGAACAGGGCCACGTCGCCGTCCTTGCCCACTTCCAGAGAACCGACCCGGTCGCTCAATCCCAGGATGCGGGCCGGTGCGGTGGTGACCATCTCCAGCGCCTGGTCGAAGGTGGCGCCGTAGGGCAGGGTCATGGCTGCTTCGAACAGCACCACGCGGGTCTTGGGCACGTAGCCCTCGAAGCCCGACTGCAGGGCTACCTCGATGCCGGCGTTCATCAGCTCGGCGGCGGTGGTGAAGGCCATGTGCTGGGTGTCGCTGCCGGCGCGGGCGCGGGCCATGGTCGGGTGGATGATCACCGGCACGTCGGCGGCCTTGATCTCGTCGACCAGCAGGTGGGCATCGCTGGCGCCGGCGAGAATCAGCCGGAAGCCGAACTCGTCGGCTAGTCTCAGCGCGGTCATGATGTCGCTGTGGCGATGGGCCTCGATGATCAGCGGCACTTCGCCCGAGAGCACCTCGGTCAGGGCGTCCAGGCCCAGGTCGCGGGCCGGTGCCTTGTCTTCCTCGGCCGATTCGCGCTTGTCGCGGTATTCCTGCGCGGCGTAGAGTTTTTCTCGCAGGATGGCCACGGCCTTGGAGCGGTTGCCGGGGGAAGGGCGGTCGTGGCGCGTGGCGCCTTCGCCCAGGGTGGCCGCCAGGGCCGAATAGGGCCGCACGACGGCCTGGTCGATCGTATCGCCCGCACTTTTGGCAATCAGCAGCTGGCCCGAGACGACCTCGCCCGGACCGTGGCCCGTCTGCAGCGTGGTGACACCGTGCTCGCGCTGCCAGCTCACCAGCTTTTCGAGCGGGTTGTAGGCGTCGATGGCGCGAAGCTCGGGCTGAATGGCCGCCGAGCGTTCGAGCTGGTCCTGGTCGTGCGGCTGGTTGAGATAGCCCGACAGGCCGACGGTCGAGCGCGCGTCGACCAGCCCGGGAGTGGCCACGGCTGATTCGAGCACTCGCGTTCCGTCGGGAATCTCGGTTGAGTCGGCCGGGCCGACGGCGCTGATCTTGCCACCGGTGATGACGACCACGCCGTCTTCGATCATTTCACCGGGCGCGGTGTAGAGCTTGCCGGCGCGCACGGCGATGTCCTGTGCCAGGGCGGGCAGCGTGAGGCTGGCCAGCAGGGCCAGGACGGCTGCGCTGTAAATCATCCTGTTCATTGCATGTCTCCATGGCCGTGGCCGTGAATATGACCGTTGCCGTCGTCGTCGGACAGCGCGTTGAAGCCGCCCTCGGCGACCAGGCGGTCGTCTTCGTCGTCCAGGTCGAAGCGCCGCTCGCCTTCGACCCAGGTCTCGAGGACGCGGGTGTAGACGCTGAGCGGGTCGCCGGAGAGGATCACGAAGTCGGCGTCCTTGCCCGGTGTGAGCGTACCCGTGCGATCGGCGAGGTCGAGCATTTCCGCGCCGCGGATTGTCAGGGATTCGAGTGCCGCTTCGCGCGACATGCCCGCGCGCACGGCCATGGCCGCCATCCTCAGAAAATAGCGCGAGTCGGTGACCCAGTCGTCGGTATGCAGGGCCACTTTCGCGCCGGCGCGCTCGAGCGCCGGGGCGGACTCGGCCCGCAGGTTTCTCGCCTCGAGCTTGCCGCCCGGGCTGTCGATCAGGATCAGCGATACCGGCACATCGGCCGCTGCGATCTCGTCGGCCACACGGTAGGCCTCGGAGGTGTGATGCAGGACCATGCGAAAGCCGAACTCATCCTGCAGCCGCATGGCTGTCATCAGGTCATCGTGGCGATGGCTGTGGAAGTGCACCATGCGCTTGCCGCTCAAGACCTCGCCGAGGGCTTCCAACCCCAGATCGCGCGGCGGCGCTTCGCCTTCGGCGGCGGCGTCGACCTTTTCGGCGTATTCCTGCGCCTTGATGTAGGCCGCGCGCACCAGGGCGGCGGACTTGGCGCGGGTGCCGGGGAACGGTGCTTCACGGATCGAATTGGTGCCGTTGGCCATCTTCAGGCCGCCGGCGATTTCACCATCGTCGAAGCGATAGGCCAGGTCGGTAATAGCATTGCCGTCGCGCAGTTTCAGATAAACCGTCTGGCCGCTGATCAGGTGGCCGGAACCGGGCATGACGTTGACGCTGGTGATGCCGCCGGCCAGCGCCCGCTTGATGCCCGAACTGCGCACGTTGACCGAATCCATCGCCCTTGCCTCGGGCTGGATCGGCCCGGAGCGGTCGCCGCCGGAGACGTCGCCGACGTGGCTGTGGGTATCGACGATGCCGGGCATGATCACCGTGTCCGAATCGAGCGCCACGATCTCGGCGCCGTCGGGAATGCTCACCTCGTCACGGGAACCGACGGCGCCGATGCTGTCGTCAACAACGAGCAGAACGCCGTTTTCGATCGGATCGCCGTCGATCGGGATGATTTTCGCGCCAACAAAGGCGCGCGTGTCCGCCATCGAGGCAGATGATATTGCGACCAGCAGCAGCATTGCCGCCAGCTCATGTGGAAGGGTTCTCAAGAGGGTCTCCTAGGAATCACGAACAAGCCCCATAAAATGTCAGAGGTGGGCCGACAATGCAATTGACAGCGTCGAATGATGTCATTCATCTCGTCAATGGCGTAGGTCGGGGTTACATCCCCGACGGACGAGATATCAGGCCCCGTCACTCGTTGCTGATGCGTGATTTGAAACGACCTGGATGGCTGGGACACGCGTAGATCATGAGTGTACAGACCCTCGAATGTCGTCCTAATCATGATTCCGTCGTCCCGGCCGAAGAGCCGGGACCTCGCACCCTGGCCATGCTGCACGGCCCATCTACTCATCGATCTTCGGTGTCTTCCGCGCCTGCTTGATTTGCTTGTGTCGTTGCTGCTTCTTTTTTCGGCGCTTCTTCGCCGAACGGCTCGGCTTGGTTGGAATCCGCTTCTTGGGCTTGTGATGTGCCTTCTCGATCAACTCGGCCAGGCGCTCACGTGCGTCCTCGCGATTGCGGTGCTGGCTGCGATGGCTCTTGGCCTCGATGGTAATCACGCCATCGGTATCGGCGCGCCGGCCGGCCAGCTCGAGCAGGCGGATCTTGACCGGCTGGGGCAAGAAGCCCGAGTTCACGACGTCGTAACGCAGCTGAACGCCTGTTTCCGTGCGATTGACGTGCTGCCCGCCCGGCCCGCCGGCCAGGATGAACTTTTCCTCCAGCTCGTTTTCCGGGGGCAGAAATTGGTTGACTGAATCAGCCATTGGAGCTTTTGACTATGCGGTTTATTAAACAGTGTAATCGAGCCGATGGTCTCGATCCGGCTTTGCCGGAATCTCTCGCGCTCAAATGATCGGGGCTCCGGTAACTCAAGAGGCAGTTCAGGTAGCGCTGCCAATTTGCCGGGATTGCTGTCTTACCTGATGATCAGCGCAACCCCCGTGACAACCAGAAGGGCATACACGAGCTGCCGGAATCGCCGCTCGTCCAGGCGGTGGTGAAGAAACTCGCCGAGGAAATAGCCGGCTGCCAGCACAGGGAGATAAGTTGCTACACGCGGCAAGGCCGGAATCAGCGTACCGTCGATCAGGAAGGCGACGGTCAGTCCGAGGTTGAGGCTGAACCAGACCGTGACCAGGGAAGCTCTCATGCTGCCTTTGTCGAGATGTTTTCCCGCCATGGCGTAGACCAGCAGCGGTCCGCCGGAGGCGAACAGGCCGTGGGTGATGCCGGCGGCGAAGGTCAGGATACGGCTCAGCCAGGGCGGGTGGCGGTGGCTTGGCGCGTGTTTGATCAGGCGCCAGAGTTCGCGTGACGCGAACCAGATGATCAGCACGCCGAGCAGCATCTTCAGCAGGCTTTCACCCAGCCAGGGCCGCAGGAAGTAGCCGGCCAGCGTGCCGGCGGCCATCAGGGGCAGGACGAGTTTCAGTAGTAACGTCTTGTCGATGTGGTGGCGATTCTTCCAGGCGATGGTGCCGGTCATGAAGATATTGAGCGGCACCAGCACCGGCAGCATGCTAGCGATGGGCAGCAGCAGGGCGCCGAGGGACAGGGCGATGACGATCGAGCCGAAGCCTGTGATGGCTTCGATAGTCGATGACAGCAGGATGCAGATACCCAGCCAGATCCAGGGAAGCATCAGCCGCTCTCATTTGTGTGATGTTCGGCGAAGTAGTCGAAGGTCTCGGCCGAGGATTTCCGCGGCGTATAACCGAACGCTTCCTTCAGGCGGCGGTTGGACAGCACCGGGCGGTAGCGCAGGAAGTCGATCTGCTCCGGGCCGGTCGGCTTGCCCAGCCACTTTGCGATGCGAAGCCCGAATCTGACCAGGCCGACGGGCAGGGTGAGCGTGGGCTTGCCCAGGCGCCGCGCGATTTCTCGCATGTCCAGTGCGCCGTCGCCGGCCAGGTTATAGACGCCTGTAATGTCTTCGCGGATGCCTTTGTCGAGGATCTCGAGCACGTCTTCGTCCCAGATGAAGACGAAGGGCGAATCGTGACCCTTGAGTACCAGGATGCGCCCGGCGGTGAACAGGGCGGTGATCTGGTTGCGTGTGTCTTTGCCCAGCACGGTGCCGGGACGGAGCACTAGCTGCTTGAGTTCGGGGTGCAGCTTGCGGTAGCGCGCCAGAATTTCCTCGATGCGGCGCTTGTGGTCGGCGTAGGCGAAGGTCTCGTTGCCTCGTAGCGGATCGTCTTCGCTGATCCAGTCGGGGTTGTCGGCGTGGTAGCCGTAGGCGGCACCCGAGCTGGTAACGGTGAGGTGGTCCACGCCGGTCTCCAGGCAAGCCTGCAGGACGTTGCGCGTGCCGCCGACGTCGATGTCGAAATCCCGCTGGCGGTCCTTCGAGGCCTGCAGCACGGAGGCCAGGTGGACGACGTGGGTGATCCGGTGTTTGGCCATCATCTCGGCCAGATTTCTCGACCGTATATCAAGTACTTGAAGTGGAAAACTCAAGCCCTCTCGCTCGCGGATGTCGGTGCCGTAGACCTCGAAGTCGTGGGCCAGGCGATTGCCGAGCTGGTGGCCGAGGTAGCCGGCCGCGCCGGTAATGAGGATGCGCTTGCTCATGTTATCTCTCCAGCGGGTTGCGACGGCTGTTCAGGCGGCGGCCGGCGTGCCCAGATCTGGGAGAGGGTGATGCCGGCGATCAGGTGCCACACGCCCCAGAACCCGGCGATCAGCAGCATGCCCCCCGCTTCTGGAAAGAAGGTGAACAGGATGACGAGGCCCAGGCCGGAGTTCTGGATGCCGACCTCCATGGTGACCGCGCGCCGATCGGCCACGGGCAGCTTGAAGGCGCTGGCCATGCCGTAGCCCAGGCAGAACGCGAGCAGGTTGTGGCCGATCACCAGCCACGCAAACGTCTGAAATTTATCCAGGAAGGTGCTGAAATTCATGGCAAAAGCGATGCCGGCGAAGGCCAGTAGCACCATCAGGGAAAAAACCCGCAGCGGCTTCTCGCTCTTCTTGGCCAGCTGTGGCCAGTGACGCCCGGTGAGCATGCCCAGCACCAGAGGAATGCCGAGTACCAGGACGATCAGCAGGAGGATATTGCCGGGCTCGATGCTGATCGTCGTCAGGTAGTCCCGGGTGTAGGGGTTGAGCCAGCCGTAGAAGGCGAAGTTCAGCGGCGTCAGCACGATGGCGGCGACGCTTGAAACGGCCGTCATGGAGACCGACACCGCCACCGACCCGCGCGCCATGAAGGTCATGATGTTGGAGAAGTTGCCGCCGGGGCAGGCGGCGATCAGGATCATGCCCAGCGCGATTTCGGGGTCCAGGGCCAATAGCCAGGTCACCAGGCAGGTCGCAGCAGGCAGCAGCAGGAACTGCGCCGCCAGCCCCGCCGCCGGGGCGATGGGTATCCTTATGACGCGCGTGAAGTCGGCCGGGCGCAGGCTCAGCGCCACGCCGAACATCATCAGCGCCAGGATGGCGTTGAGCAGGATCAGGCTGTCGGGATCGAAACGCACCGGATTGTTGTCCCTTTCTTCTTATCCCTTCGGCTCTTCGTGCATCTTCTTGAAGTGCATCAATCCGGGCGCCCACATGTGCTTGACCGGGTCGACGTCGACGTGTATGACCGCGCAGCCGCCGTGATCCAGCGCGCGTTCCAGGGCGGGCTTGAGTTCGGCGGGGTCGGAGACCCGTTCGCCGTGGGCACCCATGGCCTCGGCCACCCTGTCGAAGGCGATTTCGCCCAGGTCGGCCTTGATGGTCTCTTCGGGCTTGAGCGACTTGAACATCAGGGTTTTCAGCGGCTTGAGTGAGAACTGCTGATTCATTTTCACCATGCCCCACTGCTTGTCGCACAGCACCAGGTAGACCACCTTGAGCTTGTTGCGCACCGCCGTTTCGATTTCCTGCGGGTGAAAGCCGAAGGCGCCGTCGCCGATGATGCAGCACACCGGCTTGTCGGGTCGGGCGACGGCCGCGCCGTTGGCCTGGGCCACGCCGGCGCCGAGCATGCCGAACTTGAAGGTCGATAGCACGCGGTTGGGGACTCTTGCGCGGTGGTAGAACATCGCCCAGATGGCGGTGTTGCCGCCGTCGGCCACGATGGGCGAGTCGGCGTCGAAGACTTCGTTGCAGATCGAGGCGACGTGCGCCGGATGCATCGGCGCCTCATTGTGTTCCAGCGCCTTGTTCCAATCGGCGCGGTCGGATTCCATGGTCTTGCCGTAGCCGGCCACCCGGCTGCGCTGCGCATCCATGTTCGCGGACTTGCGCTCGGCCAGGGCGCGCGCGAGCGCATCGAGAAACGATCCGATATCGGCCTGGATCGCCAGGTCGGCCGGCTTGTTGAGCCCGAGCATGTTGGCGTCGAGGTCGACCTGGATGGTCGTCTGCTCCGATGGCTTGCGCCAGTACGGTGGTTTGCCCCACCAGTCGGTCTCGCCGACGCGCGAGCCCAGGATCAGCACCGTGTCGGCGTCGTTGCGAACCTGGTGGTTGAGCTTGACGTGCGGCATCGGCACGGCCAGCGGCGAGTCCTCGCCGATCACACCGCGCGCGGCCCAGCTCGTAGTGACCGGCGCGTGCAGTTGCTCGGCCACGCGCTCGAGGGCGTCGAAAGCCCGGGCGTGGATGACGCCGCTGCCGGCGTGGATCATGGGTGATTCGGCCCGGCACAGGATTTCCGCGGCCTGCTCGACCTGCTCGGGCGTGGGCGAAGGCGGCTCGGTGGCACGGTAGTGCTTCGGCTCCCACAGCGGCGGCAGGGATTTGAACTTGCCGTTCATGATCGTCTCGGGGACGTCTACGTGAACGACGCCCGGCCGCCCGTCCCAGCTGGCGCGGAAGGCCTTGCGCATTAGTTCGGGTACGCGCTCCCATGAAGAGACGGCCTCGGAAAACTTGCCGATCTGGCCGATCACGCCGGCCTGGTTGAAACACTGGTAGGCGCCGCCGCGGTCGGGATACATGATCTCCGGCCGGCGTGCGCTGGTAATCGCCAGTACGCGGTTACCCTCGGCCTGTTCGACGACCAGGCCCGGCAGCAGGTTGGCTACGCCGGGGCCGTTGGAGGCCATGCAAACGCCCAGGCGCCCGGTCAGGCGCGCGTAGGCGCCGGCCATGTGCGCCGCGCAGGTCTCGTGGCGCGGCGTGACGATTTCGATGCCCAGCCGGTGCAGTGCCGAATAGAAGCCGAAGTAAGTGCCGTCGATGATGCCGAAGACCTTCTCGACGCCTTCGGCCTGGAGCATGCGCGCGATCAGTTCGCCGCCTGGGTGGTCCGCCATTTCAGCCTCTTTATCTTTGATTTTCTTCGATCCGTGACTGTACACGTCCGCTCGGGGGAAGTCATTGCCGGTTGTTGATGGTTCCAAATTACCCTGTTAAAACAGTTGCTTAAAGTGATTCCTAAGCGCCTGTTTGGAATGATTCCGGATCGTTCGGAGCGATTTCAGGACTAAACGGCCGGCGGCGCGAATGATGGACCTCACATTCATCACGCCCATTACGGAATCGCGCCATGAACCTGTTCAAGCTCTCTCACGCCAACCCGGTCGCCACCGTCGTCGTCTTCCTCATTGTCAGCATCATGGGAATGATGGCGTTGCTCAACCTGCCGGTGCAGCTCACGCCCAATCTCGAGCGGCCCAAGATCACCATTCTCAATTTCTGGCGAGCGGCCGCGCCGGCGGAAATGGAGGCCGAACTGGTCGAGCCGCAGGAGGAAGTCCTCGAGACAATCGTGGGGCTGGAGAGAATCAACTCCTCGGTGCGCGCGGGCATGAGCATCACCACGCTGTCGTTCCAGGTGGGCACCGACATGCAGATGAAGCTCATGGACGTGATCAACGCCATGAACCAGGCCCCGGCCCGGCCACGCGATGCCGAGGAGCCCATGATCAGCCTGGGCGGACTGGAGCAGCCGCTGGCCACGCTGCTGATCCGCAAGACGAAGGAGGGGGCCGACGGTGACTTTACCGACGATCAGGAGCTGATCCGACAGACGGTGGCACCGGCGCTTCGCACCATTGAGGGCGTGACCAAGGTTCGACTCAACAGCTTTCGCGATCCGCAGATCGAGATCGTCTTCGATCCCTATCGCATGGCCGCGCTGGGACTGCAGCTCGATGGATTGCTGCAACGTCTGCGCAGCGCCGGTAATGTTTCAGGCGGTTTCGCCTCGGTTGGCCGCCGGGAATACACGGTGCGTTTTGCCGGCCAGTACGTGGCCGACCAGTGGGCGCAGATGATCGTGGCCTATAACGATGGCCGACCAGTGCGCCTGGGTGAGATCGCCGAAGTGCGGCAGGGCCATGAGCGACTCCGAGGCTTCGCCTACCGCGACGGTCACGCCGCTTTCTATATACAACTCTTTGCGGCCACCAATGCCAACACCGTCGATGTCATGACGGCGTTGAAGGAGCGCGTCGCGAAGGTCAACCAGGACCACCTGGCCAGGGCGGATATGGAGCTGATCCTGAGCTTCGATTCCTCCGAGCACATCAAGCGTGCCGTCGCGCTGGTGCAGGGCAACCTCGGCCTCGGCATTGTGCTGGCGATGGGATTGCTTTACCTGATGCTGCGCGGCTGGCGCGCGACCGTGCTGATCGCCATGACCATTCCTGTCTCGTTGCTGGCCGCGCTGCTGGTGCTCGACCTGCTCGGGCGCAGCCTCAACATCATCTCCCTGGCCGGGCTGGCCTTTTCAACCGGCCTGGTGCTCGATGCCGCCATCGTGGTGCAGGAAAACATCGTGCGCTTGTTGCAGCACGGCAAGCCATTGAAGAAGGCCGTGCTGCAGGGTACGAGCGAGGTGGCGCCGGCGCTGTTCGCCTCCACATTGACCACGGTGGCGATCTTCACGCCAATCGTGTTTATGCAGGGCGTGGAAGGGCAGCTGTTTTTCGACCTGGCGGTGAGCATGGCGGTGGCCGTGTGCGCCTCCATGCTCGGCGCCTTCTTCCTGGTGCCGGTCGTCGCAGGCATTTTCCTGCGTGCCGGGGCAGACGGCGGCCAGCCGCCGCGCTTCTGGCACCGCCTGGCTCGGAGGTATCTGTCGCTGACCAACACCGACACACGAGCGCTGTTGTGGCTGCTTGTGCTCGCACCCGGTGCGGCCTTGGTGATCTGGGCGCTGACGCCCGAAACCGACTTCCTGCCCGAGGCCAAGTGGGAGGGCATCATGACGGTGTTTTCCGTGCCGCCGGGCGCCAGCTACGAAACGCTGGAAGAAGAGATCGGCCGCACGATCATGCGCCGGCTCGAGCCCTATCGGACGGGCCAGAAGTCGCCGGGTATCCGCGCCTACAACCTCGCCATGAGCGAGGGCGGCAAGGTGCTGTTCGTCTACCCGGAGAATCCGCGCGAAGTCCACGAAGTGCTCGAGCTCCTGAAGAGTGAAATACTCACGGACCTGCCCGACACGCGGGCATTCTCCTTCCAGTCCTCGCTGCTGAGCATCAACGTGGGCGGCAACCGCTCGGTTTACCTGAACTTCAACGGCGAACTCGATGACGCCTCGCGCCAGGTGGCCGCGCAGACCATGAAGCGCATCAAGAGCGAAATGCCTGAGGCCGGTTTGAGGCCCTTGCCGAGTCTCAATGCCGCGCAACCGCAACTGGTACTGCACCCGGACGACCGTGCCGTTGCCCAGGCCGGGCTGAATCGCAATCAGGTGGCCGACATGGTGCGTGCGGCGACCAGCGGTCTCTATGTGGGTGAGCAGTTCGACGGCAGCCGGCGGCAGAACATCATTCTCAAAGCGCCGGTCTGGGCGAATCCCGAGCAGCTCCAGGCCGTGCCCATGGCCACACCCTTGAGCGGCGTACAGACGCTCGGGCAGCTGACCCGGGCCCAGCGCCAGGCCGGTCCCACCCAGCTTCGCCGCAACAACGGCGAGCGGACCTTCACGCTGGCCATCACGCCACCGTCGGATATGTCGCTTGAAGCGGCGTTGGAGAAGATCGAACCCATCATGGCCGATGCACAGGCGCAGGTCGGCCCGGGCATTCACCTCACGCTCACGGGCGGCTCCGACGACCTGGCCGACACCATCACCACCATGACCTGGAATTTCGCCTTCGCGGTGCTGGTGCTGTTCTTGTTGATGACCGCGTTGTTCCGTTCCGCGCTCGACAGCATGGTGGTGCTGGCTTCAATGCCGATGGCGCTGGCCGGCGGGGTGCTCGGATTGCGTGTTCTCAACCTGTTTGCCTTCCAGTCGCTGGACCTGCTGACGATGATCGGCTTCGTGATCCTGATGGGCCTGGTGGTCAACAACGCCATCCTGCTGATCGACCGCGCCCGGCGCGGGCGGGCCGAGGGTCTGTCAGACGAGGAATCTATTCGCATGGCCATCGAGACCCGCGTGCGTCCCATCTACATGAGCACGCTCACCTCGGTGGTCGGCATGCTGCCGCTGGTGCTGGTGCCCGGGGTGGGTAGCGAAATTTACCGAGGCCTGGCCGTGGTCATTGTCGGCGGCATGCTCACCAGCACCCTGTTCACTGTCGTATTCATGGCATCGGCACTGCGTTTGCTGGCAAGGCTTCACGCTCGCCGCGCCGATGCCGCTCCCGCTCCCGAATCCGCTATCCAGATTTCCTAAAAAACTTGTCCTGAGACCAAAGGAGTACAACATGAATTTCTCCCAACACATTACGAGAGTAATCCTCGCTTCCGTTGCAGCTGGCTCGCTGCTGGCCACCGCGCAGGCGCCCGCCGCCGAGCACCCCGTGGTTTCCGTCGTGTCGGTCGAGTCCGACCAGGTTAGCCCGACCCTGATGGTCACGGGCACCGTGCAGAGTCGTTTCGACTCTTCCGTTTCGGCCGGCATCGCCGGGTCATTGACCTGGGTGGCCGAGCCCGGAACACAGCTGGCAGAGGGCGAAACCGTCGCCCGTCTCGACGATCGTCCCTTCGAGTTGGCCGTGCGCGAACTCGAGGCGCGGCTGAAGAAAAAGCACATCGAGATCCGTCGCCTCGAGCAGGATCTCGAGCGCTATCGGCGGCTGCAGGAACAACAGTCGATCTCCGCGCGCGAAGTCGACTCGCTCGAGGCCGATCTGGGCATGGCCCGCTCGGACGCCGAACTACTGGAAGTCGAAATCGCCCGTGCCCGCGACGATCTGGCGAAGACGCGAATTGTTGCGCCCTTCGACGGCATGGTGACGCAGCGCTTCCAGCAGCAGGGCGAGAGCGTGTCTGCCACGCAGCCGGTGGCGAAACTGGTGAGTATCGAATCGCTCGAGATTCGCTTCCACGGCCCGCTTGCCCACAGCGAGTTGCCGTCGGCGGTCGGCACCTTGCGCGTCCACTGGGGTTCGGGCAGCGCCGAGATGGCGGTACGCGCCACCGTACCGGTCAGCGACGAGCAGTCGCAGAGTTTCGTGAGCTACCTGACGGTGCCCGCCGCGATGGCCTCGCAGTTCCGCATCGGGCAATTGATCAGCGTGGCGGTGCCGACTGCGATGCCCTCGGAGCAATTCATCGTGCCGCGCGACGCGCTGGTGCTGGGCGAGAAGCACATCCGTGTGTTCGTGCTCGACGAAGAAGGCAAGGCGCTGGCGGTTTCGGTCGAGGTGGGTGCCGATCACGGCGATTTCGTCGCCGTCGAGGGCTCCCTGGCCGCCGGGCAGCAGGTGATCGTGCGCGGCGCGGAATCGATTCGCAGCGGCGACCAGGTCACGGTGCTTTCGCCGGAAGCCTTTCCGGTGACGACGCTCAACAGCTAGAAAAGCTGCTTGTCGTCCCGGAAACCGCGAAGCAGTTATCCGGGACCTCGCAGCTTTCGGCGGGCAATGAGTTGGGCTTTGTCGATACCGAACGTGCGGGGTCCCGGCTCAAGGCCGGGACGACAAGCGTTGGGGGCTTGGAAAACCGTCGTCCCGGAAACCGCGAAGCGGTTATCCGGGACCTTCCACCTCAGTCGGAAGGACTCGGATCGCCGGCCCGTTGCGGCAGGCGATGCAGCAGCGCTTCGAAGCGCGGGTCGTTGCGCAGGGGCTGGTAGTGGGGGTCGACGTTTACCAGCAGGATCTGAGGCTGGCGCTCGTCCACCGCCGCGTTGAGCCAGTGGAACGCCTCGTCGGGGCGCCCGGCCACCACGGCGTAGCGCGCCCAGGCCATGGGCGGCATGTAGTGGCCGATGTTTCTTTCGAGACGATCATCCAGCAGGCGACCGAAGAGTGCGGCCATACCCTGGCTTCGGTACAACGCGATGTACTGGTCGATGCGCGATTGATCGAGTCCCGCGTCGCGCATCAGCGTGACGAACTGCTCGAAGGCGAGTTCGTCTTCGCCCAGAAGCAGGCCGATCCGGTGCAGCATGCGCTGTACGTAGTGAGATTCGGGTTCGCTGTTCAGCAGGCGCCGGGTTTCCGCCAGCGCGCGTTCCAGTTCGCCGCGCATGTAGTAGACGTAAGACATGTTCACGTACTGGTACCAGGCCGGATTCTTCTCGCGCATTCTCTGGACGATGGCCTCGGCGCGCTGGAATTCCCCGAGGGTGAGCAGGAACTCGGTGTAGTGCAGATAGCTCATCGGGTCATCAGGGTCGGCCTCGATGGCGCGCCGGTAGGCTTCCCCTGCCGGTTCGATGGCCCAGTCGGCCAGCAGGTTCAGCTGGGCCTTCCGGCGCCATGCACGCGCGTTGTCGGGATCGATCTCGAGCACGCGCTTGAGTAGTGCGCGAACTTCCTCTGCGTAGAGTTCGATATCGAGATAGCCTTCTGCGCTACTCAACTCCAGCTTGGCTTCGGCGATGCCCAGCAAGGCGGCGACGTTGCCGGCGTCTTCCTCGAGTACTTCCCGGAACTCGGCGATGGATTGTCGCAGTTGCTCGGGTTGGTCGCTGTCGAGCCGACCCTCGGCGCGTTCGAGTATCTGGCCCACTTCGGGGCTGGTCTCCGCCGGTAGCGTTGATTCGTTGCTGGTTGGCGGAGAATCGGGGGCGCGGTCTCGGGTGACCCACCAACCGCCGAGTGCCGCCACCAGCAGGCCGACGCCGACGATCCCGGATGACAACCACCAGCCGGTTCGCGACCCCGCGGCAGAGTAGGAATGTGCGGGTTTGTCGACCACATGTCGGGTCTCCGGTAGCCAGATGTAGCCCGTTCCCGTGATCGTGCGGATGTACTTCGGCGCGGCGGCTCGATCACCCAGCACCCTCCTGAGCTTGCTGACCGCCACTGACAGGCTGTCCTCGTTGACGATTCGCCCCGGCCAGATTTCCTCCATTAACCAAGTCTTGGTCAGCACCTGGCCCGGCCGGCGGCAGAAGGCATGCAGCAGGTCGGCGACTTTCTGTTCGAGAATCACTTCCCGGTGACCAAGCCACAGGCGACCCTCCTGCGGTGCGAAGCGGTGATCGTTAAAGGTGTAGAGAACCGGCTTGTCCATGCAGCTCGTCGCGGAGGGCTAATCGGGATTGGAAAGATTCTGATGAGTAATGATAGTCCAGTGGCATGTCGTGTGGTTCCTGGAATTTAAAGGAATTGGAAAACCCGCCTGATCGATTTGAGCCATGCCGTCGAAGACGACATCTGGTGATTCCAGTGTATGTGATATCGAGTTTTGTCCGTTAGAGACCCATTGCTATGTTCGCTTGCGCACATCATTTATTCGCTAAATACCCCATCCTTGATTACATGTAAGCATTCTCGTTGGAAGCATGCATTGCCTGGTTTTAGCTTAATGGAGCTGGACTGTTTTTGGGACCGGCCGTTGATAGAGTGTCCAAGCCTGGAGAAGAATGATGGATCGAGTACTGAGTGGTGGGCTGGTTGGTGTGCTGGCGTTGGTTTTGACCGCTTGCGCATCCCAGCCACCTGTCCCCACCGACCAACTTGCCGTGGCGCGCAACGCCATCGAATACGCTGTTGAAATGGGCGCGCGTGATCATGCGCCCGGTGACCTGCAGCAGGCACGCGACCACCTGGCCGAGGCAGAAAGAGCGGTCGAACAGGGTGAGAACGAGATCGCCCGTCAGCTGGCGCTGGAAGCCGAGAAGATCGCCCGGCTGGCTGACCGCAAGGCACGGTCCGCTAGAAGTCGTCGCCAGGTGGAGCAGCTGGAAGATACCGTCGAAGCGTTGCGCGAAGAAATTGCCCGCGCGCAAGGAGGTTCGTCATGAAACGCATTAATCTGAAATTTCCTGTCGTTATGTTGATGGTTGCCGGCTTGCTTGCCGCTTGCGCGACCACCCCGCAGAGAATGTCCGAACTGGAGCGTGCCGAGGCTGCGGTAGAGGCGCTGGTTTCGGATCCTCAAGTGCGCCGCTATGCCCCGGGCGAAATGCAGGAAGCCGAAGCATTGCTCGATCGTGCCCAGGAGCAGTGGCGCGAAGGCGCCAACCGGACTGACATTCTGCATCTGGCACAACTGACGGAAACCCAGGTGGGCATCGCGCGCGAGTCGGCCGAACTCAGTCGCCTGGAGGCGCGCGCTGACGAGCTGAGCAACCAGCGTGAAGTATTGAGTCTGGAAGCTCGTGCTGCCAGGGCCGAGCGCGAGGCGCAGCGGATGGAGTCCGAGCGGTCCAGTGCCGAGGCCGAGGCGGCGCGTTCAGAGGCCGAGCGCATGGCCGAGGCGGCCCGACGAGCCAGGGCCGAGCAGGCAGCGCGTGAAGCCGAGATGGAACGTCGCGAGGAAGCCCAGCAGCGCGAGATGGCGCAACAGGAAGCCGAGCAAGAGCGCCGGCAGCGCATGGCCGCTCAGCAGAGGGCGCAGGAACTGGAAGAAGAGGCGCAACGCATGCGCGAAGAGGCTGATCGGTTGCAGGAGCAGATTGCTGAACTGGAGGCACGGCCGACCGATCGGGGGCTGGTTCTAACGCTCGGCGCCGATGTGCTGTTCGACCTTGACAAGTACGAGCTGCGTGAAGGCGCCGAGCGCACCATCGATCGCATCGCCGAGTTCCTGAACGAGTACGAAGATCGGCAAGTGCTGGTCGAAGGGTTTACCGATTCGACCGGTGCGCGTGACTACAACATGCGACTGTCGGATCGACGAGCCAATTCGGTTCGCGATGCATTGGTGCAGCGTGGTGTGGACGAAGATCGCATTCGCACCCGCGGTTACGGGCCCGACTATCCGGTAGCGACCAATGAAACCCAGGCCGGGCGTCAGCTCAATCGTCGCGTTGAAGTCATTATCTCCGACGATGCTGAGCACGTGCCGGATCGCACCGAGTAGGCAGATGCAATCTCGTGCCCGTCGGCTCACCGGGCCGGCGGGCACGATTCATTTCAGTTCGGCAATGGTTCCTGCGCTGTCCTTGTGCGATGCTGGATGCGAGACATGAATCGACTGATCGATCTCAGCCACACCATCGAAGACGGTATCGTGACCTACCGTGGCCTGCCGGCGCCGGTCGTGTGCGACTTCCTGAGTCGCGAAGCGTCGAAGGAGCATTACAGCGAGGGCACCAGCTTCCACATCGGCCGCATCGACATGGTGGCCAATACCGGCACCTACGTCGATTCGCCTTTTCATCGCTTCGCCGACGGCAAGGACTTGTCGGAACTCGAGCTCGAAAGTCTCGCCAACCTGCCCGGGATCTGCGTAAACCTGGCCGAATCTCTGTCGTCCCGGCCCCCACAAGAACCGTCGTCCCGGCCCCCACAAGAACCGTCGTCCCGGCACCCACAAGAACTGTCGTCCCGGACTCCGATCCGGGACCTCCCGGGTGATGACAGCGGTCCCGGCTCTCCGCTGCGCTCCGGCCGGGACGACAGGGGGGTGGGCCCCGAAGCCTTCGAGGGTCTGGACGTCGCAGGCAAGGCCGTCCTCGTCCACACCGGCTGGGCCCGTCACTGGAACACCGACGCTTACTTCGAAGGTCACCCCTTTCTGACCCGCGCGGCCGCCGAGTGGTTGCGCGACAACGGCGCCGCCCTGGTCGGGATCGACTCGCTCAATATCGACGATATCGAGGACGGCGCGCGCCCGGTACACACGACGTTGCTGGGAGCAGACATCCCGATCGCCGAACACCTGTGCGGACTCGAACAACTCCCCGAGAGCGGCTTTGCCTTCCACGCCGCCCCGGTCAAGGTGCGCGGCATGGGTACCTTTCCCGTACGCGCCTACGCCGTGCTGGGCGATATTGGCCCGCCGGTCAATTTAAGGTAAGGACTGTTCTGAATGAGTACATCTCAAACTCGACAGTGAGCCCAACTGGGTGGGGGTGCCGGAAGGTCCGAACGATACCGCTTTGACGACTATCTCGATAAAAGCCGGGCCGAATTGCACGAACGCCACGGTCTTGTGCGCTGATGCAGGTAGGAGGCCGCGTCCCCCACGGATGATTCACGAGTCTGTCGATCCATCCTGGAACCGGTCGCTGAAAATCAGCTGCATCGTCCCGTCGGAGAGGTAGTCTCCATAATCGACCCAGTCCGATACGGCGTTGCCCTGGCCGGCCGGGTTGCTGCCTGCATGATAGGGGCCGCTGGCCGCGCCCCACCAGTTGAAGCGGGCATCGATGGTGATCGTTTCCGTGTCGTTTTGTACACCGGCGGTGGTGTTTCGGTGAATATCATTGGCGTTGGCGGACGAGCCGCCGATCAGCGGGTTGGCGGAACCGACGGCCTGGATGCCGATATCGTTGTCGTGGATGTCATTGCGGAAGATATCGGGTGTGGTCGCCGCGCCGGCGAGATAGATGCCGCGAAACGCATTGCCGTAGATGCGGTTATCGGTGATCGGCAGACTGCTCTGGCTCAGGTAGATCCCGTTGTTGCCATTACCGTGGATCGTATTGTTTGAAACCGTGACCGCTCCGGCCATGTTCTGAATGTAGATGCCGTGATAGGCGCTGTCTTCGACTGTGTTGTTTTCGATCGTGGCGTTACCGATGGTGGCATCGAGGTTCAGATAGATACCAGAGTGCCCGCTGTTGCGTATCGTGTTGCCGGTCATGGTCGCAACGCTTTCGTTCCGGCCGTGGATGCCGAAAGTGGCTGCACCGACGATCAGGTTGTCGGTGATCGTCGAGTTGCCCGAAGCATCCCGAAGGTAGACGGCCTGGTACTGCGTGGTGCCTTCGATCAGGTTGTCCTCGATAATGTGCGCGCTGTCTGTATCGTTGAGCACGATGGCGCGCCGATCGCTGTTGCGGATGGTCGACCGGGTCAGCGTCAGGGTGCCTGCGCCGGTCTTGTAAACCGCGCCGGGTTCATAGTACTGGTAATAGCGCCCTGAGTAGCGAACTTCGATGCGGTCGAGCAGGGCGCTGCCACCGTCGCGCACGTAGATGCCCTGCCACCAAGGTACACCGGGTACGGTATCGCCACCGTCGCCGTTACTGTCCCCGCCCAGGCTGTCGTCGCGGATATCCGTGAAGTAGACGGTATCGTGCTCTGTACCCTGCGCATCGAGGGTGCCCCTGACGTTCAGAAACTTTCCGTAATCGAACTTGACGACTGTTCCAGGTGAGATGGTCAGGGTGATGCCGGGATCGACCGTTACCGAATCGACGACGTGATACACCGGGTCAGACCAGGTGGTGTCGACCGTCACGGCATCGCTGACGTCGGTGGCGCCGAAGACCGTGCGGGCCAGAAAGACCGAGAACAACAGCACGCAGTATCCATGGCGAGGTGAGATTCGCATCTTGATCCCCTTTTCTGGTTGGTCGTTTGACTCTTTTAATATTAGCTCGTGCTTATGAGCCTGCTATTGATCGAGGTCAATCGCAGGTGAGGAGTTGCCATTCTCTTCAGTGCTTTCCACAGGTTCCGGTCATCCGGCAGCATCGGATCATCCCGGCGGGGCTGGACTGGCGGGTTTGCCGGATCGTTTTCGTTATGGAAAGCACGGCCATGTTGGGCCGGAACAGGAGATCGGGGATATGAAGCGCAACGTGTTCCAGGCGATATCGATTGTCATGATTCTGGCCCTGTCGGGCTGCGGGGGCGGTGCCGGTGATGACGAGGCGCCGGTCGGCGAAATCACTGCCACGCTCGAAGGCAATACTTATAAGCTTCCCGCCCGCTGCCGGGAATACGACGGCGAAATCAGCGTGGAGTCGATCGACGATGAAAGCGGAGCGCGGATCGTCGCGCGCCAGATGGGCGAAAAACTCAACCTGGATGTATTCGTCACAGATGGCGATTACAGCACGCCCAACCTGGACCAGTGGCAGCGAACGGAAAACGGTGTCAGCGGTTCGGGGCGGTTGCGGCTGGATGGTGCGGAGCAATACCGCGAGTACCCTGTGAGCTTCGAGGCGCACTGCGAGTAGCTGGTCCGTCGCCGACGCGGCGGCGACCTACTCTGGCCTGGGCTCGGTAATGCGTTTGGAAAGAGCGTTCCGAACCGGGTAGGTCGGGGATGCAACCCCGACCTACGCATGTTGATTACCAGCCGCGGCAGCGGTTCAGGCGTTCGATCGGATGGCCGTCTGCATCAACCGTCCAGCACGATTCGAATTGCCCGGCCGTCGCGCAGGCATGGTTGGGCAACACGCGCAATCGTCGGCCGATGGGAAACGCACCGAGATCGAGCGGTTCGCCGTCGCGCCGCGCGAGGATGCCGTGTTCCTGGTTGGTGGCCCGGACGATGATTTCCGGCTCGACAACCCGCCCGGCCTCGTTACAGACCACGCCGTAGCCACGGTCGATGGCCTGATCGGCGGTGCCGCGATCGCGCGAGAGCGCCATCCAGCCGGCGTCGACAATGGCTTCGCCCTCATCGCTTCGATGGCCGATCACTTCGGTGAGCACCGAGATGGCGATGTCTTCGAGATCGCACACGCCGATGCCGACCATCACCAGGTCCATGAAAGCGTAGACGCCCGCGCGTACTTCGGTGACGCCGGCTAGATCCTCGGCAAACAACGCCGTCGGCGTCGAACCCACGCTGACCACAGTTGCATCAAAATCACCGGCACGCAGCGCCTCGGCGGCGGACACGGCGGCGTCGCGTTCGGCCTGTGCCATTTGCACCAGGCAATCACGATCCCGGCAGGCATAGGACCCGCCGGCGTGTACCATCACCCCCGCCGGTTCCGCACCGCCGCGCGCCAGGATGTCGGCGACCTCGCCCAGGGCGGGATCGTCCGGCCGGAATCCGGCGCGGTGCCCGTCGGCGTCAACTTCCAGTAAAACCCGGTAGGCAATGCCGTTGCGAGCGGCAGCCTCGGCCACGGCCCGTGCCGCATCCTGGTGATCCAGAAGGATCGAGAGCTGCATCCCGCCTCGAATCCGCTCGGCCACTGCGTCCAGCTTGCCGGGCGCGACGCCGACCGCGTAGAGCAAATCGTCGATTCCTGCATCGAAGAAGTAGTCGGCCTCTGCCAGCGTCGATACCGTCGCACCACCGGGGTGCCCGGCCATCATTCGTCGCGCCAGATCGGCGTTTTTCACCGTCTTGAGGTGAGGCCGCAGCGGCACGCCGAGGCGCTCGAGCCGTGCGTTCATCCGCGCAACGTTGCACTCGAAGCGCTCTTTGTCGATGAGTAGGCCTGGTGTATTGAGGCTGTCCTTGTTCATGGTCGCTCGTCGCTCGTCGCTGACGGGAAAACAGGGCCCCATTATGGCTGCCCCCCCTGACCGTGCCGGGCGGTAATCGCCGGTTGCGCGCCTTCGATGAAGTCTTCTGGCATTATGGTATCCGGGAGATGACTTTTAAAAACGGAGTGTCGAATGGCGGTGGACTCCCGCTTGCTCGAACGGGCATTGGAGCTTTCACGCGATGCCGTGACGATCTTCGGGCAGAGCCCGGGTCAGGCGGCGCAGCGCATAATCTACGTCAATGCAGCCTTCGAAAAAATGACCGGGTACGATCGCTCCGAAGTGATCGGGCAGGAGCCGGGCTTTCTGCGAGGCGAAAAAACCGATCCGGACGTAGTCGAGGCCTTCGGTGCCGCACTGGCCGCTGGGAGCAAGTTCCAGAGTGAGGCCTGGTATTACCGCAAGAGCGGTGAGCCGTTCTTGATGCACATAGAAGTTACTCCGGAAACGGACGCGGCGGGGGAAGTGACCCACTTCATTGTCGTGCAGGCGGACGTCACCGAACGACGAATCAGGGCTCGCCGACGGCGGGATCTGGAGCGTGTGGTCGATTTGCAAAGAGAGATCGTAACCAGCGGTCTGGACCTGCAGCGCGTCCGTCAGAGAGTCGTCGATGCCGCGCTCGCTATCAGTAGCGCGGATGCGGCTGTGGTCGAAGAAGCCGAAGGCGATGAGATGGTTTATCGGGCGGTAGCCGGCAGGGCCGAAGGCTCGCTCGGTCTGCGACTTCCGATCGAAGGCAGTCTGACCGGCCAGTGTTTTCGCATCCGCGACATCATCAAGACCGACGACACCAGCCAGGATCCCCGCGTGCACCAGGAGGCGGCCCGGAAGGTCGGCTTCGTGTCCGGCATCCTGGTGCCCTTGATCCACGACCAGCAATGCTATGGCGTGCTCAAGGTTTATGCCTCACGGCCGAAGGCCTTTTCGGTCGAAGACATGCAGTTGCTCGAGATCGCGTCGGGCATCCTGGCCGCCGCTCTGTTCAACGCCGCCAGTTTCGAACACGAGGTCCATCGTCGCAGCATGCTGGTCGACAGTATTCCCATCCTGGTGTCGTATATCGATTCTGAGTTCCGATACCGCGAAGTGAATGCTGCCTATGAGAACTGGTTCGGCGTGGAAGCTCGCGATATACGCGGAAAGTACATCTGGGAAGTCGTGGGCGACGAGGCCTACGAGCAGATTCGCCCTTACGTGCAAGCCGCGTTGAGCGGAGAGGAAGTCAGCTACGAGGCCGAACTTCCCTATAAGGGAGGGGGGAACGTCTCGTGCTTGCACAGTACCAGCCCAGCGTCGGACACAACGGAAAGGTGTCCGGCATCTATGCCGTGGTTCGGGATCTGACATCGGTTCAGCAAGCCGAAATGGATTTTCTTACCGGACTCTGGAACCGGCGCAAGTTCGAAGAGAAAGCCGATGAACTGTTGAAGAAGGCCGCGCGCTATGATCAGCCCCTGTCATTGATGCTTCTTGATGTGGACCACTTCAAGAGCATCAACGATCGCTTCGGCCATCTTCACGGTGATGAGGTGCTCAAGGCCATTGCCGAACATCTCAGAAACACCGTGCGAGGCGTCGACGTGGTCGCGCGATGGGGCGGTGAAGAGTTCATTATGCTCGCGCCGGAAACGGGCCCCGAAGAAGCAAGCATGCTTGCCGAGAGAATCTGTTCAGAAACCAGGAAGTTATCCTTTGGTGAACTGGATTCCGTGACGATTAGCATCGGGGTGACACAGGTTGGCAGGGACGAGCCACTCGATCATGCTGTCGAGCGAGCGGACGCTGCGCTCTACCGCGCCAAGGGGGAGGGTCGCGATCGCGTTGTTGTCGCGGAGACCGGCACAGAATAATCCCCTCTTCACGTCTGCGGCGCTACATTGTGCTGGTGATTTCCGGAACAATGATGACCGTGCGACTTGTAAATGGGGTATTCCGGCAGCTGTTGCCGGCAATTTTGCTGGCTACACTCCTGGCCCCGGCATTGGCGATTGGTGAAGACATGAATGAATCTGTTCTTCTTCTGGATTTTGAAGATGAGACCAACCGCAAATGGGAAATCGTCAACGACGGCGTTATGGGCGGTCGCTCGAAGGGCTTTGTCGAGATCCAAAGCGGACGCCTGCGTTTCCATGGTGAGCTGGTGACACAGGGCGGCGGGTTTACGTCCGTCAGGACTTCCCGCAGCCTGGATCTTTCCTCCTACGACGGGCTGGAAATGCGGGTCCGCGGCAACGGCCGCCGCTTCGAAGTCGAGGTCAACGACGACCACCGCTACGGCTGGCGAAGCGTCTCGCGCCGGGCACCCTTCGAGACGAGCGATGAATGGCAGACCGTTCGGGTTCCCTTCTCGGCGCTGCGGGCTACTGTCTTCGGGCGATCGGTCGACGTGCCGACGGTAAAGCTTGCCGAGATCCAACGAATCGGCTTCTACATCCTCGACGGCAAGGACGGGCCATTCGAGCTCGAAGTGGATTCCATCAGAGTGTATCGCTCGGGGTAGCCGCTCTCCCGGCGCGGACTGCTGGGCACCGCAGGCACATTGACAAGCGCAGCTGATCCCGGCATGCGACAGGCGCTTCATTCGGCTTTGGGCCCGGGACGGCGTATGATCGGATTCGTCGGTAGGCATCAGGCTTGGAGGCCGCCCCGTGATTTGTTCTCGCTCTGCTTTGCTGGCTGCAATCGCCGCCATCGCGCTGGCCCTGAGCGCCTGCGGCCGGGAAGCCGCCACGCCAACGCTTCAGCATGCGCTGTTTGCCGACCCGCCGGTACTCGTCGGTGAATTCATCCTCACCGACCAGCACAACGCGCCGTTCACCCGCGCCGACCTGCTCGGCCGCTGGACGCTGCTGTTTTCCGGCTTTACCCACTGCCCCGACATCTGCCCGGCCACGCTCGGCATTCTGCGTGCCGCTCAATCGGATCTCGAAGCCCGCGACGATCTGCAGACGGTGCTCGTCACCGTCGACCCGGCCCGCGACACGCCCGCACAACTGGCCGAATACCTGGCCTGGTTCGACGAGGACTGGATCGGGCTGACCGGAGAAACGAAAGAACTGAACCGCCTGCTCGAGCCCCTGCAGATGGCTTACGTGCGCGTGCCCACCGGGGGCGGCGAGTACACCATGGACCACGCCAGCGCCGTAGCCCTGATCGATCCGCGGGGCCAACTCATTGCCTGGTGGCGCGCCCCGATCGAGGCGGCCGCGCTGGCCCAAGACCTGCGCGGCCTCCCCGTTCAGTAAAGAGCACCGCCCCGGTTACAGCCGGGTCGAGGCCAGCTCGATATCGGCGTGGGCCCAGGCCTTCTCGAAACGCCCGGCCACCTCATCGGCTTCTTCCACGCGCTGCTGCGCGCGCAGCGCCTGCTCCAGGCCGCGCAGCGACCAGCCGTTTTCGGGATTGCGCCGCAGCTCGCCCCGGTAGGCCACCTCGGCTTCTTGCGCACGTCCGGCATCCAGCAACATGGCGCCCAGCACCATGCGGCTGGGGAAGTGCCAGCCCGGCGGCTCGTCGTAGGGCAGGGCGTCCTCGATGGCAATGGCTTCATTCATGGCCGCGACCGCAGCGTCGATGTCTTTGTCGTCGAACGCCAGTTCGGCAGCCAGGGTACGTTCGGCCACGCGTACGCCGTGGATCAGCGAGTAGCGCTCCCACATCATGTAGGACTCGATGGTCGGATCCTGCGCGAATTCGGTCAGGCGCTCGTGATGCGCCTTTGCGGTTTCGACATCGCCGCCGCGCAGCGCGGCCAGGCCCTGGGCATACTCCCACTGGGCGTTCATGTAGGGCAGGTCCTTGTCGGGTTTCGGCATGGCCCGGATTTCGTCCCATAGCCCGAAGCGGACCCTGGCATACAAGGGCGAGAGGGCATAGGCCTGCATGCCCTCGAAGCCCGGCGTGCGGATCAGCTCCGGATCGCTGGTGCGACCATGCGTGGACTCGGCAGCGGCCAGCGCGGCTTCGCGCTCGCCGGACATGGTGGCGGCAAACCACAGGAAGTGGTGGTTGTGCGGCACATAGCCTAGCGGGTAGATGCCCGGGCCCGGCCGGCAGGCGGCCAGGTAGGCGTCGTCGGACTCGATCGCACGCTGGTTGGCGATGACCGCATCGTGCCAGCGCCCCACGCGGGCGTAGATGTGCGCCGGCATGTGCACCAGGTGGCCGGAGCCGGGAATCAGCGTGCGCAGCCGGTCGGCCGCCACCGCGCCGCGTTCGGGCTCGTTGGAAGCCTCGACCGCATGAATGTAGAGATGCAGCGCGCCGGGATGTTCGCCATTGCGCTCGATGATGCCCTCGAGCACGTCGACAATGCGCGGCGTGTTGCCCAGCGGATTGCCTTCGGCGTCCCAGTAGGCCCAGGGCTGGAGATTCATCAAGGCCTCGGCATGGAGGGTCGCGGCGTCGAGATCGTCCGGATCGTCGGCCACCACCCGGCCCATGGCTTCGGCATAGGCCTCGTCGAGCGGCGTGCGGTCCTCGGGCGGATTCTCCGCATAGCGCGCTGAAAGCGCCTCGATCCAGGCCCTTTCCCAGGGCTCGGCCGAACCAGCCAGGCTACGCGCGGCCTGCAGTCGCTCCCAGGCCGCTGCGTTGTTAGCCGGGTCCATGCCCGCATTGACGTGCGGGCCCAGCACCAATGAGGCACCCCACCAGCACATCGCACACTCTGGATCGAGCTCGACGGCCTTCAGATAAGAACGCTCGGCCGCCTGGTGACGACTAATGCGGTCACTGATCAGCAGGCGCTCAGAGCTTCGGATACGGCTTTCGGTAAGGCGCGCGAGCGAAGGCATAGTGGGCCTATGTCAAGGGAGCGGAACGCAGCCGAAAGCCGTATCCGAATCTCCCGCAGGGCTTGCCTCTCAGCGTCCGTGGGCTTCGTTGTCGGCGCTTGATGTAGGACCCGCTACACCTGCGCACCGACGCCTTGCCACGAACACTGAGAGACAAGCTGAGCGCCTGCTGATCAGTGACCGCATTAGTCCAACCCCCAGGTCAGCATCAGCGCCTGGTCGAACCAGCGCTGCACCTCAGAGTTATCAGTAGTGATCGATCGACTGTAGTTACCCAGCCCGTCGAGCAGCGTCGCACCCACCGGCGCGATCTCGGGGAGATAGGATTTTTCTTCGTCGGGATTAGCGGAAGCCGGCGCGGGCTCGATCAGCCGGTCAAAAACAAACAGCGAAGCACCCAGCGCAAGCGCGAGGGCGACAAGAACAACAAGAACGCGGGTCATAAGACACCTCCACAGTTCCCCCTTGGACGGAAAAACTGCCAGACCGTTGCTTATACGCCCCGGCGGGGCGGGCGTCAAATGACGGGAATCAGTCTATTCAGAAGCCGAGGGCGCGTGGCCTAGAAATAGACGGCCAAATGATTAATAGGCGATTGAGCCTCCTCGGTGGTTGAAGCGTCTCCGGCGAGCTTGGTCGTAATGGTCTTTGGTCTAGCTGCCGGGTGTGTGGCGGGTGGGCGAGGACGATGGTTCCGAGTGGTCAACCTGGCTGACGAGGGTTGCTTAACCGCGCCACTAATGGGCCTTATTGTGGCGCGATACTTGAATAGCGCCACTAATCGAGGTAATGTGGCGCAATTCAACGGTATTGTGCCAACAGGAGGCCGAGATGGCCCGGCGGGTTCCTGAAGAAGAATTGGAAGCGATTGTGAAGGCGGTTGCCGGGTTTGGAACTGCGGTGTCGATTGATGACATCGCATCCGCTCTGCAATCCGATATGCCTCGGCGCACGCTCCAGCGTCGCGTGGCGGCATTGATTGAACAAGGTCGGCTGGTGCAAGAAGGTCGTGCCAGGGCGAGTCGTTATCGGGTATCCGAGCGCAAGGGCAAGGTGATCGATGTCGATGTCGTCGAGGGTCTCGTTTTTCGAGATGAGGTGGAAGCTCAGCTCCCCATCTCTGACGAAGGCAGGGCGATACGCCAGATTGTTCGCGGGCCGATCCAGCATCGCCAACCAGTCGGTTATAGCCGGGAATTTCTGGATCAGTACCGGCCCAATCACAGTTTCTATCTTTCCGAAGCATTGCGGCAGCGGCTTTTTCAGTCGGGACGGTCAACGGGCGAGGGACAGCCTGCGGGTACGTATGCCCGACATATCTGGAATCGCCTGCTGATCGATCTTTCCTGGAATTCCAGTCGCCTGGAAGGCAACACCTATTCACTGTTGGAAACGGAACGACTGCTGGAGTTGGGCGAGGCGGCAGAAGGCAAGAAGGCCGAAGAAGCGCAGATGATCCTGAACCACAAGGCGGCCATCGGGCTGCTGGTGGAGCAGGCCGAAGAGATCGGGTTCAACCGCTATACCATTCAGAACCTGCATGCCTTGCTGGCTGATAACCTGCTGGCAGATCCGCAGGCAGTTGGCCGTTTGCGGCACATACCTGTAAGCATTGATGGCACGGTGTATCACCCGCTGGAAGTGCCGCAGATGATCGAAGAGTGTTTCGATCAGATTCTCGATACGGCCAGTGCCATCAACGACCCATTCGAACAGGCATTCTTTGTAACCGTGCATCTCCCTTATTTGCAGCCGTTTGAAGATGTCAACAAACGCGTATCAAGATTGGCCGCCAATGTTCCCATGATTCGCCAGAACCTGTCTCCGTTGTCTTTCGTGGATGTGCCGGTGCGTACTTATGTCGATGGTTTGCTGGGTGTTTATGAGCTGAATCGCGTGGAGTTGCTTAGAGATGTGTTTGTCTGGGCGTATGAGCGGTCATGTGCCCGCTATGCGGCCGTTCGGCGCTCGCTGGGGGAGCCAGATCGATTCCGGCTGCGGCATCGCACCCTGATTGGAGAAACGATAAACGCAGTTGTAGCTGGGCGCATGGACAAGCGGCAGGCAACGGCGTATATCCGCGACATCGCCAAAGATGGATTGGATAACACCGCCAGGGTGCGTTTTGTCGAAGTGGTCGAGACAGAGCTAATGAACCTGCATGAAGGCAATATGGCGCGCTACCGCATCAGGCCGTCCGAGTTCGCAGCCTGGCGAAAAAATTGGAAATAGTCACCACGCTTTCCCATTGGTTTGATGCGCTTTCGGTATCATGATCAATTAGCCCGAATCACCAGATCACCTTCATGAAACGCCAGGAAATCGATTTCCCACCCGAGCACCAGCCCCTTCGCGACGATGTCAGCCTGCTGGGGGCGCTGATCGGGGATCTTTTGCGCGAGCAGTGCGGTGATGCGCTGTTTGAACGTGTCGAGACGGCCCGGGCGGCGGCGATTGCGCGTCGGGTGGGCGAGAACGACGGGTCGGAACTGCTCTCTCAGTGCCGGATCGAGGATGCGGGCGAGGCCAGCGAGTTCGTGCGCGCGTTTGCCGCTTGGTTTCGGATGGTGAACCTGGCCGAGCAGGTGCATCGCATTCGGCGACGGCGCGAGTACATGGCGGCCGGGGAGGGCGTGCAGCCCGATTCGCTCTCCGACGTGTTCGAGAAGCTGGCCGGGGAGGGGCGCGACTGGGAGACGGTGCGCGAGACCCTTGCCGATCTGCTGGTCGAGCCGGTGTTTACCGCGCATCCGACCGAGGCAACGCGGCGCTCGATCCTGGAGAAGGAGCAGCGCATGGCCAGCTACCTGGTCGAGCGGCTCGATCCGGGGCTTTCGGAGAATGCTTCCAATCGCCTGATCGACCGCGTGCGCATGGAGCAGACGATTGCCTGGCAGACGGCCGAGCAGTCGCGCTCGCGCCCGACCGTGGCCGACGAGGCCGAGCACGCGCATTACTACCTGGCCAACGTGCTCTATCGCGTCGCACCCGTGCTGCACGAGAATCTGGCCGAGGCCGCCACCCGCGCCTGGGGCGTGGACCTGTGGCCGGGCGATCTGCCGTCGGTGCTGCGCTTTGGTTCCTGGGTGGGCGGCGACATGGACGGCAACCCCAACGTCACCGGCGAGACGGTGATGGAGACACTCACCGAGCAGCGCCGCCAGGTAATCGGCAATTACTTGAAGGAAGTTCGCCAGCTCAACCGCCTGCTCAGCCAGACCGACGGGCGCGCGGGCGTCAACGAGGACGTACGCGAGCGCATTACCGAATATCGCAAGCTGCTGCCGCAGGTGGTCGAGACCATTCCTTCGCGCCACGCCGATATGCCGTATCGCGAGCTGCTCTACCTGGTCGAGGCGCGGCTGAAGGCCACGATCGGCGACGGTGAGGGCGCCTACGACCACGTCGACGGGTTCGCAGCCGACCTGGCCTGCATTGCCGAAAGCCTCAAGGCCAACCGCGGCCAGCGCGCCGGCCTGTTCCCGATCGGGCGCCTGCAGCGCCGGGTCGATATTTTCGGCTTCCACCTGGCCGCGCTGGACCTGCGCATCGACTCCGGCGACCTGCACGAGGCCGTCGGCGAGCTGATCGACGACGCCAACTGGCCAGACCGAGACCCCGAAGAAAGAACCAACTATCTGAAAGACGCCGTAGGTCGGGGTCGCATCCCCGACGGACAAGACGTCAAAGCCACCCACCCCGTCTACAAACTCCTCGCCGCCGCGGCAAAAGCTCACGACAAGTTCGGCGAACGGGCCATCACCACGCTGATCATCTCGATGAGCCGCAACGCCGACGACATCCTGGCGGCCTGGTTCATGGCCCGCGCCGCGGGCGTGGCCAAGGACCGGCTCGATATCGTGCCGCTGTTCGAGACGGTCGACGACCTGATCGCCGCCGAGGGCGTGATGGAAGGCCTGCTCGAGCTCGACGTGTGGCGCGAGCTGCTGGCCGCGCGCGGCGACCGCCAGATGGTGATGCTGGGGTATTCGGATTCGAACAAGGACGGCGGCATGGTCGCCTCGCGCTGGTCGCTGCAGGACGCGCAGCGCAAGCTGCTTGCATTGTTCGAGGAGCACGGCGTGAAAGTCACCTTCTTCCACGGCCGCGGCGGTACGGTCGGGCGCGGCGGCGGTAAGACCCCGGCGGCGGTGCTTGCCGCACCCGCCGGCTCGGTCGGCGGTCGGCTGCGCATGACCGAGCAGGGCGAGGTCATCCACCGCAAGTACGGTCTGCGCACGATTGCCGTTCGAAACCTGGAGCAGGCCACCGGCGCGGTCATCCGGGCCGGTTTTGTCGATGGCGATCCGGACTGTGCGGAAGGCCCCTGGCGCCGGGCCATGGCGCGCCTGGCCGAGCTCTCGCGCGAAGCCTACCGCGACCTGGTCTACGGCGACGAGGCCTTCGGCGAGTATTTCCGCCTGGCCACGCCGATCGACGTGATCGAGCGCCTGCGTATCGGCTCGCGCCCGGCCTCGCGGGCGAAGAAGATCGGCATTTCGGGCCTGCGCGCCATTCCCTGGGTGTTCGCCTGGGGCCAGTCGCGCCAGGGCCTGCCCGGCTGGTACGGCCTGGGTAGCGGGCTGGAGCAGCTGGTCGACGAAATCGGCTTCGAGGCCGTCGAGGAGATGGCGAGCGAGTGGCTGTTTTTCTCCAACCTGCTCTCGGACGCCGAAATGGGCATGGCCAAGGCCGACATGGGCATCGGCGGCCATTACGCCAAGCTCGCCGGCGAGCTTGGCGAGCGCTATTTCCCCATCATCCTGGCCGAGTTCGAACGCACCCGGGAGATGATCTGCCGCATCAAGGGTCACAAGGGCCTGCTCGACGGCGACCCCACCCTCAAGCGCTCGATCCTGCTGAGAAACCCCTACGTCGACCCGATGAGCTTCACCCAGGTGGAGCTGCTCGAGCGCTGGCGCGCCGGGGGCTGCAAGGACGAGGCGCTGGAGATGGCGCTGATCGAGAGCGTACACGGGATCGCGCAGGGGCTTCAAAACACGGGTTAGCTCGTTCGCTTGTTCGCTCGTTTGCTCGTCGGCGGGTAGATTCTAGTGGTGGAACGGCAAGCGGCAGTCAGCGCCGGGTGCGGTGTTGCTGGTAGTGGAGTTCCTTGTGCTCGTACATGCGCCGGTCGGCCTCCGCGAGCACCTGCTGCGGCCGATGGCGGTCGGACCCGGCAACGCCGACGCTGATCTTGATCGTCAGTTCCGAGGCTTGATCCTGCCCAGGCGTTGGACTAGAGCTACATGCCGCGGCCAGACGCTCGGCCAGCCGTTCGGCATTGGCTTCCCCGCAGTCGTGGCAAAGCACGACAAATTCATCACCTCCAATTCGGGCGACCACGTCGGTGGACCGTGCCTGTGTGAGCAAGCGTTCTGCTGCAGTCGCAATCAAGTGGTCGCCGGCGGCGTGACCTTGCGTGTCGTTCACGCCCTTCAATCCGATCAGATCCATCATGATGACCGAGAAGTCCTGGCCGTGATGTTGCAGCTTGCGCTCGATCGCCGCGCTCAACTGCTGTTCCAGGTAGCGGCGATTGAACAGCCCGGTGAGCTCATCGGTTTCCGCGGCCTTGCGCAGTTCTTCGGTCAGAAGCTTGTTCTGCAGTGTGCCGGCCAACTGGTTGACGAACAGGGCCCGCAGCTTGCCCAGCTCTGCTGACAGTTCCCGGCTCATCAGCACATAGGCATGCGCGCGTTCGAGCTGCCCCGTCACGGGGACGGCCAGCATCGGGCCTTCCGAAACCCGCAGTTTGGTGCGCTCGCCGCGCCGTTCACTGGCACTGTGGGCGGCGAGGTGTTCGAAGACGGCATCCTGGCTGCTCTTGCCGAGGCCGCGAAAACCGCAGTTGCGCAACTGACGGGGGCGCTCACGCTGGAACAGCAGCAAGCCGAACGGCTGGTCGGGCGTCATTCTTCGGAAATGATCCAGCGCCTTTTCGATCAGGTCGGCGACGTCGGCTGCATCGTTGCTGACCGCACTGAGCTTGAGCAGGGAACGAAAAACCCGGCTGTTGCCGATGAGTGACAGATGCGCCTTGGCCAGCTGGTCATTCAGGCGATGGCTGGTCACGGAGATGACGACCATGTAGGTTGCGGCCATGACGGCGATGTAGAGGGTCGTGCCAAGGCCGGAGGTGGGCTGGAAGGTAGTGTCGGCAATCAGCATGGTGATCGCGCCGCCCAGCAGAAAACAGGCGGCGGCCAGGGCGAATTGACGAAGTCCGCCAATGATGGCGTTGTTGCTGAGCGTCGCCACGAGTACGGTGAACGTAAACCAGAGATGGAAGCTGGCAACTGCGGCCCAGGCGCCCAGCAGGATGCTGTCGATGAGCAGATTTGCAAGTTCCGCGCGCTTGGAATCTGCGGCGCGGGCAGCGTGCAGATAGGTCAGGTGCGGATAGACCAGAAAAGACAGTACCCCGAATAGCAAAATGCCGCTGCCGAAGCCACGCTCCGGCGTGAGCAACAAAATGGCGCCAAACACAGCCATGAAGGACACTGCCCTGACTGGGTAATTGACCCGCGCGATACGGTGAGGCTGGTCGTTTTCGGCCCAGGTTGGCGTTTGACTGTCCATTTCCCAAGCATACCTGCTCTGCAGGGAATGCCAGTTAGCCGTCCCGACAAGGGCCGACCCGCGGGTTTCCTCATCTGACTGCAGGTGTGGTCTATGGCGCCCTGGGCTCACCCCGAGCTCCGGAACCCGCTGAACCGGACACCGTTCGCCCCTGATAATGACAACACCGCCCCGGAGCCGGTATAATTCGCGGCTTGCCGGCGCCGGTGTAGCTCAGTTGGTAGAGCATCGCATTCGTAATGCGCAGGTCGGGAGTTCGAATCTCTCCACCGGCACCACCCTAAAGCACTGATTTAAAACTAATTTCAGGAGTTTTCTCGCGCTTTCCGAGCGGGGAAATTTCACCCCGTGCCCAAATCGAGCCCGGAACGGGCCCATATCGTGCCCGTCTGTCTCGGGGGTGACCCGCGCACTCGCTTCGCACTCCGAGTGCGATGGTCGGCGCACCCGACCGTAATCAGCGGCAATACCTGATTTTCCGGATTTTTCAATTTGAGGTTCAGTGGCGACATGACGATTCCAATCATTTTCTGCAAATCCCGGCACAGACCCGGGCGGGCGCTTGAAAAAGCGACCGCCTGGAACTCGAACCTGTTCCGGGAGATTGAAAATGAAGAACATGCAACGGGCGTTACGACGCCACCATATGGAGCGACTGAAGCGTAAGCGCAAGAAGCAGTTGTACTACACGCGCTTGTTTATAGATTGCTATTCCGACATTACCGAGCGCGAGGTTGGAATGTTCGTCAATACCCCATGTATGTGCTCTTGCTGGATATGCGGAAACCAGCGCAAGCGTCGGGGGGCCACACCACAAGAACGGCGTTGTCAGGTGGAGCGCGACCCCGAAGATGAATCATGACGACTGATCGAGTGCGTGTCTGACTCGGGCCTTGAGCGGGCCCGTTCGGGCCTCTCGGCCTGCACGAAGATGGGGCAGGTCGTTGACTGCCCATTTGGATAAGCCCCGCTACGGGTCGGTTTCCACTTCCTCCTCGGCTTCTAGCCTAAGCCCGAAGAGATCGGCGATGTCCTCGAGCAGCAGTTCCTGGCCGATGGTGCGTGGTCCGTTCGCCAGCGTCGTGTCGTCGAACTGGTAGAAGGCCCTGGGTAATTCTTCGGTCGGAGCTGAATCGCGATAGTGAATGGCAAGGACGGCGATGCCGGTTACGGGCAGTGCCGCGGATCCGGCATCGTCGTTGGCTGATTGGGGGCCGTCCACCAGAGAAAGTCGCTCCACGAGCTGTCGGGTTCGGCCATCCACTTCAGGGCCCTGCCGTGCGTTCTCGTCCTCTTGCTGCCTGGCTGCTGCATCCGCCCCCACGCCGGTTCGCACCAGCAGCTTTTCCATCGCAGCCAGGCAGGATTCGGGCGCCATTTCTTCGAGAAGATCACCATTGCTGGCGAGCCACTGGCTGGCGGCTTCTTCAAGGCGTCTCGTGCGTTCCGCTCGCTTCTTCTGCTGGCGATTGAAGCGCCACTGGGCAATCAGAGCCTGTGATGTCTCGTAGAGCCAGATCGCTCCGTTCAGCGTGCCGACGACCAGGTAGACGATCAGCGTGAACGCCACCCGGACGAGTACCACGAGCATCTGGAACAAGGCCACCACGGCATTGATCGCCGCCGCCTTCTGGCCCCGCATCTGGACGCCGGCGATCTTCGCTGAAGATCGTCCGGGGTTGGTGACGTTGATCGTTCCCAGGCCCATCTTTGCCGAAAGTGAGACGCCGGACTTCGACAGGTTGAGCTTCGCCGGCCCCTTGCCGTAGCGACCGCGCAACACGAAGCGCGAGTTCTGGAAAGCGACCTGGGTATTGCGCGCCGGCGTCATCGAGACTCGCGCGCCGCGCTGGGTGTTGGCCGTCAGGCTTAGCCCGCCGGCACGAATCTGTTCTCGCAATGCGATGCCGCCGGTTCGGCTTGCCCGCAGGTGCTTCGCCGCGGTGCTCGATCCGCACCTGTCGCCCATCGCGATCCTTCTTGCCGATTCCCAGGAAAGCCATGCTGAACAAATCCCCTTTGCTATGCCCTGCGCACAGGCTAACACCGGCCCCGGGCTCGGGCCGGTATCGGCAATTTTGGGCAGAAAGTCGTTGCTGCGACAGAGTGCGTCGCGCGCCTCCGTAAGCTGTTTCTGTGCACAAACGAAGGAGGAGCGCACATGTCGATGCCGCAGTGGGAAGTGAAGATGAGTCGTCCGGGTGGAGGAAGTGGTGTGTTTGCGATCACGGTTCACGCCTCGACGCCGGAACAGGCGAAACGTTCGGCCAATGCCCAGAACCCGGGCTACAGGGCATTCGCGGTCAAGCGCGTTTTCTGATGGGGGAACCCGGCAGTAGGGGGCCGGGGGCAAGAGGGGGATCGGGGCGGCACGAGCCGCCCCGATTTTTAGATTCAGCACAAGTCGTCGCATTGACTTGCGAGGCTATGGCAAGAAGAATGTAACCGGGCTTGCGCCGTGATCGATGCAACGAACATCGACGCGGCGTCCAAAGGCAGAGGAGAGTCGTGAGGGATATCCACAAGAAAGAAGGCCGCCCAGAGCGCGGCCTGGCGATCGTGCACTCGAACAAGCCCGAGAACCTGCGACAGCTTGTCGTGGAGCATTTGCGGCACTACCCGCTTGCGCCGCTCGAAGATGAGGTCGTACTGACTGAAAGCCATGGCATCGGACTGTGGCTCCAGCACGCGCTGGCAACGGAAGGTGATTCCGAGCGTGATGAAGGCGGTCTGGGCATCAGCGCTGCCGTGAAGACCTTGTTGCCGGCACGATTTCTCTGGGAGGCTTACCGAATCGTTCTCGGTGAGTCACTCGTGCCCGCAGAACCTGACTTTGACGCTGCGCGTCTTCGGTGGTTGATTCATGCCCGGTTGCCGGCGCTTCTCGAAAGTCGGCAATTTGATGTGCTGCGCCGCTTTGTGGAAGTCGACGACGATCCACGCCGTCGTTTTCAGCTGGCCCAGGCAATCGCCGAGCTGTTCGAACGCTACCAGTTTCACCGCGCCGACTGGCTTGCGGACTGGGAAGAGGGGCACGATCGGCTGCGTCAACTCGACGGCGGGTTCGAGGATTTACCCAGAGAACAACGCTGGCAGCCAGAGCTTTGGCGAAACCTTGTGGACTCGCCGCGAGGGCTGGACGCCAGTCATCGAGGGCATGTTCACCAACAGTTCCTGCGTGTGCTGGGTGATAGCAACGCGGGTGATCACCCCGAACTTCCCGCCCGCATCACGCTGTTCGGCGTCAATTCGCTGCCGCGTCAGGCGCTGGAAGCGCTCGCTGCCCTGGCCAATCACTGCCAGGTGCTGGTCACGGTTCACAATCCTTGCCGTTGGTACTGGGCCAACCTGATCGAGGCGCGCGACAGCTACAGAAAGCTGGGAGCTCGTTTCGAGCGCAAGCCGGGGATCGACGACGATCCGGTCGACGAATCGATCTTTCATGAGAAGGCCAATCCGCTCCTGGCGGCCTGGGGGCGACAGGGACGTGATTTCATCGACCTCCTCGATCGCATGGATGAGCCCGGGGCTTACGACGACTGGTTCGCCAACCCCGTCGACTGGTTCGAAGACCACGCCGACAGCGCCGCCTCTACCGTACTCCAAGGTGTCCAGCAGGGAATCCTGGACCTGCAGCCTGTTCCCGAACCCGAAGATCGCGGATCCATTGATCCGGAGGACCGGTCGATCCGGTTCTCGATCAATTACAGCCGGCAACGGGAAGTCGAGGTGCTTTACGACCATCTTCTCAAGGTCATGCTCGACGACGAGGATGTTCAGCCGCGCGACATCCTGGTCATGGCGCCCACCATCGACGACTACGCGCCGCACATTCACGCCGTCTTTGGTCGATTGGCTGCGGCCCGATCCGATGGGTCGCGGGATTCGCGCTTCATTCCGTACACCATCGGTGACAGTCGGGAGGGCATCGAGTCGGGCTACCTGCGTGTCTTTACCACGCTGCTCGATCTGCCGGCTTCGCGCCTGACCAGCGCCGAGGTCGTCGACCTTCTGCACGTCCCGGCCCTGCGCCGGCGCTTCGGTTTTGCCGAGGGTGACCTTGATCTACTGATCCGCTGGATCGAGGGTTCCGGCGTGCGCTGGGGCCTGAACGCAAAGCACCGCGAGCGCCTGGGGCTTGGCGCTGGCTTTTCGGAGAACAGCTGGCATTTCGGCCTCAGGCGCATGCTGCTCGGATACGCTGTGGGTAATGGCGACGCATTCGCCGAAATCCAGCCCTACGAGGAAATCACGGGAGGGGATGCCGATCTCGCTGCTCGCCTTTCACGATTGATCGAGTGCCTGCAGCACTGGTGGGAGCGGATGAGCCAGCCGACCGATGCTGCCGAATGGGCACGGCGGCTGGCGCGCATGCTTGACGATTTCATGGCCCCCCGCGGCAGCGAAGATGCACTGGCCCGTCATCACATCGATCAGGCCCTCGAGGAGTTTGTTCAAGCCACCTCGAAGGCTGGCCTGGACGAAGCGCTGCCGACCGAGATCGTCCGCGACGTGCTGATCGACTCGCTCGATGAATCGGTGCGCTCGAGGCAATTCATGACCGGCAGCGTGAGCTTTTCCACGCTGGTGCCGATGCGTGCCATTCCGTTCAAGGTGATCTGTCTGCTGGGAATGAACGACGGCAACTTCCCGCGCGTGGTGCACGGTCCGGACTTCGACCTGATGGACGGCCGCAGCCGGCCGGGTGACCGCGCCCGTCGCGACGACGATCGCTTCCTGTTTCTCGAGGCGCTGCTGGCAGCGCGAAGGCATTTTTATATCAGCTGGATCGGGCGCGATGTGCGTGACAGCAGCGAGATGCCGCCTTCGACCGTGGTCGGACAATTGCGTGATTACATCGATGACTGTTTCAGGGTTTCGGGATCATCGATCGAGAGCACGGAGCAGTGCATCGAGAGCGATCGCAAGCTGGTCGAATCGCTCAGCATCGTGCATCCGCTTCAGCCCTTCAGCCGCCAGTACTTTTCGCCGGATCCCGAAGAGCACAAGCGATTGTTGACCTATGCTCGGGAATGGCGCGATGCCTGGCCCGAGCCCGGGCTGGAGGGGCCCGAACGATGGCCCGTTCTGCCTGCCTGGACCCCGGAGGGCGCCATCGATTGCCGGATGCTGGCAGATTTCCTCCAGCGCCCGATCGCCGCCTACATGCGAAATCGCCTGCAGGTATGGCTCGACGTCAATGTCGACAGCGTGCCGGTCGAGGAGCCGATCGAGCTTGACGGACTGGAAAAATGGCAGATCACCAGCTGGCTGGTGGAGTTCCTGATGGCAATGGGTGCTGACGAAGACCTCGATGCCCGGCTTGCACGAGGCGTCGAACGGCTCCGGCGCGAGGGTCGGGTGCCGACCGGTCCGCCGGGCGAGGCATTGCTGGAGCAGCAGGGCAGCAAGGCCCGGAATATCGTCGCTCACCACGACGAAACTGCCGGGGGCTGGCACAGCGTCGAGTCACCCCGACGAATTCGCCTGAAAATCGAGACGCAGTCCAGCGACATCCGGCTCGAGGACTGGCTCGACGGAGTTCGCAGCAATTCAGCCGGCGAAATGACGAGGATCGTCCCCTCGGTTAGTTCAATTGGCAAGAACACGAAGACGAGCATCCAGATCCATCACGACAAATTGCTGAGGCACTGGCCCCTGCATCTGGCGGCCTGCGCCGACGGTCTGTTGTTCACCACCATCCTGGTTTCGGATCAGCACCGGGTTCAGATCAACCCGGTTGAGCCCGAGCGGGCCATGGAATGGCTGCAGAATCTCGTCGTGAGCTGGCTCGAGGGGATGACCCGGCCTCTGCCGGTAGCCGCGAAGACGGCTTGTGCCTTTCTTCCCACCCATGATCTGGCTGCTGCCCGAACGTCGTTCTCGCCGTCTACCAGCTCCTGGGAGCCTCCTGGAGAAGTCGAGACAAGACCCGAGTTGGCCCGATTCCACCCCACTTTCGATGGTCTCGTCTCCGCCGGCGATAAGGAAGACGGCTTCGCCGACTGGGCCGAGCAGCTCTACGGCGCGTTGTTCGAGCATGAGGAAGACGGCGGCATCGAACCGGAGAATCGCGAATGAACCAACTCGACCCCGTCACCTTCCCGCTGCATGGCCTGCGCCTGATCGAGGCCAGTGCGGGCACCGGCAAGACCTACACCATTGCCGCGCTCTACGTCCGTCTGGTGATCGGCCACGATCGACCAGCGCCGCTGATGCCGGCCGACATCCTGGTGCTCACGTTCACCCGGGCCGCCACCCGCGAGCTGCGCGATCGTATCCGCACACGCCTGAGCGAAGCCGCGCGCTCGTTCATCTCCGGCAAGAGCGAACACGAGTTCATCGACAAGCTGCTAGAGCAGCATCCTGGGCCGGAGCAACGCGCGCGCATCGCCCGCCGCCTGCAGGTAGCTGCCGAATCGATGGACGAAGCGGCCATTCACACCATCCATGCCTGGTGCCAGTCGATTCTGAAACGCCACGCCTTCGACAGCGGCAGCCTGTTCGACCAGGAGGTCGACAGCGGGGATCCAGAACTGTGGCGAACCGCGCTGTTGGATTACTGGCGTCGATTCATCGTGCCGAGGCAAAACGATGACGGCGCTTGGCTGAAGGTCTTTGCGTCCTTCCCCGATTTCGCAAAGAGGATTGGCGAACTGCTCCAGCCGGAAGTCGAGTTTCGCTGCAATGGCAGGCAGGTCGAAGCGGTGGGCTCGCCCGATGAGCCAATCGAAGCCATGAAGGCGTGGAAGCGTCAGCAGGAGGAAATTCTGGCTCCTGTCCATCAACAATGGCAGGAGCAGCGAGAAGAACTCATCGAGTTCATACTCAAGGCACGATCGTCCGTTCTGCACGGAAACAAGTACCAGGAGCCAACGGTTCATGGCTGGTTCAAGCGCCTGGACGATGGTCGGCTGTCGCCAGACATGCAATCGCGACCGCTGGTCAAGCTCAGCACGTCCGGACTGGTCGAGGGGACGAAGAACAACAAAACGCCACCCGAACACCCATTCTTCGACACCGTTGAACGCGCCCGCCAGGCACTGGAAGAAATGCCGCCGGAGCCATCCTGGCAGCCACAGCTCTGGAAGCACGCCGCCGAGTGGGTCGGAAAGCGCTACCGTCAGGAGAAGCGCAAGCGCAATCGCCTGGATTTCGACGACTTGCTCACCGACCTGGATGCCGCCTTGCGAGGTCCCGGCGGCGAGCGCCTGGCGCAAACCATCCTGGAATCCCATCCGGTCGCCATGCTGGACGAGTTCCAGGACACCGACCCGGTGCAGTACCGCATTTTCGAGACCGTCTACGGACCGGCTGCCGGTCGTCCCGAGAACGGGCTGTTCATGATCGGCGATCCCAAGCAGGCCATCTACAGCTTCCGTCAGGCCGACATCCATACTTATCTTCGGGCACGCCGCGACGCCGTCGAAGCCAGCGGAGAGCCATTTACGCTGCCACGCAACTATCGCTCCACATTAGATTTCGTGGATGCCGTCAATGCGCTGTTCGATACTGCCGAGAACCAGCCGCAAGGCGCCTTCGCCATGCGCGAGGATGCCGAATCCGACAATCCCGTTCCCTTCGAGCGCGTCGACGCCAAGGGTCGCGGGGAAGTTTTCGTGCAGGCCGATACCGCCGACCGTCGGGCGAGCGGTCCGCACTTGCTGCCGGTGCTCGATGGCCTGTCGCGTCAAGGCGACCAGCACCTTCCGGCGTCACCGATCGTGTTCTGGCATCTGCCGGAGACGGACGAAAAGCCCACGTTCAATCGATCGGACTACGAATCGACGATGGGTCGCTGGACCGCCGCGGCGATTGCCGAGCTGCTCGAGCAGGGCGCGGACGGAAGGGCGGGATTCCTCGAGGACGACAAACTGACCGCAGTCTCGCCGTCGGATATCGCCGTACTGGTCAACGACCGTCATCAGGCGGCTGCGGTCAAGCGCGAACTGGAACGTCGTGACGTGGCGGCCGTGTACCTGTCGGAGGGCAACTCGATTTTCGACCAGTCCGAGGCGAAGGATGCCCTGCTGATTCTCCGAGCAGTCGCCGAGCCGGATGACGACCGGCTGCTGCGCAACGCACTCGGAACGCGTACCGCCGGGCTGGACGCGCGAGAGCTGGAGCGGCTGAATGAGGACGAACTGCGACTCGAGGCCGAGGGCGATCGATTCCGCAACCTGCACTCGCTCTGGCGCCGTCGCGGCGTGCTGGTCATGCTGCGACGCCTGGTCGACGAATACGACGTGGCCGCTCGCCTGCTGGCGGACCGGAGGGATGGCGAGCGGCGCCTGACCAACCTGATGCATCTGGCTGAACTTCTGCAGGTGGAGGGTCAGGGCCACGAGGGGCCGCAGGCTCTGATCCGCTGGCTGGCAGGGCAAATTTCGACCAAGGAGCGTGGCCAGGACGACGAGCAGATCCTGCGCCTGGAGAGTGATGCCGAGCTCGTCAGAATCGTGACTGTATTCAAATCCAAGGGCCTCGAATATCCGCTCGTCTTCGTGCCGTTTGCCGCTTCCAACCGCCGCCAGCCGCAGTCAACGGACTGGCGCCAGTATCACGACCCCGCCACACGCCGGCGCGTCATCGAATTCGAGAAAAGCGATGAAGCCAACCGCATCGCCGATCGCGAACGCCTGCAGGAAGATCTTCGCCTGCTCTACGTGGCGGTCACTCGCGCCCGGCATGCCTGCTGGATCGGCACCGCGCCCTGGGTCTCGGACAAGAGGAGCAAGAAACCCGATACCGACACGGCTCTGTTCCACCTGCTAGGCGGCGTGCTGAAGGAAGAGGAAACCGTCGCTGGCGTCGGCATGAGCGAGTTGCTCCAGCGTCTCGTCAAGCGCATGAACGCGGACAAGCGTCTCGCGCACTTCGTCGAGCTGCACGGCGAAGCGCCGGACAAGCGCTACAAGGCCCGGTCGGACGAGGAACTGGCGGATGTGCCGGAATATCCACGTCGTGATCGCGAACCGTGGTGGGTGGCCAGCTATTCCGCCCTGCGGTACGGCGGTTCCGAAACGGAAGCAGCGGGCGATCCCGCGGCCTCGGCCGTGGCGGCCAACATGGCGGAGATGAGCGAGGACGACGAAGCCGGGTCGAGCGAGCTGGAACTGCCGGATCCGCTGTCCCGGACGCCGGATCCCGAGTCGATTCACGCCTTCCCACGCGGTGCCACACCCGGCAATTTCCTTCACTTGCTGCTGGAGTGGGCCGGGGGCAAGGACTTTTCTCGCCTGGATGGCGCGCCGGAAATGCTCCGGCAGGAGGTCGAAGCACGCTGCCGGCGACGGGGCTGGGATGATTGGGCCGGGACGGTTCAGGCCTGGCTACTGGCGCAGCTGAAAACGCCGATGCCCATCGGCGACACCCGCGTTCGACTGGCCGATCTTTCCCTTGCCCGCCACCAGTACAAGCCGGAGCTGGAGTTCTGGCTGCAAGCCAGCCGCGTGCCTGCTGGCCGGATTGACGACCTGGCGCAGCAATTCATTCTGCCGGGCAGGGAACGGCCGGCGCTGGCTCCGAATCAACTCAACGGCATGCTGCACGGGTTCATCGACCTGGTCTTCGAGTGGCAGGGCCGCTGGTACGTGGCCGACTACAAGTCCAACTGGCTGGGCCCTGACGCTCGCTACTACACGCGTGAGCAAATGGAGGCCACTATCCTGTCGCGGCGCTACGACCTGCAGTACGCGCTCTACGCGCTGGCCCTCCACCGCCAGCTGAAGGCTCGCATGGGCGATTCATATGACCCGTCTCGCGAGTTCGGAGGTGCGGCCTACATGTTCCTGCGTGGCGTGGAGCAGCCGGACACGGCCGGCGTTTTCTTCGATCCGCTCTCGCCGGAACTGCTGATCGAACTCGACGAACTGTTCCGACAAGGGAGTGCGTCCCATGCCGCATGAATCGCTGCTCGAGGATGTTGTGCGCTGGACCCGACTCGGCTGGATGCGGCCGATCGAGGGGGCCTTCGTTCAGCTTCTCTCCGAGCTCGAGCCGGATGCCGGGGAGCCCGTGCTATTGATTGCTGCTCTGGCCAGCCATCAGTTCGGGCAGGGACATATCGGCCTGTCGCTTGAAGATGCGCTTTCGGATCCGATCGACGTGCTGCGCCTGCCGCCGGAGCCCGAGCCGGATGCCGATCCCGAGCAACTCCGGGTGCACGAGGCGGCTGCGGCCGCGTTCCGGAAACGACTGGACGCCCTGTCGGTTGACGCCGCGCGCCAGGCCATGTCCGAATCGAGCCTGTTTGATGCCGGCGACGGCACATCGCCGCTGGTCCAGCAAGGCCGGTTGGTCTACCTGCGCCGCAGTTGGCAGGCCGAGGGCGAAATTGCCCGCATGGTGGCCGGCATGAGCGGCGTGGCTGCATCGACTTTCGAGCCGGAGCAGTTGCGACAGTGGATCGACGGGCTGTTTGCCCCCAGCAATCAGGAAGCCCCCGCGCTGCCACAACCGGGTTCGGAAGACAATGACCTGGCGCGTAACGGCTGGCAGAAGGTGGCCTGCGCCCTGGCTGCCCGGAACCGGCTCACGGTCATTTCCGGCGGACCCGGCACGGGCAAGACCTGGACCGTGGTCAAGATCCTGGCGCTGCTTCAGGTCATCCATCTGCAGCACGGCAACGAACCGCTGCGCATACGCCTGGCCGCGCCCACGGGCAAGGCCGCCCAGCGACTGGACGAATCCATCCGGAGCAACTGGCAGGATCTTCCACAGCAGTTTCAGGGTGTCGACCTGATTCGCCCGGAGCGAGCCAGCACGCTGCACCGGCTGTTGGGAAGTCGACTGCACACGCGCTTTTTCCGCCATGGGCGCGCCAATCGCCTGAACGCCGATGTCGTGATCGTCGATGAAGCCAGCATGATCGATCAGGAACTCATGCAGGCGCTGCTGGAGGCCTTGCGCCCGGAGACCCGGCTGATTCTGCTCGGCGACAAGGACCAGCTGGCCTCCGTTGAAGCCGGTGCGGTTTTCGGCGACCTGTGTGAGGGCGTCGACGCGGGCGACTATGGACCCGAGATCGTCGAGTGGCTGCAACGGGCAAGCGGCTACGACCTGTCCGGCTGGCAGGGCACGGGCGGACTAGCCGACCAGCGCGTCATGTTGCGCTGGAATCATCGCTCGCGCGAGCAAATCGATCGAGTCTCGCGCCTGATCAATGCACGAGAGGCCGAAGCCGCGCTCGAATTCGTTCAGTCGGCTGAAAACGAAGATCTCGGCTGGATCGAGCCAGAAGACGACAACGACCCGGATCTTCGCCGACTGGTTCTGCGCGGTGTTTCCGAGCAGGTCCGCGGCTTCGAGTACTATCTCGAGGTCATCAAGGCAGGTCGGGCCCAGCTGGGCGCTCGGCCCGCGCAGGCAAATGTCGATCGCTGGGCAAACGAGTGCCTGGCCGCCCAGGCACGCTTTCAGTTGCTGTGCGCGGTTCGAAAGGGCCCCTGGGGTGTCGAGGCCATCAACCGGCATGTTCAGGCCTGGCTGGCCGCGCGGGGCAGGGTGGCGCCGGGCGGGGAGTGGTTCGATGGTCGCCCAGTGATGATCACCCGCAACGACTATCGAACCGGTTTGATGAACGGCGATCTCGGCCTGTGCCTGGAAGTGCCCGGCGAGGACGGCGAAGTACGCACCCGTGTGGTCTTTCCGCGCGATGACGGCCGGCTTCATTACTTTTCCCCGGGCCGCATCCGCCACTGCGAGACCGCCTGGGCCATGACCGTACACAAATCGCAGGGCAGCGAATTCGGCCACGTCGGCCTGATCCTGCCGGACCGAGACAACCCGATCCTTACCACCGAACTTGTCTACACCGGCATCACCCGCGCGAAAGATCATGCCACCGTCATCGCGCCGTCTTCGGAAGTCTTTCTCAAGGCGGTCGGACGACGCATCGATCGCGCCTCGGCCCTTTCCGAACGACTCGCCGAGTAACCGGGCTTGGAACTTTACTGCCGCGTCGCCGGCGTTCTACGCATGTGCGACAAGTCCCGGCGCCTTCGTCTGGACAATGGCAATCTCATCACATGGAAAGGGACTGGAGTATGACCGCACGCATTATCGAAATTGACATCTCCGAAGACCAGGCTCGCGATGGATTCATGTTCCATTGCCCGCTGACCGGTACGCCCGTCGTGGGAGACCGGGAACAGAGCTTCGAGCAGTTCGCAAGCCCGTATTTCCTGTTCTGCATCACGCAGGATGGTGTCGTGCAATCTCGCAGCGACGAGTTGCCAGAACCCGTCGCTTCCGGGCTGAAGAAGGCCATCGATACGTTGTCCGATGCCGGGAGATCTGGTCCCGACGGTATTTGCACGCACGAGCTCCACAGCTTCGTTCCCAATGTGATTGCAGACGCGTTGCCCGAGTCCACCGTCATCTTTGAAATTGGCCGTGCGATCGATCGCCGAAACAGCGATGCCGAAACATGGGTGGCCATGGATTTCACGCTGCCAGCGAAGCGAGTCGACGAAGGATGCATCGATCATTCCGCTGACGTGATGCCGGTCGAATGACGTTAATGATCTTGACTTTGGAGGGGTGTTGATTTAACATTTTATTCATGTTGGTTGGCATCCAGTATTCAAGCAAGGGGCTTGGCTTTTCCCGAACTTTCTTCCCGTCCAGTGCATCGCTGGGCGCGCTTTTCCGTTTCAGAATGTTTTCGCGCCAGGGGCAATCCCTGGCGCGCGTTCAGCGTGTCTGCCGTTCTCGTGGCATGGCAGCATGACTGACACCTGCTGAACCACTCCCCGCAAACCGGGTCCCCGGTTTGCGAATCCAGTCGGCCAGATTCCCGTCTCCTTCATCGGGTCGGACGGGCATCTCTACCTTCATCAAATGGATATGGGAGTGAGTGTCATGAGCACATGGAATTCGTACAAGGGGTCGGAAAGCCTTCACATTCTGAGACTGATTGTCCTGCTGGATCGATTGACCAATTGCCGCTACGGGGTCCGAACTGCAGAGCTGCTGGAGTACCTGCGCGACCGAAACATCGGGGTGAGCATGCGCCAGCTGCAAAGAGATTTGCTGTTGCTCGAAAGTTGCTTCCGAATCGATGGTCGCACTGACGATCGGGGCCGAAGAATCTGGCGCTGGCGCGGGCTCGAGTGGTTTGATTCGCATGATGAGCAGTCACCGAAATCCGGGTCGTGGCCCTTGTTGCACGATCGTGAATTGCCCCTTTGCCTGTCGATCAGGTTCCTCGATCGCTCTGAACAGATTGATTCCCGGGCCATGAAGCTCGTCCGCATTCTCTGCCTGGCCGAGCTTCTGCCCTCAGAGTATGAGGGCGACTGGATTTCCATATCCGCCTTGTGCGCCTCGCTGAGGGCATATGGGTTCACTGCCTGCAAGCGAAGCGTCCAGCGCGACATGCTGTTCATCCGAAAGCACTTCCTTGTTCTGGAGAGAAATGCCGGTGGGCGCCGAAAGGAATGGCAGCGTCTGGAGGAGGGCGATTGGCACTACAGCTTCGAGCCTCGCTTCCCCGAGCCGGTCGAGCGCGAGCACCCCCGCGTCCATGCTTTCCTGTATGCACCTTCCGCTGCGTGTTGGGAGCCTTACGGTGCACGTGCAGCGTGATTCAGGGCAGGGTGCATCGCGCGTTCGAAGCGTTCGCCGGCCTCGGCCGGCGGATGTGCGACAGCTCCCGTCGGGCCCGCATGGACAATGACTCGCAGTGTAATGAAGACGGGACAATTGCATGACCGATGAGAATCGAGAGTTCAGCAACCTCAAAGGGATTCTTGGCTGGATCGACCATATCGTTGGCGGTTACTTCGGGCTCGCCGCCGTCCTGGTGATGCTGTGGTTCACGATCGTGTTTCCTCTGGCCCTGATCTGGTGGGCATGGCCGCATGTCCAGTCGTTCTTTGCGTGGCTTTCCGGATTGGTGGGATGAGCCGGCTCGGCAGCCAGCAGCGGACTAACGTTTGCGACACAAGGGAGTGAAGCATGAAGATTCTGGAATGGATTGGTTTTCTGTGGATGGCGCCGATGACCTGGTTCGTCGGGCGCTTCGGGACCGATGATGAGGGCAACTTGAATCTCCTCGGTCTTGTCGTCTGGTTGCCCTTTTGCGGGCTTTCGATCGTGGTTGCCGGAACTGTCATTGCCTCACTGATTTTCTTGATGGTGGCAGTCGTCTTCTATCTGCCACTCTGCGTATTCATGTTCGAAAACTGCCCGTGAAAGTCGGTGAGCGCAGGAAGGGGCCGACATGCATCGAGCTCGATCGAGATTCGCTTTCCCTGGACAATGGTTGTGAACTCCGCGGCCTCGCGGGGCGGGTGCGCGTGCGAACGGAGCTGGCCGCTGGACAGTTGTGGTATCTGCGTATTGTGGACTCGCCATCTCTGCGAACCCTGGACCTGAGCGAGGCACCTGCCGGATTCGATCTGGAACTCGACAGCTCGAGCCATCCCGATGAGGTCCAGCTGCCCCGGGGTGGCGCCAGCGTGCTGATGTCGGTTGCCGGGGGCTTCCCGGCGACCGTTTTTCGAGGATGGATCAACGAATGCCAGATCCACTGCTTTGGTGAGCACCCCGTTGCCGGTTTCTATCGGATGACCGACTGCGACGGCCTGGCATTCCTTCCCACCGGCGAACTCGAGCGGCACGGCGACATTCAGCGATACGTGCGCATCGACCAGAGCGAGCGAGGGCTCCAGAGCAAGAGACTCAGGCCGCGGATCAAGCCGGACGAGGTGTTCTGGAATCTGCTGGACCCACGCGACGACAAGCACCGGGCAATCGGCCGACTCATGGCAATGCGGCCCGACGAATTCTCTCGCCTCGCCCTGGGCAGCTCCCAGGGCATTGAAAGACGCCGCCGTGGGCTGCTGGAAGATCGCCGGAGCCGCAGTTGGACGGGGGCCCAGCTCCTGCGACTGTTCAGGCGGGGATTCAATCCGCGGGCCATCTGGGCCTGGCACTGCATGGTCGCGCGTGCCCGGGCGGACGACCCGGCCCCCGAGCGGCTCGGGCCGGCCCTGCTCAAGGCTGGTGTGGACGGCAGCGACGGCGTATCGGGTCCTCCACGACCATCGGTTCCGGGTGTCAGCTACCTGCGGCTGCTATTGCTTTGCCGACCGACGGGCCTGACGCGTCGCAGCGAGCGCCATCTGCGCGAAAAAGGTGAGCCGTTGGCGCTACAAAGCCTTGCCGCCATGGCCGCCTCGCTACCCGGCGGGCACCCCTGGTTGAGCCTCCTCGAAGCCATGATCCGGGCCTCGATGCATCGTTGGAGACACCTGGCCGCTCTTGCAAGAGCGGATGTCGACCGAAGCTGTTGGCAAACATGGCGTATCGTGACCCGGCCCCGATCCGCCAGGCGGTATCTTGAAGGCCTCGCGCACTGCTCCAGGCGACTGCCAGCGGAGAACCTGCGAGACCGCCTTGCCGAATTCACTTGCGAACAGCTGAAACCCAGAGACCGGGTTCGGCTTGGCGTGGAACTGTGCGAGGAGGGCGTGGCCGGTTTCGGCCGGTATCTGATCGGTTCGGGGCTGCAGGATTCCGCGGGATGTGGCCCCGAGCTGCACGCTCGGGCGATGCGATGCCTGCTGGGAAGCGAATGAAGGCCTTGGGTCGCGCTCCGCTCCAAACCGACATTGGCGCCGCGACGATCGCGGGGAGGTCGCGATGACTTGGTTCGAAAACCTCACCGGGGTTGAAGAGGACAGCCCGGAGATCGTTCGAGAGGCGTTCGAGCTCGACGGTGAGTGGCTCACATCCAGAGTCAACGGCCGTTGCTGGCGTGTCGGCCGACTGCAAACCCCATCGCTTGGCGAGCTTCGACAGAGAGTTGCGGGGCTGTATGACCGCGATCACGCCGGCGGATTGCGAATCAGCGAGCGCGTGGCCGATGTCCGCGACCTGCATGCCGATCCGGACAACGCCGGCGCGATGTTCCAGGCCGCATCGCAGTTCAACCTGCTCGAAATGATGCACCCGGAGATCCGGCCCGAGCACGGCATCGGCGGCTACGAGCGCGACCGCACCCAGGGGCCGGCCTGTGCCATTGCCTGCGGCGCCGGCACCATCTACCGCAACTACCTCGTTGAAGTGGACGGGCAGCGCGGGCAAGACCGACACCGCCAGATCGACTGCCTGGCCGATGTAGGCCGGGTGCTGGGAAATCGCGACAATCGACTATGGGAGATGCGCAACGGCTACGCACTGGCCAGCGAGGAAGGATTGCGGGAGATCGCCGATCTCCTGGCAGGCGCCGACGAAGATGCACTCGATGGGCTGCGAAGCAGGCTGCGGATCGGCATGCAATGGGATACGGAGGTCACGCTACCCGGCGCCGGCCACACAGTCAGCCAGGCCTACTGCGCCGCACTGCCGGTGGCCTACGGCCTGCCGGCTGCGGAACTCTGGGCACCTTTCGCCCGCCTGGTGCTGGAAGCAGCCTACGAAGCGGTCTTCTGCGCGGCTCGGCTAAACCGGGCGAGGACAGGCAATGACACCCTGTTCCTGACGATGCTCGGCGGCGGCGCGTTCGGGAATCGGGACGAGTGGATCGCCGACGCCATCGTGCGAGCGGCCGGAATTCACGCCGGATGCGGTCTGGATGTCCGGATTGTCAGCTATGGGCGGCCGCAGGTGGGTGTCGCTCGAACAATGGACCGGGTGACTCGTGCATCACGACTCGCAGGGTCAGGGGGGCTAATGATCTGATAATGGGCGACGCTTGGCTTCGCCTATCAATCCTGAATCGCAATGGATTGTTGGACCCCGAATTTCAAGGGTTTTGTATGACGAGTTTCGAGCTTCTACTCAATCGAGCAGGTCATTTGCGGAAAGACTTCTATGACCATCTGTCTTCGAAATGAGAATATCGATTTTCGATTCGCTGTCCATGAGGCCAAGCTCTCTCATCTTGTCAACCCACTGCGAAAGCAGCTCCCGTATGTGCTTATCGAACTTCAGCGTTCTTGCGTTCCATCCGGCTCGGGTACGGGATATGGCGATCCAGTGTCGATCGATTGCCCATTGTTCCAGTTGTTTCTTTCCCATGCCTGCAGCTTTCTCGGCAGTCAGGTCAAAGCTTTTCGGGTGGCGTAGCATGTAGGACCAATGGGGTTGCTGGATTGCCTGAAGCTCGTTGTGGTTGGATATCCAGAAGTGATCGACATCGAACTCCCTTCGCTCTCGACGATAAGACATTTCATTCAGGACTCGGTCTCGGTCTTCGTATTCGCGGATGATCTGCTCGATCGTCTGGTGGAGGTCGTCGGCGAGATGCTTAGGCTCGATGACAACGCAGGAGGGACCGTTTGAGAGGATCCAGTCGATCAGAGCCGTGTCATTCCTGGCAGTGACTGTTACCAGCCACCTATCCTCGCCTGCCTCCTCCAGTTCCTGATCGGTTCCCAGGGGGAATTCCACCAGCTCCTCCGCCAGAGCGCCGGTCGTTCTAGCTTGATTCGAATCTGGCGAGACGCGCCGGTGTGTCGTGGAGGTCGCCAGAGTCTGTCCTGAAGTGGCGATCTGATTGGATTGTCGATATTGTCGTTCAGTTCGATCGCTTCCGAGATGCGGTGGACTGGAATTTCGCCCAGTTCTTCGGTCAGGAGAAACATGATGCCGCGCCGGAAAACCAGGCCACGGGCATCGACCTCGGCTACTTCCGTGCCAGCATCGGGGCTTGGCCCGGTTCGATAACGAATTCTGACCTTCTTTTCCTCGTATACCGCTTCGCTGACCGTGTTGGCCACCTCGGGATCAAGTTCAGGCTGGACTCTGAAGACATCCCCATCGATGGTGGCGAGTTTGTCGGCCCAGTGGCGATCCTTTTCGAATGGGCGGCTCCGAAGATAGCGCCGAGCCTGCTCGATCGGCTTGGAGAGGTTTGCGAGAATGCCGGCCGGTACGCGACTGCCGTGATGGTCGGCGAGCATCGTCAGCGCCAGGGCCTGCGCGAGATCGCGCCCGCTGAGCTACCCGAGGTTGGCTGATTCTCGCCAGCACCACCTGAATTCGTTTCCCTGTCCGCGCTCCGAAATTAGATCATGGGGAAACGTCTCTTGAAGGGCTTTCAGATCCCGCTGCACCTTTCGTATTTTTTTTACGGAGAAATCAAGTGCCTGCAGTTTGCTCTGTATCTCCCTTGCCGTAATTGTTTGCGGTGCCCCGGGTATAAGCTTTGCGGTAGTCAAAACCCTTGGAGTCGTATCGCTCAATGCATTCTCCTGTTGGTATCGATTCGCGGAACCGGTTCCGGGTGATCCGGGCTGCGAATCGCCTGGCGGATTTTTGCAGATAACGAGAATCATTCCAATCGACGAGGATCTGGTCGTTTCTGTATCTAACTGTACTCAGCGAGTACCGGATCCGTGCCAAGTTTGATTGACTCTCACCATCACGCCCAGCAAACTGGGTAGGGTAGCAAAGCGCAACCGCCCTGCAGTGTGGTTTGCGTCTCAGTTCAGGGGGTAATCGTGACATTCTTCCACCTTTCAAGCAGCCGGCATCCTGCCGGGCCCTGCTTCGCCACCTCGAAGGTCCGAGCCGCTTTTTCGGCTGGCCTTGACCGATGCGACATCATGCGTCGTACTGGCTCCCATAATGGTCACCATCAACTGAGGACTACAAAGGGAGAATCTCATGACTGACGTTTATCTGACAGCAGCCGAAGGCAACCTCGCCAAGGCTTTTCCGAGCCTCGTGGAGCGGTGCCTTCGCGAGAAGAGCCCCAGGACTTTCGATCGTGATTACCGCGTTCTGTGCCGTCGATACGGGCTGGATGGAGGCCCGATCTCGACCCTGCAGGAGATGGGTGCCTGCTACGACATTACCCGGGAACGGGTCCGTCAGATCCAGGCGACTTCGATCCAGCGGATTCGCCAGCTGCTGGACGGAAGCCTGAAACGACCGGGCTGGGATATCGACCAGAGTCTTCGTGAAGGCTGGCGCGAACTCATGCGAGACCTCCGGGCCGAAGAGCCCGGAATCACGCGCTCCCGGTTTCAGGCGATCGTCCGCGCACGATTCGGAAACGGTGTGCCGGGCCGCTGGTTCGAGCTATTTGCCGAAATCATGGACTTTCGCCCCCTCGGCCCCAGCAACTCACTTAATGTGCCCGACCTGGAAGAACGTTGGCTCCATCGGGATGCAGCCCCGAAGAAGGCGATCAACCAGGTTTATGGGGTGCTTGAAGAGGTTTCGGATGAGGTGGGCGGCCTCTCGATGCCAGCGCTGATGGCCCGGATCCAGTCTGAGGGATCCGATCAAGTCGATGAGGCCCTCGTGCGGGCCATCATCGGTACTCGTGCGCGCCTGGAAATTCGTAACGATCTGGCAAGAGTGCGTACCGAGTGGCTTTCCAACTGCAGCGATCAGGCCTGGAGAGTGCTCCAGAGTGCCGGAAGGCCCATGCATCGTGACGAGATCGCGAGGGAGGTCAATCGCTATCGGGCTGGAAAGCGAGGGATGGCGCCTTCCAGCGCCCCCAACGTGTCGTCTCGGATGGGGGGCGACGCCCGCTTCGTCTGCTCCGGCAAGAGCGGGTTCTGGGGCTTGGCCGAATGGAACCGTGGCGGTGACATGACCATTGTCGAGGCGATGCAGAAGGCCTTGCATGGCGCAGGACGGGCGTTGAAGATGGACGAGTTGGTCTCCCGAACGCAAAAACTGCGCCCTGATGCCGCCCGCAACTCCATCGTGACCTACAGCGGTCAGGAGAGCGAATTCGTTCGTGTGCAGGGCGGTGCCGTTGCCCTGGCCGTCTGGAACCTGCCCGATCAGCTGCCCGCTCGTGACTGCAGCCGCCTGCAAACAGGCGACTTCCTCGCCGCGGTTGATCTGGTCAGGGACGGTCGCACCGAAGTGCCGCTGGCCGAGTTGGTGAAGCAACTGGCCGACCTCCTGGACAAGGCCGAAGTCACCGTACGACAATCCCTGCATAAGGTGGACGGGGTTGAAATTCTGGCGGTTCCTGGGGGCCGGGGCAAGCTGGTTCGGTTCTCCGAAGCAGTGCCGCTCAAACTAGTCAGGCATAGAAAGACGCTGAAACGGGAAGTGATGCAGCGCGCAATCCGCAAGTGCATGCGCGAAGCTGGAGGCGAATTCGCCAACAAGACCGATTTGTACGAGAAGGGTGAATGAAATCATGCCCTGCCAGAAGCCTACTTTCTACCGCTATCTTGCCGGAAATGAACGCATGAAACTCGTAATCGACTGGAGCAAGATCTGATGCCTTATTCCGTAAAGGACGCCAAGGAGCTTTTCATCGTTGACAACAGTGATGCGTGACGGAAGGGCCTGCGCTATAAGAACCGCGACCTTCCCACGCTAACGAGGCCAAAGATCCGAAAGATCGAAAGCCGCTTGTTTCACTGAATGCGTAAACGTCTGGGATGTCTTGACCCCTAAGTGTTCTTCGACACTTGACTGCAAATGATCGTTGCACCTCGTAGTTGAATCCGGTTTTTCAATTTGTTATGGAGTTAGAGGAATGAGTTACACAGTTCAGATAAGATCCAGCTATGTTGAGTTGCGATCACTATATTTGGGGAGCGCTCGAAATGATGAGCATTTAACTCCAGGCAGAGTGACGGTGACTGTAAAAGACGACTCAGACTTTGCGGTAGAAGGAGGCATGAACCTCCAGGGTTATTTGACAGGAATGACGGCTTTGTATCGTCGCTTGAGTCTCAAAGATGGGGATGAGGTTACTTTTTCGGTTGCGGGTCAGAATACTATAGTGATAGAGGATCCGACAGGAGGAGGGGCAGAGAATTTCAACGAAGCCGTTCCGAATGCCGATCGAGTTTTTGCTCGCGAGCAATACAACCACATTCACATTGAACCCTTCAGAGCAGAGAGTCTGAATGAATGGGAGCCGGAAACGGAGGGTCTATCCGAATCTCGCAACGAATTGCTGGCATGAAGCCGCCTGATTTGAGAGGCCATGGGGCCTCCTGTAAAGTTTTGTTTTCGCGAACAAACAACACAGGAGATAAGCCCCATGACCGCCTCCAAGCTTATCGGAAAGCTGCTCAAGTTCAAAGGATTCCGCTGTGTCGACTTGGCTTTTCGCCGCGGAGGGCGGCTTGATGTGCTGGTCAAGCCGTTCAAGAACGGCTGTCGTTGCCCGGAATGCGGCCGCAGAGGCAAGATCATCCGTCAGCGGCCCGAGCTGCGGTTCTGGCGCGATATTCCGGTCGGCCCCTGGTCGGTATGGCTGATGTACTGGCCGCGCGAGATCCACTGCACCACCCACGGCCGGGTCACCGAGCGCCTGCCCTGGGCCGATGCCAACGCCCGGGTCAGTTATCGCTTTGAGTACCTGATACTGCGTTATTGCCAGATCATGCCTCAGAAGGCGGCCGCCGAGTTGCTGCGACTGCCGGCCTCGACTCTGTCGGACCTGCTGCACCGTTCGATTGAGCGCTTGCGCAGGGGCCATCGTATCCGGGGACTCAAGACCATCGGCATTGACGAGATCTCCTATCACAAGGGCCACAAGTACGCCACGCTGGTCTACGATCTGGACCGCTCCTGTGTGGTCTGGGTCGGCCAAGGCAAGGGCCGCGAGGCCATTGATGGCTTCTTCAACGAGGCCCTGAGCGACTACCAGAAAGCCCGCATCCGGGCTGCTTGCTGCGACATGAGCCAGGCTTACATCGGGGCCATCGAAGCCCACTGCCCGAATGCCACGCTGGTGCTGGATCGCTTCCATATCGTCAAGGCCCTCAACGAGGCCGTCGACGAGGTGCGCAAGCAGCAGTGGCGAGAAGCCAGCCAAGCTGATCGCAAGCCCCTGAAGGGGCTGCGCTGGCTGCTGTATCGCCACTCATCGACCCGGACCCGGCGCGACACCCGCCACCTCAAGGCCCTCGACAAGCACAACCGTCGTATCTACCGTGCATGGCAACTGAAAGAAGAGTTCGAGCAGTTCTGGACCTACAAGGCAACCTGGGCGGCCGAGCGCTTCCTCAAGCGCTGGACCCGAACGACGCTACTCAGCCGGCTGGAGCCAATGAGGAAGTTCGTTAGGACCTTGCGCAAACATCAGTCGGCAGTCGTTGCCTTCATCGATACCCGCGTCACCAATGCCATCGCAGAAGGCATCAACCGCATCGTCAAGATCGTCAAAAACCGCGCCAGTGGCTACCGCCATCTCGATGCCTTCTCCGACATGATCTTCCTGGCGGTTGGCGACCTGGATCTGCCTGAGCAAATCCCGGCGAGGTTCCGTACACTGTGAATCATGCGCCAAACCCAGTCAGATCAGGCGTGCTGCGGGATCAAGGCTTTGCGAGATCCGGATATAGCCGAAACGGAGACTGACGTATATCTTGCGTTCGGTGTTTTGCAGCAATTTACAGACTACCAATATTGTTGTGGTGCAAGCGTCAATCTCTTGCGACGTCTAGGTGCACGCAACTATGGCGCGGATGCTGCTGGAAGGCCTGACGCCATTTTTGATTCACAGGGATACGGGTGAGTACATAATGGCAGAATGGAAGATGAGGTCTACGGCCTTTAAGAGGAACCATAGTCCAGAGGATGTAGATGTTCTCGTTTGCTGGATTGATGATGAGGGAGATCGTGGTAACTTGCCAAGGGACGTTCTTGATCTTCGAGAAATTGCTAGGCTGGCTGCGTCTGAAGCAATATCACCGGATTGATTAGGTGTCTGTTGCGGTTATGCCTTTTCCCTACTCAACTTCCAATGAATTTCACTAGCTGAAGGAATCTCTCTGATGGCGTATCGCGTGCAGGAGGCCAAAGATCTATTTATCGTCGACAACAGCGACGCAGGCTGGAAGGGCCTGCGCTATCTGGAGGAGTGGTGCGATATCTCGAAGCAGTTCGATGTCGCTACCGGCTTCTTCGAGATTGGAGCCCTGCTGGCGATGGACGGAAAGTGGCAGCAACTTGAGGGAATCCGGATTCTGATCGGGTCCGAAACCACTCGCCGGACCCGTCGTCGGACCTGCTCGAGGCGCTGCGCGAGGACGTTCGCGAGAAGTTGGACGCCAGTCTGGAGGTTGAGAAAGGGCCGAACCCGTTCCTGAAGGGTGTCGAGGCCGTGGCCGAGGCGCTGGCGTGACGGCCGGATTCAGTGCCGGGTCTACGATCGCGACAAGTTTCATGCCAAGGCCTACATTACGCATTCGCGTATCGAGGTGGTTGGATCACAGGCGCTGGTCGGCTCCAGTAACTTCACGAAGCCGGGGCTGACGCAGAACGTCGAACTCAATGTCCAGATCCAGAGCGCGCGCGAGGTCAACCAGCTCCAGGAGTGGTTTGAGGAACACTGGGAGCAAGGTCGGGAAATCACCGATGACGTGCTCGAAGTGATCGAACACCAGATTCAGGCATACAAGCCATTCGATGTCTACGCCAAGGCGTTACAGACATACTTCAAGGGGCACGAGCTGACGGCGAACGAATGGGACGAGTCTGGTTCCCGGATGTTCCCGCAGCTCGATCAGTACCAGAAGGAAGGCCTACTGGGCCCTGCTGAAGATCGCGCGCCAGCACGGCGGCGCCTTCCTGTGCGATGGGGTCGGTCTGGGCAAGACTTTCGTGGGGCTGATGATGATCGAGCGTCTCGTCATGCACGAGGGAAAGCGGGTAGTGCTTCTGGCGCCCAAGGGGGCGAAGGAGGGCGTCTGGGAACCCCATATCGGCAAGTGGCTTCCGCATGTCGGTGGAACCGACTTCAGCAACCTGGCCGTCTTCAGCCATACCGACCTCAATAGGGGCGGCGATTACCCGGAGCGATTCCGGAAGATGGCCGAACTGGCCGACGCTGTAATTATCGACGAGGCCCATCACTTCCGTAATCGCGGTACGCGCGGCAACGACGACAAGGATCCGTCGCGCTATTGGCGTCTGTTCGATCTGATGGACCCGGAGAAACGACCCAAGCGCCTCTTCATGCTCACGGCGACGCCGATCAACAATCGGTTGACCGACTTTCGTCACATGGTCGAGTTGTTCACGCAGGAAGACGACCAGTGGTTCGCTAGAACCCTGGGTATCAACAGCCTCAAAGCTCACTTTCGCGAGCTCAGAAGCAGTATCGGCAGCGTTCCGGACGTGATTCGGACGACATCACAGACGACAGTGCACAGGCTGAGCACGTGCTTTCGGCCGATTCAATCTTCCGGGAGCTGGTGGTTCAGCGTAGCCGCAGCTACGCCATGGAGAGCCAGAAGCGCGAAATCGGGGAGAGCGCGATGTTCCCGAAGCGTGCCAGTCCCCGGGTGGCCGAGTATTCCATCCGCAATACCTATGGTCACCTACTGAAAGAGTTCGACAAAGCCTTCCAAAAAGATGACCCTCTATTCACACTGGCCATGTACTACCCGCTGAACTGGTTCACGGGAGACCGCAGCGAGATTGAAGTCTTCGAAGAGAATCGGCAGAAGCAGGTTGTCGGCCTGATTCGTACCGGCTTTCTGAAACGGTTCGAAAGTTCGGTGCCAGCCTTCCAGCTGTCGTGTGATCGGCTGCTGCGCAAGCTCATGGCTTTCGTCGAGGTCAATTCAGAGTCCGAGGGTGAAACAAGCCGATTCGAGCGCTGGAAGGCACAGCACCATGAAATTCTTGGCTATGCCAGTCAGCGCTTCCTTGACTTGAAGATTGGGCAGGAGGAGAACGACGCCGATGAAGATCTGATACCACCCGAGCTTCTGAAAAACGCCGCACCGCTGGATCGGAACGAATACGATGTTTCAGAGATGCTGAACGAGACCTTCCTGGACATGGGCCAGCTGGCGACCTTCCTGACCGAGACAAGCCGGTTCGAGGTGCAGCACGACGACAAGTTGAAGAAGCTGATTCGTTTGCTGAAGGGCAAGGATCTGAGCAACGAGAAGGTTCTGATTTTCACTGAATTTGCCGACACGGCCCGCTATCTAATGCGGGAGCTGAAGAAGGCCGGAATCGAGGGCGTGGACGAGATCGACAGCGGCACGAAACTGAAACGGTCGGAGGTAATTCGCCGTTTCGCTCCGTACTACAACGGATCGTCATCCTGCGAACTCGCGGACGAGGGTATAGACGAAACGCGCATTCTGATTTCCACCGATGTGCTGTCCGAAGGGCTCAACCTGCAGGATGCCACGAAAATGATCAATTACGACATCCACTGGAACCCGGTGCGGCTGATGCAGCGCATCGGCCGTGTCGACCGTCGGATGAGTCCGGAAATCGAGGAACGAATTCGGACCGATCATCCGGAGCGGTCCGAGTCACGAGGGCGGATTCTCTACTGGAATTTCCTCCCGCCGGACGAACTGAACGAGATTCTCACACTCTTCAGCCGGGTGTCGCAGAAAACGCTGGTAATCTCGAAGACGTTCGGTATTGAGGGTAGAAAGCTTCTGACGCCGGACGACGACTACGATCCCCTGCGGGAGTTCAACCACGCCTACGAAGGCACCCGAACGGCAGTCGAGGATATGCACCTCGAGTTCCAGCAGCTGGTGAAGGATGATCCCGAACTGGAGCATCGCCTGAACCTGCTGCCCGGCGCTCTGTTCAGTGGTCGCAAGCGACTCAAGAAGGGTGCCCGGGGGATGTTCTTCTGCTACACCTTGCCCGCGCTGGATACGCAGAGCAACGAATTTAAGGAGGAAGCGGGTCGGACTGGTTGGTATCTGGTCGACTTCGATCGCGACGAAATCCTGGAAGAGCCGGGCGAGATCGTCGAGAGCATCCGCTCTAAACCCGGCACGCCACGGTTATGCGTGCAGGAGGAAACGACGTTGATCGACCTTCGGACGCGGGTCGAGAAACACATTACCAATACCTATCTTAAAAGAGTCGATGCTCCCGTTGGGGTCAAGCCGCGACTGGTGTGCTGGATGGAGATGAACGATGAGTAGGAGCCCGAGCGCTCGCCAATGCAGGGAGCTGGCGGACATTCGCCGTTTCGATCAACTGGTCGCCTACCTGCGCGACGAGCTGGACTGGCCGATCGAGTCCGATAGCTTCGAGGATCTGACCTTCGAGTACACACCGGAGGAACTGGGAATCGATCCGAAGAATGCCGCGAAGATTCAGGAAATCAAGCGATTGCGCCCACTTTCGCCCGATCAGCCCTGGGGCATATTCTTCGTCAAGTTCGAGCCGCGCAAGCTGCCAGTCGTTGCTCTGCGCCGCATTCTCGGAAGTGTCGCGCTGAAGAAGCGCGCTTCGGCCAACCCTGCGGAACGCCAGGCTTGGGCAGCGGACGATCTACTGTTCGTTTCCAATTACGGCGAGGGAGAGGAGCGCCGGATCAGCTTCGCGCACTTCACGCCCGGGGAGAAGTCGAATGACCTGCCGACACTTAAGGTGCTCGGCTGGGACAACAGCGATACGCCGCTGCATCTTGATCACGTAGCTGAAACCTTGCACGACCAGCTTACGTGGCCCGAGGACGAAGGCGATCTGGACACCTGGCGTCAGCAATGGCGCTCGGCCTTTCGTCTCCAACACCGCGAGACCATCACCACAGCCAAGCGACCTCTCGATCCGGCTGGCCGAACTCGCGCGCGATATCCGCGATCGGATCGGCACGGCGCTTGCCGTGGAATCGGAGAAGGGCCCCTTCCGGAAGCTGCTCGACGCCTTCCGGCAGTCGCTGGTGGCCGATCTTGACGAGAAGGGCTTCGCTGACATGTACGCCCAGACCATCACCTATGGTTTGCTGTCGGCCCGTATCGTCGACCCGCGGACATCGCACGACCGACGATTTCGCTGCCCACATGCGCACCAGCCCGTTCCTTCGCGAGCTGATGGAGAACTTTATGCGCATCGGTGGTCGCCAGCGGGACGAAGGCGGTGCCGGTATCGACTTCGACGAACTGGGTGTCTCCGAGGTGGTCGAGCTGCTCGACCAGGCCAACATGGAAGCCGTCGTACGCGATTTCGGCCGCCAGAAGCGCGACGAAGATCCCGTCATTCACTTCTACGAGCACTTCCTGACCGAGTACGACAAGCAGGAGAAGGTGAAGCCGAGGGGTCTTCTATACGCCGAAGCCGGTGGTTTCTTACATCGTGCGCTCGGTGGATGAAGCTATTACGTACCGAGTTCGGCCTCGAGGACGGCCTGGCCGACACCACTACTGGCGGCGAGATGGCCGAGCGCAACGACGATCTCGAAATTCCCGAGGGCGCCGATGCCGATGATTCCTTCGTCTGCATCCTCGATCCTGCCACGGGCACCGGTACGTTTCTGGTCGAGTCAATCGATGTTATCCACGCCACCATGCTGGCGAAGTGGAGGGCGGAAGGCGTGCGTTCCGAGAAGGGCCTTCTTGACCGCTGGAACGAATATGTGCCGAAGCATCTGCTCCCCAGGCTGCATGGCTACGAATCGATGATGGCGCCGTATGCCGTTGCTCACCTGAAGGTTGGCCTCAAACTGCTCGAAACCGGCTACCGCTTCGCCAGCGAGGAGCGGGCCCGAGTCTACCTCACCAATGCGCTGGAGCCGGCGCAGGATCATTCCGGCAAGTTCGAATTTGCGATTCCGGCGCTGGCGCATGAGGCGCAAGCGGTCAATGAGATTAAGTGCAAACAGCGGTTCAGTGTCGTAGTCGGGAATCCCCCTTATCTAGGTGAGGCCGGCAAGGGGGGCGAATGGATTGCTGGGTTGATGAGAGGTGCGGATACCACTACGGGTCAAAATATCGCTAGCTACTTTGAAGTGGATGGCCATCCGTTGGGCGAACGCAATCCCAAGTGGATCAATGACGACTACGTCAAGTTCATCCGTCTCTCTCACCACTTGCTCGACACCACTGGTTGGGGCGTGCACGGTCTTATTTCCAACCATGGCTATCTCGATAACCCCACTTTCCGCGGTGTCCGGCACGCACTCATGACGTCATTCGACCGGATTCACGCCCTTGACCTCCACGGCAGCCTCAAGAAGAAGGAAACTCCGCCCCAAGGCGGCAGGGATATCAACGTTTTTGACATTGAACAGGGCGTCTCCATTGGCCTGTTCTCTAAGACCCGATCCAGCTGCCACGATATTCACGAAACCACCGTGCGCCATGCCGACCTCTGGGGCGAACGAACCGCAAAGTATGACTGGCTCATGGGCCACAGCTTGAATAAAACTGATTGGACTACAGTCGATGCCGACAAGCCCTTCTACCTCTTTGAGCCTCTCGATAGAAGCGAAGTGGGTGACTATTTCGAATGGCCTTCGATAAACTCAGTAATCAGCGTTAATGGTGTGGGAATCGTCACTGCCCGCGATCATATAGTTGTTGACTTTGAATCTAAACCTATACGTGGATCGAGTGTTGAAATTTCGCGATTCAAGTATGACTGATGAGGAAGGTCTGCAGCGCGCTCGATGATTTCCATGAAGAAGGGATGGGATTGTTCAAGAGCTCGACGTGACCTCAAACACGTATCTGACGTGACGAAGTTTCTAAGGAAGATTTTGTACCGCCCGTTTGACGTCCGACATTTGTTTTACCATCGCTCATTGGTTTGGCGAACTGTTGACCAAGTCATGGGTCATATGCTGGCGGGGGAGAATCTAGCGATCGGCACTACACGCGCAGTCGAGATTGGTGCGGGTTATTCTCATGTTTTCGCTACACGCGAGATGATTCAACACCATACAATCTCAATCAAAGAAGTTAACTATCTGTTCCCACTATACCTCTACCCAGGCGTGGGCAATGCGGACGGGTCATTGTTCCATACTTGGCCAGAGGGAAAGGGGGGGCGGCGGCCGAACCTCGACCCTGGCTTTGTCGATTCCATTGAACAGGCCAGCGGCCTGAACTTCACTAGTGATGGGCGGGGCGACCTCATCAGAGAATTTGGTCCGCAGGATGTTTTGGCCGACACCTACGCCCGGTTCCATAGTCCCGAGTATCGCCGACGTTTTGAGGCGATGTCTCAAGTCTCGACTTCCCCGCGTCCCCGCTGCCCGCTGCCAGTCGAACCGTTCGCCGCCCTGGCGCAACTCGGCCACGATCTGCTGGCTCTGCACCTGCTTGAATCGTCACTCCTCCACAAGCCAATCACACGCTACATTCGGCTCGGCGGCCCCTGAAGTTGAAAAAGTCAGCTATGCCGATGAAACTATCTGGCTGGATAGGGCTCAGAGCTACGGCTTTGAGGATGTGCCTGAAGATGTCTGGAACTTCCACATCGGCGGCTACCAGGTCTGCGAAAAATGGCTCAAGGACCGGCAAGCGAAGGGCGGAAAGAATCCCCGTTCGGGGCGCACCCTGACCGATGAGGACATGGCGCACGACCAGAGGATCGTCGTCGCCATCACGAGAGACCATTCGCATCATGGGTGAGGTTGACGAAGTGATTGAGCAGCACGGTGGGTGGCCCGGTGCGTTCCGGACCGGCGCGCGACGCGACGGACGGATCGTGACTTCGTGACGGACTATCCCATGCGACATCTCTCAATTCGGGTGCCTTGGCACGACAGCGGTTGGCACGGTCGTGTCTGTGCCGCGCCCGGACTCAACGCGTCATGCCTGAAGCTCAAGCGGATCGCAGAGAATCGTGACGATGCGGCGGAATCGGCTGTCGCCGGTAAATCCCTCGATGAATTGGAGCAGTCACAGTGGCCGGCTTGCGTGGCCGAGCGCATGGCAATCATGGCACCGTTCGAGTACACGCGCTGGGCGGACCATCCCTACAACCGCGGTCCGGAGAGCACGCACGGGCACTTCAAGTCCACGCCGTTGCGTCATCCGCCCTACTCCGCGGCCGCGGTGCCGTTCTCCTGGCTGCTGAAGGAGAATATGGAGACGCTTGCCGAGGAGCATGACCTGGATGTTCGCGCAGAGTACGAGCCCGATCTGGGGTTCGATCCGAACTGGGTCCAGGACCACCGCAACCAGCGAGCCCTGCTCGACGCGTTCGCGGGCCACCTGAAGCCCGAGCGTTCACTATGCTTCTTCTACGCCAAGCAGGTGCCGTTCGTCGAGGACTCGAACGTGGGGCGAGTTCTGATCGGTGTGGGGCGAATCAAGCATCTCGGCGACTTGCGCGAGTATGACTACACGACCGACGAGCTGGACGGGAAGGTCCGCTCGATCCTGTGGGAACGGATGATCCAGCACTCGATCCAGCCGTCCTTCGAGGACGGCTTCCTGCTGCCGTATCGCGCAGCTATCGCGCATGCTGCTGAAAATCCGGACTTCAACCCCGCCGAGCTCGCGGCCTTTTCTCCGCCCGATCGGATGCTCGAATTTTCGCATGCGTCGCAGTTGGTCGGTCATGACGGCGCCATCGGATCGCTGCTGGCCTGTGCCGAATCGCTGCACCGTGCGAACGGTGTTCTCAAGGGGCCGTGGGAACAGTGCCTGCAGTGGATCGATGCCAGGCTGGGCGAGCTGTGGACCGCCCGTGGACCGTGCCCGGTCTGGGTGCCGCGCTGGCAGCCTTTGCGCCTGGAGTCCCCGACGTTCGTCGCCCGCGCGCTTGCTGAGCGAGCCGGTGAGAACGAGGATCCGTGGCCGCTGGTCGCCCGGATGTTCGTGGACCCTTCCAGCGTCCTTCCCGTACCGCTGGACAAGGTGATTGGAGGGACAATGGCCTCCAAGTGGTCCCGGCTCCCCGAAGACCGCCGCGCGCTTCTGCAACTGCTGCAGCCGCTTCGAGCTTTCGCCGGAGCAGGCGAAGCTGTTGTTCGTCAGGGGAAGAGCGTGCCAAGCATGGTATCGATCTTGCCGACGAGGCGATTATCGCCAATCCATACCTGGTCTACGAGTCGACTCGGCTGACGGCCGATCCTGTCAGCGTCTGGACCGTGGATCGCGGTGTCTTTCCGGATCGGATGATACGAAACAAGCACCCGCTGCCTGAGCCGAGTGCCCTGGACGCGGGCACCGATGCCCGCCGCGTGCGCGCTTATTCGGTCAAAACGCTCGAGGACGCCGCAGGCGCTGGCAGCACGCTGATGCCGCAGGATCAGGTGGTGCTTTCGATCCGGGGTCTATCTCTGCAGCCCCCGTGCGAAGTGGACGGCGATCTGATGAATGTCGCGCGGGACGAATTCGGTGGGGCACTGGTGACGGTCGAAATGGCCGACGGGCAGCCCGCGCTGCAGCTGGAGCGGCTGGCCGGGATGGGCGAGGTCATCCAAAAGGCGGTCGAAAAACGGATCGCCGGCAAGCTACTGGCGATGGAGGCCGACTGGGCCGTCTTGCTGGACGAGCACCTGACCGCCCACGGTCAGAAGACCATTGACGAACTGGAAGAGCAGGCGCGGACGGAGAAGGTCGCGGCACTGCGCGAGCTGGCCGAATCACGACTGTCGGTGCTGATCGGTCCCGCCGGTACCGGCAAAACGACTCTACTGTCCGTGCTTTCGCTCACATCCGGACATCGCTGGCGGAGGCGTGCTGTTGCTCGCACCGACCGGAAAGGCGCGAGTGCGATGGAGCAGTCGGCGAAGGACTCGAGCCTCAGGGGACAGACCATCGCGCAGTTCCTGACGCCTGATCGGTACGACGGTGCGACCGGGCGATACCACCTTTCGGAACGACCCCGTTGAGGCCGGCGCGCAGACCGTGATTGTCGACGAGGCGTCGATGCTGACCGAGGAGATGCTCGCGGCGCTGATCCAGTCCCTGAAGGGGGTCCGTCGGCTGTTGCTGATTGGTGACCACCGCCAGCTGCCGCCCATCGGTGCTGGGCGGCCGTTCTTCGACATCGTCAGGCGACTTGCGTCGGAGACCGCGGGAAAGACTTTCCGCGGGTCGGGGCAGGGTATGCCGAGCTGACGATACGGCGCCGCCAGGCCGGGAAGGATCGGGAAGGGACCTGCAGCTGGCTGAATGGTTCAGCGGAGCTCCGCTCGCGCCGGGCGAGGACGATGTGTTCGATCGCGTCGCGCGACAACAAGAGGAGAGCCCGCATGTCCGCTTTGTCGAGTGGAATACGGTCGAAGAGCTGCGGTCGAGAATCATCGAGATCCTGGTCGAGGAGCTCCGGCTCCCCGATGGGATGAAGGCGCTATCCGGGCCGGATGACATAGCCGGCTTCGATGCGACGGCCCTGGGTGGCGAGGCGTGGAACGATCTGAGGTTCTTCAATCCGCGGCGGGGTGACCGTCCCGGTGCCGCCGCGGCGGCCGAAAGCTGGCAGATCCTGTCACCCATTCGTTCGGCGGCCGGTGGCGTACCCGATCTGAACCGGCTGATCCACAAGCGATTCCGAAAGGCCATGCTTGAGGCGTCTCGCAAGCAAGGCTGGCAGCGGAAGTTTCCCAGGCCGATGGGCGCCGAGGAGATCGTCTCATGGCGATAAGGTCATCAATCTCGTCAACACCCGTGCGGGATCCGGTCGAAATCGACACCGGCGAGTGTATCCGGAGAAGGACGACGCTTACATCGCCAATGGCGAGATCGGAATGGCGGTCGGTTTCTTTCGTAAAAGAGGATTGCCCGATTATCGCTGGAAACTCGAAGTTGAATTTTCCTCACAGCCCGGATTCAAGTACGACTTCACGGCCAGGGATTTTGCCGAGGAGGGCAACCCAGTGCTTGAACTCGCCTATGCACTGACGGTGCACAAGGCGCAGGGAAGCGAGTTCGGTACCGTGCTCCTGGTTCTGCCGCATCCCTGCCGTCTGTTGTCGCGCGAAATGCTCTACACCGCGCTGACCCGGCAGAAGGACCGCGTGGTCATCCTCCACCAGGGACCACGCTCCCGAACTGCGCAGGTATTCCACGGACGATCGGTCCGAAACCGCGCGGCGCCTGACCAATCTGTTCGTCGCGCCCTGGCCGGTCGAAATCGACGGGCGATTCTTCGATGACCGTTTGATTCACCGGACCGCGCGCGGAGAGATGGTGCGCTCGAAGTCCGAGGTCATCATCGCCGACGCGCTGCATGCGAAAGGCGTCGATTACATCTATGAAAAACCGTTGACCATCGGCGATCAGACCCGCTATCCCGATTTCACGATCGAAGACATGGAGTCCGGGCTGATGTTCTCCTGGGAGCACTGCGGCATGCTGCATGTTCCGAGCTACCGCCGGCGCTGGAACGAAAAGCTGGAGTGGTATCGTAGCAACGAAATCGAAACTCGCGAAAACGGCGGAGGATCAGAGGGAACGTTGATCATCACTCGTGACGAATCGAACGGGAGCATTGATTCGGCCGCGATCGCCCGATTGATCGATGAAGTGATTGATGAGGGGTGAGAACCGTATCGTATTCGCCTCATCTCATTCGATGAAATCGATCACTGGCCCGCAATATTGAGGCTCATCGGAGAGAGCAGATCTACCTGGGTCGGCTGGGCCTGCAGCCAGCCAGGACTGGAGTTGTCGGATTCCGGTTCGGCTGTCTCGGTCTCGAGCAGGAAGGTCATCGCCTGCTGGGCGAGGCTGGATGCACGCCACAGCAATTCCGGTCGCTCGCCAATGAACTGCAACCAATGGTTCAGGTACTGGGCATGGTTCTTCCTGGGTACATCCTCGAGCTCGAACTCCGAACACAGGAATGCCGCACCCAATTCTGCGACCAGTTCCTCGAAGGCGTAGTTTTCGCGAAACTCCTCGAAGGGGCCGTTGCGGTTCTCCCTGCTCGGGTGGCCCGTCCAGTGCACCAGTTCGTGCAGCAGAACCGAGTAGTAGTTCTGTTGTCGCGTGCTGTAAAGCGTGGCGATGAACGAGTCCGGGTGGCGGAATCCGAATCAGGGTCGCTCGGTCCGGAAGTAGGCGGCCTGTCCCGCCGGCGCGAATCTTGGCACCGGTTCGCTCGATGAAGCGTTGCACGTCCGGAATTTCGACTGGATCCTGCCCGAACAGGTCTGGATGTTCCTCGTTTCGGTTCAGAACCTGATCACCATTGAAGACATGGAAGGTGTGAAAGCCGCGGAGCTCCTCTTCACCAGCCTCGTTCCTAGCAATGATCGGTCGAACCAGGGCGGTGCCCTTCTGACCCTTGGCCACGGGCTGGCGGAGCTTGCGCCACTGGTTGAAGGTTGCCCAGTATCGACTCCGGAACTTCCTTTCGGAGGACTTGGCCCGCAGGAGAACCCGATTGATGCCCTTGTAAGAAATGCCCGAATCGGCATTTAGGGGCGGCGCATGGCGACCGTGCCAGGGCATTTCCCAACTATCGTCGCCATCGGCCATCTGATCGATGATGCATTGGAATATGGTTTCGAGATTGATTTTGGGCATTCTCGGTCTATTTGGCGTTGACGAAATCCTGCTGCATAGCTTAGTCAAGCGATGCATGCTGCTGCAAACAGGGAGCCTATCCCGGAATGATCGGCTCCAGTCCCAGACCACGACCGACGACCTTGGGCCAGCCTTCCGATGTCGTCTTCGAAATCAGGTCTGCCCAGTAAATGGGTGCTGGCAGGCGCGGTTGCTGCCACACACCCAGGGCTGGCTGTCGGCAAAGGATGGTGGTCAGGTGAATCGCGTGCTCGATCTGGTCCCGGTGTTCCGTGCTTAGTCGGAGCGGCATCTTCCATTGGGATGTCGTGCCATTATTGCTGCTCGACTGTAGCAGGGCGCGTCCATCGGGGTAGAGCAGGGCGTCGCCGAAGCGTGCGGGTTGCAGATGGCCGTTCAGCTGGCGGTAGAGCACCGCCCTGGGGTGTTTGACGACCGAAACGGTCATTCCTTCTGGCGCGATGTCACGTTTGTCTTCGCTGTGGAAACGCCCGTCGCGGAAGACGGTCAACGATCTGGCGGCCGGGTCGCTGGGCACGAGCCTTTCGATCGCCGTGGCGGGAATGTGTTCGGCCAGCTCCGTTCTGACAACGCTGCAGGATGTTGCATCGTCTCCGACATTCACTTGTGCGCAGACCCATCTCGACCAGCGCTGGCCTCGATTGTGGCCGGCATCCAGGCCGAGCACCGTTGCGTCGTCCTGTTCGACTGCGGTAGTCCATGGAATACCGCCTGCCAGCATGAAAAGGTCGAACGTGAGATTGGTGCAGGCATTTCTGGAGTGCATGCTTTGTTCGCGCACGAATTCGGAACAGATTGCCGGCGGCTTCGTTGATCCGCAGCCAGTCGATCCATGGCGGATGGTGGATATCCTCACCGTCGGGCATGACCAGCAATGCCAGGTTCGGTGGATCGATCATGGGTTTCTGCTCGATGCCGGCATGATGAATCGAGACTGGCAGCGAGGGCCACCATTTCCGGAAGGCCGCTTCGATTGCATTTTCGGCGCGTGGGTCATTCGTTCGACCAATCAGGGTCAGATCGATGCGTTGCGGTTTGCGAATCGGTTTTCTGGCCAGAATGATCGACTTGAAGGGCTCATCGATCCGCTGTCTGCCTTGACCCGACCGGATGCAAAGGTCTCCCTTCTCAACTTCGTCCAGCACAATGCGCCTTGGTTTCCAGCCCGCGCTTTCAGCGGCTCGGAACCAGGTGGAGGCGGCGTGGATGTGGGCCGTGAGTGGAATGTCGCTGACTTCGCGGACCCACTGTGCGGCGGCCGGGAAACGCTCATGGATTTCGGCTGGCGAAATTCGCACGGGGGCGCTGCCCTTCTGATCGGGGTTCAGAGTGAAACAGTTTCCACCGCAGACTTCGATGCCTGGTGAATCGCTGCGAGGCCAGAGGACCTGGAAACGCAAATTGAGGAATCGATGCAGGCCGGGCGGGTCGAGCGTCTTGTGCGCCCATGAAGGAAGCACAAGACTGGATCGTTGCCCGTCGATGAGTTTGAGCTGACCCTGTGAGGCCCTTGCGCAATCTCGAATCATTGCCTCAACAAGTCCCCGCACGGTCGAACAACCTACTGGCGGTTCAACGGTGAAGATGGTGGCGGCCAGTTCGCTATCCTGAGTGGTCATGCGTTCCCAAGTCTCCTTATGACGCGTTCCGAACTGCAGCTTCCCTTGATCAGTGAAGCGAAGGCTCCAGCGACGCGATCCTCGTCAGCAGATTTTCCAGCGCGTCCCTGAACGAGGACTTGGTGATTTTCAGCTCGCCGCTGTTGGTCTCGACCCGCACGGTCGGTGGATAGCCCTCGCCCCGCATCAGCGCCTGCACCGGATCATCCTGACCTGGCACCTTGTGCGGAACCGGGCCGATCAGGATGCCGGCGACCGAATGCGTTGTACTGCGGGAATTGATATCCAGCGAATCGAAGGCGTTGTAGCCGAGTCTGAAGTCGACCTGGTCCTTGTCGATTCCCATGTGCTTGCAGATGCCGGCCAGATGGGATTCCGCGGCCCGGGATTGCCCGACCACGATGATTCGGGAACGTAAAGGCAGGGTCTCTCCTGAAATCCGCCGCGGGCTCGACGGTTTCGGTGTCGGGGCAAGGGCCTGCTTGCCTTGGCTGTTCTCCCAATCGAGCCGGAGTTGCTCGAGACGTTCCTCAAGGCGCAGGATCAGACCGGTCAGCTGGTCAAGTGATGTGGACTTACGTTCTACCTGTTCGCGCAACAGGTGCAGCTGTAGCTGCAGCTCCTCATTGCTCTTTTCCAGTGCCGAGTTCTTCCTGGCGAGTGACTCGGTTTCTTCATTGCTCTGCGCGAGCGGAACGCGGAGTTCCTCGGCCTCTGCCCGACTCGACAGCGCTTCAGCGTTGGCTTCTGCGGGTGCAACGTCTCCTCTTGCCTCTTCTGCATCGACCTTCTGATCGGTCAGCAGTTCGAGTCGCTCGAGAGCACGATCGGTCTGATCCGACTCGGCTGGCGATTGATCAAGGAGGAAATCGCGAGCTTCGATGAACAGTTTTTCAGCGGCGTCCTGGTCGTTGAGATCCGCGAGGCGCCGCGCTGCAGTATTGATGAAATCGGCAAGTACAGCGGATGCCTGTGAGCTGGATGCGTTTGCCGAAATTGCTCTTTCGATGAATTCCAGCACCTCCTCGGGCTTTCGTATGCAGTAGTCGATATCCTCAAGGTAAGCGAGCTTGGCGGAATAGGCCCACGCCCATGCAGGAACACTCGATGGATCAGGCGACAGGTCGCGAAGCTGCGATCAGGTAGTTGTTGGCCTCACGCGCGCGGCCGTATCGAAACAGCAGTCGCGAAAGGCGCTTGCAAGCCTCAAGAAAGGCCTCGGGCGCGGCTTGGAAGGTCAGACCGCGAACGAGGCGTTCGCGGTAGATGTCGATCAACGATGCATCGTCCCATCCTTCAGGACGCTCGCCGTCTTCGGCAGCACAGGCGCGCTGGAACGCCGGTTTCCACGAACCGGCGGCTCGAAGCTGATCGAGAGTCTTTGCCGCAGTTTCCGGAGATGGTGTCGGCATCAGGATTCGCGGTCAGTCGGACAAACGCTTTCTGAGGTCGGTCAGGCGTTTGCCGAGATCCTCGAGTCGCGGTCCGGGAAGATCCTCTACGGATCCGGGAGAGCGCTCGTCCTTGTGACAGTTTCCGGGCAGCCGCCGCCGCGTCCGCCCAACGGTGAACGATGACGAGATCCTTGTCCTTGAGCTTCCTAAACGTGATGACCGGGCCCGTGATGTCGCCGCCGGAGTCCTTCCCGAGCTGGACCGTGACGTCCATCTCGACCATTCCCTTGAGTTCCTGCGTGAAATTGGAGAGATCGCCGTCCGTTGCTGACAGGATCGCTTCGGCAGCCTCGCTCGCGAATTCGGCCGATTCGAGCAGTTCGGAAGCATTCTCTGGACGACCAGGAGTGGATCGACGATCTGCAGACCCATCGGGAGCAGGCCCTCTCCGATCCTGCCCTCCACGAATGGTCCGGCCTCCTTCAGATCCAGGCTGCTCTGCTTGACGTGCCAGAGCGTCTTGTTCGTGTCACTGGCGCCGTGCTCTTTCTTGTCGGACAGCAGGAGCTGCCAGGCAGCTTCATAGCCGGCCATCCAGAGTCGACTCCGCAGATAGGCTGGTCGTAACCTGCCTGCTCCCACCCCGGCCGCGAAAACGATTCTGGCAGCCTGATGCGAGGACGTGGAAAGGCTCTTGAGGGGATGAATGCGCTGCTCGAAGTTCTCCAATGGATTCTGCGACCAGCCCCAGAAGGCATATGCGACGCCAGTTACCCCGGGAAAGCGGCCGAAGCGCTCCTGGAACCGGTCGACGCGCTCTTCAGCGTTCTCGACATTGTCCAGAATGGTCGACAGCGCTTCTATGGCTGGGTCGGTGTCTTCATGATGTTCGGGCATTGCGTCTTCAAGTTGCCGCTTCGTGTCTTCGAGAACTGCCTGGACGTCGGCAATGGTGGGAAAATTTTCATGCTCCACCAGCCGCTTAAGGACGTGACGAAAGACGGTCTGATCGAGGGATTCTGCGTCGGAGGCCCGGCCGCCAGTTTGGTCGGGTATGAGCAGCGTCTGGGCGCTGGAATTGTCGAGCGGTGGATCGATCTTTTCCTGAAGAACGAGCGCAAGCTGAAGGGCGCCTGACTGTTCTTGTGGCATCCTTCCGGGCGCCTTTCCCACCTTCAGGTCATGCTTTCGAGCTGCTGCAAGCAATTGCTTTACCAGCTCCTTCGCCTCAGATTCGAGCGTCTTGCGCTTCGGAATGACGCAGTCACCGGAGATGAGCTGCCGCACCAGAGCGATGGATCCAAGATCAAACGTCACCGTTCGGCCGTCACCGATTTCGCTACGAGCGAGGAGCACTGCAGTGGCCACGGCAGTCGCTAGTTTATCGTGACTTGCTGCTCCCTGAGACTTCCCGATTGCGGAAGACGTGATCGGACTGAAATCGAATGATTCAAGTGCCTCGGACGGTTTGTTGACCACATGTGTTCGTATCCACTCTCCCCGGCCGGAAAGGAACCTTTTTAGGTTGCTCTCGAACTCCCGCCTGGCCCTATCCTCTTCGAAGAAAGATCCTGGCGTAGACTGCCGGTAGGCACCGAACACGAATAGGCACGAGCGCCTCCCGGCTTCGGGCTTCCGACGCTTCCAGAGCTTCGGTGAGAGAAACGATTTCTTGGTTCGCTTCGTCCGTTGCGGATTGCATGTCGGCCGGAAGCTCAAAGCGAACGAGCGCGGTTCCCGGTGATGCATGTTTTAGGGGTGGCTGCTCCTCAGCCCCAGTCACCCGGCGACACCGTCACTGGGAGCCAGCCCGCGTTCGATTCTTCGACCGAAAAAAGCATCGAGCTGATGCAATCGGGCAACTTGTTGCTGTCGATCTCGAGCCAGGCAGATATTCTTCTCATCAGATTTCTATCCAGATTTCTTTTTCAGGTAGCGCTACGCCGAAGCCCGGCGAATATGGCCATCTGCACACGCTTGGTCGAGAGCCGTGGTCAGCCACGATGACGGGAGATCGCCCGAATGAGAAAACTCGAGGTAGCTGCGTGCCCGCGTCGCGATGACGTATACCAAGTTCTGGTTGGTCTCCATGACTTCAGTGTCGGATTCCGAGTGAAGTTCGGCCGTTTCGAGAAAAGGCATGAAGACCGCATCGAACTCCAGCCCCTTCATCACATCATGGGCCAGTACCGTCGCTCCCTTGGCGGCCGCACTGTAGCTGCCATCTTTGGCGTTGTCGTTGCTGTAGATTTGCGTGGGAACTTCCGACTCGGACAGTTTCTTGAACAATTCCCATTGGCGTCGACGCGGAACCGCCAATGCGATCCTGTCTGCTGGATTGTTGGCATGGTGAGTCTCGACTCTTTGAACGACGCCATCGAGCCCTGCACGTCGTAGTACGGGCTTCGGCCCGTCCTTTCGAATCGCGTTGTCGGGGATTTCGAATGCCTGAGGGGGCCGCAGGGCATGGGCTGCGTCCAGGATCGGCTGGCTGTTTCGGAAATTGCGGGTCAGATCGAAGGTTCGGTTCGGGCCTTGCTCGAAGATCGGTCGGATTTCCGCAAGCTGGCACAGGCCGTGCTCTCTCGCCGATGCGCTGATGGCCTGTTTGTCATCGACGAAGATGGTCGCGTTCTCCGAATGGGCAGCGAGAATTTCGAGCAGGGCCGGCACATCCTGACTTTCATCGATGATCAGGTGGCCGATGGGCTTCTGGCCTTTTGCCTTTTTTTCGACGATCTCGCGAAGGCGCGTCCATTGGTAGTTCCAGACATTCGAGGGCGGTGTAAATCCAGTCATCCGGTAGATCCAGGAATGGCACGTTTGGGCCATTTGCATGTTGAGCCCTGCTGCGTTCAGCGCGTGGCCTAGATGAAGCTGTAATGCCTTGTTGTAGACCAGCAGTCTGACGGAAGTGTCGGGTTGAGGATCACGGAGTTTCGCTACCCGGTGGATTGCCAGTATGCTCTTGCCGGTCCCGGGCCCGCCCCGGACGAAGTAGGTCTTGTCCGTCGGAAGGTTGATTATCGGGATCTGCTCGTCCCGTGAAAGCTCTCGCCATTCGGGTAGGCTGAAATCGGACATTCCTGTCCCCTTGCCGCTCAATTGGTTCCGAAGCCTGCAATGGCTCTGACCTAGATGGTATCGCGGGCAGTCGCCACTTTTCCAGAGCGGTTCTGTGCGAAACCGCCCGGCTACGTCCCGGAAATAGAAATTCGTGTCAATCCCATCAAGCTTCAGGTCGACGGCCGCCTTCCCAGATGCATGTCGCCTACCGCAAGCAAATGTACCGACCTGATGTGATCCTCCTGCTATCCAACCACGTCATCTATTCAAGCATTGTCGTTGCGGGTGCGTGAAAGGTTGTCGCTGGGACGGCATCGCCGACGAGGGAATGCCCCGGCGAAATGCCAGCCTATGGAAACCTCCGCGATACGCGACTTTCGCGGCTCAGTTCGTTACCCGCTCCTCTACGGAGTGCCAGGAAGCGGAAGGCTCGACCCCGGACTTTGGAGGTCAGCCGATAAGTGCCGCGTTCCGGATTCTCGAGAAGCCCCTGTTCCTGCATCACGTTGAGCAGGATATAGACCTGGTAACTCGGCTGGTTCGTGTCCTTTATCAGCTTGGCGGGCTTAAACTTCCGCTTCTGATCGGCGATCGAGCGGAAAATTGCCTCGAAGGCGTCACGATTCACCTTCTGCACGTAGACCGATTCACCATCCTGGCGCAACCCTTCCTTGTACAGGATCCTTCCGGAACGAAAGAATCGCGGAAAGCTGCCCTCCTGCGAGGGCAGAGGCACGGTAGCTGCTTCTGCTGGATCAGTGCCGCCGCGGTACAGAGCCCGTGCCCGTATCTGGAGCCGGGAAAGCTGCTCCATCACCCCAGCAAGATCTCTGCTGGTGGTGAAGGCGTCACGATCCAGCGCCTCGACGTTCGCTTCCTTGAGCTCCCGCTTCAGGGCCTCGAAAGCGCGCTCCAGTTTCACTTGACGGTCGGTCATCGGGCTGCCTTGCATTTCCTGTATATACAATGATACGCTATACACTGTGCATACGCAAATTGATGGGGCAGAGGCGCCTGCCACAACGAGCTGATGTCCTTAAGCAACCGAAAATCTTCGGAATTGGCTCTGACGGCTCTGATAGGGTGTGGTGAACGAGCGGCCATCCCGGGGTTCTTGACTGGCGGGCAGGATCCCGCGTTTTGCTCAACTTGATTGGGGGAGTGATGTCTTCAGCCGGCAACAAGTTCGTCAATTCGGAAAACGAAAGCCCGATTGGGTCTCGAAAGCCGCTGGCTAGGGAGATTGAACAGATTGTCAGTAATCTGAGGGCCGATAGTTCCCGCTTCGTCAGCCGGCGAGAGGAGGACGCGGCGCCGCATCGGCAAGCCGACACGGGGAGGCACGATTCGATCGCGACCTCGAAGGACTGGCTGAACGACGCCGAGTTTCTCGCCGCCGAGGCGGGAGATGATGCACCCTGGGCCTACGACGACTCGATAGTCACTCGCGCACGGACTCATGTTGAGCCTCGGGCCGGTTCGGATGATGAGCGCCCTGCATGCAGCGCTGAAGCCGGCATGGATCAGGAATTTGAGGATTCTGCCGCGTCCGCACCCGAGATGGACGCCCAGTTGACCGACGAACGGGAAGATACGACCTCCCCGGAGCTCTCTGAGTCGATCGTTGCGCGCCATGGGGCCGAGGACGAAGTATCCGAGTGCCCCGGATTGGATAGCGTTCGAGACGAGGGCGCGCCCGACCCATTGAAGAATCGCTCCTCGACGGATGCGGACGGCCGAACAATGGAATCAGCGGCTGGGGAACCACGGTTTCCGGACGAGTCAGCCGTATCGCTGACGGACGCCGAGCTGGATGCCATTGTCGACTCGAGCCCGGTCTGGAGTCTTGAAGACGAGGAGATGGAGGGCTTCGACGAAGAAAGCCCCGGATTCGAGTCGGATGCCGGCCCTGCCGTGGAAGATCTCGAGGAGGAGCTGGAGCCCTGGGAGGCCTTCGGTGACATCCCCGACGTCCCGATGGACTCGTTCGTCAACGAAGAAAGCCTTGGATTTGAGTCGGATGCCGGCCCTGCCGCGGAAGATCTCGAGGAGGAGCTGGAGCCCTGGGAGGCCTTCGGTGACATCCCCGACGTCCCGATGGACTCGTTCGTTGACGAAGAGGATGGCTGGCAGGATGAACCTTCGAAGCGGCAAAGACTCAGCCGCGAAGAAGACGTCCGGCGATTCGCGATGCAGATCGCGCGCGACGTCGATGGGGCGAGGATGGACTGGAGATGCTCGAGTGGATCCTGCAACCTTATCGCGCGTTCGGACGCGTCTGCGGGGATCTGCGACAGTTCATTCCCGAGTGCTCGGTCGGCGTGGAAGATCTCGAACTCTGCGCCCGTGTTCGCACGGTCTGCGGCCGACCGGGGTTACCGGCGCGGCTGGGTATTTCAGCTTGATGGCGGCGGAGCTCGAGCCGTCGACTGGAAGAACAACCTCGACTGGTGGACCGCCCTGGACCTGATCAGGATGCTACAGACCGACGACGAAGACGAAGTTCGCCTGTTCCTGGAATGTGCGTTCGAGGACTGGGTGAGACTGAGCGCTCGCTGTTCGAATGCCGATCTGATGCTGATGGACTCGAGGAGCTTGGAACGCAGCGCCATGATGAACTTTCACGGCTACCTTCAGCTGGTGCTCGCTCGAATGAAGCGCCAATCGTCATCAGGCGCGGACCGCATGCCGCCACACCTCGATCAACAGCTCTTCCCCTAGAGGAAGGCATTCGAGACTGCCTGTCCGACTACATGGATCCGGTCAAGGAGCTCTCCGGCGATGTTTGAATTGGCACCGGTGATCGGCGCGGCCGTGGCAAAAAAGGATGACGAGCGACGGGAGCGCCTGGGGCTGGTCCAGCGGCTCGGCGACAAGGGCTCCGGTCTCGCGGGCGTGGTGTGGAACGGCGAGACGCAGATCCGCTTCGAGCCGATCTCCGAGCTCACATCAGGACTCAAGATGAACATGGAGGTCCTGCGCCGCCCGCAGTCCTCCGTGCACGAAGAGTTTCGGCATCGGGACTTGTCCGGGCCAATCGTGTGGTGGGCGGACACGCTCAGGTTCTAGTCGAGTTTCGCCGAACGGATCACCGGGCATGGCTTCCCTGGCAGCGACTCGCTCGGCATCGCGGAATCAAGGAGCGCGTCTACACGGGTCGCATCGATTCCGGCCCGGAAGCAGAACGTAACCGCTTGCGGACGCTGGCCTGCGCCATCGAGCTCTGGAACGAGAATACCGGTTCGTTGGCTACCTTCGACATCGATCCCCTGCCGCATCAGATTCAGCTAGTGCATCACATCCTTGCCTCGGGCGACTACAGCTGGTTGATTGCCGACGATGCTGGGGCTGGGGAAGACCATTGAGGTTGGTCTTCTGCTGTCGGCTCTCCGCCAGCGAGGCGAGGCCGATCGAGTCCTCCTGGTCACTCCTGCCGGGATCACCAAGCAGTGGAAGGAGGAGCTGCATGGACGCTTCGGGCTGTCCGACTTCAGAATCTTCAGCGATGACTTTTCCATCTCCGAACCGCGCGAGTGGGGCATGTACAGCCATGTCGTCGCATCGATGGACAAGCTGAAAATGGAGCTCAATCTCGAGTCCATACTGCAGGCAGAGCCCTGGGATCTGGTCATCATCGATGAGGCACATCGGATGTCGCGTTCGGACCAGGGCAAGTGGCAGGAAGAAACGGATCGATATCACATGGCCCGACGCTTGCGCGGGCGAGCTTCTTCGATGGTTCTCCTGTCCGCGACACCTCACCAAGGACGGCAGGATCGATATCGCGGCGCTTCTCGAACTGCTGTATCCGGACCGTCAAGCGAATTCCGGGAAGCTGGACTTCCGGCCCGAGAATACTTGGTGAGATGGTGTTCCGTAATTACAAAGCTGATGTCACCGATCTCGAGGGACGGCCGCTGTTCCACGGTAAGGAAGTCCGCCGCATCGAAGTGCCGGGAACGGAAGAGGCGAAGGCTTTTGATGCTGCCTTGCGTCAATATCTGCGCAAGGGTTACAGCGCAGAGCGGCGTAACAAGGGTGCTGCTGGCCGAGCGATAGGTTTCGTCATGGCGGTATATCGCAAGCTCGCAGCGTCGAGCGTCGCGGCGATTCATCGCGCGTTGCAACGTCGACTCGACCGTCTCCGCGGTGTGTTGAGAGATAATGAGGCCTTCCCCGATTCCGAGGACGATCGCTACCGAGGCGAATCCGAGGAGCAGAGGGTCATCGCCGAAGCCCGCCGCTCGTTCTTCGAGGAAGAAGGAGAGCTCTTGGCACAACTGCTTCGCCTGGCGGGTCGACTGATGCCACTCAGATGCCAAGCGAGAAAGCGTTTATGGAAGATCTCGTCGAACCGGTGGCAGAGGGCAAGGACGGCCGCAAGCTTCTGATCTTCAGCGAATATCGAGCAACGCAGAGCTGGATCATCGAGGCCCTAGTCGCACGGTTCGGTCACGACTCGACGGTCTGTTTGCACGGGGGCATGAACCTCGACGAGCGGAGGACGGCGATTGGGTCATTCAACGATCCCGTTGGGGCACAGTTCATGGGTCTCGACCGAAGCCGGAGGCGAGGGTATCAACCTCCACGAGCATTGCCATGTCATGGTGAACTACGATCTACCGTGGAACCCGATGCGTCTCGTTCAGCGGATCGGCCGGCTCTACCGCTACGGCCAGAAGAAGCGCGTTGTGGTATTCAACATTCACCAGTCGGATACTGCCGATGAGCAGGTGCTTGACACTATGTACACGCGCCTCGAGCAGGTCGCGACCGATCTTGCGGCGATCGACGACGCGGAATTCAACGACGCTCTGAAGGACGATATCCTCGGCGAGCTCTCCGATTTTATGGATATCGAAGACGTGCTGATGCAAGCCGACTCGGGCCGGAAGGCCTGGAGTCAGGAGCGCATCGACGAAGCGCTGCTCGCCGCGCGCGAGGCGGTCAGCAAGCAGGGCGAGCTGTTTCGCCATGCGGCAGGCTTCGAACCTAGCGAGATGCGGGGGCAGATCGATGTTCGCACCGAGCACCTGCAGAGCTTTGTCGAGGGCATGTGCGGAATTCTGGGCATCGAAATCGTCGAGCGAACGAATCGTGACCTGATCTGGCAGCTCAGGCTCTCGGAGACGGTGAAGACGGAATGCGGCCTCGCGCGCGGGCTCTGGCGAATCTGTTTCGATCGCCTACTCGCTACCCGACGGGAGGGCGTCCTGCACGTCGACATGGATTGCTGGCTGCTGAGATACATGGTTGAGCGAGCCCAGCAGCCCGACTTCGGCGGTCATGTCGTAATGGTCGACGGTGCGCATGGCGAGTCGGTGCTGGCGGGCATCGCCCGATGGATCAATGGCCGGGGGCGGCGGGCACGCATGGAGCTTCTTCTTCTTACGTCCGCGGAAGGCGAGATCACGATCAATCCGGAATGGGTGCAGACCTGGCTGATGCACCCCCGGTCATGCACGGAGTTGCCCCTGCCCGAGCCTACCCATGCCAGAACGACGTTCGGATTTGCCGAGCAGCATGCGGAGCGATTTGTGGTCGATCGGTGCTCCAGAAATCTTCAGCCGGATCAGCCAGAATGGGTTTCGGCGGCGTTTATCGAGAGGAGGGACTGATGGCCAGACACACGCGGGGTGGACCGCCGAGAAACGAATCGGAACGATGGGCCATTGACTATGCTCGAGCGGGAACTGCCCGACGATTACTGGGTGATTCGAATATCGACATCACCGATCAGCAGGGCCAGCGTCTCGAGGTCGATGCGCTGGTCATTGGCCGCTGGGCCATCTATCTGGTGGAGATCAAGGGGTACACGGGCCGTGTGCGGGCAGGAGAGCGTGTCTGGGATCTCGGCGGCGGGCACTCTGAAGAAACGCCTCTCGTCTCGCTGGGGTACAAGTCAAGGGTGCTGGCCAGCCGGATCCGTGATCGGATCACGGGCGCCATGCACGTGCCCTGGTGCCAGGCCACGGTTTTCGTGACCGGCAACCGGGGTGATGGATCTCGAACTTGTCCAGAGCCGCCCTGCGGATCAGTGTGCGACGCCTCGGACATCATCCGGACGCTGACCACTGAAGCAGGCCTGACCTCCAAGCACGTTCACGAGGTGACACCGGAGCAACGTGAGTTCGCGATTCAGGTCTTGGGCCAGGTCGGGCGGCTTTCTGAAATCGACAATCAGTTGCAGGCCTTCCAATTGCAGAAGGAGCTTTTCAGCAGTGGCGGGCTTTCCATTTATCAGGCTTGTCTCGCCAATGATGAGTTCGAGCGACAGTTCATCGTCAAGAAAGTGGAGCGTGCAGCCTTCTCGGATCCGTCCGAGCGCGCTGTGGAAACCCAGAAGCTTCGCGACGAATTCCGCCTGTACCTGGAACTGTTTGACGTTCCGGGCGTGCCGTACGCTGCTCCCCTAATCGACGACGGCGAATGCCTCGCGCTGCCCATCGCTCGCCCGCTCGGTCGCATGTTGGTGGCTCTTGATCCTCGACAGCTCTCGTTGGACGACCGACTTGGCGTCCTGCGCAGCACCGCCAACGTGCTGGAGCGCATTCATCGGCGAGGCGTCGTTCATGGTGCCCTTCAGCCGCAGTCCATGTTCATCGGTGAGGATCAGCAGGTGGAACTGCTGGACTTCGCTGCCGGGCACACTCGACCTAACGAGTATTCCGCGCCTTCCGTGAGGAGCGGCCGAGCCTCCGAGATCAGCTGACGATATTCACTCCCTCGGGGTGATCTTCCAGGGCTGGTTCGCGACAGACGCAGAGGCGGATTCAGACGGCTCCGCGTCAGCTGGGACGATGCAACGCGTCGTGGAATGGCTCGAAGCTGCCCGTCGGCAGGAGGGAGATGATCGTCCGGCTCTTGCCGATCTTCAACATATCCTGAGCCGAAGGACAAGCGACGACTCTGGCACGATTCGCACCCCAGCGCGCATTGAGCCTGGGGGAGACCCGGACGGCACTGGAACGTACCGACTCGATTCTTCCCTGGGCGGCGAGGAAGGTATCGGCGTTTGGCGCGCCACCCACCTGCACGGGTACTATCCGTGCGTCCTCCAGTTCGCCTCCGTTCCCGAAGCGGACCAGGAACTTTGGCTCGAACGGTTCCGATCACTCGCCTCGCTGGTTCACCCGGCACTCGCCAGGCCGCTCGACATTCGACGGGGCCCCGGAAAGGATCGCATGTTCATGGCCATGCAGTGGGTTGAGGGGAACTCGCTCGACCAGCTGATCGAGGCGGACGAAGTACCGAGCTTGACTATAACGCTCGACTGGTTCCGGCAGCTTCTGACGGGCCTGGAACACTGTCATAGCGAGGGATTGACGCACCGGAACCTGTCGCCGGCCTCAATCATCGGCGGTGATGACCACGCCACGCTCGTTGAGTTCGCCATGGCGCCGGAAGGTTCCGGCGCAGAAGGCTCGGTTCAGTTCCTGCATCCGCACGCCCGTGGCACGTACTGGCGACCTGAATTCGACCTCTTTGGCCTGGCAGGGTCATTCTTACGGGTCTGGACCGGTCTTTTCCCGCGGGACTCGGCAGGAAGAATCGTCGATGCACGCCGCCCTCTCCGAAAGCCGGCCGCCAGAACTACCCGATTCCGTCTGGGACGGGCTCGGGAACGTACTCAATCCGGCCTGGTCGCTGGAGGCGGGTGCGAATTATCTTGGGTTGTTCGGCCTGCAGCCTCCGACTCCCAGGTTGCGGGAGTTACCTAGCGTACTCCGCCAGAAGTGGCACATCAGCCGAGGCCACCAAGAACGGCTCGTCTGCTTCGCGCTGAGGGACCGCGTCGAGCCCGACAAGCCCCGAACCCGCTCACGCACCCAACTGTCCACGCTGACCCTTCGAGCCGAGCGGATTTCCGCCAACGACCGGAACGTCGCGTCGGCGAAGGCTCAGATCTCGAACCTGTTGAAACTTGGAATTTTCGAGACGCGGGGGAAACAGTCAGTCGCCCTGACGCGCGGATTCTTGCATGATGCCCGACGTTTCGTGGCTTGATTTGCCTCTGATCGAGTCGAAGGGATTACGCATTAAGTTGCTATTGCGGATCCTTGCAAAGAGATAGCGGATAGATCAGCCCGGATTTTGTCGAGGCGGACCTGTAAGCAAAGTCAATCTCGCGCGACTGCCCTTGCCAGGTCGAACCCGATGACGATGCCGTCACCCGGCAGGCCGTAGGTGGGCATGTCGATGATCAGCGGCGCTTCACCGAGATCGTCAAGGTATTCGGAAATGACTTCCAGATCATCCAGGTCTTCTTCGTCGTCAAACTCGCCACTTTCGACCAGTTCGCGTTTTTTGTCGGCGACTGCCTGCTCGAGCTCGGGCCGCATATACTCCATTCCGAGGTGGCTGTTGAAGCGAAACATCAGTGTGGGGCACTTTTCATCCGTGGGTGTCAGCGGGGCGTCGGTGCCGGGCTCCTGATCAGGGGAGTAGCCCAGGGAGACAACCATTCCGGTGATCGGACAGCGGATCGCCGGAATGTGGTCCTCGTATGGCCACTCGACGGTTACCCGGGCGTTTCTGTAGGCCGTGCTTTGCATAAGGTGGATTTCCTGTCTGGTTAGCTGGGTCAGTCGGCAACGTTAATTCTGCTGCGGCCTGGTGAAGTTCGTTCCACTTCGATCTTGGTGCCGATTCGATCCGACATTTCCTGAACGTGCGAAATGACGCCGACTTTCCGGCCCTGGGCCTGCAAGCGATCGAGCGCGTCCATGGCCACGCGCAGGGTGTCGGTGTCAAGACTGCCGAAGCCTTCGTCGATGAACAGGGACTCGAGAGTCACGCGTTGTGACGACAGCTCCGCCAGACCCAGCGCCAGGGCCAGCGAGGCGAGAAAGGTTTCGCCGCCCGAAAGGGAGTGCACGCCGCGAATCTCGCCGCCCATATCGTCATCGACGACGAGTATGTTCAGGTTGGCTTCGCCGCGCTGCAGTCGATACCGGGGCGACAGGATCTTCAACTGGGCGTTGGCGTGAGTGATCAGAACGTCGAGGGTGAATTGCTGCGCGTAATCGCGGAATCGGCTGCCGTCGGAGGCACCGATCAGTTCGTTGAGTTTCTGCCATTTTTCGCAGATCTGTTGTTGTTCCCGGATCTTCTCGAGCTGTCCGGCGGCGCGTTGCTGGCGCTGATCATCCTTGCCCAGATCGGCATTCAGATCGGCAGCGCGCCGAAGCGCTGCTTTCAGTTCGGCAGCGGCCTCTTCAAGCGCCTTCTTTACCGACGCCTCATCGCGCTCGGATATGCCGCTCTGGCTCTCCCAGTCGTTCAGCTGATCCGCGATGCCGGCGGCCCTTGTGCGATGGTCGCGAATGTCCAGTTCAAGCTGCCGTAGTTGCTTGCGCAGTGGCTGCCAGCGGTCGGCAGGTGTTGCCAGCAGGGACAGTAGCGTCTCGAGATCGTCGCGCCCCAGATTCACGTGCTCGTCGCTGTGTCGCTCGTGCAGCCATGCCCCCAGTGCTGCCTTGGCGTGGTTTTCGGTCGTGCGGTAAGCCTCCAGGTCCTTTGTCCAACCTTCCAGGGCGGCTTCAGCCCGGGTCAGCCGTGTGTGCGCATCCTGGTAGGCGGCCTCGGCCCCGCTCATGTCCTCCCGGGCTTGCTGAATGGCTTTGTTCAGCTCCTCCTCGAGCGTGTCGGGATCTGACTGAGCCAGGCAGTCCACGCGTTCCTTGCGGAGGGATTCGATTGTCTTCTGCAGGTCACCTGCCGTTTCCGCAAGGCCATTCCTTTCGCTGATCCAGGTGGTTATCTGATCTTCGCGGTCGTTGATCTGTTTCTCGAGCAACGGTTGTTTTTCACTAGCCAGTTCGGCTGCAGCGCGTCGTTTTTCTCCGGCGCGCCATGCCTCGAGCAGAATCCCGGTTGTATGTGCATCGGGCTGCTGCTCCAGATCAATCATCTGGCCAACAGTTTCGATGGTCTCCCGCTCGCTCTGGCGCTGAAGTTCGAGCCGGGCAACGGCATCTTTCTTTTCGTCGAGTACCGGGGCCGAGGCCTTGCGGGCGGATTCGCACTCCTGTTCGGCTGAATCGTGGTCATTTTCAGCCGCCGTCTCTTTCTGCCGGGCTTGCTCGAGCTCCTGCCGAGCCTTCCCGAGAGCCGTTCGGCGTTGATTCAGCTCTTCTCGTGCATTTTCAATCGTCACCGACAGTGTTGAGGCCAGGCTCTTGAGTTTTTCCGGATCCTCGGATTCGAGGTCGAGGTTCTTTGCGGCCTGTTGCAATGCCTCGTGAGCTTCCTTTTGCTGCCCACCACGCAGCTTCAATTCTTCATCCAGCGATTGTCGCTGTCGATCGGCTTGGGCAAACTCCGCATCAAGGCCCGTACGTTCGCGCTCGAGCTCGCGGTATGACTGTTCGGCCTGCTCGAGCTGGCCGGCGAGTTCTTCGACCAGGCGGGCAATTTCTTCATTGCCCTGCTTGTGTCCGGGGTGCTCACGCGAGCCGCAGACCGGGCAGGGCTCGCCTTCGACGAGTTCCTGTCGGAGTGCTTCCGTGTGCTGGTCGGCAATGGCGCGGCTCGCCTGCCAGGCTTTCCGTGCCTGGGAGCTGGCTTCGGCAGCGGCGGGGATGGCCTGCGAAAGTCCGTCCAGACGTTCCTTCCGGTGTTCCTGCTCCGACTGAAGCTCGGACAGGGACTTTTTTGTGCTTTCCAGTGCCTGAATCGCCCGGTCTTCCTCGGCAAGGCAGGTGTTCAGTTGTTCCAGAAGACGTTTGCGATGATCGAGCGCCTCCTTTTCCTTTTCGATGGATTCGGCATCGAAGGTCTTCTCCCTTTGCTCGAGCTCTTTGCGGTGCTCACGGGCGACCTTCATGGCCAGGCGAGCCGATTCGAGCAGAGATTCGAGGGACTTGATTTGCGAGCTTGCGGTTTCGGCCTTCTTTTCGATTCGGTTTAGCGCTTGCTCGGCCGCCCTCCGCATCTCGGCAGTCCTGCTGGCTTCTTTCAGTGCCTGACCCGCCGCGGCCCACTGATCCAGAGCGGATTTGAACCCGGGATTTTCGTCCTGCCAGGTTTGCCAGGCGGTCAGCGTCGACTGGTTCTCATCGAGGGTCTTGCGCGCTTCGCTCAGGCGTTGTTCGGCCTCCTCGATCTTGCGATCGACCTGCCTGGCCTGATCATGCTGCTCGTCCAGGCGCGGCACCAGGCTGATGAGTTTCTGGTCGATTTCGCGCGCCTTGCGGATTTTCGGGGCCTGCTCACGCTGGGCCTGTTCGGCGGCTTCGTGTTCTTTCCTGGTTTTTTGCGTTCTTTTCTCTGCAGTCTGGAAGTCCGCTTTTGCCTGTTTGTGGGCCTTGTCGAGTTCGGCCTTTGTGTTCTCATGGCGGGCCAGGGCGGCGCTTGCGTGTTCCAGATCCCGGTGGAGTGCTCGCGCAGGCTCGATCGCTTCCATCCGACGTACCAGGCCGAGTTCCTCGCTTTGCCCAGCCAGTTCTTCCTTGCTGTCTGCCAGCGCTTTCTGTAAGGCTTGCTGTCGTTCCTTCAGTATTCGGCCCTGCTCGTGCCAGGTGGCTTCGCGGTTGATCTTGTCGTGGCGCTTCTGCAGATCGGCGCTGTGCCTTTCCGCTTCGGACAGTTTCTCCTCGAGCTCGGCGCGCTCCTGCTCACTCAGCGGCGGGTCCATGCCCAACTCCGTTTCCAGCGTCTGGAGCTTCTTCTTCTCATTGGCGGCACGTTCGTGGCAGAGTTTCGAGATCAAGCGGTAGATCTCGGTGCCGGTCAGCGCTTCTAGCAGCTCGGCCCGCTCCTTGCCACTGGCTCGCAGGAAGGTCGAGAATTCGTTTTGAGCAAGCAGGATGGACCGGCAGAACTGCTCGTATGAAAGCCCGGCCTTGCGTTCGATGATTTCGCGTGTCTCGCGTATCTTTCCGCCATGTTGCTGTTGCTGGTCCAGGTTTTCGAGGCTTGCCGATGCTTTCTGCAGCTTGCCGCCTGGCTTCTGTCGTGCCCGGCGCACTTCCCAGCGGGCGCGCCAGCGATGCTTGTCGATGCCGACGAAGTCCACTTCGGCAAAACCCTCGCCGGTGCCACGGCGCAGGATATTGCGGGGATCCTGCGGGCTGATCGAACTGTCGCCGGCATCCGGAATCTCCACCCCGTGCTCGCGGGCGCTGGATAGCCGTGGCGTATCGTGGAACAGGGCCAGTGACAGGGCGTCGAGCAGCGTGCTTTTGCCGGCTCCGGTCGGCCCGGTGATGGCGAAAACGCCTGCGCTGGCCAGCGGTTCTGACTGGAAATCGACCTCGAAATCGTCGGCCAGTGATGCGAGATTGCGTCCACGAATCGCGAGGATCTTCATGCCGCGTCCTCCTCCCGGGCCTGGTCGAGCAGTTCACGAAACAGGGCGGTCAGTTCTTCCTCAGGGTCTTCGTCCCACTCCTGGCGATAGCGACGAATGAACAACTGGTCGGGTTGCTCGAGCTCCAGTTCCAATGTCGTCCCTTCAGGGTCGTTTTCGCTCTCGGCGTCGACCTGTTTGCGCGTGGGGCTGATCTTGACCAGTCGCACCGGTTTGTCGATCAGCGCCTCCTCGATCTTCTGCCTCAATCCTGGTTCCGGGCCTTCGAGTAGCACGCGGACTTCAAGCCATGGCTCGCGATCGGGTTCGCTGCGATCGATTTCCAGATCTTCCAGGGCTTCCAGCGTTTTCAAGAGTGGCTCTGGCTGGTTTGGAACGCGCAGCATCTCGATCGGCCGCGGCACGGGGATCGTTTCCACGCGCTCTAGAGAGGCACCGTCGAGGTGAACTTCGAGCACCTGATGGGGGTAACCGGTTTCCGTGAAGGACAGGGGCAGGGGCGAACCGCTGTAGCGAATGTGGTCCTGGCCGCCGACCGACTGCGCCAGGTGCAGATGGCCGAGTGCAACGTAGGTCGGCTCCCGGCCGAAGGCGGCGCTATCGACGGCCTCCTCGCCGCCAATCACCAGCCTGCGTTCGGAGTGCTCCGAAGTCTCGCCACCGCGGGCGTGCAGGTGCCCCATTGCGATGAGCGCCTGGTTGTCCTCGCGCAGCTCGAGGGCAGCTTGCATGTGGCGCTGATAGGTACTGGCGATGCCATCCGTATAGTCCTGGCGTTCGCCATCCAGGCGTGGCAAGTCTCCGGGACGCAGATAGGGGATGCCAATGCACCAGGCTGCGACGTTGCCGTTGCTGTCGTGCAGCGGAATCAATGCGCGCTGGGGGTCTCCTTCCGGCTGAAGCTGCCCGACGACCTTGACCCCGATGGCTTCGAGCAGGCTTTCGGGTGCTTCCAGTCGGCCGGCCGAGTCGTGGTTGCCGGCGATGACGACGATGTCGAGGTCGGGACAGCTTGCTCGGGCGGCGGCCAGAAACCGGTAGAACAGCTTTTGTGACTGCCCGGACGGATTGGCGTGATCAAAAATGTCGCCTGCTATCAGCAGCGCATCGGGTCGTCGCTCGCGCAGTTCCTCGACCAGCCAGTCCAGAAAGATCTGGTGTTCGGTGTTGCGATCGTGGCCGTGAAAGAACTGGCCGATATGCCAGTCTGCCGTGTGAATGATCCTGATTCCCGCCATTTTGTTTTTACAGGTCTTCCATGCAAGCCAACCTCTCATTATGCCAACGTGTATGACGCCCGTTGTCGCATCATGCTTCGGGCGCGCCTTCCGAACCTACCCCGAAGTCCACGTGTACGCGGCTGGCAGCAAGATCCTCGGCGTCCTGCGTGCGACCCGGCTGCAGCGCCGGTCCGTTTGCGGGATCGAATGCCGCCAGCAGGTCGCGTACGTCCAGCGTGTTCAGGCTTTCCTGCCGGACGCAGTAGATCCGGATCTCGCCGTGGATGCCGATTGCACCCTGTGCAGGGCGTGGAAGAACGCCTGTAGGGTCGGGCGGCGAAGTTCGAGATCATCGACGCTGACCGACCAGAAGTTGCGCTGATGGCGCAGGCGGATCCAGCCGGTGGAAAGCACCGCACGGATGACCCAATGGCGCGCCTGGCCTTCGGTGTGCAGGCGTTCCCCGAATCGTTCATGAATGCGCAGGAGATGTGTTCTTCGGGTGCCGAACTTCTCCGGCCACGCAATGATCTCGTCGATGTGGCTGCCCGACAGCGGAGTCACGCTGCCGGCCGGGCTGATCCACAGCCCGGTGCCAAGGCCGATTGGTGGCAGGTTCGAACGCGGGGGCGGTGTGCCGGCCCCGGTTGGCGGTGAGTCGGTACTCATCCGCTGATAACGGTATTCCCACTGGGGTCGAGGACCCGAACCATGAAATGGCGCCCCATGATACGGCTGGCATTGCTCAGGTCGGCCTACTCGTTCCCGTACGGACCCAGGGTTTGCCGAACCTGGCTGGCGTTGTCCGGTTTGTACTGCACTTTCCACATTTCGATCACTCCTCGATTGTGTTCCTGGATGCATCGGGTTCGGTGCTTCAGAATTGCCCGCGAATGGGCATCGGCCCTCATGATGCCCAGCTAGCGTATTTGTTGGCGCGACGTACATTGTCGCGGCGGTTCGCAATTGGCCGGTCCCGAGCCTGATCGGATGGCTGGCGCGATGCCTGGTTGATCTATTTCCCGGGGGCTTTCAGCACGGCATGCTTGCCCGCTCCGCGACAGCCGATGTCCCGGTCAACTGCAGAATGTCATTCGCTGGGCTGCTGAAGGAGGATCGACTGCCATGGCGCATATCCTGGTGGTTTGCACCGCGAATATCTGCCGCTCGCCGGTGGCGGAGGCACTGCTGCGTGAACGACTGCATCGGGCGGGCTTGCGGAAGTGGACAGTGAGCTCCGGTGGCACCTGGGCCGTGGGTCCGTATCGAGCCGCTGAAGCCAGTGTCGCGCTGATGGCCGAGTGCGGCCTGGATATATCCAGTCACCGCGCCAAGCCGGTCCAACGGTCATGCGTCGATTCCGCAGATCTTGTTCTGTGCCTGAGCGCAAGTCATGTTGACGAACTCAGGCATGATTATTCGGACTGTGAGAGCAAGGTGCATCTCCTCGCCGAGATGAGTGGAGAGGATGGAGACGTTCAGGATCCATACAGCGGATCCGTCGACGACTATCGGTTCATGATCAGAGAGGTGTCACGTCTGCTCGACACGGGAATCCGGAGGATCATCCAGCTCGGCCAGGAATTCGGCAGATTCTGAATCGCCCGGGAGCAGTTGATTCGGGGTATTTCTTTGCATGGAGCGGGGTCGATCTGAAGCCGGCGCCCTTTTTCAGCAGACCTCGAGCCATCGTGCTTGGAGCCAGTTGGCCTCGATGCGAAAGGCCGATCGAACGGTTTGCGGCAAAGGGGGACGCTCCGTCCCGGATGAGCGGCCTGTGGCGCCTTGAAAGGCATGCTGATAGCATAAAATCTGAATGTTGGTGATTCATAGCCGTTCCGAGGCGTTGAGTTTCAATTCAATTGGGGGTTCCATGAACAAGATCTGCCTGATTTCAATAATTTTCACGGCCCGATCGTCGTATCCGTATGGGGATCTCTCGCTCCCGGCAGGTTGCGCAGATTCAGTCTTACGGCGCAATTGCCGAATCTCTCAATTTCCCCGCGTTCGCCGCAGGAAAGCCCAATGGGGTGGTTTCGGAAAGCGAGCGCGCGGAACAGCTCGGTCGAGAGATTCTTCGAACCAAGGTCTTTTCATGAGGATCTCAACGGCATGATTCGCCAGTCGAAGGATTTGATTGATGGATGGCGACTGGTGAGTCGTGATGTTCTGGCGGGCAATGGTCGGGCTTGTGGCCGAGAGCCGGCGATCCCTCGTATGATTCTCGCTCGCGTGAGAAAGCATGTTGGGCTGCTGAAAATCGTAGCTTTCGCGCTTTTTCTGATTCCCAGCATTGCAACAGCGGAGACCGAAACACGAGTACATCGTGTAGAAGGCGTTGGGCCAACGATGCGCGAGGCGAGAGAGGATGCCGTACGTCAAGCATTGCAGAGGTCCGTACGACAATTGGTGGTGTCTGACCGTATCATTTCTCAGGGAGAAATCGTCAAGGACCAGATACTTACTACGCTCAATGGATTTATACACGATGTAACGATCGTCTCTTCGGATCGTACATCCCATGGCGAGATCGTCATCGTTATCGATGTGGAGGTCTCAGAACAGGCGATTGCGAACTTCGTGTCAATCGTGGAGGGCTCAGCAGCGAGCGTCGACGGTGAGTCCGTGTTCGCGGAGGCGGAGCGAGCCCGGAAGCATTCGGCTGTTGTCAGCGACGTGTTGATGAGGATCATGGACGGGTATCCCCGTGATGCAGTCGAGGTCACACCGTCCGGTGTTACGGTCAGTGCCGACGGGAACCTTTTGATCGATTTTGAACTCGGTCCGGTTTCATCCTTCTATACCAGCCTCCGCCAAACGCTAGAGGCCCTTTCCATGGATTCATTTCCCGCCGGCGGCGGATCCAGGCTGATTGTCGATCTAGCTGGTATGCAGTCTGTCGCATGCGTTCAGGAAGACTCTAGGGTGGAAGGCGCATCTTGGAAGTACGAAGAGTTCGACTGTTGGAAGGTCGTTCCGGCAGAAGTCTTTGATGTTGTATATCCCAATGTCAGGGAGGAGTATCTCGTCGTTTTCTCGATAGTTGACGAAAAGCGGTGTGCCAGTAGTTGAGGGCGGGAAGGGTTGCCTTTTTGACAAGCGCAAGACCGGCTTTCCTCCGCGATTCCAGTCCGTAAGCCGGAGTAATACAAGTTGGTTTGTCGTCGGTATTCCGCATGGTTCACTGCAGGTGACAGTTCCCTCCAGCGGCGTTGACATGCGTAGTGCGTCCAGCGTGATTGCAATGGCTGTTCAGTATCAGGAATTTTCCGGATTTCTGACCGGCTTCGGAAAAGAGGGGATGGATGAGGGCCAGTTGTGCGAAGAGTTGTATCGATACCATGGGTATGATTACTGATCAATCGTCGGCTCTTTGAAGCCAGTTGGCCTTGACAATTACAGCTTTTAGCACTAGTATTCCGATCGCGCCGATTTGAGTTGACCAGCTTGCGGGCGCTTTAAAAGTTCAGCTAAAGCGGAGTTTCCTTCAGGTGTCGCGCGTTCTGCGCAGTCATCCAGAATTCCCCTTCGGCTGTGTCAATCTGGTTCGTCCCGATTTAGCCCGACTTGCGGGGGACGTTAAATGAGTACCGCTAAACAGGGCGTTTCCTGATCTGGAGGAAATGACCATGTACGACGCACTTGTCACGTCTGCCCGAGACGCTATTCGGGTTACATCCATACCTTCTTTGGCCCGTTCTCTGAGCATTGCGCTTTCGAGCGAGCGGTCTTCCGTTGCAGTCGATGCAGAGCAGCACGTCCTGGCATCAATGTGGGGTGATGCGATGAGCCATTCTGCCGTTCAAAGGTTGTGCCTTCTCATCAGTCTGCTGCCTCAGGGTCGATGCCATGCGGGGATGACGGTCAGCACCTTGTATCAGCGCCTGCGGTGGCAAGGCTTCGATGTGTGCAAGCGAACCGTTCAGCGTGATCTTGAGTTTCTCGAGCGGGCCTTCCCATTGGTGCGGGATCGAGGAGCCGCAGAAGGTGATCGCTGGAAGCTTGGTAGAAAGCTGAATCTTGAGGGCTTCTTGCGCCCGATTGCCTATCCAGAGCATCCGCTCGACGCTGCTGATGACGATGTCGAGGACAAAGCCTTCGATGAACCAATCCATGCCATCCCGGAATGGGAAACTGACATCGTTTGTCATTGGCCGAGCGATCCGGAGTGGTCATGAGCGACAAGAGCACGAACGAGAAAGGTGGCAGCATGGATTGTCCTGGACACGAGAATTCAACCGGGCCCGTTGGCCTTACCGCGCGGGCGATGAAGGCCCTGAATCCAGGTGACCATCAGGAGATGCTACTGATGGTCCTGACGATACATGACCTGTTGCCCTGGCGCGATGAGGATCGTGGCATGACGTTGAAGCAGATCCGCGCGAGCATGGCTGCCTTGGGTCATCATTTGACCGACCGTCAGGTTCGCTACTGTCTTGCTCAGGGTGCCGAGACACTGTGGATGGATGTCGATAGCCGAGAAGGGAAGAGGCAGCTCTGGAAACGTCACCATCGTGGCCGGTTGTGTGAGGGGCTGAACGATGGGGTGCTCGAAAAACAGCTGCAACCCTGAAGCCTCGAGTATGCCGCGGTGGACGAATTGAGGTTCGCGACATTCCGTGACGTGGTGGCATGGACAATGGGCATCGAATCAGCAGGAGGATGTTGAGCATGGGTGGATTGAGACGTTTTCGAAGTGATTTCATCGATACGCATCGAGGTTCTGGCAGCCTTTCCGAGCCGGCGGTTGCCGGCTATCAGCAACGGTTGCGCTTGTGGATGCTGCGCTTGTTGTGCGAGTGCGGGGTGGTCTTGAACGATGACTTTTGCCATCGCCGATTCATCGCAGATACGAATCGCCTGATGCCGGTCGATGGTGACCTGGACGACATGAGCGAGTTGCTCGCGCAGTACTCGAAGCTTTTCGAGCACCATCGCAATCGATCAGCGCCCGGTGGAGGGGCCGCTGGCCAGGAACCTGGACGTTCTTGGAGAGGGGCTGCGCATGAATCAGGTTGAAAAGGACATCCTGGCTGCCCAGGTGCTCTATCGGGTCTTCGAGCCTTTCGAGCACCTTGTGGACGTCGCCTTCCCCAAGGTGGATAGTGGTCGTTTGCCGTGGCAGCTCGGTCGCATCATGGGCTATGGGCATGTCGAGATCGAGCGTGCCCTGAAGCCCGAGGGCGTGCTTATCGGGGCCGGGCTCGTGCGCGTTGACGAGGGGGTCTGCGGGATGAACCTGTCGATGGTGCTGGAACTCAATCGCCGCGTCCTGCGACTGCTGACCAACTCCGAATTCGGGGTGAAAGACCTTCTCCACCATGCCGCACATCCTTGTCCGCAAAGCGGTCTCGCTCTGCAGGATTTTGATTTCATGGCCGAGCAGCGTGATCTCGTGCTTCGCTACCTGGAGGCGCTCCGCAACGGTAGCGCAGCACCGGGTCCGATCCTGTTTGACGGGCCGCCGGGCGTGGGCAAGAGCGAGATGGCCCGATTGCTTGCGAGTCATCTCGGTTTCGATGCCTATGCCATCAACGAGCTGGATTCCGATGGTGATCCCGCCATGCCGGGGGAGCGTGTCCAATACTTGCGGCTTTGCGAGCGCATGATCGAGCGAAATGGTCACGCGCTGATGGTGTTCGACGAAGCTGACGCCGTACTGGGGGGGAACCTGGACGAATCGCGTCGATTCATGCGGGGTAGCAAGGCGGGGCTGGTTCGCCTGCTGGAAACGGTGCAGGTTCCGATGATCTGGATTACCAACCACGCCGACATGATGGACCCTGCCATTGCCCGCCGGTTCGATCTGACCATCCGTTTTCGCGATCTTCCGAAGGAGGCGCGCGAGGGCATGATCCAGAAGTCCTTGCCCGAGCCGGTGCGAGCAGAGCGCTGGCTCCAGAAGCTGGGGGGCAACCGGGTCGTCACGCCCGCCCGAATTGCCCAGGCCGAACGCGTCGCGCGCACGATCGCCGGAGAGGATGACCATGAGCGGGCCCGCTTGTTCAAGCAGGTTATCGAGGAAAATCTCGATTTGCGCGTGGATCAACGGGACGAGCGCGCGCAGGAGTTCGAGCTGCCCTACCGTCTGGAAGCCATCAACGCCGACGAGAACCTGCCGGGCCTGGTCGATGGCATTCGTCGCTCACCTTGTGCTCGCCTGTGCCTGTACGGTCCACCGGGCACGGGGAAGACACGCTTCGTCCGTCACCTGGCCGAAGAGGTTGGTGTCCGCGTTTGCGAGTACCGCGCTTCCGACCTGCTGGACAAATTTGTGGGGGAGTCCGAAGGGAACATTCGCCGCATGTTCGAGGAGTGTGACCGCCCCGATCGTCTGCTGCTGCTTGACGAAGCCGACAGCCTGATCGCCAGCCGTTCGAGTGCGCGCCAGCGATGGGAGGTCAATCAGGTCAACGAGCTTCTCAAGGGGCTGGAAAATTTCCGGGGGCTGTTCGTCGCCAGCACCAACCTGATGGACAATCTCGATTCCGCCGTGATGCGCCGCCTGGATTTCAAGGTGCACTTCGGGTGGCTTGAGCGGGAGCCGCGCTGGCGCCTGTTCCTGGACCTGGCGCGTCATGTGGGTCTGAGCGTTCGAGGGGGCGCCGCACGCAAGGCGCGACGCGTCATTGACGACCTGGACTGCCTCACGCCCGGTGACTACGCGACGCTGGCGCGTCGCCTGAAGATCCGTTCGAAAGTTGGAACCGCGCAGGAATTGGCCGAGTTGCTCGAGCGCGAAATGAAAATCAAGCCAGAAGCGCGTGAGCGTTCTTCCATCGGGTTCACTGCCCGCCTGTGACCCGGGCTGGCTTGGCGGAAGCGCTTGAAAAATCGAGAGATTCGTGCAATATTGCACTACTCCCAGTAGGCATGGCTGGCATTCTGCCGACTTGGGGCTCTACCAATCATCAAGGGGGTTACATGAATTCGATTCGCCTGTATTTCATTCCGTTTCTGGTCGCTTTCGGCTCGGTTCAGGCCGTGGCGCAGGAAACCGTCGAAGAAGTGACTGGCAATCCCAGCAATGCCGTCATGGCAGCAGACGTCGGCTCTGGTGTTACGGGGAGCATGGAGGATTACCTCCAGAATAAGGGATGGCGCCTGGGTCGCTACGATAGCAATCCCAGCGGCGGCTATATCGGCTGGGGTCGGGCGCCGATCCGGACGACGCCCTCGGACAAGCGATATGGTCGTGCACGAACCATTGCCTACACCGAGGCTTACACGAACGCCATGGCCGAGTTCGCCGGTGCGATGTCCAAGGAAATCCTCAGTGACACAATGGTCACGGTATTTTCGGATGAGCAGGGCGCGAGCCGGATTCAGGCACAGAGCACCGATAGTCTGTTCCGGGCGCTCAGTGATCGCCTGAGCGAACTGAGCATCGCCGCGCTTGATCGTGGGTTGGAGCGACTGGGTGCGGATCCGCAACGCCTGCGCCAGTATTCACGCCGCGAGAAACAGATTGTCAGCGAACAACTCGTGACCAGGAAAATGCAGATTGAATCCGCCGCACGCCTGCGGGGGTGCGTACCCTCTCCAGCTTTGAAGATCGCGATGACGCTGGTGTGCTGATCATTCACCATCCTCGGCTTGAGCAGATCGCCGATCGACTCATGGCGGATGCTGCAGCCAGTCCGAAAAGCGGCGACGTCGAGCCGATTCTTTCCAAGGTCGATGCGCTTTCCGAGACCGACCTGATTTTCCAGTTCGGGGTTCGGGTCATACCCGATTCCGAGGGTATCCCGGTCATCCTGTCCTTTGGGCAGTCTTCGCCAGCCGTGACGAACAGCGATTCGGATCGAAGCATCCGCATGGCGGTCACGAGCTCGAGGACAGTCGCCGAAGCGAGGGCCGATGCGGCCATCGCGGAGTTCGTCAATTCCACTGTCTTCGCCGCCAACAAGCCTGTGGTGGTGGGTGGTGAGGAGATCGGGATTGAAATGGACGGCCGCCAGTCCACACGCTACGAAAGCGCCGAATTCTTCGAAGATGCGAACAGCATGATCAGTCAGACCGCCCGTGCCGAGATTGCGGGTGTGACGACGATTCGTCGCTGGCAGGCCAATCATCCGGATACCGGGCACCTGTACGTGGGCGTGGTTCGCATGTGGACACCTTCCCAGAACTACGAGTACGGTGGCCGTCTTCCCGATGCCCCGCCCTCCGAAGACGCCTCCGCTGATGAAGATGGTTCCGCCGAGGACGAAGAAGTGAGCGATAAGATTCGCCAGTCCAAGGATTTGATGGACGGGGACTGGTGATCGCAGCGGCGGCGCGTCGCTGGGACCAGAAGGGAAAGAGCCTGTTCGGAACGGGCAGCGCCGCAGGTCGTGGTGGGTGGCGGCTCGTGCCTCGCGTCGCCCTCGGAATCGTCTTACTGGTGCTTGGGCTCGACGGGCTTCTGGCCGCCTCGATCGACACACATCGCGTGGAGGGCATCGGGCCGAGCTTTCAGGAAGCTCGCCAGGATGCTGTCCGCCAGGCCCTGCAGCGCTCTGTTCAGCAGTTGGTGGTCACGGATCGCCTGATCGACAACCAGGAAATCGTTCGCGACCAGATTCTGTCCACGCTCAACGGGTTCGTGCATGATGTGTCGGTTATTTCGACCGGGCGCACCGAGTTCGGGGAGTTCAGGGTTGAGGCAGAGGTGCAGATTTCCGGCCAGGCCATCGCCAATTTTGTGTCCGTGGTGGAAGGCTCACAGGCAGAGGTCGACGGCGAAGCGCTGTTCGCCGAGGCTCGACGGGCCCGGGAACACGGAGAAGTCGTCGGTGAGTTGGTGACGCGCATCATGGATGGCTTCCCGCGAGATGCAATTGAAGTTTCGCCCTTGGACGTAGAAGTCGAGGCCGGGGGGAACGTCGCCATCCACTTCGAGCTGGGGCCGGTCGAGTCCTTCTACCGCAGCCTGCGCCAGATGCTGGATGCGTTGGTGCCGGAGTCCCACTTTTCGATGCGGCACCGGGAGATGGCTCACTCCGATCGCGACATGGAAAACACGCTCTGCATTCGGGATCGCGCCGCCCGCGAAAATCAACACTGGAGGGGTGGGAGTTACGACTGTTGGCAACTGGTTCCTTCGAGAGTCTTCAGTTGGTCCTACCTGAATCACGACTATCGCACGAAATTCGTGTTCTCGGTCGTCGACGAACAGGGCGACCCGGTGCTTCGCTCCGGACGCTGCATCCAGGAGCAACGGGGCATATCCATGCCGGCCTACATTCAGACGGTCAGCGGCAGGGAAGGCTACGTAAAGTCGATTCGTCTGGGAATCCCGAACTGGAGCAGCAAGGTCAGCCTGCCGCCTGGCTCGCTCGATCTCGACCGCGCGGCCCGCGTGATCGCGATGGCAACCCATCGCCGTAACTCGGGAAGTCACGTGTCCGCGCTTGGCGAACGAGGTGGTGACGTTTGCAATGATCTGTTCGAGTACCACGGTATCGATCGCTAAGGCTCCGCGTCGTACATTTCGCGGAAACAATGCTTTTGATCGACGTTGCCATACCGTGGCGCTTTCGGTTGTTTTCTTTATCCTCCGGCTGCCTGAGCGCCGAAGCGTGGATTCGTTAACTGGGCTTGGCGCGTCATGCGGGCCTGAGCGTTCGTCCGTCGGCTTCACTGCCCGCCTGTGACTTGGGCTTCAGGCCCGCGAGCCGCGATCAAGTGTCATTGACCACGGGGTAGCAGGCTTCACCCCAGTGCTCGTGCGCGTTGTCCATCATGATCTCGATGACGATGGGAACGAGCTCGCCCATGATCGCGTTGGCGTCGCGCAGCTGGTCGCGGTTGACGTAGCTGTTCCAGGTGGCGCCACCGTGGACGAGCTGGTTGCGCAGGGTATAGAGGCGACCGAAGATCACGCCGAGCACGTCGCCCGTGCGATGCCCCGACAGCGCGTGCAGGGCCGCACGATTGGCGGCGCCAAAGCGTTCCCGCCAGTTTTCGCCACTTTCGAGACCGTTGAGATGATCCCAGTAGGGCTGGAAGACGAACTTCTGGTCCAGCAGTACTCGGATGGGGCCCGAGTACTGGTCCCAGATCACGCTCGCCAGGCGTTTGCGGTCGTCGAGGTTGGCAAGCCGCTCCAGGAACTGGCCGAACAGGCGCGATTCGGTCAGACGGTACTCGCCCATCTCGTTGGCGTAGGCGGCATTGAAGGCGATCCACAGGAAGATGAAGCGGCCGTCCTCGTCGTCGCAAAGCTCGGCTCGGTTGAGCCAGGACAGCGCGCGGTGGACGCGCAGGGATAGATGCTCGGGCCAATCGTCTCGCTCGGCCCGCTGCCTGTCTTTCAGATCATGATGGGGAAGTGGCATGCGGAATCGTCTGCCTGGAATGTTGAGTTGCAGCGATTCTACCAACCAGGCCCGAAGGCGGGGGGATGATCGGGGGTTGCGACAGGCTCGGGTCTCCTACATATTCCCGAAGAGTACGTAAAGCAGCGCGACGACACCACCCCAGATGGTGCCGAGCACGATCGCTGAACCGACGATGGTCAGCAAGAGCGAGTACACAAGAATGAATGGAATGCCGAGGACACCGAATTCCGCAAAGAACCGAACCGGTGCTCCAATGAATCGTCCGAAGGCGCCGCCCACTATGTGGTCGTGTGGGTTGAATTCCTCCAGGCGAGAGATCTCTTCATCATAGTTGCGATTCTGCGTGTCGTCGTTCCTGTCTTTTGTATAGGTCATTGTCATCTCCTGTGGATAGTTGGTGTGTTGCTCGAAACTTCCTGAACTCCTGCGGTGATCATCCAAGATGGCCATTGATAATCAGCCATTTGATGAAGGCGGCCAGAAAGATCAGGGGCAAACAGAATATGAATATGACGGTAAAGCAGCCCCAGGCGCCCAACAGCGTGCCCAATGAATTGTCGAGAAATTCACCGATTGCCCTGATGTTCTTCATTGCTTGTTCCCCTCCAATGGAAATTGCATGTTTCGAAATCGTGACAACGCGCCGCCTTTCACGTCGAACGGGAATCCTGGAGAAGATTGGGGGCGCATGATGTCCGCTCGAGGCTTTCTTGGCCCGCTTGCCATGACGGCGGCATCAGCTCGATAAGCTGGCCCTGATCGCCCTTCGGCACTTCGCATTAATCGATTGGCCAGCTCGCGGCTCGATCTGGCATGCTACGGGGCTCGACGAGCCTGCCAAAGGGTGGGAGCCAAGGCACCAAAGTACGGGAGTTAGGGTATGACGGGCAGTTTTTACCGGGGGCAGATGGTCGTGCAGATGATTCCGCACGAGCCGCAGGGCATCACTACCCGCGAAATTCATCAGCGCCTGCGCGAGCGATACGAGATCGATACGTCGATCAAGACCGTGCAGCGGGATCTGGCCGACATTCGCCTGATGCATCCACTGGAGTCGACCGAAGAGCCGACACCGCGCCACTACTGGCCGCGGCACGCCCAGGTGGAACTGGTGCCCGGTCACGACGACTACAGTGCGCTGACCTGGGGACTGCTGGAAGACTATCTCGAGCCCCTGATTCCCGCCTCCATGGCCAGCCAGGCGCGGCCCGTGTTCGATACGGCCCGCCGTTATCTGGAAAGCGGCGACCGCAGCAAGGTGCGCGAGTGGCGCCGTCGCGTGCGCATGATCCCGCGCGCCATGGCGTTGCGTCCGCCGGATATCGATCCGGCAGTGCAGCAGGAGGCCTACGAGGCCCTGTGGGACAGCGAGCAGCTGAAGGTGCAGTACTTCAGCCGCAGCAGCGGCCGGGACCGTGAACTGATCCTGCATCCCCAGGCGCTCGTCGTGCGGGAAGGTGTTTTCTATCTTGTGGCACAGGTTGACGGCTACGACGATGTCCGGCACTTCGCGCTGCATCGCATGACGGCGGTGTCCAATCAGTATCGTCCGGCTACGCGCGCGGCTGACTTCGACCTGGATGACTACATCGCCCGGGGCGGGTTCGCGTATGTCGAGTCCGGCGAGGTGGACCTGGTGCTGCGCTTCGATTCTTATGTGGGCCAGCACTTGCTCGAAACCCCGCTTTCCGAGAATCAGACGAGTTCGACACTGGCCGACGATCGCATCGAGATCCGGGCGAGTGTGCTGGACTCCCAGCAGCTTCGCTGGTGGGTCCTGGGGTTCGGTTCGGCGGTCGAAGTGGTCGAACCCGTGGCGCTTCGCGAGTGGGTCGCCGCTGAGGTGAAACAAATGGCCACTCACTATCGAGTCGACACCGACTGACGGTACTTCTGACAAGATTTGTTGTGCTTCGACCGGCGACCCCCTGTTCTCCAGGGGCTTCCGGTCGTGATGGTTCGCAGCGCCCGGTCAAACCAGGTTGCGTCGCTGCAGCCCGGATGCACTTCGAACGCTTCGACGTTCATCCCGGACAGGCGGCCGATGGAACCCTTTCGTTTCATGGTGAAAGGTTTCGAACCGTCTGCAGCGTAGCTTTCGAGGTAGCGTTCCATCACGCGCTCATTGATGTGGACTTCCTGGTCGGCGACCAGGTGGCGGCAACCCACCCGGGCCAGGAAGGGATAGAGGTTGGACACGCTGGCGCGCGCGCCACCCATGCCGCAACCTTCCCGGAGCTTGAAGACGTGGCTGATTGGCAGCCCCCTTTTCAGCGCGAATTCCTCGAACCAGTTGAAGTTCTCGAAGTGAAAGTAGAGTACCGGTTTGTCGATCACACCGACGGTGTTCGACTCGGCGTGGACGTGCAGCAACTCGACGATCGCCCGATCGCCGGCGGCGCCGGCGAGGCTGGCGTATCCGGGGTCGACCTGGTAGGTAATCTCGGGTGACAGTTCCAGCCGGTCGCGCATCTGCAGGGTCACCCGGGTGCGGCCGTCCGCGTGATCGTGGGGTACGCGCCCGGGCCTGGCGTAGTCGGTGTGGATGTAGAGATCCGGTTCGGGTACGTCGGCCAGGGCTGGATAGTGGTTCCAGATGAGCAGGTCGCGGAAGCAGCTGCCGGCCGACGGATACCAGCAGATCTTCGGATCTTCGGGCAGGTTTGCCCACAACGTATCCAGGGCGCTCCGGGTGCGGGGGTGGCTGGCACTCAACAGTCTGGCGAGAAGATGCATGATGGCGTCTCCGGTTGCTGGCGTGTGTCGGTGGCTGGCGTCGCCGCCTCCGCCTCGCCGGACAGGCAGCGGGTCAGTCCGGCGATGAGGAACAACAGCAGCACGATGGTGATAATCGAGACCAACAGCTGGCCGATCAGATGAAACAGCCACGCGAACAGATCGTGGACGAACCGCTCCACGATGTTTTCCCGCCCCTTGTCGTCTCGCAGCGTCATGAGGGTGGCAGTTCGATCAGTTCGCCCCATTCGACCGGGCGCTGGCCGTCGGGCGGAATCGCCCAGAGCACGGGGAATTCGGGTCGTGATGGTTGGTCGGCATAGCCGTCAGTCAGGTAGATGAGGGCTGTCGGCGGTTCATCGGCCAGAGCGTCGAAGACCGGCTGCAGGTCCGTACCGCCCCCGGCGCTGATCGGCAGGCGTTGTGGCGGTGGCGACTGGTCGGTGTAGACACGGTCGAACACGACGCGCGTGTCGCAGGCGAGAAGGCGCAGGCGCCAGTGCGTAAAGCTGTCGAGAATACCTTTGAGTTCAGCCATGAACCGATGGAGATCGCCGAATACGCTGCCGGATATATCGAGGGCCACGGCCAGCGAAAGCTGCTCGGAGTGACGGCCGGGCAGAAACAGGCCTTGGGTGATATAGCGGCGGTTGGGGCGCGTCCAGTGGTACTCGCTGGCATGACTGCGCTCGACGAAGCGCCGCAGGATCTCCTGCCAGGGGACGGTTGGTTCGCCGACCAGCTCCAGCAAGTTGCGGACGTAACCCGGCAGATGGCCGTGCAGGCGCCGCAGTTGCTGTGCGGCCACGTTGACCCGGGCGGGCCATTTTTTCCAGGTTTCAGCCGATTCCAGCGGCACGTAGTCCGGATCGACGGCGCCGGAGACGGGCAGGTTCAGACTGCCGACCGGGTCATGCTCGTCGGCCAGCGAAGCGGATCTTTCTTGCCGGCACTTGTTGGACTCGAGTGCGGCATAAACGGTTTCGGCGTTGTCCCCGGCGTGCCGAGCGTAGTGCACGGCGCCCTGCGGGATGGTCAGGCCCTGCTGGCCAAGCACATGATTGGTTTCGTGGTCGATGGCCAGGTTCCAGATCTTCGGATCTCGCTCGCCGCGCCGTGGAAAGTGCAGGGCGGCGCAGTGCCAAACCTCGTGGGCTACGATGAAATGGCGCGTGTCGGCATCGAGGTTGCTCATGAACAACGCGTTGAAGAATAGCCGTTCACCATCGGTGGCGGCCGTCGGAAGGCGGCAGTCGACCACCGGCACCATCTCCAGGCGCATGGCCAGCGAACCCAGGAACGGTTGGGACAGCATCAACTGCACGCGATCGCGCTCGAGCACGGGCAGGATGTCGCGCTTGGACTGGCGTTCGGCGTCGGTCAGGTTCCGTGCCTGGACGATTCGGGCTGCGTCGCTCATGCCGCCTTCCGTTCGAGTTCGAATGCCTGCCCGTGGCGCTCGCGCCAGTCTTTCATCAACGAGTGGCCGATCAGACGGTCGATTCGGCGTCCGCGATGGGCGCGATTGCCGAGGGCATCTGTCATGGCCATGGCCGCGAAGTCCGAGGGTAGCTCCAGGCCGATTTCGAGAAAGCCCTCGACGCGCTGTTCGAGCGATTCTTCCGATCCTCGCCAGAGGTGATGTACCAGCGCGGCGCACAGTGCGTAGCGCTGGTCGGCCTTCTTCGGCAGCTTGAACTCGTCGGGGTGATGGAGCAGGCGCTCGACATCGGGCAGCTGCGCCGCGACTTCGCGAAATGCCATGAACTGGCGGCCCGCGCCGACGCCGACGAGGCCGCCGATCATCAGCTCCAGCGTGTCGTCGTCGAGACGGTCTCGCTCGACCAGGTGGCTGACGCGCTCCCAGCTGCGCGCGCTGGGCCAGCCGCGCTCGAGGTCGCCGCGCATGTCGTGGAAGCACTCAGGACAGAAGCGCAGAAAGCCGATGACGTCCGGGTGGATGTCGGCCTGCTGCGCCCAGCCCAGCCAATCGGCAAGCTCCGGTGCGACTTCGAGATGACAAAAACGGTTGGCCAGGGCGCTGGACATGGTGGTGGCCACGGCACGATCACCGCCCCGGTTGCCGGCGGCGACCATCAGCCACCCCGGTGGCACCTGGTACAGGCTGCCGAGACGGCGGTCGAGAATCAACTCGTAGACAGCCACCTGCAGGCTGCGATCGACCGCGGTCAATTCGTCGAACAGGATGATGCCGCGGCTTTCTGGGTCGCGGGGCCAGTCCGAGGAGAGCATCCACTCAACGCCGTTGTCTCCCGGCACGGGCAAACCGCGGATGTCCACCGGGTCACGCTGCGCCAGGCGTATGTCGATCAGCTCGATATCGAGTTCCTCGCACAGGCCGGCGACGATGCTGCTCTTGCCTACGCCGGGTGCGCCCCACAGCATGACCGGTGCGACTTCGCCGGCGTGCTCGGGCTTTTCCCACAGCATCTCGAGCTGATGGCGCAGGATGGCCGTGACCTGGGTCGGCCGGGCCGAAAGGGACGTGTAGTTGGCATGGTTCGTTTTCTGGTTCATGGATCGCGCTTTCCTTTTTGATTCAGTGTTGGCTGGCGGTAGCGGTTTCGTTCGCGGGTTCGGCGGCAAGCAGCAACTGCATGGACCGGCTGTACACCTTTGCTGGCACTTCGCCCGGGGCCTGCAGGCCGGCAACCAGAACGTCCTGCCACTGCGGCAGCCCGGCGCGATGCATGCCGAATGCGGCCTTCTGCATGCTCTCGGCGTCTCCGAGTTCGATCAGCCGCGTGGTCAGACGTCGAGTGCAAAGCGGATCTCCGATGGCGCCCACGGATTCGATGAGGCTCCCGAGCCCTGCACCGAAGCGGTGCCACCAGGGGTGGTCATGTGGCGGAACCAGCGCGGTGCGGTGGGCCGGCCGATCCCCTTCTTGGCATGCTCGAGCTCGCTTGCGAGATCCAGGCGTGCCAAACAGGCGCGAAGGTATCCGCGAATCTCGACCTGGAGGATTTCGGGTCGATTGACGTCAGCCAGGGCCGCGGCCAGCAGCAAGGCATGCAGGAGCCGGTCGAGCCGCCCCAGCGTGCGACGAAATGGCGCGGTCACCTCGAGGTCGGCGCAAAGGCTGTAGAGAGAAAGGTCGTCGAGCCAGTGGGTCATGTCGGCCTCGCCGAACAAGCCCCAGTCCCAGCCCGAAGACCCGCGGCGGAACGCGTAGGCGGGCGCATGCAATTCATCGGACGGTTGCAGGCGTTGAGCCGCGAACTGGCAGCGGATCAGCCAGCAGGCTTCGCGATCGACGCCATTGGCCGCAACCTCCTTGAGTGCAACCAACGTGGCGGGAACGTGTTTGCCGTGTCGTTGCAGGGTCAGGTGGCGCATCCAGTGCGTGGCAATTGCCGAACGGTCGCCGAACCGCTTGCGCTCGCGTTCGAAGACGCGACTCAATTCACCCGGTTGCCCGGCCAGCCCTACCGCCAACTCATTCGGGCCGAACATGTGGCTGTCGAAGTTCACTTCGTAGGGCGCACGACTGTCGATATCGATCAACCTCGGCAGGCTCTTGAGGTCCAGTCGCGTGCGCCGCGCAAGTCGGATGTGCATGCAGTCGGCGAGCGCGATCGTGGTATCGAGCCAGCGACCTTCCAGGTGCAATTCCGGCGCGTTAAGCACGGCGAGATCCAGGTGCCGGCCGGAGCCGCCGATGGACGAGAGACTGCGGCACACCGAGATGCTTGCCCGGCGGGCCTGAAAGTTGCCATGGATTCTTTCCAGGTGAGCGCATTCCGAGATCTGGAGTCTCTCAAGGCTTGCATTCCGTAGTTCCAGATCGCGCAGCCGGGCCCCCATGACTAGCAGATGGGCGATACCGCGGCAGTTCATGACCAGCTGTTCCTCCCCGCAGGCGCGACCGACCACCAGATGGCCCGCCACGCCACGACTTGGTGGATTGGCGGAAGGTGGGCCGATGGCAAGACCATCGATGGGTCGTTCACCCATGTCTCGATCCAGCCGAAAGGGATGAAGGAGCCACGGTGCGCACAGGCCGAAATCGGCGATCGGCCCGCCGATGACCAGCGGTGCAACAGGTGCGTAGTCAGGCGGGAGGGCCAGTTCGACCGTGGCACCCACTGGGCCGGCTGGCAGCTGCAGCCATTTCAGATTGGGCAACTCTGTGAGATGCAGGCGCAGATCGTCGCGGCAGTGGGTAAGGTCGATGGCTTCCAGCGCCGGGCTGTTCTGAATGTCCAGCGCACGCAGGTTCGCGCCGGTGATGCGAACGGTGCCCTCGAGCCCGGTCAGGAGGGTTCCGCCACCCCCGTCGAGATCCTCATCATGTATCTCGACGAGTGTAGGTTTGCGTTGCTCCACGCCGGTCTCGTCGGCGGGGGCGTCCATTGCAGATTCGGTGAGCTTCGACATGGCTCACAGTATCCGCAGGGTCGCGACTCATGCTGTCGCAGAGTGTCAGCCGGCCGGCAAGAGCTTCGTCATCCAATGAGCGCGGACTTGAATAGCTCAATTGAATCAACGGAGGCGATCTATCGGTCCTTTCTGGGCCGGGAGTCGTCGGGGACATGCTCGACCAACTGCTCGATTCTGCAATTGAAGTAGCTGCAGAGCCGGTCTAGGTATTCCGATCGGATGCTTGCTCCAGGCTGATTCAGAATCTTCGAAAGCGTGTTCCGCGCGATTCCAGTGGCCTCGGAAATCTCCCTAATCGTCACGTGCCGACTTTCCTGAAACTCCTTTTCGGCGATGAGTTCCTTGAGCTTGATGCGAAGCATGGCGGTCCCGATTGCCCAATTTCCTGAATTTTTGCACAGAAGTCTTGACAAGTGAACTTTATGCCCTATATTCTGTGCAAATGCACAGAAAACTGCGCATTAAGCCACGACGAGAGGTCATAAGTATGCAGAAAGATCGAAATCACAAGGTTGACTACCTGACCACGGAGCAGCTTGCTGAGCGAATTCACTATGACGCCAGAACGATCCGTTCTCAGTTGAAGGATCGGGTTCTGATCGAGGGGATCCACTATATCCGGCCCTTTGGAGGCAGAAAGATCCTGTTCGTGTGGCAGGTCATCGAGCGCGACATGGTGAAGCACTCCGAGAAAGCCTGCCCGATTGCGGCGTCGGCACGCCCTGTGGCGCGTTCCCATGGGTAATGTCAGGACCCGCCAGGACACGGGGCGGATCTTCATCGACTTCCGCTTTCAGGGACAGCGGTGTCGTGAACCCCTGGGCCTGGCCGACAACGCCAGAAACCGACGAATCGCCAAAAAGCTGCTCGCTCAGGTCGAGGAGCAAATCGCGCTTGGCACTTTCGACTACGCGGCGACGTTCCCAAAGAGCAAGCGGGCAGGGCAGTTCCAACAACCGATGCCGGCGACGACTGCGCCGGTCACTGTGCAGCAGGGTGGGGCGACGGCCGCGCAAATGGCATCCAGCCAGCCGGAAGCCCCGACCCCGCTGTTCAAGGATTTCGTCGAGACCTGGTTTTCCGAGTGCAAGCCGGGCTGGCGCCCGCGGTATCAGGAATCAGTCCGTAACGCTCTGGACGTGCACCTGATCCCGGCGTTTGCCAACAAACGGATGCACGAAATTCGCCGTGCCGATGTGCTCGCCTTCCGTGCTGAATTGGCCGAAAAGCCGGGACGTCAGTCCGACAAGCTGAGCAACAGCCGCATCAATACTGTGATGACCTTCCTGCGTCAGGTGCTGACCGAAGCATCCTTGCGCTACGAGTTCCCGCCGGCCTTCCAAGGCATCAAGCCCCTCAAGACCGGCAAACCGGACGTTCAGCCTTTCACGCTGGCTGACGTCAACCGAATCCTGGAGTACTGCCGCCAAGACTGGCGCAATTACTTCGTCGTGCGATTTTTCACCGGCCTGCGTAGCGGTGAGATCCACGGGCTTCGCTGGCACAACATCGACTTTGAGCATGGGCTGATCCTCGTTCGGGAGACTCTCGTCGGAGGTGAGATCCAGAAAGGCGCCAAGACCCAGGAGTCCTGTCGAGATATCCCGATGCTTCCTTCGGTGCGCGATGCGTTGCTGGCGCAGCGTGACGCCACGCCCGACCACGTCGAGTGGGTCTTCTACAACTCTGATTGGAAGCCGATCTGTACCAGCAACTTCGTGTCTCGAATCTGGAAGCCCTTGCTGGGCTACCTGAGGTTGCCTTACCGCCGGCCCTACCAGACAAGGCACACGACAGCCTCCCTGCTGCTGGCGGCAGGTGAGAACCCCGAGTGGGTTGCCCGCGTACTGGGGCATACCTCCACCGAAATGCTGTTCAAGGTGTATTCCCGATTCATCCCTAACCTGACTCGCCAGGACGGTTCGGCCATGGCCGCCGTGCTTGCGTCGCAGGTGGACGTTTCCAACAACAACAAAAAGAAGGAGAACAAGTGATGCACAAGTCTTTTCCCCAGCTTCGCCCGAAAGCTCTCGCAGACTTTCTCTGGTACCGCTACGAGATTCAGCCAGGGCAGGCCCTATGCGTGGCGCTCGGGCAGCCCGATGCGAACGACAACTACGAGGCCCTGGTCGCCTGGACCCGCGAGGCGATCGACCACAGGACTGCCGAGGTTGGCCTGGTGGATTCGGTGACGCAGATTGAGGGCGATCTGATCGAGCGCCTCTATGACGCCGGCTTGGCGAGCGATGTGGTCGAAGCGCGCCCGGTGCCGGATCGCTTGGTCCACCGGCTGTTCGAGCCGGCCATGGCCCTTTCGGCTCGAGCAGACCGCAATCCGCTCCCCGCAGCAAAATCCCACGCCAGGCAGAGCAAGGTAATTGACCTTGCCGGGAGGTCGCGCCATGACTGAGCAGAACACCCTTGACCTGAAATCGAAGGCCTTTAGAGATGGCGAGCAGATCCGGATGCTGGACTTCGCCATCCGAGGCTTGCCGCGCCACGCGCTGCAGGGCGAGCAGTACGTCGACCGTGACTGGGCCCTGGGTATCTACCAGGACGAAATCCGCCGCCTCGATGCGCTCGATATTCACTCGCGCTGGTTTACCTCGGGGATCCTGGGGGCAGCGCTGATCTCCGTGAAGCTCTGGCCACAGACATACGAGCTGTGGCGTCGGCTCGCGAACCACGAGGTGCGTCGCGACGAGCGCGGCTCAAACGCGCCATGCCTGCTTCGCGAGATCATCGAGCGCCACCAGAATGACCGGCGCCTGACGCGCAGTCAGGATTACCAGCTGTTCTTGTTCCAGGCCGGTCTGGCAATGGCCCGCGCCTGGACCTACCACGCCGATTCCGATCATCGCTACGTGAAACTGCCACCCATTCCGGACGCGGCGGAACTGATCGCCGAGGTCCGGCTACTGGAGGGCGAACGACACGCGAAGACGGGGTTTCGGCCGCCCAGGGTCACGCGTGAGCGCTGGGTCGCTCTGCGGCCGCCTGAGATCATTCACGAGCCCGACTATCCGGGCGTGCTGGCCCTGGCGCAGCGCGCTAGCCGGTTGGAACCTCAATCGCCGAGCCCTGAGTCGCTTGAGAACGCCCTTGGTTGGGTCTCGGACTTCACGCCGCCAAGTGAACTGGCCCATCCGGCCGCGTTGGCGTCAGCAGTCGTCAGCATCGCGCAGGCCGGCGAGAGCCGCCACCTGTGGGAGCGCGTCTTTGGGCAGCTCGGCCGACGCCGTCCGGTGCCCGGTCGCAAGCCGGTTTCCGACCTGTCGGCCACGGTCATGGATGCCATTGCGGTAGCCAATCGCAGCAATGAATCAGAGTCGGCCGCGGCTGCGCTGTATCACCGCGTCCGGTTCCTCTCGGAGCAGTCGCTCGAGCGCCCGGACGCGTTTCGAACGGCGCTGCCGCGCGTTCCCCGAGACCGTCCCGTCGAGGCGCACTGGCAAGGTCTGAACATCAACTTTACGCCCCGGATCAAGTTCGAGACCGAGGACCGCGCTCACACCCTGAACCCCGAGCCGGATGATTCCGATGGTTCGAAGGGAGGGCGCTACCCGTCGCAAACGCTCGAGCGAGTCGGCCCGAAAGCGGCTCCAGACCGGCGAGGCTGGCGAGGAGTGGTTTTTCCAGAATTACCAGACGCTTTGCGAACAGTTCCAGGATGCCCGCCACCACGACTGCCGGAAGCGCCAGAGCGGTTACGACGTCAGGCTCGAGACCCGCAAAGGCGATTGCTACGTTGAAGTCAAGACCGTTCGCGAGTGCGGCGGCTCAGTCCGCCTGACTAGCCGCCAGTGGTCTCGGGCCTGCCTTGAGGGCGAGAAGTACTATCTGGTCGTTGTCCGCGGCATTGATGGCGATTGGCCAGATGCCCTCGTCATTCGCAATCCCGCTGCCCGGCTCGATCCCCAACGGCGAGAGGTAATGGTGCCCTGCGTCGAGTGGCTCATCCCTATGGCTGATCTTGAATGGGCTGCCGCGCACCATCCCGTGTGATCGTGCGCACCTGATTCCAGACAAGCCTGAAATGAAAGATTGGGCCGGCAGTGCCCGGCCCTGAAACCAACTAAAAACAGGAGGCAATCATGCATCCAAACAACAAATTTGTCGTTTCCGAGGACATCTTTACGCCCCGGCTGGCCTACGGTCTGCTCGATGACTGGGAGCGGCTCTATCGGGAATTCCTCAGCTGTGAGTTCTGGCAACTGCTCGACGTTGATCCGTGGCTGAAGACGGCCGGCCCGAGCGCCCGGGGCCGGCGAGTTCTGGTACCCCTGGTCCGCCGCGTGCTGGGCCATCAAGGCCAGCTGCCGGCCGACATGCTCGAGTGGGTCGAACTCTATCAGCAGTTGGCCAAATCCCTTCTGGCCTACTTTGACGAGTGGTCGGGAAGCGGTGGCCCTGAAGGTGCCTCCCGGCATCCGCGGAACCATGGCCTGAGGCTCGTCGGAACCTGAGTTAGGTGCCGACAACCGCGTGCATTCGGCTTGGCTGCCGGGCTGGAAAACTCGGGGTAGGGCGGATCCATGGCCTTCCAAGCCGAGATTAAAGATGAAGTCTGGCAGCCGATACCGTCGGCATTTCGAGTCGCCCCTGGATCTTGGGCCAATCACGCCGAAGCTTGTCGAATGAAGTACGGCTGCCCGGCCGAGGGGCTTGCGTGTTGGCGTTGGCAGTAGGGGGACGGCCGGGCAACCGGGATCAATAACATAACATGGTCGCTCGATTGCCTGCTACCGCCTAAAGCAACTCGGTCGGTATGAGCTTGAATCCCTCAGCATTTCCCACTGAGCATCCGTCGGATTCCGGGCTTTTGCCAGCCCGGTCCGCTCTGAGAGATCGAGATGGCCTTGCGGAGTTCGACCTTCGGAAAAGACTGGAAGCAAGCTCCAACAGGTTGCTTTTACATGAGCCGTCGTCTTGCTCCCAAGAACCTCAGTCAGCGCATGGTTGACCGAATTCAGCCCGATCAGTGGGTGTCCGAAAACCTCGGCTACGGTCATGGCTCGCTCCAGGTCCGAGGTACACCCACTGGAGGCCGCTACTATCTGCGTACCGGTAAGGGCCGTTCCCGGCTTCCGCTCGGTGCTGCAAAGGGCCGCGATCGCGTAACGCTCGACGAGGCCAGGCGTCGTGCTTGGGCCGCGTCAGCGGATCAAGCGCACCGTGCACTCCCGCAGGGGGCGCTGGGCGCTCTATTGGAGGCCTACTGCGACACGCTTGCGCAGAATGGCAGCAACAGCGAAACGAGCACCCGAGCGATGCTTCATCGGCATGTGCGCGATACTCATCCACAGCTTTGGTTGCAGCCGGCCCCGTCGGTCTTACCCGAACAAATTGTCGGTGTGCTCGATCTTCTGGTGGCTGACGGCAAGATCGCAACCGCCGGCAAGCTCCGGACCAGCCTGAACGCCGCTTTCAATCGAGCACTGAGGGCCGACCTGTGCGCCCGGTCGCCACTGATGCGGGGATTTGGCCTGATACGCAATCCGGTCACGTTGATCGCGTCGCTATCGCCGCCCAGGTCGACTCCGGAGCGGGTGCTGACCATCCACGAACTTCGGGCTCTCTGGCGTGCACTGAACGACGTGGATACCCCGACAGGGGCGATTCTTCGGTTCTACCTATTGACGGGTGGTCAGCGCGTGACCCAACTGTTGCGTGCCCGCCGGGAGGATCTGGTAGCGGGTGGGGTGATGCTCTACGACCCCAAGGGACGTCGGACCGAGGCTCGGCCGCACCTGGTGCCGATTATCGATGCAGCCCGCGACACGCTGGATGCCATCCCGGGCGAAGAACCTTCCTTGTTGGCCCTGAAGCCGGTGGGGTGGCCCCGAATCCAGCAACCCTGTTTCGGTGCCTCCAGTCAGTCACACAAGAGCTCGGAAGCGAGGGCAGGGCGCGCGAGGGAATCAACTTCGCGGCGCTTCGCCGGACTGTCGAAACGCAACTGGCGGCTGCGGGTGTCCCGGCGACCGTTCGGGCGCACCTTCAGAGCCACGACCTGGGTGGCATCCAGGCGCGCCATTACGATCGCCATTCGTACTTCAATGAAAAGCGGGCAGCCCTCGAAACGCTTTTTCAGTTGATGGGTGGACCCTGACAGTCCTCTGTCGGCGCGCTGGATGGCGCCCATGGTCGCAAGTATTGTTGGTGAACCCCTGCAGAGGAATGTTTAGCTGTGCCCTTGCTTTCCGGACGCCGTGGTGCCCACTTGGACCCGGGACCGTGCGCGGTGCGAATCATGGCCAGTTTACCTTGTACGCACAGTAGGGTGCCTCTCGACCATTGTTGAGAAGATTGCGGACAGGAACAGACGTCGACATCCTGCGAATGTAAGAGAAAGCGGGCAACAGCGGATCTCGGTCCAATCACCCATCTGGAGATCATCCCAGTCTTTCACGTGATGTTCCGGGTCGTGAAAAGCACGAATGATGAGATTTGCGGGAAGTATCCCGCTGAGACTGATCGGGCTGTTGGCTGTGTAATGCCCCGAAAGCCCGATACCCGCAAACCGGCCTTGCTGGTCGACAGCCAGCGAGCCGCTACCACCCTCGCCGATGGGGGCTGTCGTCCAATATAGGCGCGACGCGTAAACCATGGAATCACCTTGCTCAATGCGGATGCTTGCCACAACGCCCTCCGTCCACGTCAGTATCCAGCCGCTCATATCCGGAAGGCCGAGGAGCCCGACACGCTTTCCTCTTGAAAGAGGCGCAGTAGTACGTCCTTCTTTTGCCAGCAGCTGATCGATAGGACGGAACAGGCCATAACGTCCCTCTTTCATTGCCGAGCTGGAAAAGGGCTCACCATCGATCTCTTCGTAGACGCGGTAGAACGCAGCGTCTTCCGTTATGGCAACTGCATGAAGTTTGGCGTGCAGGGTGATACGGGCTTTCCTGTTGGTATCGTGGATAGTTCCGATCAGTAGGTTCGTCACGCCTTCGGCGACATGCCGGCTGGTTAGAATATAGACCTCATCTTCATGCAGGAATGCAACGCCCGTTCCAGTTAACCTCTTGACTGGATTGACAACCTTGACCAGGGCGCCGCCTTGGTCGTCGATGATCTGGCCAACGGCTGGTTCCCATGCGAGGGCTTGTGGCAACGGAGAGCCCATGCAAAGGCTCAGGATGAGCACTTTGATACAGCCTTTGACTGCTGCAGAATGGATGGATTGCATGATGTATCTCGTAGGGGATTGGGCTGTGCGTTTCATGCTGGCAGGGCGCATTCTCAAAAGCTGAGAATCCATTCCGAATGGCGATCCAAGCCAACCGGAATTGCCGTCAACGGCCTTTAGAGAGGAGTTTGCTTGGACTTCAGGGCCTGCCGTGCCGAGACATTCATTCGATAGCGATTGACCCTATGAGGGCGAGTAGACCAACCGAGGCCGGCCCGCGTCGGCATGGGCAGGCGCGCCTTCACCAGGCTTGTGAGGCTAGAGCGATTCTGGAGGGTGGATACGGGGGCGCGTGCGAAAAGCTGATGCAAGGGTCATTGGTGGACCCTTGCAAATCAAGGCAAATAGCAAGTTAGCGGTTTGTGGAAGGTCCCGTGCCAGGTTGAATGCCGAGCCGTGCCCGGTTGTATGCGACGCTGATAGGGGTTCCCCAGGTGCCGTATTGGCCCGCGGCATCGGGGTTTTTCGCCTTGGGCCTTTAAGGAGATTTCTTTATTTTTCGGGCAACCTGGGTCACGGTTCGCTTACCTCCCGCTGCGGCGCCGGAAACACCCCGCGTCACCTTCTCTGCAGTCTTTCTGAACCGAGATTTTCCGGTTGCATCAAAAACCGCCTGAACCTCTGCAATCGCAGCTTTCTCGGCAGGGTCGATCCGGCCGTCGGCCTCAGTGATTTCACGCAAAAAGGCAACAAATTCGCAAGACATTTCGTTGTAATTGCAATCCTGTTGCTCTTCTTTAAATCAGCGAGCGCTTGAGCCAGTTCTTTAACGGATAAGTCAGGCAGCTGGCTTTCGGTGAAGGCCATTCCTTCATTAACGAAGCGAGAGCTATAGCCCCATTCGCTGACAAAGTAGCTTTCGATCGCTTCGCGCTCGGTTGGGTCAATCGCCCCATCGACTGAAGCCAGCTTCAAAGAAATTGGCGCCATTAAATCAAACAGCGCTAAAGCCAGCACATCCACCGGTGTGTTGATAAAGTCCGGAACGGTTGTGCTGCGCTTATCAAGCGATTGATTAAAATAGCGCATTACTCCAACCCAGCCAGCTCCGGCAAGCGCCGCGCTAGCGACTACCCAGCCGATCGGGGTTGCGGCCGTTCCGATTCCCGAAAATGACAGAATCCCCGCTGGCGGCGAAGAAAGCGGAGGCGACCGGAGCCGATTTGAGCGACTAGAGCTCCACTGACGGCTGCCCCCGTGCTATGCCATAGCGAGCTCAGCGTTTTTATCGCGCGGCTAGAGTCGTAGGCATCCGTTCCCATTCCAGCTCGGCTGACCGTAGCCGATCGCAGACACTTCGTCGATCCCTGGAGTCAGGCTTTTGGGGTCTTCGTCATGCAACGCTCGGTGTTTCAACAGAGTAAAGTTCGGCCACTTTGCGGTCAATCTCCGCAACAGTCTCCGTTCTGTTCAGCTACCGTCGCAGCGATGCTCCTGGTAAGCATTTTGTCCTGAAAATCAGGAACGACGCCCCCGACAAATCCGATTAGCATAAGAATCAAAGAAACAAGCGGGCCGAGTAACGTGCCGAGCCCTGGGATCGCCGAGAGCAATGCACCTGCGACGCCGCCCAGGATCAGCCCAAACGCTGCATTGGGAAACTCCTTTACCAATTTACATACATAGTCCAGAAGTTTTCGTCCCACCTTGGCGATGCGCTCGCCAACCATGATTGTGGCTTTTGATAGAGAGTAAAGAAGTGACTTGGCATCCGCAGAAATGTTGAGTCTCATCGATCATCCGCTTCACGGCCGAATCGGACATATCTAGACTCTTAATTTCTTCAAAAAAGCTTTTTGCGGACTCCGGTAGTTGCAGATCAGCTTCCTTTCCGGTCTCGGGTTCAACGCCTTTCACCTTCATCCTGATCTCCCTCCTTTGCTGCTCATCCTTGGTGAATATGGCAATTGTAACGGATGCGGGCTGGGTGACAGTGCTCTTTAACGGGTTCTACCCCGATTATCCGAACGCTTTCGGAAAGCCTTGAACGGCCCATGTATTGGTCTGGATTGCCTAACAATATGACGCTTGCGTGAAGCTCGATTGAATTTCTCCGCTGCAAGGCTCTTTCCCTGAACCCTTTTCCAGTTTCGCCGGCCTGTTGGTGGCGGGCAGCGAGCGTCCTCGGCGCCCGGTCAGGCGTCGTTTGGTGCCCGGTTGCGTCATCTGAAAAGGGCGCCGCTGGTGCCGGGCGCCCGTCCGCCGACCGGCTGAGTCGATTTGCCCGCCCCGCCGCATCGTGGCAATCTGGTCGCCATCGTGCCACAGGGAAGACCCGCATGAGCGAAACCAACCCGAATCGGACCCGGCGCGAGAGGGGTTGGCCCGCCTCCACGGATGAGCCAATGGTCCATGGGGAACTGCCCGGAATGGCGACCGTGCCGGTGCTGGCGGCACGCCTGGAAATCAGTCCGGCCACGGCGTATCGATGGGTCCGCCAGAAAAAGCTTGTTGCCTGGGAGTGCGGGGGAGTGATCAAGGGGCCGATGGATCAGGTGCTGGGCCCCGGGAGCCGTTGCCGGCGTTGGCGGAGATATCAGCGGTGCTCGATCTGCCTCCGGAGCTGGTGTGGGATTTACGTCAGCCACCCTTGGCGATGGGCCGGGCCACCGGAACCGCCGCTGGAGAAACTCAAGCGTGGGGAGATCGAGACGGTTCTGGATGCAGCGCCGGCTTACATGAACTGTATGGGATGATGCCACGCTTGGATGGTGGTTTCCGCATCTGTGAGCAGCGATCTGTGATGACTACCGAGGTGGCGACGACATGGGCGGTAGCGGGCGCATCGACTGGGGCGGTGGATCCGGCGCGGCGGGGAGCCCGGAGGTACGTGTCGGGAGGTCCAATCATTGGCCAGAAGTATCCACGAAACCGCGGGAACAGACATCGCGCGGACTGATGCATGGATGGGAGCGCTTATGAGCTCATCATTTTCTTGGCTTGATTACTCCGACACGGAGCGCCGCCGCGTTCTTGATGTGGTTCGTTCTCTGAGCGAGAAGGACACGCGTGACGAATTGGGATTGGCAACAGTCCGTGATGCGCTCGCGGATCTGCTTGCGCCAGGAGTGTCCACGATCGACGCGTGCCCGATATTTCCTGTTCATTCCCTGGATTTATCAGCAGATCGAAAGTCGGGTCGGCAGAAGGCGAGGTCAGGTGACCAAGGACTGGGTAGCGCGAAAGGCCCGCCATGCTGAAATCGATCTCATCGGGCATCTGCTGGAGTCCGAGGATTCATCGGGAACAATCGGCAGCTGGTCCGGGAAGAGTCTGAAGCGGCTCCCCAGCAGCGTGTACTGGAACGGGCTTTCGGAGTGGCGGATCCGTCTCTGCCCGTGGTCGCTGGATTCGTATCACCACCGGCTTGCGGTCCACGGGCCGCCGGAGGTGGGCGACGGTATGGATGGCGGTTGGCCGAACTGGCACCCTGGCCTCCCGCCGCCTCCGAATGGTTTTCCGGAAGGTACGAGCATGCAGCTGCGGCTCGAGGAAGCCGAGTATCTGCGTGACCGTATTCTAGAGACCCACCCGAACTCGCTGCTCGGGCAGCTTGCATTGGGCACGAGCGGAGCATTCGACGTGGAGTCACCCTGGGAGGTGCTGGATCTCGGTGTCGATTTGCCGCCGGATGTGGCCAACATCGTTCGCCACGCCCGCGAGTTCTCGCTCGCCATGCACGGCGCGGTGCTGGTATACAACCTGATGCTGGCGGAGGCGCTCGCCGAACCGAATCCGGAATGGGTCGATCAATACCGGAGTATGTTGGCCGACTGGTCTGACGAGATTACGGCTCGGTCGAACGAATTTTCTTCCTGGGACCGCTCCGATTTCTGGCAAACTGTTGCGCGAACGCGTTCCAACGTGCCGTCGCGGAGTCGCCAGTTCATCGACAGCTGGCTCGATCGACTGCTTGCTGCGGATGATCCTTCCTCGCTGGCCGATCACCCGAAGGTCCGTAATCTCATCGACAATCGTGAGCGTCAGCTCAAGAAGACGCAGGCCCGATTGCACAATCCGAGACTGCTGGAATTGTGGAACGGCGAGACCGGTTCCGGGACGGCCCGCATGAATTACCGCTGGCCCGTCATGCGCAACCACCTCGCCGACATCCACGCATGCCCTCGACCATCAGTCGGAGGCCCGGGAGTGCTTGAGGCCCCAGGATCGGCGCCTGCTGCTGGACTGCGTCCAGCCACCCGAGGGGTATGACCTCGATCAGGCCATCGGCACCACCTACTCGCTCGATCTCTACGCCCTACTGGGTGTGCCGGTGGCCGCCGCCTTCCGGGATGCGATGAGCGAGGACGGTCAGGCCGATCCCCTGGCTACGCTGGAGGCGCTTCGCCGATACGCGGACCGAATTCATCTCTTCTGCCAAGCGGGCGAGATCCACGTGCCGCGCGGCCAGCAACGCCTGTTCGCGTATCTCGAGGACTGCGTGATTCCTGTCGCCGCGGCGAGCGAGCACGGCGTGTTCCATCCGAAGTGCTGGCTGTTGCGTTTCGTGGACTCGAACGATGACGTGCGGTACCGGTTCGTCTGTCGTCAGTCGGAACTTGACCTTCGACCGCTCCTGGGACACGGCACTCGGTGCTGGATGGGTCACTGGAATCGAAGCGCGTAAGTGATCCCGATCCCAGGCCGCTGCGGCGATTTCTCGAAGCCCTGCCTGGTTTGGCCGTGCGCGAATCCGAACGTGCGCAGGCCGCCGTGGATCGGGTGCTGGGTGAGTTGGATCGTGTGCGTTTCGAGTGTCCGCCGGGGACGGAATCGCTCCGGTTCTGGCCCATGGGTGTGCGCGGCAGCAAGACACCGGCGTTCGAGCCCCAATATCGGCCATTGCTCGTCGTTTCGCCGTTTCTGAGCGAGGGTTGGGTCGCGCGTCACGCAGAGGGGCGTCACTCCGCGCAGCTGGTCAGCTGCGAGGACCAGCTGCAGGTGCTATCGGGAGAGACCCGTGAATTGTTCGACGAGCTTTTCACCTTTTCGCAGAACGCGACGCCCGAGGAAGATGTCGAGGCGCAGGGTGAGGACGAGAATCTGCTCTCCGGCCTGCATGCCAAGTTGTACGTGATGGATGACGGCTGGCGCGCCCGGGTGTGGACGGGCTCGGCGAACGCGACCGAGGCGGCATTCCGTCACAACGTCGAGTTCCTCGTGGAGCTCGCCGGCCGGAAGAAGAACCTCGGAATCAATGCACTGCTCGAAGAGGGCAACGGCTGAGGCCGGATTCCGGGACCTGCTTGAGTACTGGGAACCGCCCACGGAGGAAGTCGAAGAGACCGATGCGGTGGGTCAGAGACTGGACGATCGGTTGTGGCAGGCGCGACGAGCCTTGGCCAGTGCAGACCTCAGGGTCTCCATTGAAACCACCGACCAGGAACCGCCCTATGTGCTTCGAGTCGGGAGTGAATGGCCGGAGCTCGGTGACGGGCTGACGGGACAGGCCTGGCCGATCGGGCTGGAGGAGCGGCAGGCACGAACGATCGATGGCAGCAAGCTCGATTTCGGTGCGGTGACGCTGGAAGCGCTGACCGCCTTCGTTGCCGTCGAGTTGACTGCACGGGAACAGGACGAGAGCCGGAAGAGCCGATTCGTGCTGCGTCTGCCTGTTGACGGTCTGCCGGCCGATCGGGGCAGCCGATTGCTGCGCAGCATGCTGAAGGACCGGCGAGAATTCATGCGACTGCTGATGATCCTGCTGGCGGACGACGGCATCGAGGCGATCATGAATGCGGGCATCGGACAGGGTGCCTGGAGTGGTGAATTCCGCATCACGGGGTCGGACGACACGCCGTTGCTCGAGTCCCTGCTCAGATCGCTGGATCGCTCGCCGGAGCGACTGGATCAGATCAAGCGCCTGCTCGATGATCTGGGAGAGACGGGCGATCTGGACGAAATGCTGCCCGATGGGTTCTTGCCTGTCTGGCAGGCCGTGTGGGCCAATCGCAAGTCGGTGGTGAAGGATGTCTGAGGCAGGTATCGAGAAGCCGGATACCGAGCAGATGCTTGCCGCGCTGAAACCCTTTCAGCGGGATACGGTCGAGCACGTGTTCCGGCGCATGTACACCGATCCCGACTGCACGCGGCGGTTCCTGGTCGCCGACGAGGTGGGCCTCGGCAAGACGATGGTGGCCCGGGGCGTGATCGCGCGTGCAATCGAACACCTGCAGGACAAGATCGAGCGCATCGATATCGTCTACATCTGCTCGAATGCGGACATCGCCCGCCAGAATCTACAGCGACTGAATCTCACCGGTTCCCGTGAGGCGGCACAGGTCGGGCGGCTGACCATGCTGCCCGCGATGCTGCCGCAACTGGATGATCGACTGAATTTCGTGGCCTTTACGCCCGGCACCTCGTTTCACATGGGTAACAGTACCGGCAAGTGGCAGGAACGGGCTCTGCTTTACTGGATGCTGGAGGACCTGGACCTTCTGCCGGTGTCGAAGCGGGGGAAGGTGCTGGGCGGTGGCGGGCCGAAGTTGTTCCAGGGTGGGGTCAATGATCTTCGGGATTGGAAACAGCGGCTTCGCGCGCGCTATCTCCCGGGAATCGGATACGTGGACGATCGAGCCAGACCTGCTGCGCAGGTTCGGGGATGCCATCGACCGCGAAGCCGTGCAGGCCGATAGTGCTGGGCAGAGTTCACTGCACGACCGGATACACGAAGTCTGCGCGGCGCTGAAGGGGGTGTCCACCAGGAACACGTCCGACGAACTCTGGCGGAGAATGCAGGGGATCGTGGGAGAACTCCGGCGGGCTGCTGGCCAATGCCTGTCTGACTGCGCTGGAGCCGGACCTGGTCATCCTCGACGAGTTCCAGCGCTTCAAGGAATTGCTGGATCCCGAGAACGAGGCGGGTGAGCTGGCCCATCGTCTGTTCGAATTCGCCGAGGGCGACGTCAGCGTCCGCACCCTGTTGCTCTCCGCGACGCCCTACAAGATGTACACGTTGCACGGCGAGGTCGAGGACGATCACTACCGTGACTTCATGCAGACGCTGCGATTCCTGTTCAACGACGATGACGAGGCCGGACAGGTCGAGGCGTTGTTCAAGCGTATGCGGCGTTCGCTGTACCGGATTCCCTCGGCCGGACCGGAAGAGGCCTTGGAATGCCGCTCCGGGGTGGAACAGCACCTGCGCAAGGTGATGGTGCGGACCGAACGGGCACGTGCCAGTGATTCCGGTGACGACATGCTGATGGAAGTGCCGGATTCGCAACCGGCGCTGTCGAGAACCGATGCCGGCCGCTACCTGGCGCTGCAGCGAATGGTCCGGTCCGTCAACGGCCCGGACATGATCGAGTACTGGAAGTCGGCACCGTACCTGCTGAACTTCATGGACGAGTACAAGGTCAAGCATCTGGTCCGTGATGCACTGAAAGTCGGGGGCAACGAGTCACTGGCCCGGGAGTTGCGTCGGCACCAGTCACTGCTGCTGTCGGAGGAGGCAGTAACCGCCTATCGCGCCATCGACCCGGGCAACGCGAGACTCCGCATGTTGCTGGAGGACGTCATTCGTCAGGGGGTCTGGAACATGCTCTGGCTGCCACCGAGCCTGCCGCCCTACGGCCTCCAGGGAAACTATGCCAGGGTCGATCCGCGGCCGGGTGACCAAGCGACTGATCTTCTCGGCATGGACCGTCGTGCCGAAGACGATTGCTGCACTTGTCAGTTACGAGATCGAACGCCGCCTGCACACCCGCTTCGACGAGCAGGCGGAGAACACGCAGCAGGCTCGCGAGTCGATGTCACGGTTGTTGCGGCTGGACGTTCGCGATGGCCGCCCCATCGGGTTGCCTCTGTTTACCTTGCTCTATCCCTCCAGTGTTCTCGCCCGTGTGGGTCGCGAGGCCCTGCTGAGCGCGTCCCGGGATGCGGATGGCGAAACGCCAGACCTGAAATCCGTGCTGCGGCATGCCCGTGAAGCCATTGAACAGTTGTTGCCGGCAGTTGTGCCCGGGCAGCTGGAAGGCCGCACGGACGAGGCCTGGTACTGGGTCGCACCGATTCTGCTCGACCTCGAAGACGACGAGGAGAACGCCTGGGCCTGCTGGGCGCGCGAGGATCTGGCCCACGAATGGACCCATGACGAACGGGAGGCCTACGCGGAAGGCTGGACCGAGCATCTCGAGCACGCATGGCGAATCGTTCAGGGCCAGCGGCCGAGCGGGCGTCCGCCGGAGGATCTGGTGGAGTTGCTCGCGCGAGTCGCGATTGCCGGTCCCGCCACCAGCGCATTGCGCAGCCTGCGATCCGTCTCGGGTCATTGCGCGGCGGATACTCCGGTCTGGCTGCGCGACGGAGCGGCACGCATAGGCTGGAGTTACCGTCGGCTGTTCAACCAGATCGAGACCTCGGTCCTGATCCGCGGCGGATACCGGTCGAAGACGTCCAAGCCCTACTGGCGTCAGATCCTGCGTTATGCGCTGGAGGGTGGCCTGACCGCGGTCAATGACGAGTACTTTCATATGCTCGCCGAGTCCACGGCGGCCTCCAGTCAGGCCCCCGAGGTCCGCGTGCACTCGCATCGTCGAGGCCTTCGAGGAAGGCGTGGCGCTGCCCGCCAGCCGCGTGGAGTGGGACGAGATCGGTTTCGAGAATGGCGATCCGGAACTGCACCGCAAGCGTCTGCGGACGCACTTCGCCGTGCGCTTCGGCAAGGCGGAAGGGGATGACGGCAGCGGAGTGACTCGAGAGGATCAGGTGCGTGCCGCCTTCAACTCCCCGTTCTGGCCGTTCGTGCTCGCATCCACCTCGGTCGGGCAGGAAGGGCTGGACTTCCATCCCTATTGCCACGCCATCGTCCACTGGAACCTGCCGGGCAATCCGGTGGACATGGAGCAGCGCGAGGGACGAATCCACCGGTACAAGGGGCACGCTGTCCGCAAGAATCTGGCATCACGTCATTCCGCAACGGGGCGCGAGGCCGTAGACGAGGATTGCTGGCGGTCGATGTTCGATCGTGCCCGCGATGAGTTGCCCGGCCACGGCCACTGGCCTGATTCCCGACTGGACCTATCCGATCGATGGCGGCGCCCGCATCGAACGGCATGTGCCCGTGTTGCCGTTCAGCCGGGACACTCGCAAGTATGAGCACCTGCGCCGCTCCCTCGCCGCCTACCGAATGGTATTTGGCCAGGCGCGGCAGGAAGACCTGGTGGCCTATTTGCTCGAGCACGTGGGGCCCGATCGGATCGAGGGGCTAGCGCGCGAGCTTCGGATCGACCTGAGTCCTCCGCGCGGTGAGATCAGGTAGGACGGGTTCTAGCCCGACAGCACGGACGCTTTCGGTAAGACTTTAGTTTTTTCTCTGCGATCAGGCGCTCATAAGTAGACTCTTGGTGGCTGCGGGCCTGTCCAAGGGTTATTGGTAGACCCATACAGAGATGCCGCGCGCCTACGAAGAACGTACCGTGGCTAGTATGTGCCCGGTTGAATTTGCGTCGCTGCTCAAATGTGACAGGGTTTAGTCTTGTAAGATTGGGAACTGTCCTTGAGCCTAGAGGCAGTCCAGTTAGCTATCTTTGTACGTCCCTGGGGCAATGCACCACATGAAGGATTGGATCATCAATCATGTCTCTTGGGCGTAACGCTGAGGCTCTCAAAAAAGATTCGCAAAACGAAGAACGGATTTATAGGTGCGCCAATTGAGTTCAGGCTTGTAATTGATCTCGATTCCGCATAGTTCAGCTGCATGTTTGGTGATTGTTGGCTTAATGAACATGTATTGGCCTGGGAGCGCTATGAATGGAAAATAACTGGCTATCGTCCATTTCCCAGCATCAGCGTTATCCAAGGCGATTGAGAAATTTTTAAAGCGCTTTTCCAGCTCATGTTCGCCATAAAGTAAATTGAACAGGGTGTCTGAAAAGTGCGCCTGTGACGTTTCGCTGGACAAGCCGTCCTTTAGCGCCATTTTTTCGTTGGGGAATACCAAATTCGCGGATTGAGAATCTTCAGGGCGCGCTTTGTGACTTCGGCGTATGCATTGTTCTCAAGCAGTGACAAAAATTCCTCTTTACTGAGGATCTGCTGCGACAAAAAGTGGGCTTTAAGCTTATAGTCCCGCTCATGCTGCTGGAATTTGTCGCCATAGAAGCCCTCGGGGAATTGCTCAAGGAACGTCTCGATGGATCGCGGTAAACTCCGGTAGCGAATGGCGCTCCCGGGTGGCGCGATCCACAAATTGTCCAGAACGGGGTGTTCAGCCTCCTCACCAGTGACTTTGACCGGTTGCACATGGCTCAGCGACAAAGTCTTCTCACCAGTGCCAACAAAGAAAATCCTAATACTATTTCCGGTTGGGTCGTCTAGGACTTCGCCTAAGCCCCAGTCCTCTTTGGCCGGGTTTCTGACTCTGTCGCCCTTCCTATAGCGCATGGGTTCCTTCCTGCTGCCGCCTTCTTCGCCGAAAGAGTGTAGCATTGGATAAAGCGAAGGGTCGCGCAGTCCTGGTGGTTAGCTTTTCCGTTGCTGCAAAGCTTGTTGGTGGACTCTTGCAGTGCCCTCTGAGCCCGCTCCTGCGCGATGTGCCGGCGCACAGGTGCCGGCCTGCCTTAATACGCGTGCCTAGATGTGAGAGGCTGAAGCGTCGGGCCGGATAATCTCGGGTTTAGATCCTGGGGGCGAGGGCCTGGAGCTGTTTAGGAAGTCCGGGGCGATTCAGATCGTTGATTAACATTTTTATGTGATCAGCCACGGGTTACAAGTTACGGCAGTTTAAAACTCCGTCACGAACTAGTTCTAAGATTAAGCAGTCCAAACAGCGCACACGAAAAGGCAAACGAGATACCGATAGTAGAGAATGCCGCAAATACGTTGGCGTCTCCGGAATTGAGCGAAGCAATTGCCTGGCCCATAACAAATCCAAGAAATGAAGATAGGAGCCCGATGATTGGGAAAGCAATAATCCCACCCCATTCCCTACGCCTATTTTTAAGTACGCGCTTACCAAGCCAGAATCCTAACACTAAAGGAAACGTTCCTTGCGCATATAAAATTCCCATTCCCCGCGAAATCATATATGCCAGAACTGAGCCGACGATCCACGCCAGAAAGTATAGGCCGATGGAACCAGCATGCCGCATCGGCCCTTTATCGTTTTTAACAGCGTTAACTGCGCGGCGATGGGCTTCTTCAGTCTTTGGATTATTTAAATAGTCAGTATCCTTTAAAGTCCTTGTTCGTTGCTTACTGGCGGGTGATGGAGGAGGTGGTAAAGTCGTGGAAGTGGAGGATTTATCTTTGCTCGTAAGCACCGATCTAAATGCTTCACTAAATGGCCTCCAGCCATTCATCCCAGGAGACCAAACCAGAGTATGTGCCTTAATCTGCCCTGAGCGAAACATTGCCAACAAAGTATTTTTTTTATGCGGTCCTAAGCGACTACCATTTGTTCCTACGAAGTGCCATTCGTCTTTAGAGTGAGCCATAACAGTCTTTCCGAAACTATTTATTAGTCGGTTTAACGTGCGACGCTTCTCTCATTATTGTCTGTTTAAGCTGCCGTCGTGGGTGTATAAGAATTATAGCCGCGCTACTGCAGTAGATCCAAGAGTAACCCAATCCGGCCAATTGGCGGGGTTCTATCCCGATTCCATGGATGCTATTCCAAATAGTGTGTCGGCGTGTGTAGGGCCAGCTTGAATTGTCCAGCTGCAAGGGTCTTCCCTGAACCCGTGCACAGGCGTGCCTGCCTGCGCCCGGTGCTTTCCGGAAGCCCAGGTGCCCGGTTGCATTAATTGCGGTGCCCGGATGTCACAGGATGGAGCCTCGTGAGCGTCGGAAGCGTCCATGAAGCGGGGAAAGTCCACCATTTTTACCGAATGCATCCGTATGATCGGGGTAGAGCCCCTATGTACCCAGGCGAGGGCAAGTCAGCTTCTCGATGTTCATCCCGCGGGATTCGGGCTCGGCACTTATTTTCGCCCACGCTGCCGAGGAAAGTTCTTCATGCCAACGCAAATTCTGCGCTTACCGGACGTTAAGGCTCGTACCGGCCTGTCCCGCTCTACGATCTACAACTACATCGAGAAGGGGGCATTCCCCAGCCCGATTTCGCTTGGTCCGCGGGCGGTCGGTTGGATCGAGTCGGAGATTGAAGGCTGGCTACGGAAAAGGATCCACGAGAGCAGGGGGTGGCTGCGAACTTTTGAGGACGACTGAAGCGGCCGATTGGTAGCTAGCGGGACCTAAAATCCCTCGGCCGACAAGGCCGTGCCGGTTCGAGTCCGTCTCCGGGGCACCACTACATCAAGCAAAATCAATGCCTTAAAGATTATCAGCGCTTGGAACCAACATCCGGGCCAACAGGGCGCAACCGCTCGACGGCTCGGGCCTTTTCATTTTCGACGCCAGCACGGCGCGCTTAGGTTGTGCCATTAATCAAGCCCGTATAACGTGCCGGAAAATTCGACCGGGAATACCTTTATACGTTCGTACAGTAGCCGTCAGCGTCGTGTAGCGGTTAAGATGGAAACGTCGTACGATCAGCAGCTTTTAGTACGCAAAAGCAACCTAGGCAAAATAGTAATGTAGCACCCTTAAGCTGAACTTCTAGAGTGGATAAAGGGAAACGACACGACTTGCCCCCGAATGCGGCAGTGATGATCGGAAGAGCGCCCAACTCGTTGTTACCGAAGGCACTAGCCTCGACAATCCTCACTCAATCCGAATTGGCGAAATCCGTTTTGCCTCCCCAGCCGGAAGACCCAGAACCGTCGGCACCGGCATCGGTCGGGTGCTTAGTAACGGGGCTCGCGGTTCCCGCATTTTTTTATTTTACCTTCCATATGAGCTTTTCTGAAAACCCTTGGCTTAAGCCCGTGGCTGTCATTTTGATTTTGCTTTTGGTTATAAGCATGATTTGGTTGCTTTTGTCAGCAAAACAGAGCCCGGAAGCTGCTGCTAGGCACGAATTAGAAATGAAGAAATATAAAAAGAAGAGAGTATGTATGCGCTGCGGCAATGTATATATTGGAAGCTAAATCAGCAGGGTGTTGCGATTGCCGCCCAGTGAGCCGGCTCAGACGGGTGGAGGAGCCGCCTCCGGGGCGGTTCCCTGTGGACTTCCCCCGAGCATCCATAGACACTTCGGCCCCCCACGATGAGGGCCCGCTGACCGGCCGTGGCATCATCCCACCAAGAGGGGCGCTTCTGCGAGCGTTCAGCCTGCGACCCTTGGGCAGCGCCAGAATCCCCGCTGACCCGGCAAGCCGGCGAAAGCCGGTGCCCGGTTGTCCTTGCGCCGTGCCCGGTCAGCCCAACGCCACCGAAAGCCCCACTCAGCGAAAGATGCGGCCGCCTGGTCGGGAGGACCTGCTGTAACGGTAGTATAAGCCCGGCCGGGCGAAGCGCAGCTGGAGATTAGCAGGGCCGCGCAACGATCGCCACTGGCAACGACAGCGCATTTCAATGTAATCGTAGATGGGAGGCTGGTTGCGAACAATCTAAAGCACGAAATTCGTAAAAGACGGCCGTCCGGCCTGGCGGCTCATCTGAGCGTTTGCAGTAGCGCGTGGCTGGGCGCCGGGCTTCGGGACGGGAAGTCGGTGTAGAGCGACACCGTAACCTGCCGCTAAGGCGACACTCAGATTTACGCACCCGGGTGATTCTTCCACGCTGCTTTCCTGTCGATTGCAGGGAGCAGCGTACCGATGACCACTGGCCTGGAGGTACGTATGACCATCAAGACCCTGGCCCGGAAGGGCACCCCGAAGCGAGCCATTGCCCGTCAACTGGACATGAGCGAGGGCAACGTTCGCTACCACCTGCGACGGATCGAGGCCGCTGCGGTTGATGGCCGCAGCCGTCAACGGCACAAGGCCGCTCGACTGGGCCGGGCCGATCGACTTCTGGCTATCATTGCGGCGCGAGCTCAAGCAACCGGTCAACCTGGCCGATCTCTACGACTGGCTGGTCGTAGAACACGATTTCCACGGGCAGCCTGCGGTCGCTGCAGCGCTATGTAGCCGCTCACTATCCCCCGCCACGCCAGCGCGCCCACCGCCGGGTCGAGACGCCACCCGGTGCTCAGGCTCAGGTCGACTGGGCGCTCGATCCCGGCATGGTTGTCGGCGGCGAGCAGGTCACCTTACAGGCCTTTCACATGACGCTGTCGCATTCGCGCTATCCGGCTATTGTCTGGTCGACCAGCCAGAACCAGCTCAGCTGGTTGTGGTGCCACAACCGCGCCTTCGAACGCGTTGGCGGCATTTCGGCCGTGGTGCGCGTGGACAACACCAAGACGGCCGTTGGTCATGGCGCCGGGCCCTGGGGTGAGATCAACGCCACCTACCGGCGCTACGCCACCATGGTCCGCTTCCATGTCGATCCATGCCTGCCGAGGGCACCTGATCACAAGGGCAAGGTCGAACGGCTGGTACGAACCGGCCGTGGCCAGAGCACAATTACACAGCGGCCCTGGGACAGCCTCGAGGAGTTGCAGACGTTTACCGATGAGCGCCTGGCCGAAGGCGTGCACCGCCGGCGCTGTCCGGCCACGGGCCTGAGTGTCCACGCGAGCTGGGGAAGCCGAGCGCTCCCATCTGGCGCAGGTGCCCTTGTTGCCCTGAACCGTTCGACAAGGCGGTCACACGAACGGTGAGTGCCGACTGCCTGGTCAGCTTCGAAGGCCGCCAGTACTCGGTGCCGTTCGCGTGGGTGGGCCAGTCGGTCGAGATCCGGGATGCTGCCATGCCGTTCAGATCCTGGCCCAGGCCCGCATCGTTGCCGAGCATGCCCGTCATAAGCCGGCACGGCTGGTGATCGACCCCGATCACTTCGAAGGGCCGTCCACCGACCACGTCATGGCACCCACGCCGCTGGGTGCGATGGGACGCAAGCTCCAGGAGCTGGCCAGCACCCCGGTTCGAGCATCGTCCACTCGATCTTATGCCGCTTTGGCGGAGGTGGCCCGATGAGCGCCAAGCCCAAGCTGGATGTCGACCGAAGCCGTGAACGTCTCGACCGACTGGGGCTGGCTTATGCTTCCGAGGCACTACCCGATGCGCTGAGCCGTTCGGTCAAGCAGTCGGTCGTCCCCCAAGCTTTTCTGGATGGCTTGCTCGACGTCGAGCTTGCTGCCCGAGAGGAACGCAGGATCAAGACCGCCCTGAACTCTCCAACCTGCCCACCGGGCAGACGTTGGCCGCTTTCGACTTCGCCTTCCAGCCAGCCGACGCGCGCTCACGCATCGAGACCCTGGCACCCGGTGCCTGGATCCGCTCGGCCGAGTCCCTGCTCATCCAGGGACCGCCCGGCGTGGGCGAGACCCATCTGGCCGTCGGCCTCGGCCTGGGCGTGAAGGCGATCGAACAGGGCTTCTCGGCCCAGTTCTACCGCTTCGACGAGTTGCTGACCGCGCTCAAGACCGACGACGACCTGGCACCGGCCAGGCTCCGGCGCAAGAAGTACCTGAACACCGCGCTGCTGATCATCGATGAGCTCGGGTTCGAGCCTATGGACCGTGCCGAAGCCAGCTTGTTCTTCCGGCTGGTGACCTACCGCTATGGACGCGGGGCCATCCTGATCACGACCAACAAGAGTGTGCGTGACTGGAGCGAGCTGCTGGCCGGTGACAAAGCCCTGACCGTGGCCATTCTCGACCGGCTGCTGCACAACGCACATGTCATCAACATCAAGGGCCGCAGCTACCGGCTGCGGGATCTGGAGCAGACGCTGGAGCCCGGCAGGGCTGAGCGGGGAGGCTGAACAATGCTAGAGAACTTCACCCCGTGGGTGCATAAAGGTAGGTGTCGCCTTAATGCGTAAAGGTGGGTGTCGCTTGACACGCATAGCCAGTCTGCCCGGCATCTTGGCCGCTGTCTATCGGACAATCGCACGGTGTGGCGTAGGAAAATCGGAAGCACCGGCGTAGGAATTTCCCGACCCCTGACTGCACACTGCGGACCGGAAACTGCGAGCAGCGGCAGATCTATGAAAGCCCGCCCTCTCTTAGTGATGATTTTAAAAGAGGCGAACACCATCCTGACAGAGGGGGTAAGCGTGGGGACGCTGACGCCCCGTCCCGCCTTCGCGGCCTCCCAGGAAGTCCAAAGCGGCGGAACTTCTGATGTTGACAGCTGAGGTATATTAAAAATCAACATCACATGGCGCTCCAGGGCTCGACACGTAAGAAGTAGCGCTGAGTCCGATGCTGATGGGCAACGCGAGCTTACATAGCGGCTAAGACCGGCGACGGCCGACGACCATCGGCCACGAGTTCCGGCTGCAGGGCGTAGACAACGGGAGAGGGTTCAACCAAATGTCTCTTGGAAGGAAAAAGCGTTTGGAGAGATTCTGCTTGACGACTTTTTAGTCGATCGTTATCTTGCGAAACAGCAGCGAGCGGGTCTACATCTAAAAATGGAAATCTTTGCTCAGTGATTTTCCGGGAAAGGTTCACGGCACTGACATTCCGCTAACGGCTATTCGCTTATCCGCCACATTTCCAGCGCGGCATCTCAGTTTGTTAGCTACTGACTATCGGATCAACGTTAGGAACAGCACAACCTTCAGGTGGGGGCATTCTTATGAAAGCTCGTCTTGAAGCTACCGATTTACGTATGTACCTCAGCCATCGTAGCGAACCTTTTCGGCAGCGGCGCTGTGCGACAGGCCACGTAGGCCAGTCGATCGACCATTCGATCGAGCTCGAAGCGTCGATTGAACCGTAGGCGAACGCGCCGAGATAACGACCAAGGTGTTTGCCGTGAATGGAATGATAGGTGCCGTGGATCGCGTTCTTGACGTTGCCGAGCATGGTGTCGACCCAGGTAAACTCCCGGCTTCTCGACACTGGCCGGGCGCGCCAGTGGCAATGCTCCAGTGCGAGCAGGTCTCAACGATGGCTCGGAAGCACGGCAGCCCGTCGGAGGTCACTTCGGCGTCCGGCGCGCATGCTGGCGCGCCCAGCGATCGATGGAGTCGCTGCGAAAGCCCTTCAGCGGCGTCATTCGCATCGCCAGAGGCCGACCATCGGCCCCGCACGCTACGGCAGCCGCAAACGGCGTCTTGCCGGCGGCACCACGACCGCGCTTGCCGCCCCGGCGCTCGCCGCCCCAGACGGCGTCGTCGACCTGAACCGAGCCGGTCAGGGGCTTGCTGTCGTCGCGCTCACGCATGGCCTGCATGAAGTCTTTTGCTTGAGCAGCCAGGCCGTGTTGTAAGACACGCCAAGATGCCGTCCCAGGGCCATCGCCGACAGACCGGACTTGCTTTGCGTGAGCAGGAAAATGGCCAGGAACCAGGTCAGAGGGAGTTCGGTGCGATCAAACAAGGTGCGCGCCGTCAGCGAGGTCTGATAATGGCAGCGATTACACTGAATGAGCGCTCGGCACTCTGAGCTGACAATGGCTATGACGCCCGCACTCGGGGCAGTGAAAGCCATCCGGCCAGCGCAGCTCGAAAGCGCCCTGCGGCAGGCTTCTTCGGTGCCGAATTTCTCGAGAAAGGTGGGCAAGCTCATGCCTTTCTGAAACTTAACCACTACTCCGAGCCATGTCGTAACCTCCTGTTTATCAGATGGTTACGACGCTATCACTGGCCCTTCTCAATAGCTGAGAACCGCGCCAGGTAAAGCTATAGAAAAAAGATGAAATTCGTTGGAAAACAAACCCGAAGTATAGCAAATCACAAATGGACATTTCGGGTCCCTATCAACTTCCGTGGAAAGAGACCCAGCGATTTATGTAGATTTCCTTCAAACACCGCACCTCGCCATGATCGACACTCGGCCTTGGGGCTCAAGCCAGGATGTCTAGCGAACGGCGGCCCAACAACACCGCTTGTACCACCAAATGCAGGTCGTCTAAAATCAACCCATGGATCGGACAGAGCCTACCTAATCAGACCGCCGGCTCTGTCTATAGAACCATGACGGCGGACAATCAACGAGTTTCATGCAAAGGACGGAATCCACCCCAAACAGCGTTCCGTTAGCGTGCATTTTCCTCCATTTTTTTGAAGAGCCACTCATCAGCTTTGAGCAGACTCTTTCTTTGCGATTTCCCAGGGCCATTCTGATCAGAATAAACGCTACGGCACCACCGATTGCAGATAGCCAAGAAGAACGGCAAAAGCGATTCCATTGAAATGCTGGCAGGAGCCCTGACCACTAATCCAACTAAAACCGCGAAAAACGCAAGCATACCAGGGACGATAGCTAATAGACCTCTAGCCTTCAGTGCTTCCAAATAGACGCACTTCTGAACTCATCTTGATTCCATGTTTGCTAAGAAACTGTCAGGTCCATCCCTCTTCAACTTCGTTAGTGTAAAACCACCGCTTTGTCTTTTGACCGCTCATGATCGCCCACCGTCCACGGATTCGCATCACCTAGCGCAACGCCAATCACGAATACAAGACCAACTAGGAAGAGCCAAATCACAATTCTTTCCCCATGTTTACAAAAACCGAATCAAAATACGACCTATAAAAGTTTGCCACAAGTCCCGCTAATCAAGCAACGGGTTTGGCCAGCTTCTGGGCTACACACCTGTTCAGCCGGGCTTGCGCCGCCCGATCGAAATCGGTCATAAAGACAATCGGGAGCACGGCTAAAAAGGAAAAAAAGGGGGAGGTGTGCTTGCAACCGGCGTGTCCGCTTGGCAACCTGAAAAATATAATCCTGATCTCCCTGGCGCTGGCATTTCTGCAGGCGTGCGCTACGTTTGGCAGCGATCTCCCATCCTGCTCTCCCAACGTCCGCGGCTATTACAACCCCGAAGTTCCGATCGGTGGCGAACGCACCGGATCGCGGTCTTGGTATTGAGCGCCGCCTGATCTACCTCCAGCCAGATCGGTTCCGTCATCGCGCCGCCGTCGCCGCCGGGCTACGCCGACGGCGAATGGGAAGCCACCAGACTGCGAACCCCGCTGCTGGTCGAGAGACGGCGTCTGGGAAAACCACCGTCCCTGATCTGCGTGCTCGGCCAACCAATATCCCTGCGACGTCAACTTCGACGCCCGAGCCTGGAGTATACCCCAATTCACGAACACCATGCATCCAGCGCCGGACAGTAGAAATCTACCTCCACGCTCTTCGGCCGCACCTGGGCAACGACGGCTCGGAGTGGAACCGTTCGCATGGCCGCGCTCAAGTACCGCGTGCGCGCTGCATGCACATTGGCAATATGCCCGGTTAGGGCATGAGCAAGCTGCGAGAGCACTTTCCTTTCGCCTGGAGCGCCTGTCGATAGACTCGATTCGTATGCCCGATATCCGACAACGGTTCTGGCGGCTTATTGGCTGTGAGCTCGCGGTATGGCCAATGGCAGTTCGTGCCGCCATAGCGACGCTTTTCGTTGAAGACCGGTTACTCGAGGATATTTGCAGTCGATAGCCGATCGGCCTCAGAACGACTACGATATAGCGTCGTCTACTAGCGCTCTCAAGTTACACGGGTGTTTTCGGTTATCAGTCTCCAGGTGCACCGCACTTCTCGATGGACGCCGTGCTCCGGACACCAGCGCGCGGGACCTGCGCGACGCAGCCGAAGGTCTGAGTAATGGCAGGTGTTGAATATGCCGCCGATAGCGTTTGCTGTTGTCGTAATCGGCAACGTGGCTGGCCCGCGACGCCGGCAGGTCAGCCGCTTTCCAGAGTGGTGGATAAGGAGGGTCACGTCGGTGCCTGGCAGGTCGACTTCCACTTCGAAAGCCTCCCAGGGCGCCTGAATACCGAGAATCTGCCCGTAGAGCATGCGATAAGCGCAGGTAAACCGGTATCGAAAGTAGGGGCCTCCAGCTAGTCCAGCCCAACCGCTCAGCACACAAAAATGTGGGAAGAGCCAATACCGGACAAAGGTTCAGCAAGCTCAGTGCTCAATCAAGTGTCGAGCGACTTTCCGCGTGGGATTGATAGCAAACCTTGTCGAGAGGAATAAAATATAGTAAACCTCTCTTTAAAGGGAGAGCCTGATTCCATCGCTCCGGCTATGACAGCGCCATTGTGTAATGGAGATTCACTGTTCGGCTGTCCGGATATTCGCAGCACATGATGCCTTTATTATGTTCCCGACGTCTGTCTGATGAATCTCAGGTGTTCGGTGCTCTCGCATATATATTTAATATTACACTCGGCAACGCACCCGCAGCTGCTCCCCGCTCCGGTAATTATTGATGGCAGCTTCTACACTATTCAGGGTATAAAACTATCATCTAACCCTCGCCGTCTAGTAAGCGGCTTTTTTGGTGCGGTATAGGGCTTTGGTCTATCACAATGGGTTCGAGTAGAAACTTTGGGGAGGCACTTGAGTGAACGTTGGCATATCTGATACTTATTACTCCGGAATCGTTCTTCGAATGCGTCGCAATTAACGCTATGACATCTTCTTCAAAGCTCAAAGTAAATTAAGCGCAAAAGCAAATGCTTGATGAGCAGCGTGAAAATAGGGCTATATCCGGATCTCCTGAAAGCCTCGATCCCGCAGCACGCCTGATCTGACTGGGTTTGGCGCATGATTCACAGTGTACGGAACCGCGCCGGGATTTGCTCAGGCAGATCCAGGTCGCCAACAGCCAGGAAGATCATGTCGGAGAAGGCATCGAGATGTCGGTAGCCGCTGGCGCGGTTTTTGACGATCTTGACGATGCGGTTGATGCCTTCTGCGATGGCATTGGTGACGCGGGTATCGATGAAGGCAACGACTGCCGACTGATGTTTGCGCAAGGTCCTGACGAACTTCCTCATTGGCTCCAGCCGGCTGAGTAGCGTCGTTCGGGTCCAGCGCTTGAGGAAGCGCTCGGCCGCCCAGGTTGCCTTGTAGGTCCAGAACTGCTCGAACTCTTCTTTCAGTTGCCATGCACGGTAGATGCGACGGTTGTGCTTATCCAAGGCCCTAAGGTGGCGGGTATCGCGCCGGGACCGGGTCGATGAGTGGCGATACAGCAGCCAGCGCAGCCCCTTCAGGGGCTTGCGGTCGGCCTGACTGGCCTCGCGCCACTGCTGCTTGCGCACCTCGTCGACGGCCTCGTTGAGCGCCTTGACGATATGGAAGCGGTCCAGCACCAGCGTGGCATTCGGGCAGTGGGCTTCGATGGCGCCGATGTAGGCCTGGCTCATGTCGCAGCAGGCAGCCCGGATGCGGGCTTTCTGGTAGTCGCTCAGGGCTTCGTCGAAGAAGCGGTCAACCGCCTCGCGGCCCTTGCCCTGGCCGACCCAGACCACACAGGAGCGTTCCAGATCGTAGACCAACGTCGCGTACTTGTGGCCCTTGTGATAGGAGATCTCATCAATGCCGATGGTCTTGAGCCCCCGGACGCGATGGCCCTCGCGCAAGCGCTCAATCGATCGGTGCAGCAGGTCCGACAGGGTCGAGGCCGGCACTCGCAGCAGCTCGGCGGCCGCCTTCTGAGGCATGATCTGGCAGTAGCGCAGCATCAGGTACTCGAAGCGATAGCTGACCCGCGCGCCGGCATCGGCCCAGGGCAGGCGCTCGGTGACCCGGCCGTGGGTGGCGCAGTGGATCTCGCGGGGCCAGTACATCAGCCAGACCGACCAGGGGCCGACCGGGATGTCGCGCCAGAACCGCGGCTCGGGCCGTTGGCGGATGATTTTGCCCCGGCGGCCGCATTCCGGGCAGCGGCAACCGTTCTTGAAGGGCTTGACCAGCACATCAAGCCGCAGTCCGCGACGAAAGGCCAGGTCGACACAGCGAAATCCTTTGAACTTGAGCAGCTTTCCGATAAGCTTGGAGGCGGTCATGGGGCTTATCTCCTGTGTTGTTTGTTCGCTGAAAAACAAAACATTACAGGAGGCCCCATGGCCTCTCAAATCAGGCAGTTTCATGCCCGAAATTCGTTGCGCCAAGATTCGGACAGAAGCCCAGAAAGAGAAGAAGGTAGAAAGCTGAGGAGGAGCAGAAAGATTCGGCGTTTGAGGAAGAATGGCACCTAATGACGCGATATGATTCGGAAATTCGGACGAATATAGAGCGCCTCGACGCATATGGTGAGCCAGCGGTCGCGGAATTAAAGAAAAAGATATAAGGTAACGAGGGATAAAACACGTCTAAGCGATGTTGCAGACCAGATTATTGCAGACATTGAAAACGGTACATTCCAAACTGGAACGCAAGACGATTCTGCTTCTGGATCGTTTGAGATGTTCACGAGTAAAGATCGCACGATGCCAAGGGTTTAACGGCAGACGGCAATCGCGTACAGGTGTTCGAGCATCTATCAGGTCCGTCGTGGGAGATGACGGGTATTGGTGGGTTGAGACACGTGACGGAGAAACTTCACCCATCTTTTAAACGGTGGATACCTCAACTCGGGGTAAGCGAAACGCGCTGCGGCATCCAAGTCCGGCAGTACCGATTGTCTCATCGCCCGGCGGAAATTTCGCTCTTCAAGGCCCGCATGCGTTCGGCGCCGGCGGGGCGATGATCGACGACACGCTTTCGAGCCTGATCCGGGAAACCGACCCTGGCGCTAGGCCGCTGTCAAGCTGACGGCCCGCACGCAACCGATCCTCGCGAAGTGATGGAAGCGCGGGTATTGCTTGCCAGAATGGAAAAACAACGCCAGCAGGAACGGATTCCACGAGAAGCCCGCTTGGCGGAAAAGGCGGCCGAACGCAAACGAGCAGAAGAGGCTAATTGGGCGTTGCAAAAGCGCATCGATTAGGATGTCGCGAGTCATACTGCGAAATTTGCTCCTTAAGTGATCGGAAGCGGCGACTTCCGGTATGGAGAAAAATAGTACGTGTTTGGTGAATGGCCGAGGTCTAAAGGGTCGGTGAAGAGTTTGGTGCAGATATATATACCTCTGGTTCAGACTTTATTCGGTCCTGCTATTCATGCAGGACTGTGCTGCGCGACGGCGCAACTAGTAATTTTGACAAGGCGACAATGCTAGATCATCAACCAAACGATCTGGTAGGGAGTCCAAAGAATGGCATCGCTCTCGAAGACGCGACCGCGTTCCACTTTTTTGCATATAACGTGCAAATTACTGGAAAGAGTTCGATAACTAATTTTGTTTTACCGGGAAACAGTTTCAGGTGCCGTAGTACTCGCACTCTGCGTTGGCGCACTTTCCCAGGGAGAAATATTAGCCAACGGAGATGACAACCATGCTGCCATCTCAATCGGCGAATCCCGAGCAACCAAGTGCCTCGCTGGATAATCGGCCTTAACGTTTTCGCCATATCCTGTATCTGCAGATAGAGACGGCCGGTCGTAGATCTCCATACGTCAGAAAGCAGGGCTTGCACGCCAGGCCTACGGCGTTGAAGAAAGCAGGTATCTCGTTTTTGATGAAAACCTACGCTGCGAAAGTTCTACTTGATCAGTGATCGGTTAGACGAGTTTGATCAACGCGCAAAGGCGCCACCAACATTGAGCTGAGATCCAAGCGGCGTTCAGCGAAGCGGCCCGCATGGAAGTAGAGTCTGTGGATCATTTCGTAATCGATGGGTCGAGAAAGTTAGGCGACTTCCGTATGTTCGCCAAGCTAAATCGTTTCCTATGCTTAATTTCTGACAGAAGGCTGCCGCGGTTATCGTATTGATATCGAACGTAATCCCGGAATGGACCCAGCGTGGTATTACAAATCAGCGCCATTTGGCGCTAATGCAGTTTGCAAACCATCCGCCTAGAGCCGAAACACCAGGCCGCGGCGATCTGAAATCCATTCTTCTTCGGGATAGCCAGTTTCAATTTGATTGGGCGCCGGTATTGACGAATTATGCATTCCGTAAAGCGTCTGAGGGCAAGGAATTTCTCGATGCCGCCGGTCGGAGGCCCCACGTGCGAATTGTTTCCAGACTTGAGCGTGTTGAAGAAGCCGAGGGCTATCGTCGGTTTCATTTCGAGGTTTCATGCATGATGTTTCTGGCGTGAAAGAAGCGTGCCATTTCTGCACAAATGATTGCGCCTCCAGAAGGCGACGGCGAGCCTTGTAACGCAGATCGCAAACAAGTTCTGCAAGAAGGCTGGGCATTTTTAGGCCATTCCGCGCTTCAATAGCCACAAAACGGGTCGCTTGACGCTTGCGAACGGTGACGTATTCATAAAACCTAACGACAAACAAACGAGGTAAATACTGACTTGCAAGTGTGGTTTCTAATTTGCGGTACTGGATGATTTTGCCTTCAGCGGCCCCAGCAGCGCAGCCACACCGATTACTCTACTCCCATATCTTCAAAGATGTCAGAAGGCGATCATGGATCTCGCGGTACTGCTACCGACTCAAGAAGTCCTTGCTTGCTGAGACTCGAAGCGGAACGTTGTAGATCTTTCGGGAGAGAGTTTTTCGCATCCGGGAAACAGTCTGTCAGCTAGACCACGCGCCCCAACAGTATTATCCTTTCGATGACGCGTGCGGCAAAATGCGGAAGCGACGGTGGCCGATTTTTTTAATCCAGCCGGCCTGCGGGGTGTGGCAGAAGGTTTCGATAAAGCAAGCACTCATGAGGAGGATTCCGCGTTAGCCTTACAGCAAGTCTGCCTTAGCCGCAGCTTTTTGGGGCAGCACCGAGCAGGATGTTGACGACCCGGAAGAGTATTCAGGCCACAGCTGATAGCCGGTTCGTCGTCGCTGAGAGGTCCGAGGGCAGAGGCGGGCGCTAAGGACTCGACCAGGCCAAGAGCCTTGGCTCAGAGTCGAATCGCGTGGGCGTGTATAGCCGCGCGCGAGTTCCGACATGTCGGATGTTTACCGAGGTCGCCTTTCGAAGCCGCGCCGGATAACTTCTTTTATTCAGCCAGTAGAGAGGCCCCCATTCGGGTTAAGGTTTGGTATGCTCGCCTGACAAGACGTTGGTCTTGAGAGAGGTGGAGACTAGCGCATATAAGGGCGCTCGCTCGGAATCTCGGCGGGAACAGTCTTTTCTGAATGCGATCCAAATATAGATAACCTCGGAAGTATCGGGAGCGATCTCATCGGTCGACGAGGTTGGCTAATCTGGAACGATGAAAGATCAGGAAAAATCCCTTCGGCGACGGCTGGAGGCGATAGGCGGGCGGACACGCCAGACGGATTAGCACATGATATCCCGCGCGCACTTTTTCGATGGCCTCGATAAGGCTACACTTCAAAACCGATCATTTGGTAAATAGTTATCTTCATATGAATGCAGATTTGCTAGAAACCACTGAAATCGCCTATTTCAAGACGGGAAAAATGGCCTCAGGTTGTGCGCTTTGTTCCATGATAGCAAGCTTGCGCGAGTAGTCGCAAATTTGAGCGCAGCTCGTGCAGAGATCATCGTAACCTTTGATCTCACGCGTTAGCAGTGATTACATGGGATCGAGCATGTAGCCTTTAAATATACTCCGAAATCCCTGATCCAGTATGATGATAAAATGGTGTGCCATCTGGGGAAGGAGTGCGTGAATCGGATGATGACGGTGGTTCCGGTTCAGCTGATCTTTCACGCCTTAGTCCTTCGGATATTTACCGCCTGCAGAGCGAGCTGCGACCGCTACGTATACATATGCTCCTCTTATGCGGCAAATGGTAAACGATTACGAAGAGGCCGTAATTAAGTACCGGAACGACCTCGAAACTAGGCAGGAAGAAAGAACGAAAGGCTTTACTTGATGACTTTAACTGAAAAAGCTTACCCGGACCCAGGTACGTTTCTCAGCTATTGAGAAGGGCCACTGATAGCGTCGTAACCATCTGATAAACAGGAGGTTACGACATGGCTCGAAATATGGTTCAGTTTCAGAAAGGCATGAGCTTGCCCACGTTTCTCGAAAAATTCGGCACCGAAGAAGCCTGCCGCAAGGCGCTTTTCGAGCTGCGCTGGCCGGATGGCTTTCACTGCCCCGAGTGCGGGCATCATAGCCATTGTCAGCTCAAGTCCCGAGCGCTCATTCAGTGTAATCGCTGCCATCATCAGACGTCGCTGACGGCGCGCACCTTGTTTGATCGCACCAAACTTCCTCTGAGAACCTGGTTCCTGGCCATTTTCCTGCTCACGCAAAGGAACGGTCCGGTTTGTCGGCGATGGCCGGCGGGACGGCATCTCGGCGTGTCCCGACACGGCCTGGCTGCTCAGAGCAGAAGCTCATGCAGGCCATGCGCGAGCGCGACTGACGACAGCCTCTGACCGGCTTGGTTCAGGTCGACGACGCCGTCTGGGCGGTGAGCGCCGGGCGGAAGCGCGGTGTGCGCGCCGCCGGCAAGACGCCCTTTGCGGCTGCCGTAGCGTGCGGGGCCGATGGTCGGCCTCTGGCGATGCGGATGACGCCGCTGAAGGGCTTTCGCAGCGACTCCATCGACCGCTGGGCGCGCCAGCATCTGTCGCCGGACGCAGAAGTGACCTCCGACGGGCTGCCATGCTTCCGGGCCATCGTCGAGACCTGCCCGCACTGGAGCATTGCCACCGGCGGTGGCCCGGCCAGTGTCGAGAAGCCGGAGTTTACCTGGGTCAACACCATGCTCGGCAACGTCAAGAACGCGATCCACGGCACCTATCACTCCATTCACGGCAAACACCTTGGTCGTTACCTCGGCGCGTTCGCCTACCGGTTCAATCGACGCTTCGAGCTCGATCGAATGATCGATCGACTGGCCTGACGTGGCCTGTCGCACAGCGCCGCTGCCGAAAGGTTCGCTACGATGGCTGAGGTACATACGTAGAGTCAGGTCACCTCCTGGGGCCGCACGTGCCGCGATCATTCCCCGCAAGAAAAAATGTGGGATCTGTAAATCTGCCTTATAGGAATAACCTGAGAACAAGATCGTCCGACTGTCGAAAGAATCTGGAGTATTCAGGGATATGAATATAGAGAGCGCATTGAAACGCGCAGACTTCTGGCTGTCTATCGGTTTGGGTACGCTTATGTTTGGAGTGTGGGTAAATGTCTGGCCATGCCAGCTGCGGGGATATGATTTTTTGGAGGCAGTTTTTACGGGGGCTGCGGAAGCGTGCGCCGGCGATGTCGTTGTCCACGCTGATCCCGCTTGGAGGTCTGGCACCCTGGTTGCCAGCTTCCGAGGCGACTGGTGGCCGGGCTTCCCGAATACTCATGGGCCTTGGAGCCTGTTGGAGGAACAGTTGGCGTACATGTTCAATCAAAGCCAAAACCATTTTGCGACGGTCCATTGAGCCTGCTGGGCGGGGCTGCTTTATTTGTTGGAATCCTCCTGGATGGGTTCGCCCGGCGTTTGCAGGCCGGCCAAGCGCGGTGTCGTGGAGCTCTGCAGACTTAGCAGATTAAAACGCAAGGGCCGCGGTCTCACCAGTTTCCACTGCCCTGAGCTGAAGCCGTTGCCGCTCTTGGAAGATCGAATTCCCGACGGCACAATCGCATCTCGAAGTGCTCCGACTAAATCCCATTTATTTGGCTGGGAATTACGTCGTGAACAGAAGGGAACAATTGTACATAAAGGAAAGAAGAAATCAATTCGCCGGCTAGCTCTTGTAATTCTTCTTATATCCGGTTGTGGCTCAGATCCCTCTAACAAAGATTCCGGAGAAGGCGTAGTTTCCATTGAAAGCGCTGACGATCATCCGGGCCAGGATGCGCGCAATCCTTATCCCCCAGTTCTTTGGGCCACAGCGGCATGGTTACGTCAATTTCCATTAGCCCGAACGGTAAAGAAGTTGCCACAGCGAGCAACGATGGCATTCTCAAAGTCTGGCGCTTGGGGAAGCAGGGCCCTCTTCAGGACGTTCGGGCCCATCCTGAAGCTCATCTTGTCCGTGGGTTTCAGCCCTGATGGCACGCAGCTCATAACCGCAAGCGGCAACCGCTAGGCTTCGGGGAGAAGGTGGTGCAACAGAGCTGGCTTCTCGAGGATGATGACACGACCATGATGGCTTCACGTGCCCAGTTCGGCCCGGATGGGGAACGCATCGTGACGGCGGTCTATGAAGGAAGGGCCCTGATTCGGCACGCCTCGCAACCGCAGACGCCTCTTGCTGACCTTGGAGGGCCATGCCGACGGCCCTCGGTCCGTCTACCAGTTTTAGCAACGACTGGTGCTTGGCAAGTCGTTTCTGCAAAGGTGGTGATCCAACTGCCCGAATTCGGAAAGCGAAGACAGGCGACCGCGATCCACGTCCTTCGTGGGCATGAAAACGCCGGCCACGGCGGCTGATTTTAGTTCAGACGGGGTGCCAGGTGGTCACTGCCAGCCTGGACTTCACCGCAAAATTCGGGATGCGAGACTGGGCAGGTCATTAGCAACCTGACAGGACATTCCCAGTCGTTACTTGATGCATTCTATTCGCCAGATGAGCTCTTATCGACACTGCAGGTGCTACGGGAGGCGTGATCTTTTACAACGCGACAAGCGGTGAGCAGCTCCAGTTATGGCAGTAAACGTAATGGGGCAGCCGTTCTTCCGGTGAGCTTTGGTCTCGATGAAGGGCATTTTGCCACTGCAAATTCAAGTACGAATACCGGATCCATTGCCCCACTGCTAGTAGGTCTTTAATCGTGACTAATTTCGCAGCGGTTCAATCTGGGCTTATATAGAACGATCATCGACAGCGAGAGGATTTATGAAATTAAGGCGGCTTGATTGCTTGGTATTCTTACTCGGTGGGCTGCGGCTATTCGCTGCCTCTGGTGAGCACATTACTGAATGTGCTCGAAGCAGTGGCGATCTTTTATCTACGAAGGCTGCGGACATTCGGATAGAACTAGTCAAGAAGGCGGGCGCAAGGTTAGGGTCTGTATCGGGCAGACAAGCTCGGACAACGCTTACGATCAGATCCAGGTTTATGAAGCTTCTCAAGGCTCCGGGACAGTAGAGCAAATAATTTTGGATTATAACGACTATAAGGTACTAGGTCCCGGAACGATGATCGAATTACTGTTTAAGTTGGCTGGCGAAAAGCTCTGAAAAAAGGCTTACGGAGCTGTTCATATGTGCTCGTAAAGAAGCGGGAAACTTTGTTGGTTCAGCATGTGAGAGCGGGCTTGACGAGCAAGTTCCCGATGATGCAGCAGTTCAGACTTCGCCTTGGCGACGTGGCTATACTCGAATATCCCTTAGTTCTAGCCAGGGTTGGAGCGAATCCGCGGTGCCTTTTAACTAGCACGTCTGTAGATAGCCTGGCATCGTAATTGGGACGCTGCATGAGCTTAGTCAGCTCCTCGGTGATTGGGTCGCCGCCGGGTCATTTGGTCAGGTGAATCGCCTCGGTTTCCCAAGGCGGCCTTCAAGCCATCACTAGCCTTGCGAGCGATCGCGGGGCCCACGTGAATCATTTTTATCAGCAGAACCGTTCCAGGAACGCAAGCGTCCGAAAACAAAGCCGTTATTGACGGGATGTGATCGATATCTGATCGGAGCGGGGCGTCGCCGGAAGGCTCGCTTCCATCGCCTCGGCGTGAGGAGGTCAACCTGAATCGCCGGATGATCGGATACACGCTGAAGAACGTCGACCAAGTGTAACCGGTCATTCTAGACCGTTATTGACTGACCCTCTGCAGGTCTGACACCAGCGGCTCGTTGGCGAAGTTGTCCTTCCAGGCCTTCGGGACCAGTTCGCCGACTCGGCTGGCAGGATGTCGGTCCACGCGCTGCAGCACATCCACCAGCCAGGCATAGGGATCGACTTCGTGCAGGCGGCAGGTCACCAGCAGGCTCTGGACGATACCGATGTGTCTGGCACCGACTTCCGACCAGCTGAACAGCCAGTTCTTGCGGCCCATCGGGATGGGCCTCAGCGCTCGCTCCGAGATGGTTGGTATCGATCGGCACATCCGGGTCGCTCAGGAACACCTGCAAGGCATCCTGCGGCCCGTTCACATACCCCAGTGCCTTGAGCAGCGGACTGGCATCGGGCCAGATCCATGCGCTGGCACTGCTGGTCGCACCAGGCCCAGAAGTCCTTGACGATCGGGAGGCTGTGTTGGGTTCGCCACTCCAAGCCTGGCCTGACTCTGCAGGTTCTTGTTGCGGATCTGCGCTTCGATCCGATACAACTGGCCGATGCGCTCCAGCGCCTGGCCGGCCGCCTTGGGCTCGTCGCCGAGCGCCGGCCTCGAACTTGCGGCGAGCATGAGCCCAGCAGTTGGCATGGGTCACCGCAGGCCGCTTGTCGGCATAGCGGGTATAGGCCGAGTGTCCATCGGTCACCAGCGTGCCGTCAAAGTGCTCGCCCAGCGCCTCGACCACCACTTGGCTGCCGCGTGATGGTGAGAAGATGAAGCACACTTCATCGGCCTGCCCATAGACGGGCCCCTGTGTGTCAACATCCCTCCCAACAGCACCTCATCGGTTCTATCCTGTAACATTCAGGGCGCCTACCTTTTGGCCTAAGCTCTACTTCTGACGCGCACCAAAAATAGGGGGATGACCTCGCAAGGGTTTCGGTAGAACCCTTGCACGGCGCCAGATCCCGCACACCCGGCAGGCCGGCGAAGCCGGTGCCCGGTTGTCATGGCGCCGTGCCCGATTCGCCAGCCTTCACCGAAAGCCCCACCCCAGAGAAAGATGCGGTCGCCCGGCCGGTGGTTTTGCTGCCGGGCGAGTAGGCGAGTGGCCGAGCGACCGCCTGATGAGATTAGCAGGGTCGCGGGATCATCGCCACAGGGCGTGTAGCGCCTCTCAATGAAATCATAGAAGGGGGTAGACGCTCGCGGACATCCTAAAGCCCGCAACCTGTAAAAGACGGCCGCCCGGCCTGGGGGCTTGCGTTGGCGTTGGCAGTAGGGGGCGGCCGGGCGACCGGGATTTGCGACGGTAGCACAGTGACGTGAGTGAAACTACCGGTCTAGCTGTCTGGCGTGCCGGGACTAGTCTGGTTCGGCAGGAATCGGCCGACAGGCCGCCCGGCGCTCGTCGCGGGGCGCGCCCACCAAGACGCCGGCGGGCGTGCCATCCCCACAATCCTCGGATCGAATCGTGCGCACGCCTCGGCGCTCGAAAAACCAGGGGCTGCGCCACTCGCTTTTCAGCTCGTGGGAAATGCCGGGAAAGCGGATCCCGCTGAAGGCTTCGATGACTTCGATGCGCGAGACGAAGCCCCAGTAGGCCTCGTCGCGGTCGAGCCCGTCGTAGTGGTCGGCCAACCGATCCAGGCGCTCGTAGGAATGCGGAAGCAAAAAGCCAATCGCCTGGGCCGGTGTTTCACCGGTTGCGGGGCGGTAGATCACCTTGAAGTAGCCGGTGGGCACCGGCAGGCTGCGCCGCTCGGCGTCGAGTCGGTCGGGGTTGGGGGTGCGAAGCGGGTTGAGAATGTGGTCGCCGGGAAACGCCTCGGCGTTGGCGCTCATCTGTTCGGCGACGTCCTCGAGCGTGCTCCCGGGCGGATAAATCTGGTCGGGATCCAGTGCGCCGTCGCGGTAGACAGAAAACCGCCAGTGCGGGAAGAATCGGTAGGTCGTGCCGCTGACGACATGCAGCGGTCCGTGGTCGATGGCCCAGGTCAGCACCTGGTGTTCGAGATCGCCCCAGATCCCCTGGTTGAGCGCGGCGTTCTGCGGCGACATGTTGGCCATGCTGAACGTCTGGTAGGCGCCGCAGACGTGCCAGGAGAGCGCCTGGCGCGGCGCGATATGGCCGCGATCGTGGCCGCTGTTGACGAACGCCCCGTCATCGAGCGTCTCGCCTTCCACCAGGTGATCGCTGTGGAAGGGATCCGAACCTCGATCACACTCGAAAGGCTCGGTCCACTCGTCGTCGTTGATGTAGCAGTTGCCCATGGCGCGGGTGTAGGTGTTGCACTCGCCGGGGCCGAAGGGCTCCGGGGAAAGCCGATAGGCCGTCCAGCGGGGCGCGAAGCGCTCCGGCCAGTACTCCATGGCGAAGAAGCTGGTGTCCTCGACCTGGTAGCAGAGGTGATGATTGGAGTCGAAAGGCTCGGTCGGGGCGCTGTCGAAAAGCGTGGGGGCATTTGCCTCCTCGCCGTCGATGAAGTGCTCGGCGCATCCGGACAGCGGGCTGGCCGGGAGACTGCCGGCCCAGGGAAGCAGCACGAGGGCGAGGATTGTTGCCAATCCAGAGATGGTGGAAGCGCGTTCAAAGGGGCCCAGAAGCCTTGGCTGACGGTGTGAGGCCCGGCGCACGGGCTGAACCCGCCTAGCTCGCCAAGAAATACCCGCTCGCATCCGCCATGTCCCGGTCAGGTCTGTAGTCATTGTTGCGCCGGCGTTCTGACGGGTCAATGCAGAGCCTCGCTGCCTTCGATCTCTGTCGACTTGGGTGGCCCTCCGTTGATCGAAGCAGGAGATCAGGTGGTTTGTAGGAAAACTCCTACACGGCGGATCGAGAAAGTCCTACGGGATGCGCTGGTAAAAGACGATTTCCTTGTGAAGCAGTCTGGATCAAAATGGGCTTGCGCTGTCGGGACCGTCAGAATTCCAGTCGACCGAGACAGCGCCGGCCCGGTTTGTCCAGGTGTGTGCTGATGTAGCCCAGTGAACCGACACGGACGGGCATTAGATGCCCCTCCCCACCGCCTGATGGGGAGGGGCATTTTCGGGGGGTCCGACGTCTTAAGGAATCGGGGGAAGCCAAATGGCCGACAGCGCTACCCTAAAGAAAGCGACCGCCTGGCCGGGGAACTTGATGTGGCGGAATAGGATGGTAGGCCCCACAAACAACTTCGACGCTTGGGATCGCATTATTAGCTCGAAAACCAATTCAAGATTCTGCCGAGCAATCGCAGCGGGCTCAATCGGCACCCTCGAATTTTTGCTATCGATTCGGACGTAGCGTGGCTTTCGGCCCTGCCGATTGTGGTCGTGCGTCGGGCCGCATGGGTGTGGAAGAAGCCTATCTGGACCGGTGAATTTCTCATGGCAGGCTCGGGCCGGCCGGGTCCGTCCCGGTGACAACTGGTGCGCCGGAATGGATTTCAAGCGTTCGTGTCTACGTACAATTCATCGCTAGCTACGCTGTTGAAGCGGCCGATGTAACGAACCAGAAGAGGCCGGGATCTTCGTAAACGGTTTGCCGGAATTGCCTTACCGCGGTGGCTCTTCCCGGTTTTGTGTGGGCTGAGCGGTTCGGCTAGGCTACCCGCTGGCCCCGATTCGAGTCCAGTTTCATGCACGATCGCGAGCTCTACCGCCAGATTCTCGGCATTCAGGCGCCCTGGGAGGTCTCTGAAGTGGAAGTCGACCTGCCCGGCACCGGCGTAACCGTCCACATCCACCATTCCGGGATCGGATCTGGCCTGCCCGCAGTGCGGGGCGAGCTGTTCGGGCTACGACACCCGCGAGCGCAAGTGGCGGCATCTCGACACCTGCCAGTACAAGACCTGGCTGGTCGCCCAAGTCCCGCGCGTTCGGTGTCCGGAGCACGGCGTCCATCAGCTGCCGGTGCCCTGGGCGGAGAACAACAGCCGATTGACGGCGCTGTTCGAGGCGCTGGTGATCGACTGGCTCAAGATCGGCACGATTTCGGAGGTCGCCGAGCGGCTGGGTTTGAGCTGGTCTGCGGTCAGCGGCGTGCAGGAGCGCGCGGTGGCGCGCGGCCTGGCGCGCCGGCAGCAGGATTTTCCGGACGCCATTGGCATCGACGAGACCGCGTTTCAGCGCCGGCACCAGTATGTGACGGTGATCAGCAGCGGAGATCGGGTGCTGCACGTCGCCGACGACCGCAAGCGCTCGACCCTGGATGCCTGGTACGCCGCGCAGCCGGCCGAGGCGCTGGCGGGGTTGCGAACGGTGGCCATGGACATGTGGGGCCCGTTCATCGACTCGACGCTGGCCCACGTTCCGGGTGCAGAACACAAGATCGCTTTCGACAAGTTCCACGTCGCCAAGCACCTCGGCGATGCCGTCGACAAGGTCCGCCGGGCCGAGCACAAGGCCCTGCTGGCGGGTGAAGGCGCGTCGGTTCTGACCAAGAGCCGATACCTGTGGCTGCAGCATCCCGACAACATGACCGACAAGAGCTGGGGCCGCCTCAAGGCGCTCAAATCCGCCAACCTGAAGACCGCCCGGGCCTGGGCGATCAAGACCCACGCCATGTGTCTGTGGGACTACCAGGTCAGGGGCTGGGCGCGCCGGGCCTGGATGAGCTGGTACGGCTGGGCCATCCGCTCGCGGCTCGATCCGGTCAAGAAGGTGGCGCGAACGATCAAGCGTCATCTCGAGGGCATCCTGACGGCCGTCGTCACCGGCGCGACCAACGCTCGCGCCGAGGGCTTCAACACGATGATCCAGAAGATCAAGCGCGATGCTCGGGGATTTCGGAACAAGGAACGCTTCAAGGCTGCGATCTACTTCCACCTGGGTGGGCTGGATCTCTACCCGGAGGCGGTCCGGAAATGAACGCTACCCACACGAATCAGTGAAGAGCCACCGCGGTTACAATTTCAGGTCTTTGTTGTGCTGCAATCTCAGAGTTTCAGTATCTCCATGAAAAAGTTGCCTGTCCCGAGAGAGTTGATAATCATCACAAAACCAGTTGGTTATCGTGGCAGGCCGGTGGTCCAGTAGCCCGAATGTTCAAAAAAGGCTTGCATACACAGAATCAACTGGCGTAGCATTTCTCGCACAGCGGAGGCTGGGGGGCCATCTGTGGGGACTGTCGTCATTTCTGATACCTGCTAGGGGACCTGGGAGGAGCAGAGCGGCGATCAATTGGGTATGTTTGCCGTGTTTGCGCCATTCAGAGCGCTCCCGCGCTACCTAATCCTGCTAGAGGGTCTTGGTTTACTGTGCTTGATGCCCGTATTTACGGGTAAGTGATCGAGCTTGTTGGCCTTTCAGTCTCATTGCGTCCATTTTTTGGCTTTGAGGTTGAATGATGTCCCTGAAGAACCTACCGGCTCTCGCCGGAATGATCACACTTGTCATATCAGGCTTCGTGCTAGCGGGCACGCCACGTGATCAGATATTGCATCCCAGCGAGGAGCCGGCTCGTCTTACTGAGGGGAATCCGGCAGAAGAAGCGGCGCCTAAAGCCTTACTTCCCCGGTCGCAGCGTTTATTTGACCATGATCGGCGCAACCTGATCGGCTCCCATCAGAGCGGGGATGTTGAGGAGCAGGGCATCTGTCGAGGTGATGACTGCGCTATTCGCTCGACATTTCTAGCCGGCGCCAACCGGGGAGCCATCCGAATTGGCGATGTTGCTGTTGAGCAGGATCTCAGCTTTCCCGGTAGGCGGCAGCTCACGATTCGCTGGGATGTAGTGGCTCCGGGGGCCCCTGAGGGATTGCCGCCCGGTCAGAAGCCCGAGGGCTTTCAGGTGCTCGTCATCGAGGACACCCGCTACCGGGTCTTCAATGTCTCCGAGCAGATCGTTAACAGCCAACCGGTCCGGTCTCGGGGGCGGGGACGGTCCAATGATCAGGTCAATGGAAAGGGTCAACCGGGCGGGCGACCTGGACAAGCGCCCGCGCGCCCGCACCGAGATCTCCTGGAGCCGGCGAGGGAGCTAACGTTCAATGTACTGCCGGGTCAGAATGTGGAGATCTTCGTTCGCCTGGTTTCCAAGGATGCTGGAAAGGATAGCCGAAAGGACCTGCCGGAAGGTCTGGGAATTTCCTACGTGACAGTGGAAGCGACCGCCGGTAGCCCGCAGGCAACCGTTGTGCAGCGAAGCGGAAAGGGCGGTACGCCGGTGGGCAACATTACCTTCCCTGACTCTGCGTTGCAGCAATGCGTGAACGCAGCTGTAGGCAATGATCCCCAGTATTTAGCACACGAACTGACTGCGCTGACGTGCCACGATGACGGTATCAGTCTAATCGATGGTCTCGAGCATTTCGTTGGCCTGCAGGTACTCGATCTGTCTAACAATCGAATCTCCGACCTGAGCCCCCTCTCATCTTTGACCAACCTGACCAGTCTGAATTTGAGCAGCAACGGACCGGAGATCAGTAGCTCCGACCGGTCATTCCAGGGGCTTGACCTGGCCCCGTTATCTTCTTTGAGCTCCTTGCAGCATCTGCACATCGATGATAATGATTTTCAGTCCATTTCGGATATTACGACACTCACCCAGCTTGATACGCTGACTGCGGCTGATGCCGAAATCGACTATGTGCCAGACTTTTCCGCAACAACCCTTCGAGTTGCTGATTTCTCGAATAATCCAGTAACTGATATCTGATGGCCTGGCACAGGTCCTGACGCTTGAGCGCGTAAGATCTTTCGGGTTCCGGTCTCCGCGATCTAACGCCGCTTATTACAAATGCAGCCCAATCGGGCACGCAATTGGCTGAAGTGGACATCCGCACAGGACCGGCGTTGAGCTGCACTCAAATCTCCGATCTAGATTCCGAGCTGAGCGGGGGGACGCTTCAGTTTACATCTGGGGACTGTATTGGATTAGAGCCTCCATTCGGGTTGGTATCCACCGTCAACCCTTCTAATGGCACTAACTTCTCGGTCAGCTGGCAGGTGAAAGGAGCGCCAAGCACGGCAGAGTTTGAGATTAATGCGGTCCACCCCCTGGATTTTCCCGGTCCGAACTACCTCACGACACCTAATACGATGTTTGACTTCTCTTCCCTGCCCCAGGGGCGGTTGGGTAACTATGTCATACAGGTGCGGATGTGCGAAACCGTCTCAGGCGGCTGTAGTGGCTGGAGCGAAGGCATCGAGCAGATTGTGTTGGCCGACGCCTCAGAGTCTTTTGATTTTGCGTTGGCCCAAGTACAGGACGCAGAGTTGGCTCAGTGCATCTCGGAGCACAAGACTGGAGAGATGACTGAGGCGGGCCACCTCACGAGCCTCACTTGCAAGAATCGTGGAATCTCCGACTTGAGTGGCCTGGAAAGGTTTCCCGGCCTTTCCGATCTGGATCTTGGTGATAACAACATGGCTCTTCACTGATTCGTGTGGGTAGTGCTCACTTCCGGACTGCCTCCGGGTACAGATCCAGCCCACCCAGGTGGAAGTAGATCGCAGCCTTGAGCGCTCCTTGTCCCGGAACCCGCGAGCATCGCGCTTGATCTTCTGGATCATCGTATTGAAGCCTTCGGCGCGGGCGTTCGTTGCGCCGGTAACGACGGCCGTCAGGATGCCCTCGAGATGACGCTTGATCGTTCGCGCCACCTTCTTGACCGGATCGAGCCGCGAGCGGATGGCCCAGCCGTACCAACTCATCCAGGCCCGGCGCGCCCAGCCTCTGACCTGGAAGTCCCACAGGCACATCGCGGCGTGGGTTTTGATCGCCCAGGCCCGGCGGTCTTCATGGCGGCATCCGAGTTCCTTGAGGCGACCCCGAGCTCTTGTCGGTCATGTTGTCGGGATGCTGCAGCCACAGATAACGGCTCTTGGTCAGGACCGAGTCGCCTTCGTCCGCCAGCAGGGCCTTGTGCTCGGCCCGGCGGACCTTGTCGACGGCATCGCCGAGGTGCTTGGCGACGTGAACCTGTCGAAGGCGATCTTGCGTTCTGCACCCGGCACGTGGGCCAGCGTCGAGTCGATGAACGGGCCCCACATGTCCATGGCCACCGTTCGCAACCCGTGGAGCGCTTCGGCCGGCTGCGCGGCGTACCAAGCATCCAGCGTCGAGCGCTTGCGGTCGTCGGCGACGTGCAGCACCCGATCTCCGCCGCCGATCACCGTCACATACTGGCGCCGGTGCTGAAACGCCGTCTCGTCGATGCCAATGGCGTCCGGAAAATCCTGCTGCCGCGCGTGAAGCCGCGCGCCACCGCGCGTTCCTGCACGCCGCTGACCGCAGACCAGCTCAAGCCGAGCCGCGCAGCGACCTCCCAGATCGTGCCGATCTTGAGCCAGTCGATCACCAGCGCCTCGAACAGGGCCGTCAGTCGGTTGTTGTTCTCCGCCCAGGGCACCGGCAGCTGATGGAATGCGCGCTCGGACACCGAACGCGCGGGACTGGGCGACCAGCCAGGTCTTGTACTTGCAGGTATCGAGATGCCGCCACTTGCGCTCGCGGGTGTCGTAGCCCGAACAGCTCGCCTCGCACTGCGGGCAGGCCAGGCCCTCCCCGGAATGGTGGATGTGGACGGTCACGCCGGTGCCGGGAAGGTCGACGTCCACATCAGTGACCTCCCAGGGCGCCTGAATACCGAGAATCTGGCGATAGAGCTCGCGATCGTGCATGAAACTGGACTCGAATCGGGGCCAGCGGGTAGCCTATCCGAACCGCGCAGCCCACACAAAACCGGGAAGAGCCAGCAACATCAACACACTTCAGCCGTCGAAGAAGTCTGTTGGCTTCCTCGTCTGATGTGAACCTGCGGGAATCCGTTAGCGGTGCAAACCAGCTTGGACATCTGAGCTCTGTCCAAAGTGAATTTGTCAGAATCGATCTCAGTTGGACGCCCCTGAATGACCTGACGGGCCTGGACGCGCTCCAGAGTGTTGGGACGTTGGATGTCTCCATGACGTCTGTCTGGATCTCTCTCCTGTTTCCGGGGTGTCTGTGTCGGAGCTGAGAGCATCACTGACCGAAGTCTCCGCCCTACCACCGCTCACGGGGCTGATCCAGGTAAACGTCCGCAATGCGAGCGTTTCCGACCTATCAGGTCTTTCCTCGGTTGCCGAAACCCTTGAGGTACTGGAGTTGACCGGCAATCCAATCGCCTGGTCCGCCGCAATGAGAACACGCTTTCCCAACTTTCTCAGTTGAGAGAAGCCTATCTGAGTTATTCGGGACCGACTGACCCAAGCTTTACATCGAGCTGGCCACACCTGATTCGCCTTTCCCTGGAAGGCAACACCATCGAATCAACAGCGGGTCTGAGCCAGCTTTCAGCGCTCAAGTATCTGGATGTCGATTACACGGATCTCTCCAGCGTGGCATTCGCCGGCTCGATGCCTAGCCTGGAAACGCTATCGGCAAGGTATACCAATATCGATGACCTGACGCCGCTTTCCGGCGCCACCAGTCTGAGACTCCTCAGGATCAAGGGGGGTGACCTGTCTGCAGCCAACAGCCTGTCTCCGCTAAGCGACAGCCATGCGCTTGAGCAGCTCGATATGAGCAATACGGGTGTGACGGATGTCATGACGCTCGTGTCACTCGCACAGCATGCAAGTTCATCGCTCCAGTCTGTGGATCTGCTGGGTGAACCCAATGTTGCCTGTTCCCAGGTGAATGCGCTCTGGCAGGAAGGTGTTCTCGCCGACGTTGGCAACGGCAGCGCCCAGTGTGTCGCTGGACAGCCCCAGCTCCTCAATGTCCTACTCGAGAGTGACATGGAGACCTATGAGGTCCGCTGGGACACTCCAGATGCCCCGCCGGGCTTTTATGCTTCAGGCGAAACCGAGGTTGAATATGATTTTGGAGTGACTTCTGGATCGGTGATGGTCGAATCGGGACAGGAGAGCGTCCGGATCGAACAGTCACCGAGTCCATCGACGCACTATCAGTTCCGAGTTTCTCATTGCGCGCACCCCAACGATTGCACGCAGCCCACGAGCTGGGTTTACGCCGACCACCCGATGCAGAGGCCCATCGGTACCCTCGGAGGCCTCACTGCTGGCGGATCCGCCGCGCTGGAGTGGTCGTACCCCGATCTGCCTCCTGCAAACCAGTCGTCCATCGAATTTCGAATAGAAGCGTTATTCTCGGCGGTCCCTCCACAGACAATTTCATGGGGTGATGGCTCGCAACCCTGGAGTGCCGTGTTGACCGATCCAACGCTCTATCCCGGGCGAGCCGTCAACGTCCGTGCCTGCCGTGCCGGATCGGATGGCGAGGACTGCAGTCCACCCGCCTACGTGTCATTTCGTGAAATCGCCGATGAGCCGATTGGCGGGCCCTTACCCACCCCTTCGTGGGCGACCCTTGAGCGACAGGCCGGCACTGAGTTCGGCTATCGATTGACTTGGGAGGAAAGCCCTAACGAGCAGGTTGACTTCTATCGGGTGGAGGAACTCCGGTCCGGAACACACAAGTGAGCGCGCTGGGTCGTACACACATTGTACTTCGCCCGGAACTAGAGCTGCGTCGATACGTCCCCAGGCAAGGCGCCGAATTGGCCTTTCGGGTCTCGGCATGCTCCGATGAGGGCGCTGATGGCGAGCGTTGCTCCGAAACCGTGTCCTCAAATTCCTTGGATACGAATCCCCCGCCGACACTGAGTCTCCGACGCGTCGCAAATCTGTGCTGGGAAAGCATGGCGTGGCACGGATCGGGCAACAGGCTGGTCACTCTTCGCTGGACCTATCCCAACGGCCACCTTGCGGGGACAGATACGGACCCTCCTGCCCGTTTTATTAGCTACGTCGTAGCCGGACCAAGTTCGGGGACAGAAAGCTCCAACGTGCAGCACCTCTATGGAGATGCTCGATATCAGGCGAGTACGGATACATGGTTCTATGAAAGCAAGCCTGTCTGGGTCGGGCTTGGTACAACGCTCACAATCAAGGGCCGTGCTGGCAACCGATTTGGTCTTGGTCGCTCTATCCGTCCGGTCAACTCTAGCGGTTACATACACCAGAGTGCGAGTTGCGACAACTTCGAGGTGTACGACGAGGCAGAGACTATTCAAGGTGGGGGGGGTCCCGGCTTGTTGAGCGCAGGGCATTGGACGTCAGCCCCTCAGCAGGCAAAGAATAGCGACGAAATGGTCTATCGAGGCGTTCAAACCGGCTGGCAGTTCTACTGGTCGAACGACATGGCAAGCCCGGGTCCCTCTCCCGATCCGAATGAGCGATTCGATCTAATTGGCATATGGTTTGCTTATGAGGACCGCGCAGACGGCGAAGCCGAGGACTGGGCGCCCGTCTGGTATTACTCCAAGCTTACGGTCGAAATGGAGGACGGTGAGCCAACTTTCGCAACAGGAGACATCCATCGCCCTCAAAAGGTTGGACAAGACCAGGTTGTGGGCAACATGGATGTCCGCTTCTCATCACTACCCGACGGGAGCGGGCAGACACCCAGCTCGCGCGAGGCCTGGCTATCTGTCCGGATGGGCGACGACTCAGGAAACGGGACGTTTGATGAAGGCGAACTTTTGGCAGTGCGAGATTTCATTCTCGATGGTGTCATTTTCGATTCAGACTGGTTCTATGACAATCCGCACGACCATTTCCGTGGCATCTGGGCCGAAGACGGTGAACTGTTTAGCGCGGACGATGGCAGTATTATCGACGGTGCGAACCACATCCTGACGGAATGGATTGTAGGCGACATGCTGTCATGGGCCGTTTTGGGGTTTGATGAGCCCGAAGACCCTGAAGACCCCGAGCACCCTGAAAACGCCAATCCGATCTGGTTGATTTCCTTCAAGTGCGCCAACGGTGCGGATTCGGCCGATTGTGGGGCTGATACCTTCGACGAGCTCCAGCATCAGAACAAGAGCCAGTTCAATACGGTATATCCTGGCCATCCACCCTTCGGCGAGACGCTGGTTGAAGATAGGGATAATGGCAGCACACCAAGCAACGTTGTCGAAGCCGGGTGGGGGTTCGGTGTCAGCCGATACTACAAGGGTACGGATGAACTGAATGTTCCCCTTGATCACAATGCCCTGAAGAGTTGCATCGACCTGCACGGCCAGCTGAGCAGCACGGAACCCACCTATAGCTATAACTTCTCGTTTGGGGATGGGAGCTGCAGTGCATCCACACTGCCCAGCGGCGACATGTCCAAAGTTGCCAACCGCCATTACATTAATTTCACGATAGGCGGCTCATATGACGAGCGCTTTTGCCGGATAACCGAAGGGAGCGGTTCTGGCATGGGGGCATGCGAGATCGAGCTGGAGTGGTCTACGGACGACGATTTCGGGCAGTACGCAGGGCCGAGCGCCGTTCCGATGGTGACACGAGAAGGTGAATCACCCCCCGTGGACCTGGATCAGATCTGTGAGGGGGTGAACGATAACGAGCCCTCGTATAGTTCGACAGGTGTCACATGTGCGATAACAGAGCCGGGAGAATATAGGCTCAGGCTAGTAAGCCGGCCGGAGGAAGGCCCCAATCCAGAAAGCGGTGAGAACGAGTGGCAATGGGCCGATGGTACGGGGCCGAATGGCGCACAGAGTTCAGTTATAGCGACATCCGACTTGCTGCATGTTTCGGGCCCGATTCCCTCTGAACCTGAAATTGCGCCGGTCGGCCCTGCGCAACCGCCAGCTGACGATCCTGCATTCTTCTGCTCGGATGGATCGAGTGACTGCAGTGGAAACGACCTCGCCCAGGAGGTACTTGCTACTTCGGAGGTGGGTGGCACACGTGGCGATTTCCGAGTAACCGAGTCAGGCGCAGCTGAGTACACGCTGCCGATCATGACTGCCAAGGGAGTTGCGGGCGTGGAGCCGGAGATTGCGCTGCAGTACAACAGTCAGAGAACAGATGATGGACCAATGGGCCGGGGCTGGAACGTTTCCGGGCTTTCAGCAATCAATCGTTGCGGACAAACGTCGGAAGTAGACGGGAAGAGTACGGGCGTTACGCTCACAAGTAGTGATAGATTCTGCCTGGACGGCCAGCGGCTTATTCTGATTGGTGCAGGTGACTATGGCGCCGACGGCACGGAGTACCGCCTCGAGGTTGATAACCTCACGAGGGTCAAGGCCCACTCCAGAACCGGCGTCAATGGAATTGCCTATTTTGAAGTGCTAAGGAGTGACGGATCACGAAGTCTCTACGGCCATGATCCCAATACCTTAGGCAGCAGCCCATCAGCCGAAGTGCTTGCGCCCGTTCAGGATAAGCCCTTCGTATGGCCGATTAGCCGATTTTCCGACAATCTTGGAAACTATATCCAGTTCGAGTATGCACAGCCTTCAGTCGGTGAGGCGGGCCATGAGGAACTGATTCAATGGTTGCCCAAGGCTATTCGATATACCGGGTTCGATGGCGCGGTGCGTGAGGAGGCGCCGTTTGCCAGAATTGAGTTTACGTATGAGTACCGCTCGCCGGACGGGCGGCCCAAGCGCCTTCTTGAGGGCAATCAACTCTATTCTACGCGCCTGCTTGAAAAAGTGACGTCCTACTCAGACGGACTGGTCCTTCGGGTGTACAAGCCCGACTACGAGACTGATGATGTTTCCGGCGCCGACCTGATGCAAAGCCTCACGGAGTGTTACTCGAACCGCGGTGATCCAACGCAGGATGCCAGTATCAATTGTTTGCCCGGAGTGCAGTTTAACTGGACCCTTCCAGGAAGTCATTGGGCTTCCTATGGTGAGGCGCCCGGCGTCCCAGAGCAATTTGGCTTGACCCCCAATTTCCGTGGTGCATCGGCAGCAAATTTTGATGGAGACGAACGTGAAGAGGTCCTGTACGTCCGGGCTGGATATGAAAACCGAGCTACATTCGTTCTGGCCAAGAATGTTACGTCTCAAGGTGAAGACGCCCTGGACCTCGATCTTTTGAGCAACTTTATCGCCGTATGCAATGCGAAGTATTCGGATCTGGGCGGCTGGCTGACTGCAGATATAACAGGCAATGGCCGAGCAGAGCTTGTCTACGCTGTCAAAAACTGTCGCGCGAGTCACCCCAATGGACCCGGCGTTTACTATCACACATGGGATAGTCAGTCCGGCGGGCTAAGCGAGCAGGCCACTCACCTGGCAACATTGCCTACCGACAGCCAGTATTCTACGTCGGAAAACAACCGCTTGAATGTCGCTGACGTCAATGGCGACGGCCGACTGGATCTAATGCTGTCAATGGTGGAGACATACTCGAGCCAGTTTCCAAAGATCTGGCACTACAGGAATGACACGATGGGACAAGCCGCAAGTTTCTCTGGCCCTTACGATGTCGTGGCTAACATAAGCGGAGCATTCGAAGGAGAGATTTGTGGCCCGAACTGCGAATACCGTTATGGGTTCGAGATATTCGACTCTCCTGTCGCTGCGGTGGATCAAAGTGGTGCGGCCGGATTGTTGGCCCGTGCCACTCGCAGGGAGGTTGGCCCAGTGGAGCTGGAAGATATCAACGCGATTCAGCAATCAACGGGCCGCGAGTTTGTTACGGAGGCGGAGCTATTGAACATTCTATCGTCGGGAAGTGGATCCGGCGACACATCAGTACGATCAGAGCATTCCCCGTCTGGAGTCTTGGGTCAGCTTCCGGCTCTAACCATTCGTTGAGCCCCAAGCTCAAAATTGACGAAATGACCTCCGATCTTTCAGACGACACGGTCATCAAGCCTCTAGACTATAACTCGGATGGATATACTGACTTTTTGAAAGCGGCGAAGAACGGAGATGATGTTCAGTTCAGCCTGCTTGTCCATCCAGGGCTTACGTCAGATCCAACTGGAGGAAACCAGATCCCTAGTGCAAGGTTGGCCTTCTCATTTGTCAAAGAGATGCTGTTCGCAAGCGCTAGAAAGACCCTCCTCTACGATTCCAACGGAGATTCAAGACCTGAGGTTCATTTGTTGGAAAGATTTGGGTCAGGCTTACATGATAACATACGGTATGAGTGGCCCTGGGTTGATGCGCCGTACTCTGGGTCAGAGGCCAACTTAATCGGAGGGGTATCGACTGCGAGTGGCACCTCGATGAAGAACTGCAATGATCAAATGATCCCAGTTGACTACTTTGGCAATGGACAAATGGGCGTTTTTTTTGCTGCTAATGAATCGTTAGGCTTTAGCGGTTGCGACAGTGAGTACTACATCAACGCGGTCCAAGGGACATCCAGGCTGCAGTCCGAGGACCTGCCGCCATCCGAGGAGCGCTACATTGGTGGGTTAGTGATCAATGAGATTGTTGATGGGCTAAGCGCCCGCACTGTCGTCAATCATAGCGTTACGGGTGATCGAACGACGTATACAAGGGAGATGACAAATGGCGGTTCGGCGGTGTTGGAGGATGGCAAGGTCACGCTCCCGCCGGCTGCGCCAATTCCTCTGGTAAAGTCTGTTGAAAGCACCGCAGATGCGTACGACGAGACCGGCCAGCCATTGGCTGATCAGGAGCCGTCCATGTCTCGGGTTCGCTACGCATATTCTGGCGCTCGCATTCAGGCAGGGGGTCGCGGATTCCTCGGGTTCGCGCAACTGATTACCTATGACGAGCAAAGCGGGGTGCTGACAGCCACCAGATATCGGCAAGACTTCCCCTTGATTGGTCGCCCCCTTGGAACGATGAGGTGGAAGGTTCCGCAGAATCCATGGGCCGTTGCAGACGCGGCGCCTAACCTGCCCTTGTGGAACAAGTCAGCATGCTCCAATGATCAAGGTTCCCAATCGGGCTATCCCGCGCTATTGGGCTGCAGCTTTACTGAGTGGAATGTAGTTAGCTCGGCGCTGGGTGGTCCAATCCCGTATTCCGAGGTTCAAACGGAGTACCACTGGGCCGCGAATGTCGATACAGCTGGCGTCGTTACGGGTTCGCAGTTCACATATCGAGACAAGATTACCCAGTCGATCGATAGTTACGGCAATCTTGTGCTTTCCACAACGGAGAAGTTCCTGGACGGGGCCCAAGACAGCAGTGAGTGGATCTATCGCCAGGTTGTTGATAGTGACTTTGCCGACGCCCCGGCGACGGGTGATCCCTGGTTGCTGGGTCGCCTTGACTGCACAGATGTTGAGACATCTCGCCGCCGAGATGACGGGCAGGGAGGAACGACAATGGTCGGGCCTGTAACGAGGACGACGCGATATGGGTACGCGCCGGGCACAGGCCTGCTGGACTACGAAGCTGTTGAGACTGGTTTGTGTTCGGACCCAAGTGATCCGCACAAGGAAACCACGTATCAGCACGATGACTTCGGAAACGTGGAGCAAACAGATGTGACGCCCAGCGTGGGACAGGTTCGGGCTTCTAGGCGGCAGTTCGCCTCAATCGGCTCCCAGGGAAGCGGAGCCTCTCGAGGCCGCTACTTGCAGGAGGAAAGCGTCTACTCGGCGGAAGAAGGCCTGTGGTATGTCACCAAGCATGTGAATGCCAGAGACCGCTATGGCAATGCGCTTAGCGTCCTGGACGCTCAAGGGCAGCAGACCAGGAACTACTACGACCTACTCGGCCGACCCTACTATAGCTACAACAGTGACGGGGCCTGGGAGAAGCGGTTGAATGCCGCCTGTCCAGCAGGAGGCGACGGTACCGGAACAGGGCGGCCCTGACCCCCCGTTCAGGACACGACAAGCTACGTGTCCTGCAGGTAGCGCGCTCGCGCATGTCAGTAGCGCGGCCGATGGCAATGGATCCTATGTCTGCAAGGACTTTTTAGGTCGCGAAGTGCGCAGTGCCAGCAAGGTTTATTCCGAAATTGCGGACTCCGGGTTCCGCTGGAGTTACCAGGATCAACGGTACGATCACGCGTCAAAGCCTGTGTGGGTGACGCAACCGTATCTTGCGGGAGATGATGTCTATTGGAATAGCACAATCTACGATCAGGTCGGACGGCTCCTTAAAACGTGGCGCGACACCAATTCAACTTCAGATGGTGACAACGATCCAGATCCAGATGGCGACGCCAGCCCGTCGCTGGTAAAGAAGAGGCAGTATGATGGGATGCAGATCACAACGACAACAGAGGTAGATGCAGACGATCAGATTGATCCGCAAGTGAGCCTCAAGGTCCGCAATGCGATGGGCGAAACTGTAGAAGAGACAGTGGCCGTGGGAACGGCTCTCGAAGCAACGACGTTCTATGAGTTTGGCGCGATCGGTGATCTGGCGAAGGTGACGGCCCCCGTTGGTGACCCGAATGGGGTCATATCGAGCGCATCCGTCCTGATTGAGTACGATGCTTTCGGAAACAAAATTGGGCTGTCAGACCCGGACAAGGGCGACTGGACATATGCATATAATGGACACGGTGACCTTGTGTGTCAGTTCGACGAGCTTTCTCGAGGCGTCGTAAACACTTATGACTCGCTTGGTCGATTGGTTCGACGGCGAGACGTGGTTGGCCCGGGTGACCCGCCCAGCGGCAATGATTGCCTTTCATGGGTAGCGTCGGATGGTAGCGTGCAGATACCAGGCGACCTTGAAGTAACGTCAGAGACGGTTTGGGTGCTTGGTGATCAGCAACCCAACTTTGACGGCCTTCCGGCAGGGACTGCACCGGACACCAGCGGCATTTCGGAGCCTTTTGGAAGGGTTCTTTCTGATCACGTCTCTTATAGTGGTGAAGGCGAGCCAGTCGAAATTCAGGTGGAGTACGCATACGACCATCAGGCCAGATTGCGTGGCAAGACGACCGAGGTTTGCCAAGGAAATTGTGATACTGCAACCGACGTGCAGTCGTTCGAGGAGCGGATCACATATGACGGAATAGGCCGTGTTTTTCAACAATTCGACGCAAGTAGCGAGTTTGTTGAAGGCTCTCCCTATGATACGCCAGAAGGATCGAATGAAGGCGGTCGCGGCCAGCAGTTCGAGTACAGTGAAAGTGGACATCTTCGGAAGATTCGAGAGGCCAGGCATCACACGTTGGGGTCCGTTTATTGGCGACTGCAAGAGATGGATGCGCGGGGCAAGGCCATTCATTCCTGGTATGGCAATGGAATGGAGCTACAGGATGTGTACGACCCCGAGACTGGCGAGCTGACCTTCAGGCTCCAGGAGCACTCGACACAACACGGATATGCAGTCGGTCAGATGACCGCCCTTAGTTGGGATAGTCTGGGTCGGCTGAAGAAGAAGGAACAGCTTTCTCTGCCGACGATGGAGCAAGCAGAGGTCTATACCTATGATGAAAGAAATCGCCTGGAGTATGTGTATCGGACCGACGGAGAAGAGTCGCTTCATATGGAGTACGGGATATCCGGGAATATCTTGCACAAGTCCGATGTTCTGAGTGATTCCACGGGTTCAGACCGGTACTTGTATGAAGACGGACCGCATGCGGTCACTCGGGCAGGCGGACGGCGGTTAGAGTACGATGCGGCTGGGAATCTGGCCTTGGACTGTGTTGATACGGGTAGTACGGCCGAGTGTCCGGACGGCAGGGCATATTCCTACCACGCCTTTCAGAAGATTCGGGCAATCTCTAGAGGTGATGCGGGTTCACTTGAATACGCTCAGTCCACCTTTTACTACGGCGCCGATAGAAATCGGGTCATCCACGATAGCGTCGAAGGGGTAGACAACGCCAGAACGCTCTACATCGGAAACGTCGAGGTATACACAAATGACCTGGGCGCCACGGAGTTCCGTCGCTCGATTGCAGGGAAGGTCCTGGTTACAGTACAAGCCTCTGACGGAAGCTCCCGAGCGCGCTACCTGCATCGTGATCACCTGGGTTCAGTCGTAGGGATGTCAGACGAAACCGGCTACGCGATAGCTCGTATGAGCTTTGATCCATGGAAGCGCCGCAGCCCCGAGTTTTCAGTGGGGGAACCGGCCTGGATGCAATGGATCGACGGAAGTCCGCCGGCGTGGATGGCGCAATTTGGTGGGCCTACTGAGTTCACGCCGCGCGGGTTCACCGGCCACGAGCATCTTGATGCTCTGGGAATTGTCCATATGAATGGACGAATATATGATCCCCATTTGGCCCGCTTCCTCCAGGCCGATCCGTTTGTTGAGGATTCGGCAACGATGAACCGATATACCTACTCGCATAATAGTCCCCTCGTTTACTATGACCCGAGCGGCTATACGAGCTTCAAGGACGTTGTGAAGACGGTCATTTCCGTTGCGATATCGGTCTATACCGGCGGGGCAGCGGCATCTGGACAGTGGGCGCTCTTTGGCGCAGGTGCTGAAACACTCAATGCCGTCTCAACTGTAATGGTAGGCGGAGCTCTTAGCGGAGCTGTTGCGTCTGGTAGTTGGGATGGTGCACTATGGGGCGCATTCTCTGGCGCAGCGTTCTACGGGGTTGGTCAGTGGGTAAACAGTGCCAGCTGGTCATCCGGAAACTTTGGTGGGTCTGGACTTTCCGGGGCTCAGTTTGCCGTCAAATCTTTGGGCCATGGCGTAACCGGAGGGATTGTGTCTGATCTAAGGGGTGGTAAATTTGGTCACGGCTTTGCCTCCTCATTTGTTGGCGCTGCGTCGCATCCATATATTGCGAATGGTTTCAAGGAAAACTCGCTCGCTCAAGGAACCGTGGCTGCGCTCGTTGGTGGAACAGCATCGAGACTAAGCGGTGGGAAATTCGCAAATGGGGCGGCGACGGCCGCTATGGCTTACGCGTTTAATCAGGCCCAGAGAGATGATGAAGACCGAACCTTTAAATCCGTTAGAGAGGTAGACCCTGAGCATCGGAAGAATCTTGCTCCATTGCAGGGTGCTGCAGAGCGCGCTGCCAATATTGTAGACAATGAGTGTGGTATTTGTCAGTGGAATCCACTTGCGTATGGTAGGGAAGTTCACCGAACCTTCGAAGCTCTTGTGGACGAATTGGGAGGATTTTATGCTGCTGAGGTGACTTACTTTGAAGGCAGACTGGGAAGGTAATGGTTTCGAGGTGGGAGAGGGCAGACGCAATATATGGAATTAGGGAGGCACCGGATTTTGCCGTGGAGCTTAAGACGGGCAAGTGGTTTATATACTTTTCGCAGCAGCAGCGTGCTGCATATTTTCGAAATTTGCCGGAAAACACGAGGCTTTATCTCATATGGCCGGAATGAGTTCCCTAAATATTTCACCAGGGCTTCTTCTTGACGGATTACGGAAGCTCGACAGAAGATTTTTGTACTGGAGCCATGGCTTTTACTACATACAATCTGATTCCCCAATGCTCAGTGGGTTCTGTATTGAAAAGACGAAATTTAGGTTTAGAGTATACTCTTTCGTTGATCCGTTGTTTGACGTTGTTGACCATATTCAGTTGACCTATTCCTCTCGTTTGCTCACGAACAAGAGCGCATTTGACGAGTTTCAGGATCGCAACGAGTTACTTGACGTAGTTCTATCCGCATGTGAATCCTCCTATTTGAGCGTGATTGAAGGCTTGCAGCTGTCTGCTTTTGTGAAACGGCTGGAGAATTTCCCAAAGCGCCCAATTCCGGGCCATATTCATTGGGCCCTGGTATTGGCGCTTGCTTTTGAGGCGCGATTGGAAGATGCAAAAGTTGAACTACTTGAGCTCTCCAAAAACGAGAGGTTTATGCGCAGGCAATATGCACATGGTAGTGTTGAGAAGCTAAGTCATGCCTTACAGCTAGGTCAGGAGCAAGTCAACCTTTTGATTCAGAGGTTCATTCAGGAGAGGCGGACTTTGCTTTTCGGAGAGAAGGTAGGTTTCTAGGAGAAGTGGTAATGACCGTAACCCGCGATTCGAGCATGAGGCAATGATGTGAGATGTTAAATAGACCAGCGGACCTTGGCGCTGTGCATAGGTTTGGGTGGAACCCTTGCACGGCCTCGGATAACGCCGCCCCGGCCGATCCGGCGCAGCCGGTCCCCGGTTGTTTAGCGCGTGTGCTCCGTTTAACGATGCCGGGTCATGGCGCTGGAAACGGAAGTGCAGCTTTTACACGAAAGTCGCACGTTCATTTCTCCTCCCCAGCGCTCAGAAGACCAGAACGATTACGCTACAATCCCAGTCTGTGGATGCCCATGGGTGACGAGGATCGTCATGAATTCGGTACGAGAAGCGGCGAGGCAACGCGGACAATCATTCAAGGACCAGCTGATTGAGCGGCTGGACTGGCTTAGCCTCGAGGACGCTGCAGCCGAGCTCAATTGCGCCCTGATCGAGCTCAAAGCGCAGATCGAATCCGGCGACGTGATCGCGGTCGAATACCACCAGCGTGTTCTGGTGCCCGCGATGCAACTGTCTGGTGGCAAGTCGGTGCCGCACCTGTCCGAGGTCCTGCGCGCAATGGAGATTGAGTCACCCTGGCTTCGATTGAGCTGGCTGATCAATCCCAATGAACGCCTGGCTGGAGAAACTCCCATGGCGCTGCTCGAACGAGACCCCGAGGCAGTGCTCTCGGCTGCGAGGGGAGTCGGTGTTCAGGGTGGTGCCTGATTTCATTTTTGGATTCGAAGTTCACCTTTGCGCGGTTGTGACCGCGGCACCACAGCCGATCCGGCGCAGGTGGTGAGGATGTTCTCGATCTCGGAGCTGTCTCGGGCTTCCAGGATGGGGAGAAGATTGGTTAGCAGGCCAGGGTCCGGCAGCAGTTCACCCGCCTGGCGGAGTTCCGCGAGTGCGGCCCGTGCTGGTATGCAGGCCTTGAGCACAGCCCGGGATTCCACCTGATCGAGGTCGGGCGGCAGCATGGGCCACTCGTTGTAGGGTTTGTCGGGCCGCCAGGACATGTACGAATTCCTGCAATATGTCGACAAGAAGTCATCAGGGGCAAGCTTATTGTCGATGGGATCGACACGATGGGCCTGTGAGGCACCTAAGCCGGCGAAACCGGCGCTGAGCGTATACTGAATTCTCCAGGTGGTGAATGGCTATGCGCGAACCCGAATTGAGCAAGGAAGTGATGGCGCTGGCCGAAAGGGCCGCTCGCCTCTGTGTGGCGCGTGCACCGGCGCCCGTTGTCCTGCCTGGCCTGCCTCAGAGCGACGTGCTGCCGGCACACGAAGCCTCGATTCTTGATGAGGCTGGGCTCGACATCTCGGGCGACGTGGCGCGAGGACACGCGGATCCAGCTGCCCAGACCGTCGTGGATGTCATGCACATGCTGTCGTCGGCACGGACGGTCCGGGAAACAGCGCACGTTCTGGGGGTCAGCGCCAGCGGTGTTCGTCAACGGATCCGAAGGCGATCTTTGGCGGCGATCTGCGAGAACGGGCACTATCTCGTCCCACGCTTTCAGTTTGCCGGCAATCGGCTCGTGCGGTCGTTTGACCGTGTCTACAGCGCCACGCCACCGGACCTGCCCCTGGTTGTGTTTTATCGCTGGTTTGTCCAGCCGTGTCCTGACCTTCCGACTGGCGGAGAAGCACAGGATTGCAATCTGAGTCCGCGAGCGTGGTTGGTGGCCGGATGCAATTCTGGTCCTGTCGAGAACTTGGCCGCCCTTCTGTAGCGGTTCTGGGACCACAGACGAAGCTGGTGCAGGCGCTTCAAGTTCGCCACTCGGATCGGCGTTGTAGCGACGGAAATCCCCGACACCTTTATCCGTGCGAGAGTTTGTCCGTCTATAGTGGACTAATAAACAGAAGAATAAAGTAGATGCCGTGCTCACGGCACAGGTCGGGGACTGACGTCCTGGCTTTGGCCTGCTGACGATGCTCAGATTCTGGTGGTCGCTGAATCGTGATTTGCGCATGTGGAGCCTTCTGCTACTCTATTGTGAGAATATTCCACCTCTGAGCAACACCAATTTTCGGGGGGATTACCCATATCAGAAGTTAAATTCGCGGTTAAAGTGCACACAGTGCTCTGCGCGTCGTTGGCAACCTCTCTTGGTCAGCCTTATGCCTGCGTTCCGCGGAGTACCATGACGTATACGTTGGCGCCACCCCAGAACCCCCTCTTTACCTCAGATGGTAGAGCCTCCCACGCTGCCTCAAAGTAGCCGTCGGGCGAAGCGTCATAAACAAAGGCAACAGCATAATCATAGCCCCAGGGTCGCCCGGGCGCATCTAGATTTTCTGGCAAGCCTCGGTAGAAAAAGGCCTGATAGCAAGTTGCAACCAACTCACGCTCTGCAGCAGCGCACGAATTTTCTTTAAAGTATTTTGCCTCAAAAATGATGTTATGAGAGCATGGATCCCGCAAGGCAAAGTCCGGGCAGCTTTGCTTTAGTGCTGCGCCCGCTTTACGCCCGGCCCATTGGGAATATATATCCCGAGCATTGCTCACTAACACCTTGCTGAACGGATGGCGCATCCATCTTGCCGGAGTATTTATCGCTATCTCTGAAAAGTTCCTATAGCCTTCAGCATAAAGGGACTTCCTCGCCTGCTCTGCGGAATAACGGAATGTTGTCATCAATTCGTCATAGATAGCCGGTAACGCGATACCTGCGACAAAAGCCCCCTCGGTTCCGCGATAAAATGCGAACTTCGGGTCTTGGCGTCCGAGATCATTAAGTTCGCGAATCCTTTTGCTCACCTCTGGAGGCGGGCCTATTTGTAGGTCTAGTCGGGAATGTAGGGTCTTAAGGAATTCGTACGCTTCATCTTTCATGGGAAAGTGTTATGAAGTCCTAGTCTAAATAGCATTAATCGTAAATGGTGGGAACGTTTGAGTGAAGTCCAGCGGCCCATCTTAAGATTTCAACGAGAAGAAAGGTCCTTATTGGCATGCGCAGAAAATTGATAAAGCGAAAAGACCCGATTTATTCGCGCCCTTTTGAGTCATCTTAAACCTACTATCCGAGCCCCGAGTCCCATTCAAATAGGTGTGCAATAACAAAGTCTGCGTCCTCAAGTGCCCGATGCACCTCGCGCAGGTTTTCCTCGGGATGTTTTGAGTGTGCATCCACCCCAAATGATTGTGGTAACGTTTTGTAGTGCGCAGATGCAATGTTGAGCGCTTCATCAACTGAAAGCACTGCAAAGCAATCAATATAGCCAGCTGTCAGCGCGATTTTTCTGAACCGAGTATCATCCGGCGGAATATGCTCCCCTGAGACTTCGCCGGGCGCTTGACTCGTCCCGTATTTGCCGTCTTGCCATTTCATTCCGGTAAATTTCAGTGCAAATGCCATGGCGCGTTTAAAAAAGGCAGTTGTAAGAAGCCAAGACCAAATTATGTCCTTCCAGATTGGTTAAATTATTCCTTTATAGTATTTCACATGCAAACTAGTTCGTGCTGGACCGAACGGCATATACATACCGTGCCACCAATAGAAAAGCCTCCGGAAGCCGGGGCTAGATTGAGTCGGCATCGTACTCTATGGCGTTAGTCCCGCTCGCAAGAAGGTTTGGGCTTTAAGTAATGTGCTCAGCGTTCTACTCCTCGGCCGGATCGTTTGTTTGAAGAGTGATTCCGAAAATTCCGCGCCTTCTTTGAACCCTCACTTCATGGAGAGCGATGTATAGAGAATCGAAACGAAGCAGCAACGCCAGCATGTCACTCACAACATTTTGGGCGATCCATACGGCGCCCGTCCACACCTTGTAGTGGCGATTCTTTTGCAAGAAGCCAATTTGTTTTGGTAGGTCATAGACTGGATAGTCATCCCGACGGTATTTTCGATAACGTAGCTCTCCTTTTTCATTTGCCTTGTGGAAGTCCTTCAAAGTTAGCCGTTATCGTCTATCGTTTGGCGAAATTGAATAGACGCTTAGCCAGTACTCTGCGTGCGCCCTCTCCTCAGGCCGGTGTGAAACGGCGACTACCTCGAGATCTGTCCTGAATGAATAGGCTGGGTCCTCCTCATCTACGAATGTAGGCGTATAGACGGGCTGAGTGACTGCGGCGCCCACGCTGGCTGAGTAGCTTTTTAGCCGAAGTGCAAGATGCGAATGAACGTCCGTCTCTTTTGAACGGTTTTTAGCCATCCTACAATGCGCTGCAGTTCTTCAAGCTGTCCCTACTATAAATCAAACCCAGCGGCCTAGTGATAGGTCGATACTTACTGGGGTCTGTGCGCGGAACGAGTCCCATGAGTGCGCCTGAAAATGACGCGCCAAATGGGGAATTGCTCAAAGATCTGATCCTCGTTGGCTTGCTCGTCAGCGCGATAGCTCAGCACTATCGGATATCCGGTTTTTGGCTGTTTTCGAATCACGCTCCGAAAGAAGGGTGAGGAGGATAGTTCCGTGTGCTTGCGCAAGGGTTCGGGTAGGACCCTTGCAGGGCCTCGGATAGCGCCGCCCCGGCCGATCCGCCGCAGCCGGTGCCGCATTGAGATGGCTTGGTGCCCAATTGCAGGTCTGGTTGAAGCCCTGTGTTATTCCCATGTGTAGCGGACCGGGTTGGCCGTACCAAAGCGGTATTCGTCAGGGATTCGCCGCCCAATATAAAGACTCTGGATGTCGCGGGGCGCTTCACGACCGACGAAGCCCAACCGCCCGGGCAGATCAGGGTAGCCTGGGAAATTATCAGCTGTCGCTTCCATCCATTGTTCAGGAATATACGCCCCTCGGATCATGCCTTTTTCGCAGGCCAGGACAAGCTGCGCTTCTTTTGCCCGCTTATGGCTGAGTTTCCAGGCAAATCGTGTCGCTTCGTAGAGGGGGCGCTCAGAAGCGCTTCGGTTGACGCTGATCAATAGCGCCCGGTGCGCAAAGCTCGCTGGTTCAGCAAGATATTCTCGGACAACTTCTTCTGCATGCATGGCCCCTCGATCGCCACTTTCCGCTCCGCCCATGACATTGGTGAGCCCCGGGTATGCATCAATCAGGGCCGCTTCCACCTCCGTTGCTACGGAAGGCTCCATTCCGTGGCGATGCACGACATGGGCCACCTCAAAACCTGCCACGCGGATCTCTCTAATCCTCCTCAGTTTGTCACTGACTTCGTCGGAGTCACTGCCGAGCTCGTCACCAATATGGGAATAGAGGCGGTTGCCAATACCGCGACCGACATAGAATGTCTCGCCATTTCGCGGGTCAATGAGTCGGTATACGTAGTTCCCTAGCTTGTCAATCACTTCGGGTGGAAAGTTTTTCATGATGGCTCCTTGTGTGCTCGGTCAGTCGAAGATCCAACCAAGAGCTTGTCTAAAGGCGGGTAGGGTGCGAGCTAGTCTAGCCAATAGAGAGTAGGCTCCATTGTCGGTGTGTACACGCTAAGTCTCATCATTACGTAATCTGCACCGTATTTGTCCTCTAGGATTGTCTGGAGTGGTGTCCTGCCGTCGAACGCAATCGTGTTTGCTGACAAGAGAAAGCTGCGAGCTATTTCCGGTTGACGGAATCCTCTCAGGGCCATGATCCACACTGAAGCCAGTCGATAGACCAGATTGCTTTCTCTAGTGCTCAGCCGCCCAGCGGCTTGCCTTGATGCTCGATCCAGTGGGTCCACGATCATGTTCGGGAAATCAGGATCGTTGGGCGCGATCGCCTGGACAATGCGTTCCAGCGCTTCCAGTGGAAACCCCTGGGAGAAGAGATGGGTCATTTCGTTTTTTGTGAGGGCATCCGCTCCAGGCAGCCCCAGGAACGTCGCGACCTCCCTGTAACCCGGTCGGGGATTCCCAGGCCCCAGTGACTCTCTCTCCTCGGTTGATTTCATTGTGCTTCTCCATAAACCCCAATCTCAATCTGTCCCGAAGGCAAGCCGGCACCCCTTTCACAGAGTGCTTGGATTTGGGCTCTTGTCAGCAAAGAATTCGGGTTTTGCACGGTCTGCCATCTCGCGGTACGGTGACAGATGCAGTTTGCAGGTAATTGCGACAGCTGCTGTCGCGACACCAAATAGACTGGTGTTGGCTTGGCGACCCGAGGCTCTCCATCTTGGATTGAGAGCGGCTTCGCTAGTGCCCCGTTTTCCACACCGAGAGGTGAATATGATTGACGAAGAGCTGACTTACGCCAAGGTGAATCGTGAGGAGCGGTTCTACTGCATGCTTTTAGCGCATTGCCTGCTCTCAAATGAGCCTGCACGGCAAGGATTCGCGAAAGTCGTTGAAGACAATGCGGGGCTCCCAAGCATGTTTTCGCAGTCGCCCGAGCTCGATGTGTACGTTGAAGTAGCGGCTCTGCGGGACTTCTGGCGCGAATTGGGCAATCCTGGTAGGTATGACGAGGCCCTCGAGCAGGCGAGACTCGATTTCCTAGGCAAAGCCATTGATTGGGCAAACACTCTGGATCTGGAAGGTGCAGAGGGTTGTGCGCCCATTCCTAGTGACGTCCGGGAGAAAGCGCCGGGAAGTCCGTTTTGGACTGAAGGGCGAAACAGCGGCCATAAAAAAAAGCTTTGGAGTCCAGCTCGCTGGTCGATAAAGCGGCTAAAAGACTTTCCATTGTCGAAGCCCTGCGCCGAACGCCTCATGCGTCTGCGTTGGGCCTTTAATGCCAAGCCGGATATCTTGGTGCTCGAGGGCCGAAACGGTATTCTGATTGAGGCGAAAGTCGAATCTGGCGGAGGTTCCAATCAGGAGGGCTACGATCAGCTCCAGACTCAGCGGGATATCCTTGGCCTATGGAAGCATCTGGGATTGCCGGGGCTAGATGGCAGTATTAGCCTCGCAACCCTGGGAAAAGGTCGGGAACTGGCTAAAGGCACGCCTCATCTGACCTGGCAAAGCATCGTGGCGGAGATTGGCGAGGAGAATATGGACCGGTTTACGTGGGGGTGTTTCAGGGATTCTGGGGTCCTTTCCATCAACATCTAGTGCGCCCTTCTCCAAGCGTTCTCACAACTCAGCCTGATTTCGCAATTCACGCATCAGGTCAACCATGGCTCGAGTGTCTTGAGCACAGTAAGTACGTAGATCAGCGAATACTTGCTTACGGCGCTCGGTGGGCTCTTCTGCGACGGCGGTTTCGTACGCGACTGCAGCCGTCATTCCGTCTGCGATCGATAGGCCGGACCAGTGCGCTCCGTCGACAAGGGCCGGCAAGACGCTCTTGATGGAGAAGGACCCCCTGAATTCGGGGTGGTAATAGTGATCCCGGATGACGGGAAGAAGATCCCAGAGTCGGGCATTCAGGGCGAGCAGGGGATCACGAAGGTCCCCTAAATGCTCGGCGAGAGCGCTAATCATCCTGCGCTCGTAGCCCGAGTAGACGACGATGCTCCCGGCGGTTCCAAGCGTTTCGAGCAATCTCTCCGCCAGAGCGCGGCGCGGATCCGTGGCTTGCTCGTGTAGATACTCCTCGTGCGTCAGTTCTCCGCCTTCGCTTTCGATGTGGACAGAAAACTGAAAGGGGATCGCCTGAAAAGGACGCATGCCGGGATACGGCGGCAGGGCTGGCTGCCAGGCCTCAAAGTCCAGGTAATAGAGCGGCCATTCGGGTTCGCTCAGCACGCCCTTCAGCCTTGATGAGGCCCAGGGCTCCCCCGAAACGACAACTTGCCGGATGCGCTCCTGCATCGGAGTAAGATCGAAATCGTCAGGGATCTCCGGAATTGCTGCAATGCCAAGGGCTTCGAGTTGCTCCCGGCGGGTCCCGTTGAGTCGGTACAGGTCCGAGATCGGGTGTTCAGGGAACTCAAGCCCTTCCGTACAGGCGCCGTAGTAGGGGCACTCGTAGGGTGTGAAACAGTGCTCGCCAATTCCGATATCGGGTGGATTCTCCGCTGCGAGAAGGCGGTGAAACTCTTTGACTGTTGTCCCGGTGGCCTCTAGCTGCTCCTGGCAGAATTCGGTTGCATCGCCGAAGTGAAATAGCTGATCGAGGTCGTAGGCGCCGCCGGGATAGACATAGTCCCGATTCAGTACCAGGATGCCCGCCCGGTGGATGGTCAGACCTGCGCCTGTGGCGACCCAGTATTGAATGGCGGCATCGCGCTGAAAAACCTCTTTTTCGGGGCGGGTTGACCCCTTCACCTCAACCAGATCCCACCCTTCGCCGTTTCGGGCGAGCACATCGACTCGCACGAAAACGCCCTCATGCTCCAGGGCCGCCTCGTAGATTGCCGGTACTGAGGGGTCGGCGAGCAGGCGGTTGGTCTCCGCGATGGCTTCCTCCCGCTCCCAGGGCTTGAAGCCAACGAGGACGCCGCCTGGATAGCGTTGCTGCGCCAGCTCACCAATAGCGGTGCCCCGGTCGAAAATTGCCTGCTGTGTTTCGGAGAACGGTGCTGCCAGATCGCGCCGGTAGATGTCGTTCCATAGGCGTAGGGGGCACTGCATCCCCGCAATAAATCGAGACTTGCTGAGTCTCGGCGGATTTCTGTTCTGTATGTTATTCATGCCAGGTAATTGGATTGGTGTTCCTGAAGCAACGACTCAATCCGTTTCAAATCGTTGAGCAGCGCAATTGTGCGCTCAGCCAAAGTTTCGGCCAAGGCATTCAACGCCACGCGCGTATCCCCTCCTTTTGATAGCGGCCGGTATCGGTACTGAAACGGAGCGCCGAAGCGACATTGCTCCTTGTAGCGAGACTTCGTTTTGCCGGAGTCGGCGTTCTGCTTCTCGGCGCCGGATTTCTGCTTGGGGGTCCAGAACGACTCCGGGCAACGCTCATCGCAAAACAGATCCCAGGCGATTGCTGCTGTCTTGCTTGGAAGGTCTCTTCCAACAGGCTTTTGCGCCAGGCGCCCGGGCTTCGGCCATTCGACGTAGCTTCTGAACTGATCGCCCTGCACCTGAAAGCCAACTCCTACCGGAGGAGCCTCGTCGACTGCCGGGCAAGGCAGGCCGCCCAGGGCGTAGAAAACGCCCACGAGGGGCTGAGAGTTGGTGAATCCGCTGTAGATGGTGATCTGATGGGAGCCGACGTCCTTGGGTGAGTGCTGCCAATGGACTGTGTTCGCGAAATTACGTGTCACCTCTTCGTATACTTTGGCAGCGACAATCTGACCCTGACGCTTTCCAAACAGGTCGTGGAGTTTGTGCTTCGTCAGCCAGGCCGGGAGAGCTTCCCCGTCAATCTTGCTTCCGGCTCGATTCCAGACGTGTCGGGATTCGTCATTGGCGATCCGAACCAATTCTCCCACGAACTGCGCATAGTCCCGCACTATCTCTCTGTGATAAGCATCGGCGTTGTCTGGTATGTAATCCAGCAGAGACTTGGTCAATGTGCCGTAGTCAACGCACTCCCAACGGCCCAGCGACAGGGGAATTCGGTCACAGTCGTCCGATGTAAGCGTCAGAAGCACAAACTCCGGATCCTCTCGCCCCGAATCAAGCTTCCCCGCCTTTTCCTCATAGCGGCGCAGCTGCTCACTGTAGGGAAGAGATTTGAGCTTGTTCTCGATGACGACCAGGCGGCTGCCCCCAATTCTTACAACCAGATCCAGATTCTGTTCTTCACGAGTGACCTCAACGCTCTCATCACTCGACCGCGCCGATAGCCCTGCGCAATCCAGAATTGCATTCAGCGTCGTCGGGTAGGTGTTGAAGGCCCAGGCAAGAAAGTTGCTGTGAAACAGCTCTTTGGATGCGAGCGAAATGTTGGCAATAGGTGAGCGTTCCAAGCTGTAGTTCTGGGTCATGAATCCCCCTGCGGTCTAGTGTGTGTCGCCAGTCCGGCTGCCTGCCGGGAAAGCAAGACGGCTCAATTCCATCTCGCTTGCCATCAGCCCGGGTCCATCTCCGTTTCTAGCCTATCTGATACTGCCGGCAGGGTCATTCCTATCAGCCGGCACCCGAGTGACAAAACTCCGATGTCTGGAGTCTAGCCATGAACTGCGACATTCGCTGTCGCGAGAGGGCCGTAGTCTGAGCTCCGGATCTTTTCGGAGAATGCGGGTTGGAGAAGGTATTGGACGGCCGCCGATCCTTTGAATCGGACCTGGGAGAGACGAATCGTGCGGCGGATGTCCTGTGCTTCGAGAACAGGCATTTGCCGGGATGGCTCCGGCTGCATTCTCGAGGATCGGGGAGGTGCGTCCGGATCGAGATCCTGGAACGCCTGACGCTCGCCTTGGACTTCGAGGGCCGAGAGTGCGCCTGGCTCTGGCAGCCCGCCCGGGGCAAGGAGCTCAGGATTCGCAAGCCGCCGGGGCTGCTGCGCCCGCTGGAAGATCCGAACGCGCTTGCGCTGCTGGGCCAGTCTCGAGTGGAGACCGTTGTCGATCGCGGGCACTGCCGGATGCCCACGCTCCATGAGTGTCAGGAAGCCATGCGCTACGAGATTGCCCGGAATCCGGAGCTTCGCAACTGGGCGGCGGACTGGCATCGGCTGCTGAATGATCTGCTGGGCCCCGCACTCGAGTTGTCGGAGCGCTCCAGCATGACTCCAGGTGGAGATATCAGGATCGAGCATTTCCAGCGGGTGTGGTGGCGGCAGGCCGCTTTCTCGGACGTGGAGAGCAATGCACCCGGACTGCTGCCTCTGCTGAACCTGTGGCTCGCTTCGGGTCTGGAGCCGGAGCACCGCGGTCCGGTGCTGAGCACGCTTAAGCGGCTTGTATGCGAGTGCACGGACTGTGGGCCAGCCACCTGGCGGTGGCTACTGCGCTGGGGCGCGGATCCACTTCTGAATTTCGCGCAGGCGGCCGCAGCCAATGATGAGCCCTGCCGGCAGTGGCAGGTGTTGTGCAGTGTTCTTGGTCTGTGGACGCGCGCCAGTCTGCCGCCTCCGCTGCCGCCGGCATTGGCGCGAGCATGGGGCCGCCGGGAAGCGCGAAGGTCGACGCTCACCGACTACTGCCCCGAGCGAGTCGCGATTTTTGCTCGGCACTTGAGCGAGAATCCGCCTGCGCTGTGCGCTGATGAACTGGCAGACCAGCTAATAAGGCTTCGAAAGCCCTGCGATCGGCCGGATTCCAACCAAAAGCGCTCGGGCTGGAAATGGCTGAAGCGGGAACTGCAGCATCTGTCTTCCAATATCCCGTGTAGCGCACCCACGCTGAACGCTCTTCGGCGGGCGGCGCCTGCGGAAATGACCGTCTCCGGCGTGCGGTTTGCCAATCTGTCATCACCTGCCGAGATATTTGAGGAAGGCCAGCGTCTGGATCACTGCATGGCCGACTACCCGCTTAGGATTGCCCGTTCGGGAGACCTTCACTATTCGCTTCGCCATTCCGAGACCGGTGAAAGGTTGGGCACACTGTCAATCCAACTGTCCGAAGAATCGCTTTCTCTCAAGGAACTGGCCGGCCCCGGTAATAGTCGCCCCTCCCCAATGATGCGGACGGCCGCTCTGGCGCTGTGCCGAGCTCTGGTGGGAACAAAGTAGGCTGCTTGGGCGGCTGAGTCATTATCCGGGCATCGTCCATTGGTCTGGACCACGTTGCTTGCCTCGAGGCCCGGATCTAATGAGCGGTCCGACCAGATCTCTTCAACGTTGGAAGAGAGTGAGCTTGACTGCCCCCATGAGGCGAAGCCCCCAGGCACACCCCACACGACGGGCAGCAGTCAAGCTCAAAAAATCGGCAGAGCGGTTTGCGCTTTGTTCGGCAACCAACAAGGCCTGCTCGGGCGGGTGTTTGCAACTGATCGGAGAGTATGCGAACGTTGCGACACCTACTGTCGCGAACTGAGGGGGATATCCGTGCGAGACACGAGCTTGCGGCTGCTGGCCATGCTGAGAACCATCCCGAGGCGGCCACCGGGAATCACTTCGAGAGAGCTCAGGGCCAAACTGGCCGCACGAGGGTACGAAGTCAGCAAGCGCACGGTGGAGCGCGATCTCGTCAGAGTTTGCGACCAGTTTCCGCTCGTCACTGAGGGCTCTCACCCCGAATACTGGTCCTGGATGCCGGGAGCGGCGGAACACGCTCTGCCTGGCCACGATCCGATGTCTGCACTGACCTGGCAGCTCGTCGAGGAGTATCTCCAGCCGCTCCTGCCTATCAGCGTCAGGGAAGAGCTGGAGCCCCAGTTTCAGTCAGCGCGAAACTTCCTGAAAGAAACGGGCAGCGACAAGCTGCGACGCTGGAAGCAGCGTGTCCGCTACCTGCCGCGCGCCATGCCCCTGCCGCCACCGAAAATCGCACCTGAAGTGCTCGAGGCGGTCTACACGGCCTTGTTGGAAGGTCGGCAGCTTGAAGTTCACTACCGCTCCCGTGGCCAATCCCGGGCAAGGCCGCTGACCCTGAATCCCCTAGCCCTGGTTGTGCGCGAGACGGTCTACTATCTCGTGACGGTGGTGGAGCCGTTCGAGGACACCGTCCACACGGCACTGCATCGCATGAGTCGGCCGGAGGTTCTAGACTCTGAGGTCAGAGAGCCTGAAGGCTTTGATCTTGATGCCCATATTCAGGCGGGGCGATTTCAGTATGCGTCCGGCTGCAAGATGCGTTTGGTCGCGCGATTCGACGAATACGCGGCTCAGGCACTGCTAGAGGCGCCGTTGTCGCGAGATCAGGAATCCCGCTCACTGGAAGACGGGCGAATTGAGATCGCTGCCACCGTCATGGAGTCGAATCAGCTGCTCTGGTGGTTGCTAGGGTTCGGGTCGAATGTAGAGGTGGTATCTCCAGAGAGTCTGTGTTGTGCTATTAGAAAGGAGGTCGAGTACCTAGCTGACAGATACCTCACTCGCGCGTGAAGCCAGCCATCAGGCCCTAGTGCTTCAGAGCGGAATATCGAACTTGTCACCAAGCTCGCAGTAAATCGCTTCAGATATTTCAACGAATCTATCGGCAAGCCTGCCGTTTCTGATAGCCACCCATGGTTCTGATGATGTATTCCAGTTTCTGAACCCCTCGCCAAGGAGCTCATGCTCGTCAGCCCAGCACCACCAGCTCGAATACACAGTTTTTCCTCCTGAGTTGAACCTTTTCTTCAGAGTCTGAAATATTGCTTCTGATCCCCCCATCCCTTGGGCAGTGGGCTCATCAACCTTATCTACCCCTATAAAGAAGTTACGAAACTGGGCGTTGTCGAACTGGAAACTCAGACGCATATCTTTTGGGAATTTGTTTGCAAGTACATAAAATCCGCAATGAGTGCTACCCTTTGAGATGGGCTTCCAATCTTCTTCGCTATAGTCGAGATATGGGTGCTTTTCGAAGGCATCTTTAAGCCTTTTTCGGAAATCACATGCTAGTTCCAACTTCATTGCATCCCAGCTCCTGGCAACATCAGAGGCTGCTCTCACAAAGTCGTCGGACTGTTCAATGACGGAAATCACTTCTCGTTCATCTGTCATGTCTAATGCCTCGCCAAGATTTTGTCTTATGTAGTCCGATAGCTCTTCGACGAACAACCGAACTCGAATAGATTGCACTTCGCAAGCGCATGCTCTAAGCCAATGCTCAATCGACCGAAAATCGAATTGCACAAAATTGTCAGTCGTTTCGAGCTGCTCACGTAGTTCCGAATCAATACTATTTGCAGTCGGATCTCTGTTGCTAAAGAAGACAAGGGCCCATGATTCGTTACCTCTGCAGGAACGTCCTAGATACTCGCTGTAATCTTTTAACTGATCTTCCTGATCATCCGCCCATGGCTTATTCTCAATCCCGACCCAGCCAGTTGAAAAACGCAGCAGAATGTCAATGCGTCGATCGGAATCAGTTGGGTGCTCAAGTCTGATTCCCGTAAGGTTGCTCGCACTAAACGCATCCCTTTTCGGCAACAACTCAATGAAGCTCGACAGGAATAGATCGCCTTGACCGTGCGTGCCATTGGGGTCAAGAAGGTCTGAAAGACACCACGACAGACCGTATTCGTCATTTCTCAGATAGTGAAACGCGTTGAAACGTGGTGCTAGCTGTCGTGAGAATCTATTCTCCGCTTCCTGAACGACGTCGAGTCGCCTGCTTACATCACGAAGTAATTCTTGTACGCTCATAGAAAGTCTACGGATCCTTATTCAGTCGGCAGAGGTTCATTCCGGGTTTGCGTACCGCCTGCGTAGTTGTCGTGGCTAACGCCTAGTTGCCATCGCGAAATTTCAGCTTGCTGGCTGCGATCCACTCCTTGCGGGGATTGTGTCCCGGATGTTGCGGTGGTAGCAAGCAAAGATAGCGACCCTCCGAGGAATTTGCCGGCGAACTAGGGTCATAGGCGAGTATCCGGACAGTTTCGCCGGTTGATTTGAGCGTTGCGGTTGCTGCGGTTTGCATGTCTGAGTCCTACCGTATCCCCAATGTGAAAGGTAGACGTTACGTAACGATTGCGACAGATTGTGTCGCGAGTGAATTATGCGCTAACGCCGAAGATTTGCCTGGAACTCTGGTTCACCAAGCGGTGGATAGAACCCCTACAGATTGGCTCGATCTTGGCACACACCGCAAGCCGGCGAAGCCGGTGCGCGGTCGAGACGGCTTCGTGCCCAGTTCGCAGCTCTTCACCGAAAGCCCCACCCCAGAGAAAAGCGAGCCCGACCGGGCAGTGGACTTGCTGTGGCGAGGCCGGGGCTGAGCGTATACTGAATTCTCCAGATGGTGAATGGCTATGCGCGAACCCGAATTGAGCAAGGAAGTGATGGCGCTGGCCGAAAGGGCCGCTCGCCTCTGTGTAGCGCGTGCACCGGCGCCCATTGTCCTGCCCGCCCTGCCTCAGAGCGACGTGCTGCCTGCACACGAAGCCTCGATCCTTGATGAGGCTGGGCTCGACATCTCGGAGGACCTGGCGCGAGGACACGCGGATCCAGCTGCCCAGACAGTCGTGGATGTCATGCACATGCTGTCGTCGCCCAGTTGTATCAAAGTTAAGTAAGTCTCAAGCAGACCGGAGTACACCAATGAACGTGCCTATAACCAGGCTTTCCTGTCTGCAATAAGCCCGAAGCCGTAGAAATTTCGATTCCCGAATCTCGGCGTCATCGGTTTCCGGCGCCTGTTGGTCGAGAATTTCAGCTTCCTGCCCGTCCGTCAGTTAGTTGCCGGTGCTTTCAATCGGGTATGGAGCTCTGTGGGAACGGCGCTTGAGCATATCATTGGCATTTGCCTCGAAATCGCAGGTTACGGTTAAGGTTGGGGGAGGGCACCAGAGTCTGGTGCCCCCGGTTAAAAGTAAAATAAACCTATTCGTCGTCTTCCTCGTCATCGGGGTTAATAACATCTGTGATTGTCGGAAGCCAATAGCGAACCGGCTCCAATCTCGGATCCACGAGGAGTACGACAGGCTCACCAAGCCGTGCGATGAGACGATTCTTCACGTCTTCCGAGGCAGCCTGGGCTAGCGGCCGATCTGTAAGCGCAAGTCCATCCTGAGTGACCTCATTAATTGTTGCGATCCTTCGTTCGGGAGTCGCATGCCGATAGCTAGTGTGTGTTTCGGCAGCGCGTTCTAAGGCCTCCTTGTCACATCTCAGCCGATAGTTTTTATTCTGGTGGCTTTGCAGGCAGCTCGCCGTAAGTTCCACCCCTTCCGGGTAATTCTTTGATGAGCTCAAAACAAACACGCTGGTAGCTGTTAAACAGCTTTTTCCTCGCGTGCGGCGCTGCAAGGGTATCCGGAGAAAGGCAGAAATCAACAATGGACTGTAGTGTTTCGTGGAGTCGCGTAAACGGATCAGGATGAACCATGTCGCCGGAATCTGATCCCTGTACGAAAGCAAGGAGTGCAGACTCGCCACTCAGGATATCGCGCTCATCGAGCAACTGTAGTCTGCCCATATTCATGATGGCGCCTGCTGACTGGAGCAAACAGTCCATCTGATGTCGGCTTCTTTCCGAATACGCTCCTGTTGGGCCAACCTGGAATCGAGCCCGAGATGATGCATTCAGCTCCGGTGGGTGTTTCTCGTTCTTGAATAATCATAATGTGAAAACCTCTTAATAGTCTGTTTGAAGTAAGTGGCCTCCAGAGATAGATCGCGCTGGATTTGCGCACAGCGCGGCGTGCGAGAAAGCTATTGCTATCTCGAACGATTGGATTTGAGGGGGATGTTGCCGGCAGATCAAACTGCTAGATCAACCCGTACGGACGCGTCTTCGTCTCTCGACGAGAGGAGGCCGTAATGACGCGACTGTGCTTATATTGGGTGCCGCCGAAGCCGAGGGTGGCTGGGGCACATTGAAAGGGCGTAGAAGCCCATCGCCGAGGGGTCCCGTTTTTTTTGGTGGGGCCGCGGCGTTGCCACCCTGGGGGGATGGCTTGGTTACCGAGAAATTAGCATAATCTCGCGGAAGGTTGCAAGGGGCGTCGTTAGGCCAGCTCGAACTTCCTCCGCGCACGATGGATTACATCGCCAATTGAAAGGACCCATGCCAGCTCACTCGTAGCGTTGCGGCGTTCGTCTGTCTGTGCGCGCAGCGCGAAGTGCGAGGAGGACTCCTTCCAGGATGTCTGCACAGATTCCCAGCGGTCGAAGCTGTGATCGCAGAATCGGCAGCTCGTCTGTCGCCCAGATCAGAATTTTTCTGGGGTCACGCTTGAGGGGCAGTCCGTGCCGGAGTCCGCGCTGGTTGCTGGTGCGCCAGACCGCGGTGAGCCGCATGATCTCTACGTCGTTGCCCATCTCCAACGCAGTCCAGAGCATCTGGAGCCTCCGGGACGATGTAGGCCATCGAGGGGGGCGGGAGTATCTTTGAGCTGCATACGGGTTATCGGGGAAGAAGCCTATCGATGTTTGAGCGGCAGACTCTAGATCAGACTGCCTGAGCAGCTCGATTTCGGCTGGCGTCAAGCCAGGCCTATAACAAATCTGGTCCGTGGGAACTCCTTGCCCAATCGCATGCAGTCCCAGGCACAGTCTGGGTTCGCGTTGGCTTGCGGAGAGATAAAAGTGAGGAATGGGACGGTTCCCGAGTTGGGGCGTCCCGGCCGCCGAAATACTCAACAATCTCGCTGGCTACGAGACGAGCGTCGCTAGAATTCGATTCGCTGAGTCTACGGTAGGCCTCTGATTTGCTGATTCCAAGAGCACAGGCCACCCGATCAACACGAGGTTTCTCGGGCACATCGGTTAGTAATTGCTGCAGTTGGAAGGACCACGGCAGGTGATAGTAGGACAACAGGGTTGTACGGATTCGACTGTGGCCGATTTGGGCGCTGATTTGGGCAGCTTCACGCGGAAATTGGAGCAGCTGGTTGAGATCTGTATCCGGAGTATCAATTTCTGCTTCCTCCGAGAGATCGATGGCTTCGGCGAGGCAGTCCAGCGGTGTTCCCAAAGTGAAATGAACGATTTTGTTGCACACCCATCGGTGTCGGAGCGCGTGCCAGCGCAATGCGTGACCAAGTACGACTTTGGCCACTTGATTGACCAACCGACGGTGTTGCTCGGTTGGGATAGGCCTTGCCGACAGGTCTGAAAACAGCCAGGTCTGGTCGCGCTGCCGCTTCGGTTGATTTGCCCGTTCAGCAGCAATGTGTTCGCTCAATGCCGAGCGAATTTTAGGAGGGAATTGCTCAGATAGATCGATTACCCGGCGAGCTGCTCTCGTTTTGAGGGGCCTTTGGCGATTTGACCTGATGAACATCCCTGTTTCCTCTCCTATGAGCAAGATGTCGGTCGTTCTCGAATCCCGTGATCTCTCCGATTCTTGCCCCAGAGTCCATGGCCAACCTGTACGCGAACAGAGCCTCGCGAGTCAGGCGCCTATCAATATTCCCCAGTTCGTCTAGAGTGCTGTCCGTCTCTGCATATCGCAGTAGAGCTGCCTCCACGCCCTCGAGATCGCTGGTCATGGGGATCCGGGTCCTCACTTCAGCGCGCTCCAAACGTCGAGGTCGCCAGTAAGCCCAATAGTTGCTGACATCAACATCATCAATACCGGTGTCCAACGCTACTCGCTCATGAAATCTCAGGATCGTCCGACATATCCGTTGCTGGGTTGATGCTGGAGCATCCTCGAGGATGAGCTGGTAAAGTTCTTCCAGAAAATCGGTGTTGGGTGGGCGACGGAGATGTTTCTCGCTGCGCTCGGCCAGTAGCTTACGCATCCGGTTGGCGGCCTCCTTTAGCCCGCCGAACACCGTGGAGTAAGCAAGTAAGTTCTCGGGATCAGTCAGTTTAGGCCGGGTTAATTCGTTGGCGATCCAGTTAGCCCAGTACCTCCCGAACCAAGACAAGTTCTCATCTTCACCCACCAGGCGAGCTTCCTCGACGATCTTGTTTCTTTCTCTCGTTTTGTTCGCATAGTCATAGCGCCATAGGTGGCCCGAGTAGTGGAGCGGAACGTCCTCTGATTTGTTGTACATGTGTTTCAAGTAGTCATACTCGCCCCGTAAGTCGAAAGCCTGAGCCTTTTTCAGGTCAGTGTCCTCGACTTTTTTTTGGTCTGAGACTGCATCTGCCTCCGTAGCCTCCGGCAGTACGTCACATTCAGAACCGAGTAGCTGCGCTAGCTGATCCTCTTCAAGGCATGTGCAGCCATCCTCAAGATCCAAGGCATAGTTGGCCATGCCGGAGCGTTCAATACGGTTAGTCATCGAAACTGTGCTACATAGCGCGCGCACAATGTTCGTGCGTGTGGAGTACGCTTCCGTCGGCAGCATCTGCATCAGGCTTTCCCTGGGTTCTGGCAATTCCTCCAAATTTTGAGCTGTCCGGCGCCAGGTCAAATAGGCAAGGGCAGCAATGCCGCGAAAGCCACTGGTGTGTTTAAGGCGTCGTGAGTGCACGACAATGGCGTCAGGAATGGCCGGGACGGGGTAGACCGCACAATCCCCTGTGATCAGCTCTTCTAGCAGGTCTGCGTCATCAATGCCGCCAAAGATGGCGAGTGCGAGTGCTGCCGTTCCCGCAGCATGCTCCTTGGACAGAATTCTGCCCGAGACAGGTGCGTTGCCGAGCTGCTCGAAGTGTTCCCGAAGTGATCGAATCTGCGCGCATGCCCGGAAGATGCCCGGCGTGAAGGGGCTGATGTCCAAGGGACGCAGAGGCATCCAAGGCCAGTGTATGGGGCCTTGGTAGAGATTTTGGCGGCTAGCCCAGATGAGAGTGCTTGCAACCGTATTGTGCGCCAGGATGGCCGCTTCAGGCTCCGAAAACTCTTCCCCAATGGCCGAGAAAATCTCGTCGACGGCGTGATCAGTCCGTTGGATTCGCTCTGGTAGCCGGTCTGTATTTCTAATGCCGTGTCCCGGGAGTGTGACGTACCGCGCATCTTGTTTTTTTTGAATTTTCTGTCGTTCGTTGATGCGGTACGCGAGAATGTCCGCGAACTCGTCGTCGAACGAAGCGGCAATGTTGACAACAGCCTGCTCGGTCTCATGTCGAATCTCGATGCTGTTTGGCCCATCGGCTACGACGAACAAGCAGATTCCTTCTTTTGGCCTGGCGGGCGAATTCCTGATTGACGTGCTCCCAATCGACGATTGGACCGGTTCGCGCCCATGAATCCTCCAGCTTGGCTGGCGAACCACGTCTTGTTTCGACGCGGTGCCTCGCCAGTCCGGATTGCATTCTCCATTTTTGGTCTCGAAATATTTGATCAAGGAGTGGATTAACCAACCTGACAAATTGACCAGGAATCATAGGGCTGTCCGGCGAGAAAACGTAGCCGGTGGATTTGTAGTGCCCTAATTGGATTCCAATCAGATTCGGGATGTCGGTTAATTCGCGGCCCAAGCTGCCCAGATGGTGCCGGCCCCAATTGGTCGTGACTTCTGGGAATTCACCACGTTGGCGCTTGAGCCAGCCCAAGTCCGCTTCCTGAGGCTGTCCGTCACCATCCAGTCGAAAGAACAAACCGCTCTGCCCCTTCCTCGCAGCCGCAGCCCTATGTGAAGGTCTCATCCCGTGCAGTTTGTTCGCCTCGTCGAGGTGTAGGAGATATAGCCCGATTCTGCCGGGCAACCTGGCTCCCCAACCCGACAAGTCGCCTGAGATGCGCCGGATCGCTCATCTTGTCGGCGATATTGGCTGCTCCCAACCCCAGATCAAAGTCCCAACGGCGCAGTCTGAAAAGCGCATTACTGTGACGATGGCCAACAATGGCGATGATCATGTCGGCAATGTGGGCCACCAAGGCATTGTGTGCGGGCTACCGACGTCGGATCGTTACGGTCGGTGGTGGCATGGAGAGGCTTGGAAGCGGCTTTCGCAGCACTCTTCAGCGCAGTGGGCTCGGCGACGGCTTGTGTGCCGACCCGCACGGAGTCGTGGATTGTGTTTGAATCCGTTTCTTCTCCAAAAACAGGCCAGATTGCTCGCTTGTAGATACCCGCCAGCACGTCGGACCGAGCAGAGTAGTAGTGCAGAGGCGCCGGTGATTGCCGAAAAAAGTCCTGAGAAAGGGTGGCCGTGGGACAGTAATCGTTGGATTTCTCGTGGATCAAGACCGCGTAGGTCCTGCGAATTCGGCCAGTGCCGAGGTAGCGGATGCCGGTAGTCTTTCGAATCATCTGCGATTGCTCCCGCCAGCTGACCCTCGAAATTTGCGCTTTCGAGATATTGCGTGAGGGGCTTACGGACTCGCGCAAGGAGGTCCGCCACCGACGGAGGCAGATCCACAGTGAACTTTGATTCTGACCGCAGAAGCGGCTCAGTCCCAGATGCAGGGTGGAAGGCTGAATCGGGAAGCATCGACTTTAGTGTCAGCCTGCTGCCATCAATGAATGGTGGTTTCCTGCTAGCGCCCCGCTGGAGCAAGGCACCCGCCCTATCCGGCGTGAAGCCCGTGGAAAGGATTAGTGCCAGGAAGACAAAGCTCGTTGCTGTCTGGGAGATCCTGATTGTCCAGCGCGTCCGTGGCCTCCTGGACTAAAGTTTTGGCGACCAGCCTGCTTTCGGCCCCTGATAGAACGTCAATGTGGGGCTTTAGAAATAGATCGCCGGCACTCGAGATGTTCTGCGCGCGCATTTGGCGACGAATTGACTCGCGCAGTTCCGTGAATTCAGGCGGTTTCCGGCTGGGCCGGTTCCGCCGTGCAAAAAGTATCGATTGTTGAGCTTCGTCTTGAGCTTCTGGGGAAGGGTCGTCCGGATCCTGAATCCGTACTCGAACTTGGCGAATCGACACGCTGCCTGGGTGCGGGCCTTTGGCTTCCTCTGCATCTTCGTCCTCGATTGGTGACGAAGTGACTTTGGGTGGACTGGGCTCCCCTCCTGAGCCCGCGCCGAGCCCCCTCTTGAAGGTGAGTGGCGGCAGCCCGAAAACTTGCATAGCGTCAATTGCGAGCGCATTGCGGAGCTCTTCTCCTGGGTCTTTTGCGCTGAGAACGGCTCGAGCTAGGGCGACGAGGAAGTTGTGGGGTGAGTCACCGTGTTCAGCAGCACGGTCCAGCCAAGGGCCTCGTTTCTTATGACTTTTCTTGTTGTTGAGAGACCTGACGAATCGTTTGAGGACTCCTATGCAGGCGTGTTCGGATTGCTTGGCTGATCGCTCAGCCGGCGTCAAGCCTGGATCTAGGGCTATTCGTACGGCCAGGGAAATCAGCAGTGCGCGGACAAAATCATCTTTCGGGTGCTTGAGGGTATTTCTTCTCAGGCCGGCGAGGACTGGGTAGTTGTTGATGCCCTCATGCGGAATTTCATGGTGCGTGGGGCCGCCCGGCAGCAATCGATACACGCGGGGTAGATCGCTCAAAACTGGGTAGTGGTGAGTCCAGTCCTTCCGGGCCCAAGGCACCGCCTGCGCAACCAGTTCGAGGTTCACGGCGGCGGCCGCCAGCAAGCGAGGGCTGTTGGTCGGCACGATCTGGATTAGGGCGCGCAGGCAGGGGCGGTACTTCTCGATGCCCGGAGTAGAATAGGACGCTTGGATGAGCCCTTCAATTACGGCATCTGCAGAGTCTGGCGGCGCTGATTCAGGGTTTGCGGCCATGGGGTCCAGTATGGACTAGGGTCATTTGGATCCTCAAGGGGTTGCTACAAATAATGTCCAGCTATCGGCACCCAATCCAACTAGAAGCTCCGACTTCTACGGCTACAAAAATTGACATCCGTCCCTCTGAAAAGCCTTATTTAGTGGGATTTATTGGGGTTAATACACAAAAAGTCCCACAATGAAATGCGCATTGCGCACATCTCAGACGTTTTTTCTCCGAAGCGTCTGTGGGCGCGCCATCCTTCAGCCGTAAGCTGCAGCGGTTGCCTTCTACGCCAGCACCCAATAAACCACTCTCGCCAGAACCGGAATTCTGTGCAAGATCCATGAACAGCCTTTGGGTCAGGTTCGGAACAGCAAAACGGATTCTCTTCGTGGCTGACCAGTTCGCTGCGCACATAAGTCATGCGGCCGAGGCGATGTCCTGCACATCGAAGGTGTCCGTTTTCTTCGAGGGCAGCATGTGCTGAGACACGCATGCCAATCAGTTTCCCTGTAGGAATTTTGCGCGAATTCGCTACGCAAACGTCCTACATCTGGTAGGAGATTTCCTAATTCCTTAGTCCACTATTCCACCGACATTTCAACATACGGCGTTGCGGAGGTGCCCGTTATGCCTTATTAACTCACTGATTTTTAAAAACAACTATGAGTGCTGCTGTTGTTGCTGCCCAATCCAAGTATTTCGTGTAAAAAAACTCCACTTGCGAGAGATTCTTTAGTCCAGCCGTTTTTGCCAGATTGGATGAGCTTGACTTGCCCGGCTTACTTTGGTTCCCTTTAGCTAGGGAAGGGTTTGTTAGTGTTTCAATGGAGGCAGTAGTTATGAAATTGCTTAGGACAAAAGCCGCTCTTGCCACAATCTATTTAATGTTGCCGGGTCTCCTCTTCGGTGCGGACTGCGTTAGCGGCTTATCAGGAGGCAAGGAGTCACAAGGTGAGTCTCATCTGAAGAGAAATGTTGAAAGAAACCCACACGCCGTGGAGCTTGCGGAAATTGCAGATGAGCTTACGAGAGTAGTTGTGCGAGCCGATATAACAGAGTACACAAATGCTTTGGCAGCTGGTGACCTTGAGGGGGCTCGAAGCGCGCTTGGGCTGACGAAGAGTGAGGTCGAGGAATTCGAGCGGCGGCTGTCTGAGGCACGAGATGGTCTCGTTTCGGACTTCCCCGAAATCATAGAGCACATGCCGAAAAGGTCTCTATTGGACGACCCTGGAAACCTTGCTCAGCACTTCGATGAGTTTCTTGCATCTCCTAGCGTACTGAGTGACGTGAGCTTCATTTCAACTTTGCAAGAAAGGCCAAGATCAAATGTAACCAGGAAATTTTTGGATGATCCGCCGGGCCCTGAACCTGATCCCTGTTTGAATCCTCCCTGTGAGCCGGGCGACCCTCCTGATGGCCCGCCCAACGAAGACGATGAAATCCCGCCAGGCGTGGACCCCGCCACGGATTGTGCATATACACCATATATTGCATCTCTGGCTGCCTGCACTTTTACTGGTACAGCCGGGTACATACCTTGTGCCATTATTGCTCTTTGCACTTGGTGTGAAGGTGGTTGGGTTCACAATACCTGCACTCCTTAGAAGTGGGGCTAGAGCTATGAGCGGATCCTTAGTTATAGTTATTGCGACGTTTCTTGGTTTGGTCGCGTCTATGTTGATCGATAGAGCCCAGCCAAGCGTGCGCCTTTCTTGGGTGAGGCTGTTGGTGCTGTCGGGTGGGTCTTCCTGGCTTTGTTATGAACTGGCGGTCGGTACACCGCGCCCTGTTTTTGCAGCCCTATTGTTGGCCGCTTTTTTGGTGTTTGCAGCAAAAGCGGCTTGGGACTTGATCTCTTTGTATTCTCAGCAAAAGGAGAACTGAATCCCAAGCCTCCACCTCGTCAATTTTAGAGAGGCGACGCCAAGAACCACGGTATAGCCGCGGCCGACTGGAAATTCCATTTAGGAGGCTTTTATCGCTGGATCGTAGCGCTGGATGGTATTTCATTTCCTCAGCCAGGGTTCAGGTTTTGCCGGGCCTGGCTGAGGCTTTTTAAGCACCTTGAATCGCCCCGAATTTCCTCGGTAGCGAAGCGTCCGGTAAAGTTCTTCTTGCGCGGCCATGGTGAAAAGATATTGCGGCGCAAATGGGCCTTGAAAAGGGGGTTATGGATGAGCAGGCGGAATCGGATGAAAGGATAGCTGGCGTGACGAGCGTAGGGCGTTCGCCGATTCAATCCGGACGGAGGCAGGTTAGGATCATGAGGGGCTCAGTCGGTTTGGCGAAACTGGGCGGCTGCGGTCTTTGCCGCCAGGATCCGCTCGATGACGCCTTCCAGATCCGGAATCCAGCGCAGCACCACGACCAGGTCGTTGCACTCGTCGATGTAGATGTAGTTGCCGCCGAAACCGGCCGCGAAGTAGGCGTTTTCGGGTGCCGACGGGATGCGTTTCCGGTCGGTGTTGAGCCACCACATGTAGCGATAATCCGGGCGCGCTTCGGTGGGTTCGCGCAGCTCGTCGAACCACGCATCGGGGATCAGTCGCCGGCCGTTCCAGACGCCCCGGTTGAGGACGAGCAGGCCGCAACGTGCGTGGTCTTCGGTGCTGATGAACAGCCCGCCGCCGAAATGGCCGCCGCCGGAGACCGACTGCATCCGCAGGCCGTCCAGTTCGACCCAGGAGTTCTCGTAACCGTGCCAGCGCCAGGTGTTCGAGGCGTCGATCGGATCCATGATCGCTTCGCGCAGGACGACGGGTAGCGGTTCCCGGAAGACCTGCAGCAGGCTGTAGGCGAGAAGATTGACGCGCACGTCGTTGTACTTGAAGTGCGTGCCGGGTTCGTGCATCTCGCGCTCGGGCCATTTCTCGGGGTCGTCGCCGACGGGGCGGTCGGCCCAGTCGGGCGTGTCCCAGAGCGTGCCGGACCAGTCGGAGGTCTGCTGCAGCAGGTGATGCCAGGTGATCCGCCCGTTGTGATCACCGGCGAACTTGCCGTCGGTGACATAGTCGGCCACCGGATCGTGCAGCGAGTCGATCAGGCCACGATCGACCGCCAGTGCCGCGAGCGTGGACAGGTAACTCTTGACCACGCTGAAGGTCATGTCGACGCGGTGTATGTCGCCCCATTGCGCCACGATTCGCCCGCCCGAGAGGATCATGCCGCTGTCCGATGCCCGCGGTGCGGTCGGTCCGAGGACGCGGTAGTTCGGCTCGCGTGAGGTGTAGCTGTCGAGCAGAACCTGATGCAGGTCGCCCGGCTCGGTCTCGGCGCGCGAACGGGCGAATTCCGCCGCCGATTGCAGCGCCTCGGGGTCGAATCCTGCTGCCCGCGGTTCCACCGTTTCCCAGTCGAAGGAATCCGGAAAGTAACGCTCGGCGGCCGTGAGTTCCGGCACCGAGAAGGCTGCGAGCAGGAGCGCGGATGTAACGAGTCCGATTGACTTGCGCATTGTTTCAGTGCCGTTTGACCGGACCCGAGAATAGCACTGCCGGGCATCGGCGGACGACGCGCGGATGGCGTATCCCGACGCACTGTGCATTGCGGTGTTTGCGGCGGCTATACTGCGCCCCATGAGGTGTATGGCTGCAATTCTTCTGGTGCCGGGCCTGATTGGTCTTCCGCTCGTGCTTCCGGCGCAATCGCTCGAATGCGGCGACTTGCCGGAGCGGGCCGAATCGATCCGGGCGATGCGCGATCGCGATGCCGCCGGCGGAGTCGAACGGGGTCGCGCGGTGCTCGAGCAGCTCGCCGCTGCCGGGCTGGAGTGTCCGGTCGGGGCCATGCAGGTGCATGCGGCGCTGGCGTCTAACCTGAATATTCTGGGGCGCAACGAGGCGGCCGTGGAGGCGGTTGAAGCGGCGCTCAAGCTGGCCGAGAGCGTGGACGATCCGGTGCTCAAGGCATCGGTGCGGCGAACCGCCGGGGTCGTCTACTGGGAAATCGGCGCCCACGATCTCGCGCTGGAGCACTACCTGGCGGCTCTGGAGGCGAGCCGCTCGGCCGGTGATCTCAAGGGCGCGGCGCGGGCCGCCGGCAATATCGGCAACCTGCACAATTCGATGGGCAACTGGGAGGAAGCGCGGGCGTACCACCAACAGGCGCTCGCGGGCTTCGAGGCGCTCGGTTGGCAGGAGGGCGTTGCCGGGACGCTGGTCAATCTCGGCGCCCTGTCCTCGCGCATCGCCGAGGCGCGCGCCCAGGCCGGTGAAGAGAACGAGGCCGCGGCCGAGCAGGAGGCCAACCTGGCGTACAACCGTCGGGCGCTGGCGCTTTTCGAACAACTGGATAATCCGCGGGGTATCGCCTATGCCGCCGACAATATCGCCCGGGCGCTTGTCCACCTGGGTCGGATCGAGGAGGCCCTGTCGTTTCACGAGCGTTCGCTGACGCTGCGCCGCGAGGTGGGCGATACCACCGGCGTGGTCAACTCTCTGCTGACCGGAGCGGATGCCATGATGGCGATGGATCGGCCGGAAGAAGCGCTGCAACGCCTCGCACAGGCGCAATCGATACTACCCGACGGCATTGACGGGCTTCGTCGGGAGATCATCGGCCGACAGGTCGACGCGCACGAGCGTCTGGACAACTACGAAGCGGCGTTTCGCGCCCAGCAGCGCCTGCTCTCGCTCAACGATGCCCAGGCGGCCGAGGATCTCGCCGCCCGGGTCGAGCAACTGCAGCAGAGCTTCCGCGCCGAGCAACTCGAGCAGGAGCTGGCGCTGCAGAGGGCGCGGGCCCAGGTCTCCGAGCAGCGGGCCCGGCGGCAACAGTTGATCAGCACCGCATCGATCATCACGGTGGTGCTCCTGTTGCTGGTGCTGGGCCTGCTCTACAGCCGGTACCGCCTGGGACGCCGGGTTTCGCACAGCCTGGACCGGGCCGCACGCACCGATCCGCTGACCGGCCTGTCCAACCGCCGTGACATGACCGAGCGCATCGACGAAGCCATACTCAAACGCAATGAGGACAACGAGCCCGCCTCGTTGATCATGGCCGATATCGACAGCTTCAAGCGCATCAACGATACGCTCGGTCACCAGGTGGGCGATGAAGTGCTGGTTCACGTCGCTCGGCTGATTCGCGTGCAGTTGCGCGGCGTGGACGCCACGGCGCGCTGGGGCGGAGAAGAGTTCCTGATTCTCCTGCCCGGAACCCGCGAGGAAGGGGCGCGTTGCGTCTCCGAGAGCCTGCGGCGAATCATCGGCGAATCGCCGCCGCAGGTGAACGGTCGTTCGCTTTCGCTGACGATGACTTTCGGCGTGACCGAAATCGAACCGGGCGCGACCTTCAACGAACTGGTCAAGCGCGTCGACGATGCGATGTACGCGGGCAAGTCGCGTGGCAAGAACCGGGTGGTGTCATTCGCGGAGGTGGCGACTTGAGCGACCAGCCCCGGCGGGCCGTGGTGCTGCTCTCGGGCGGACTGGATTCGGCGACCGTCCTGGCCGAGGCCGTCGCCGACGGCTATGAATGCCACACGCTCGCGATCGACTACGGCCAGCGACACCGTGCCGAACTGGATGCAGCCCGGCGAGTCGGCGAAGCGCTCGGCGCAACCTCCCATCGAGAGGTCGGCGTTGACCTGCGCGCCATTGGCGGCTCGGCATTGACCGACAATATCGACGTGCCCGAGACGGCGTCGACCGGCATCCCGGCGACCTATGTCCCGGCGCGCAATACATTGATGCTGTCGCTGGCCCTCGGCCATGCCGAGGTCATCGGGGCGATGGACCTTTTCGTGGGCGTCAACGCGGTCGACTACTCGGGTTATCCGGACTGCCGGCCCCAGTTCATCGTCGCTTTCGAGGCGCTCTGCCAAGTTGCCACGAAGGTCGGTGTCGAGGGTGGGCGATTCCGGGTGCACGCGCCCCTGATCAGCCTGTCCAAGGCCGATATCGTCGGTCGCGGTGTGCATCTGGGCGTCGACTATTCGCTGACGGTGTCCTGTTACCAGGCCGATTCGGCGGGCCGGGCATGCGGACGCTGCGACTCCTGCCGGTTGCGCCGGGCAGGATTCGAGGCCGCGGGGGTGGCCGATCCCACACGCTACGCGGATCGTCCCTGAACTCGCCCCAGGATTTGATTCAGCGTCGCGTATTCGCGGCTCGCGGCGGGGTACACTGGTGTTGCCGCGAAAAGGGGCCGTCTTTTCATGACCGAGGAAACACCACCGCCGGACGATCGTACCGTCGTGGACGGCGACTCCGGCGACGGCGAATCCGCGCGGGCGGCACCGAAGCGGATCGGGCCGTACCATCTGATACGCGAGCTGGGCCGCGGCGGCATGGGGGCGGTCTACCTCGCCGAGCAGCTCGAACCCGTCCAGCGCGAGGTGGCGCTCAAGCTCGTCGGCGAGAAGCGACCGGACGGATCGACCGGAGCGATGTTCGAGGTCGAGCGCCAGATGCTGGCGCGTATGCACCATCCGGCAATCGCCCAGGTATTCGACGCGGGCACTGCCGAGGACGGCCGACCCTGGTTCGCCATGGAGTGGGTTCGCGGCGAGCCCATCGTCGATCACGTCGAGCGGCATGGCCTGTCCACCGAAGAACGACTGGCGTTGTTCGTCCGCGTCTGCGGCGGCATTCAGCACGCCCATCAGCAGGGCGTCATCCACCGCGATATCAAACCCGGCAACGTGCTTGTCGATCGAATCGACGGCGTTTCAATGCCCAAGATCATCGACTTCGGCGTGGCCACGGGCATCGTCGAGCGGGACGGGCAGGTGCAGTCCGACACCACCGACCGGGCCGGGACGCGCGGCTACATGAGCCCCGAGCTGCTGACCGGACCGGCCTCGGAGGTCGATACCCGTACCGACGTTTATTCACTCGGCGTGCTGTTGTTCGAGCTGCTGACCGAGCGTCGCCCGCCGCCGGCCGACGCCACGGCGGCGCTCGAGACCGTTCGAAGGATGCTCGTCGGTTCGGCCGGCAGGAGCGATGTGCTCGACGCCGATGCTGCGCAATCGGTCGACGACGCACGGCACCTTCCGCGTGAGTTGCGCTGGGTTCTCGCCCGCGCCCTGGCGACGGATCCGGACCAACGCTACGATTCGGCCGCTGCCCTGGCCGCCGATCTGCGCCGCTACCTGGCCAACGAGGTGGTCGAGGCGGTGCCCGACACGCGCGCTTATCGATGGCGCAAATTCCTCGCCCGCAACGCGCTGGCCGCCGGCGCGGCAGGCGTGGTGTCGCTGGCGCTGGTCGCAGGGTTGGTGGTTGCCGTCTACGGGCTGCTGGAGGCGCGCGCACAGGCCGATCGCGCCGAACAGATTGCGGCGTTCACCACGAGCATGCTCTCTTCCATTGATCCGCGAATCGCCGACGGCGCGGCCACACCGGTGCTCGATCGCGTGCTCTCGGATGCGGCCGAGCGCGTGCGCCACGGTCTATCCGGGCAGCCGGGCATTCGCGCCGAAATCGAAGGGACCATCGGCGAGGTCTATGCCAGCCTGGGCCAGTTCGACCGTGCGCGCGAGCATCTCGATCGCGCGCTGAATCTGCTTGAAGGCAAGCGGCCGATCAGTATCTACCTCGATGCGGCGATCGAGTTGAGCCTGATCGACATTCAGGAGTCCAAGATCGAGCAAGCCGAGCGTCGCGTCAGCGAGCTGTTGCCCCTGGCGCAGCGCAACCTGCCCGAAACCCGGGCGGCGTGGCTGGATCTGCTGTCGATCCGAGGCAACATCCGCTTCGAACAGGCGCGCTATGAGGACGCTCTGGTGATCTATCGGCGCATTCTCGAGACGATCGGGCCCGAGCCGCCGGAGGCGCTGCGGTCGATCCGGATCAACGTCATGCGCGACATGGGACAGGCGCACTCCGAGCTGCTCGATCTCGAGCGAGCCGGGCACTGGTTCCAGGCAGCGCTCGAATCAGCCAGGGATTGGGATGATCCGGCATCTCGAGCGATTCTCGCCGATCTGCTCAACGACCGCGGCGTGGTTCTGCTTCGCCAGGAACGCTACGCCGAGGCGGCGTCGGTTCTGCGCGAGGGATTGCAGGAGTCGAAGCGGCTCTACGGCGAGGACCATCCCCGATTGATCGTCCAGTACGGCAATCTCGCGGGTGCCATTCGGCAGCAGGGCGGCGCCGACAAGCTCGAGGCCTCGCTGCCGCTTTACGAACAGGCCCGGCGCCTGGCGCTGGAACGTTACGGTCCCGATCATCCGCAGTCGGTGGCCTTTACCTACAACCTCGGCAACGCCTATCGCGAGCTCGGCCGGGTGGAGCAGGCGCTGGCCATGCACCGCCAGGCGCTCGAGCGCCGCTCGGCGATGCCGGACACGCACATGTTCCAGGGCCTGGTCCACCTCGGGCTGGGGCAGAGCGAACTGGCCGCCGGCAATCTCGAAGCCGCCAGGGAGCAGTTGCAAACCGCCGTCGATCGCCTGGGGGAGCTGGTCGGCGAGGACTTTTTGCGCCGACTGCAGGCCATGGATTCGCTGGCCGATACCTACGACGCGCTGGGGGAGCCCGAGCGCGGCGCCGCCTTGCGCGAACGTGTCGAGCGGCTGAAAGCCGAGAGCCAATGAGCCGCATTGCTGCCGTGCCTCGCTGCCGGGCCGCCCTCGGCGACGCCTCCGATCCGGTCAATCCGCTGAAAACGCGCGCAATTGCTGCGGCCATCGGGTAAGGTAATCGGAGAGGAATCTTCAACCCCCAAGACGGACCCCAAGCGCACACGGAATGAACGGCGGCCTGACCCTCAGCGGCGACATGATACTGGTGCTGATGTTGCTGGGGCTGACCGTGACTCTGTTCGTCACCGAACTGGTCCGCCTGGACGTGGCAGCGATCTGCATCATGGTCCTGGTCGGGCTGCTTGGCCTGGTCCCTGGCGACCAGCTCTTTTCAGGGTTCGCCTCTAATGCCGTCATCGCCATTATCGCCGTGATGATCCTCGGCGCGGGGCTGGACCGCACCGGCGTGATGAACGTGGTGTCGTCGGTCATCGTCAAGCTGGGCGGGCCGTCGGAATCGCGTATTCGCTCGATGCTTTCGGCCACGGTCGGGGTGACCTCGAGCTTCATGCAGAACGTGGGTGCGACTGCCCTGTTCATGCCGGTAGTGAGCCGGATTTCCGCGCGACTGGATCTGCCGCTTTCGCGACTGCTGATGCCGATGGGCTTTTGCGCCATCGTCGGCGGCACGCTCACCATGGTGGGTTCTTCGCCGCTGATTCTGCTCAACGATTTGATCGAGACCTCCAATCGCTCGCTTCCGCCGGGCGCCGAAGCCATGCAGCCGTTCGAGTTGTTCGACGTCACGCTCGTCGGGCTGGGCTTGTTGGCAACCACGTTGCTGTACTTCCTTGTTCTGGGTTCGACCCTGTTGCCCCGGACAGAGGGAAAGAAGCCGGCCTCACCCGGTCGAACCAAGAGCTACTTCAAGGAGGTCTACGGCATCGAGGGCGACATCTACGAGATGCTCGTGACCGTGGATTCGCCCATGGTGGGCATGCGCATTGCCGAGGCCGAGAATCTCGAGGGTGCGCCGCTGATGCTCGCCATCCAGAACACCGATCAGCCGCGCCTGGCGCCGCCGGCCGGCGAGATGATCTGGGTCGGCACGGTGCTCGGCGTGATGGGTACGCGCGAGCAGGTCGGCGAGTTCGCGCTGGCTAACAACCTGCGCCTGCAGCCGCGCCTGAGAACTTTCGGCAGCCTTTTCAACCCGACCCGCGCCGGTATTTCCGAGGTCGTCATTCCGCCGGGCTCGCGCCTGATCGGGCAGACCATCGGCGAGGCGCGCCTGCGTTCACGCTTCGGTATTTCGGTGCTGGCGATCAACCGCCGCAACGAGATCATCACCCACGACCTGCGCGAGCAGGTACTGCAGGTCGGCGACTGCCTGGTCAGCCACTCGACCTGGCGCGACCTGGCCCAGCTGGCGCGCGACAAGGACTTCATCGTCGCCACCGACATTCCCAAGGAAGAACAGCGGCCCCAGAAGGTTGTGCACGCGGTTAGCTTCTTCGGGCTGAGCCTTTTCCTGATCCTGTTCACCGACTTCGAGTTGTCGGTGGCGCTGATGGCGGGCGCCATCGGTATGGTGCTCACCGGCGTGTTGAGCATGGACGAGGCGTACCAGGCGGTGAGCTGGAAGACGGTATTCCTGATGGCTGGCCTGATTCCGCTGGGTGTGGCGATGGAAGTGACCGGCACGGCGGCCTGGCTGGCGCAGCAGGTGCTGGGGTTGCTCGGCGATGTCCCGCAGCTGGTGGTGCAGATTGTGCTCGCGACGATGGCCACGTTGTTCACCCTGATCATGTCCAATGTCGGCGCCACGGTACTGCTGGTGCCCATTGCCATCAATATCGCGCTAGCCACCGGGGGCAACCCGGCCGTTTACGCACTGCTGATCGCACTGGCGACCTCGAACGCCTTTATCCTGCCCACGCACCCGGTCAACGCGCTGATCATGGGGCCCGGCGGCTACAAGGTGAAGGATTTCGTCCGCGTTGGCGGTGTCATGAGCGTGATCTTCATGGTCGTCATGCTGGCCGGTCTCAACCTGGTGTTCTGAACAACTTTCAGTCGGTCTGCATGTAGCGGTCGAGAATGCGCTGGTGCTCGCCGCTGTCGCGCAGCGCTTGCAGCGCTTCGTCGAAGCGTTCGACAACCTCGGCATCCACGGTGGACCTGCTGAACATCAGGTGCACGTCGCCGCTGTGAACGTCGAGCGGCAGTGCCTCGAAGGTCACGCCCCAGTCGCGGCGGTGATCGATGCTGGCGGCCACGAAGGGATCCTCCAGAAATCCGTCGATGCGGAAGTCCATCAGGTTGAGGAAGTTGAGTTCGCCCACCGGAACCTCGACCAGCTGATTCTGCCAGCGTGGGTCGTCGAGCACCGCTTCGACCCTGTCGCCGTAGATGTAGCCGTGCGTCAATCCGAGGCGAAAGTCGTTTTCCAGCAGTTCGGTCAGCGACATTCCGGACCAGCGTTCGGCTTCGTCGGCGCGCACGTGGATTTGAAAGGACTCCTGGCGGTACGGTGCCGAAAATCGCGCAAAGCGCTCGCGCTCGGCGGTTCGAGTCGCGCCGGGCAACAGGTCGAGATCGCCCGATCGCACCAGCTTGAGCAGGCTGGCCCAACTACCCTGTTCCCATTCGAGCTCGCAGCCGGCCTTTTTGGCCATGGCGCCGATCAGGTCCACGTCCAGGCCCTGAACTCGGTTGCCCACGGGCGCGTAGTGATACGGTTCCCAGGGGTCCCAGCCGACGGTGAGGTGGCAGGATTCGGATTCGGCCGGGCTCGTCTGCCGGGTCTGTTCGGAAGTCTGGGGCACCTCGGTGGAGGCGGTTTCGAGGGCGGTTTCAGATTCGGCCTGCGGCGCGTCGGCGTTCTGGCAGGCGGCCAGTGTCAGCGCCAGTGCGAAAAGCGGCAGTAACCTGGACATGGGCGGTCTCCTGCAGTGACCCAGATTCACTGTAGCCCAAAACGGCTCGACGCGGCAATCTCCGGCGGGGCGCTATGGCGCCGCGTAGACGCGTCCGTCCGATTCCTCAACCGTGAGCGCGCGCAGCTCGGCGTTCTTGCACGGCCCGTCCACGCAGACACCACTGTCGGGATCGAACACGGCGCCGTGGTGGGCACACACGAGCCGGTTGTCGTCGTCGGTCAGGAAGCGGTCCGGCGCGAAATTCAGCGGGCGCCCCTGGTGGGGGCAGGTGTTGCACCAGGCGTGCGGCCGGCCGCCGCGTCGGGTTAGGATCAGCCAGACGGGTTCCCCGTCCTGCTCGATCTGGAATTCGCGATACTGCCCCTCGGCCAGTTCTTCGGCGGGGCAGAGGAACACTGGCTCACTCACGGGGTCGGAGAATACATGCAAGATCCATGGCAAAGATTCTACCAGCCGCCGACCAGTCCGCTGGCGCGCCTGGGGCTGGTTCTTCTCGGAATCGGCATTCTCGCGCTCAGCTTCTTCGTGGGCGTCATCTTTCTCGCCATCGCTGCCGGTGCGGCGATCATCGGCTTCGTCGTGCTCACGCTACGGCGCTGGCTGGGCGGGATCGGCCGCGACAAGCGCGGCGACGATGGTCTGGTAGACGTGGAGTATCGCGTCGTCCACCGCGAGAAGCGGCGCGACGACTGAGGGGCAGGCGGTCGAAGGCGATCGCGCGCACGGCGGTCAAGCGCCGTCGAGAAAGATCCCGAAGATCAGCAGCGTCGCCAGCAGCGCGGCAACCCATAGCGCCATCGAGCCCACCGGCCAGGTCCGGCCCGGCATGACGTCGCTGCCCTCTCGGGCCAGCGCCGCGCCGGCGCGGCGCCCGGCCCGGCCCAGCCCGTCGAAGACCATTTCCATGACCAGCGCGATACGGTCGATCGCCGCGGGGAGCATGCGCCTGTAGATCCAGTCGCTGTCGAGATTGGTCGAGCGCAGTTCGGGTGGGTAAATGCCGGTGCGCATCAGCACGGTAAAGGCCAGCGCGGAGAACAGCAGCAGCTGCATTTGCGCGAGCACGTGACCGCCGGTGTAGGGCTCGTAGTCGACCGCGTAGGGCAGGATGTCGTACAAGGGGTCCGGGAAAGCGCCGATGCCGATGCACAGCGCTGCGGTGATGCCCATCGCCAGCAGCATGTTCCAGGGCGCTTCCTTGCAGCGAATGCCCGAGTCGTGGGCGAAAAAGGCGAAGAACGGGATCTTGATGCCGGAGTGGTGGAACACGCCGGCGGAGGCGAACACGAGCACCAGCCAGACGAACCACAGCCCCTGGTAGCCGGCGCTGCTCAGGATCAGCGACTTGCTGATGAAGCCCGAAAACAGCGGGAAGGCCGAAATCGAGGCCGCGCCGACGACGCAGAACACCATGGTCCACGGCATAGACTTGTATAACCCGCCCAGCTCGGAGCCCTTGACCGTGCCGGCCCGGTAGAGCACCGCGCCCATCGACATGAACAGCAGGGCCTTGTAGAGGATGTGCGTGAACGCGTGCGCGGCCGTGCCGTTGAGCGCCAGCTCGGTGCCGATACCGACGCCGACAACCATGAAGCCGAGCTGATTGTTGAGGCTGTAGGCCAGCACGCGCCGCAGGTCGTTCTCGATGACGGCGTAGAAGATCGGGAAGGCGGTCATCAGCGCGCCGATGGGAATCAGGATTTCGGTGCCGGCGTAGCCGCGCGCCAGGGCGTAGATGGCCAGCTTGGTCGTGAAGGCCGAAAGCGCCACCGTACCGGTCGGGCTGGCTGCCGGATAGGCGTCCTGCAGCCAGTTGTGCAGGAAGGGGAAAGCGGCCTTGATGCCGAATGCAAAGAAGATCAGCCAGCCGCCCGGAGCATCGAGGCCCAGGTGGTCGAACGCCAGCGAACCGGTCGAGCGGAAATAAACCAGGGCGCCGGTGAGCAGCAGCAGGCCGGAGGCGACCTGGACGATGAGGTAACGCAGGCTCACACGCCAGGTCTGCGGACCGTTGGCAAGGATGATCAGCACCGAGGCCAGGGCGGTGGCCTCCCAGTAGAGGAACAGCGTCAGCAGGTCGCCGGCCAGGGCCGCAGCCACCGCCGCACCGGCATACACGAGCGTCGCGGCCGGCTCCAGCCGGCTGCGGTTGGACAGCATGAACAAACCGGTCAGGAAGGCCGCGATGAGGAAGATCAGCGCAAAGACAAACGACAGCCCGTCGAGCCGTAGCGGCGTGAGGGCATAGCCGAGCAGCTCGGTTTCAACGGTCAGCGGTCGCGGCATTTGCAGCAACCAGGCGCCGGCGACTGCCGGCACGATCAGCAGTAGCGCGCAACGCAAGCGGTAACCGAACAGCGGTAGCAGCAGTCCGCCGATGATCAACAGCCATGCGGGGTTGGCGATCCAGGCAGCCATTTAGTGCTCGTCCTCCCGCTTGTGGTGTCCGGGCGCTGTCTCGTCGTAGTAGTCCTCCGGTCGCATCAGCAGGCGGCGCAGGCCCTTGGCGGCGATCACCAGGCCCACGCAGGCAACGAAGCCGTACCAGGCATAGAAGCCGAACCAGTTGGCGAAGCCGAGATACTCGTGACGCTCGACGAGCAGGTCGAGCGCGAAAACGACGGCGCAGATCGCATACAGCGCATAGACGATGCGGTCGACGTTCTTGGGCTGCTCGATCCAGCCCTTGCCGCGATCGCTTGGCTCGCTCATGACACGCCTCCGTCAATCAGCATGGCCGCCAGGTCGAATACCAGGTCCGGCCGGAAGAAGAAGAAGATGCAAAGCCCTGCGGTGATCAGCATGGATGCGACCATCGGCCAGGGTGCTTCCTTGAAGCGGCCCGGAACCTGATCGTCGGCCGGCGGCAGCAAGAAGGCGCGTGCGGGAACGACCAGCAGATAGGCGATATTGAGCAGGGAGCTGATCAGCAGCGCAATCACCAGAACCCACTGTTCGGCTTCGAGCGAACCCAGCAGCAGGTACCATTTGGACCACATGCCGGCGACCAGCGGCAGCCCGATGATGCTCAGCGTCGCCACGGTGAAGGCCGCGAACGTCAGCGGCATGGCGCGTCCGAGGCCATTGAGCTGGCTGATCTTCTTGCGGTTGTGCGCGACCTGGATCGAGCCGGCGGCGAAGAACAGGGTGATCTTGGCCGCGGCGTGGAAGGCCAGGTGCATGATCGCGCCGATGAGCGCCAGCGGCGTCGCCACCAGTGCACCGAGCACGACGTAGCTCAGCTGTGCCACCGTCGAATAAGCCAGCCGGGCTTTGAGATCGTCGAGGCGCAGCGCCACGACCGAGGCGGCAATGATCGTGAACGCCGCCATCCACGCGACCCACAGGGCCGCGGAGGTTTCGGCGAGCAGGTCGATGCCGAACACGTAGACAGCGACCTTGAGCACCGTAAATACGCCGGCCTTGACCACCGCCACGGCGTGGAGCAGGGCGCTGACCGGCGCGGGCGCGACCATCGCCGCCGGCAGCCAGCGGTGCATGGGCATGAGCGCGGCCTTGCCGATGCCGAAGAAGAACAGGCCGGCCAGCAGCGGCAGCCATGCTTCGTCCACGTGTCCGGCGAGGATGCCGCCTTCGGCAAATTCGACCGTGCCCGTGGCGAAGTAGGTCCAGAGAATCGCGACTAGCAGCAGGCCAATCGAGCTGGTCAGCAGGTAGCCCAGGTAGATTCGCCCGCCGCGCCGGGCGTCGGCATTGCCCGAATGCGTGACCAGCGGGTAAGTCGAGATCGTCAGGACCTCGTAGAAGATGAACAGGGTGATCAGGTTGTCGGCGAAGGCCACGCCGGCGGCCGCGCCCAGCGCCAGCGCATAGCAGGCAAAGAAACGGCCCAGGTGCAGGTAGTTCATCGCCTTCATGTAGCTCTGTGCGTAGAGCGTGGCGACGAGCCAGAGCGTGGACGCCACCAGGGCGAAGATCAGGCCCAGTGGTTCCACGCGCAGCGCCAGGTCGAGACCCGGCAGGATGCTCCAGAGCAGTTGTTCGCGACCCGCCCCCTCAAGCACCGGGCCCACTTGCTGGACCACGCCGACGAAAAACGCGATTGCGGCGATCCAGCCGCATGCGTCGCGCAAACGCGGCCGGCCGGCGGCCAGTGCGATGGCGGCCGCGCCGATGAAGGGGATGAGGATGACGGTTGCCGGACTCATGGCACGGCTCCCGAGGGGCCGAACAGCGCCTCGGCGGCGGCCGTGGCGCCGGCCACCGGAAGACGGGTATCGAGACCGAACCAGAAGTTCAGTGCGACGACCAGCCACAGCGGCACGAGCAGCGTCAGCGGCGCTTCACGCACGTCTTCGGCGCCGGCCGGACGGGGCTGAAACCAGGCCGCCTCGATCACGCGCCATACGTAGACGACGGCCATCAGGGAGCTGATCACGATCAGCGCCACCAGCCAGGCCTGGCCGGCGTCCATCGCAGCCAGAATCAGGTACCACTTGCTGATGAAACCGGCGGTCGTCGGGATGCCGATGATGGAGAGCCCGGCCAGGGCGAAGGCGGTCATCGTCCAGGGCATCTGCCGGCCCAGGCCCCGGAAGGCCTCGATGCGTACTGAGCCGACCCGCCAGGCGACCGTGCCGACGGCCATGAACAGCGCGGACTTGATCAGCGCGTGATTGAACAGGTGCAGGAAGGTCGCGGTTACCCCGGCGACCGTTCCCAGCGCCAGCCCAAGCACCATGTAGCCGACCTGTGATATCGACGACCACGCCAGCATGCGCTTGAGGTTGGCCTGGAAAATAGCGGTCCAGGCGCCGATGAACATGCCGGCGAGCGCGAGCACGATCATGACGGCCGTCAGCGGTAGAACCGTGTAGCTGTAGTCGGCCCCGAATACCGTGAAGATCATCCGGATCATCACGTAAAGCGCTACCTTGGTCGCAGTGCCGGCGAGAAAGACGCTGATGAAATTGGGCGCGTAGGTGTAGGCGTTGGGAAGCCAGAGGTGAAGCGGCAGCATTGCCAGCTTCAGGCCCATCCCGACGATGATGAACGCCAGTGCTACCTGAACCGTTCGCGTGTCGGCGACCTCGGGCAATCGTTCCGCCAGATCGACCATGTTGAGCGTACCGGTCATGATGTAGAGGAAGCCGACGCCGATGAGAAAGAAGGTGGCGCCGACGGTACCCATGATCAGGTAACGGAAGGAGGCCAGAAGCGCTCGTCGATCCTGGCCGTGGGCGATCAGCGCGTAGGTCGACAGCGAGGAGATCTCGAGAAAGACGAATACGTTAAAGGCGTCGCCGGTGAGCGTGATGCCCATCAATCCCGCCAGCGCGAGCAGGAAAAGACTGTAGAACACGCCTTGGCGCTCGCCCAGCTCCTCGTCGACGCTGGCGCGGCCCCAGAGCGTGGCCAGCGCCGCCAGGCCGCTGACCAGTAGGGCGACGAAGGCGTTGGCGCCGTCGACGCGGTATTCGATTCCGATCGGGGGCTGCCAGTTGCCGAAGGCATAAGACAGCGGGGCGTCCATCGCCTGCGGCAGGACGAGCGCGGCGATTACCGCACTGGCGGTTGCCGCTGCAAGGGTCAGTAGCCAGGGCAGCCATCGGCCCGGCAGCAGTGCGCAGACGGGTGCGGCGATCAGCGGCACGAGCACGCTGAACGGCATCAACTCCACGAGCGTCATCGATCGTCCTCGTCGGCGGCTACGGGTTCGTCGTCGTGGATCAGGTCATCCTCGATCGTGCCGTAGGCTTCCCGGATGCGCATGGCCAGCGCCAGGCCGACGGCAGTCGTCGCCACGCCGACGACGATGGCGGTGAGAATGAGCACGTGCGGCAGCGGGTTGGAGTAGACCTCCACGCCCTTGCGAAGAATGGGCGTCGACCCGCCGATGATCTTGCCGGCGGAAATGAAAAGGATGAATACCGAGGTCTGGAAGATATTCAGCCCCATCATTTTCTTGGCCATGTTGCCGCGTGCGATCACGCAGTAGAACCCGATCATCATCAGGACGACGACGATCCAGTAATTGAAGTGACCGAGTACCGCCATCAGTCGCCCTCCTCTTCGACCTCGGCTAGCAGGCCGCGGCGGCGTGCGAACTGGGTGAAGATGAGCATCATGACCGTCGCCACCGTCACGCCCACGCCCAGTTCGACCGTGATGATGCCGAATTGCTGGGCGGCATGCTCGCCCGGCAGCAGGGGGTAGAAATCGAGGAAGTTCCCGCCCAGGGCCACGCCGGCCACGCCGACAGCGGCGTAGAGCAGCACGCCCATGAGCATGAGCACGAACATCGCGCGCTCGGGTATGACCTTCAGCGCGTCTTCCAGGCCGTAGATCAGCACGAACAGAATCCACGCGGCGGCGAACACGACGCCGGCCTGGAAACCGCCGCCGGGCGAGTAGTCGCCGTGGAACTGGATATAGAGCCCGAAGAGCATGATCAGCGGGATCAGGAAGCGAGCGACGATGCGCAGAATGCCGTGTTCCCTCATTGCGCGTCCTCCTCCTCGGGCGGCACCTTGCGGCGCCGGCGCGGGCGAACGGACAGCAGCGCCCAGACAGCCAGGCCGGCGGTGAGAATCACGAAGGCCTCGCCGATGGTGTCGATGGAACGGTAGCTGGCCAGCACCGCGGCGACCATGTTCGGCACGCCCATATCCGGGTAGGCCTGTTCGATGTAGTAGGGCGCGACATGGGTATGGACCGGATTGTCGGGCGCGCCGAACTCGGGCAGGTCTAGCGTCGCCCAGACGAGCGCCGCCCCCGTGATGACGACGACGACCAGCGCCGGCAGATTGTGGCCCGGAACGGTCTTCTCGTCGCGGCGCGCGACGGTCAGCACCGCGAGGACCAGCAGCGTGCTGATGCCCGCACCGACGGCCGCCTCGGTCAGGGCCACGTCGCCGGCATCGAGCACCGCGAAAAGGGCTGCGCAAAGCAGCGAATAGATGGCGAAAAGCATGGCCGAGGCGAACAGGTCGCGCATGCGCACGACCGCTACGGCCACGACGACCAGCAGGGCCAGCAGGGCGATGTCGATCAGGAACTCGATGGCGGCTCTCCCTCGTCGGACTGCGGCTTCACGCCGTCGACCATTGCCGCGCGCGCCAGCGCGTGCGAGGCCGTCGGCGCCGTAAACAGCATGAACAGGAGAATCAGCGCAAGCTTGATCGTCAGGATACTGAGGCCGGCCTGCAGGATCAGCCCCCCGATGATCAGCAGCATACACAGCGTGTCGGTCATGCCGCCGGCGTGCAGGCGTGTGTAGAAGTCGGGAAAGCGCAGCAGGCCCAGCCCGCCGATGACCGCGACCAGACCGCCGGTCAGGAGCATCAACCAGGAAATCCAGTCCAGGAGGGTGTCAGCCATCGGTGATGTCTCCTTCGCCCGATGCGGCCAGGTCGCGCATCTTGACCAGCTTGAGCACGGCGACGACCGTGATGAAGTTGATCAGGGCATAGACCAGCGCCACATCGATGAGGTCGTCGTGGCCGGTGATGAACACGATCAGGGCCACGCCCAGAACCGTTTTGGTGCCGAACACGTTGACCGCCAGGATGCGGTCGTAGTTGGTTGGACCACGAAAGGCCCGGACCAGCGACAGCGCCATGGTGACGAACACCGCCAGGACGGTAACGAGCAGGACGGTATTCATTCGTCTACCTCTCGGCCCTGCTCCATCCAGCAAATGCGCGCGGCCATACTGCCGTCTTCGACGCCGGCCGCGGAAACGTCGTCGATGGCGTGCACCTCGACGAAATCGTTCTCGAGCTGCAGCGTGACGGTGCCGGGTGTGAGCGTGATCGAGTTGGCGTAGGTCACCTTGGCCACCGAGGTTTTCTGCGGCACCGGGGCGCGGAACACCCGCGGGCGAATGCGCCCGGGATGCAGCACCAAGCCGGCAACGTGGACGTTGGCGGTCACGATCTGCCATACGAGCCAGGCCCAGTACAGCGGCAGGCGCCAGGAGTACAGCACCGGGTTGTGTTCGGTGCCGACGACTTCCATGCGCGCCGACAGCCACACGACCAGCAGCACCGACACGACGCCCAGTGAAAGAATGTGCGGCTTGTAGACGCCCGAAATCCCCAACCATAGAGCGGCGAGTACGGCGGCTAGTGACAGAAAGTAGCGCATAAGGCGCAAAATTCTACCAAGTTCCGGGTGGGGGGCAAGTGACAGCGCTTCACAGGTAGGGCGAAAACAGCCAGCAAGCCGCGTCGCGAAGACGCGCCGGCAGTGTCCGACTGTCCACTTCCTTAAGCGACAGTTCGTGCCCCTCGCCGGCCGCCCGTTCGACGTACTCGCCCAGTTCGCGCGCCAGGTCCTCGTCGTATGCCTCGACCTGCAGCTCGAAGTTCAGCCTGAGGCTGCGCGGATCCCAGTTTGCCGAGCCCACCAGGCTGTAGAAGTCGTCGACGACGAATAGCTTGCCGTGATTGAAAGGCGTCGGCTGCAGGCTCACGCGCACGCCCCGGAAAAGAATCTCCCAGAGCATGTTGCGCGTCGCCCAGTCGACGAATCGAAGGTTGCTCCGCTCCGGCAGTACCACGTAAACGTCGATGCCGCGCACGGCCGCCGCCTGCAGGGCCCCGATCAGCTCGCGCGGGGGCAGGAAATAGGGCGTCATGATGCGAATCGAGCGTCGCGCGTTGGCGATGGCGGCCGAAAGGAGCATCGTCATTCGGTCGAGGTCTTCGTCGGGACCGTCGGTGAGGGTCCGGCAGGACACCGCCCCCCGTCCGGTGGCTATCGTGGGGCGGTAGTTCGATACCTCGCCGGTGGCGAACTCCCAGGTGCGGTGGAACTCCAGCGCCAGTTGCCCGACTACGGGGCCGGAGAGCCGGAAATGCACGTCCGCCGTCGCCGCGCCCTTGCCCGGGCTGTCGACGCGGTGGCGATCGCTGATGTTCATCCCGCCGGTAAAGCCGACCCGGTCGTCGACGACCAGGATCTTGTGGTGGTTGCGCAGGTTGATCGACAGCGACGGTGGAACCAGCCTCGGCGGCAGGAAGCGCGCCGTGCGCACGCCGGCGCGTCGCAGGCGATGGCTCACGCGTGGCCGGGCGTACCACTCGCCCACGCCGTCGATCAGCACGCGCACGTCCACGCCCCGGTCGGTCGCGTCGGCCAGCGCCCGGCAGAACGCCTCACCCGTTTCATCCTGGTCGAGGATATAGGTGGTCAGGCAGATATGCTCGCGGGCCTGTTCGATGGCCTCGAGCATGGTCGGATACGCCTGCTCGCCATCGAACAGCGGCTGGACTTCGTTGCCGCCGACGAGCGCATGCCGGCTCAGTGCGCGACCGCTGCGCGCCAACTCGGTGAACGTCGCGGGCAGATCTTCCGGCAGCGCCTGCATGCGGGTCACTGCCCCGCCGCGCTCGCCCGAGCGCAGCGGCGGCATGGCAAAGCGCTGGGCGCGCGAACGGGTGCGGTTGACGCCGAAGAACAGGTACAGCACCGGTCCCGCCACTGGCGCGATCACGCATACCGCCAGCCAGCCGAACGCCCCGCGGGGCTCGCGCTTGTAGAGCAGCGCGTGGATGCCCGTCGCCGGTGCCAGCACAGCGTGGAACACGACAAGGAAGAGGGTTTCCGGTGTCAGGGGACGCGGCCTCAGCGGTATGTCTAGGCGCCATGATACGGGGTTGGGAAGGAAGGTTTCAGGATTCAGGTTTCAGGGTTCAGGCGGCAACTGGAATGAATGCTGGGCGGACGAGCCGCGATACGCCGTTGCCTGCATTGGGGGTTCTTGGCTACCCAACCCGTCTCGCGGCTTGTCCGCCCGCACGCCTTCGAGGCTGCTGCCTGAACCCTGAAACCTTCCCCAGTGCATCCGTCCGCCTCCTGCGTTACACTAATATCTTTCTATCCCGATCAAAAGATAAAGCAGCGCCATGAGATCCTATCTATTCACTTCCGAGTCGGTGTCCGAGGGTCATCCGGACAAGATGGCCGACCAGATTTCCGACGCCATTCTCGACGCCATCCTGATCCAGGATCCGCACGCCCGCGTCGCCTGCGAGACTTTCCTCAAGACCGGAGCGGTCATCGTCGGCGGCGAGATCACCACGACCGCCTGGGTCGATCTCGAGGAGTTGATCCGCCAGGTCGTCGTCGAGATCGGCTACGACTCTTCGAAAGTCGGTTTCGACGGGCATACCTGCTCGGTGATCAACATGATCGGCAAGCAGTCGCCCGACATCGCCCAGGGCGTCGACCGTGAAATCCCGGAAAACCAGGGCGCCGGCGACCAGGGCCTGATGTTCGGCTATGCCTCCAACGAAACTGAATCGCTGATGCCCGCGCCGATCTACTATGCCCACCGTCTCGTCGAGCAGCAGACGCGCCTGCGCAAGCACGCCGACAACCCGCTGCCCTGGTTGCGACCCGATGCCAAGAGCCAGGTTACGCTGCGCTACGAGGACGGCCAGCCGGTCGCCATCGACGCGGTGGTGCTCTCGACCCAGCACGACGACGGCGTGGGTCTCGAAGAACTGCGCGAAGGTGTGAAAAAGCACATCATCGAGCCCGTTCTGCCGACCGAATGGCTGCACGACGACACGCGTTTCCATATCAACCCGACGGGCAAGTTCGTCATCGGCGGGCCCGTCGGCGACGCCGGCCTGACCGGGCGCAAGATCATCGTGGATACCTACGGCGGCATGGCGCGCCACGGCGGCGGCGCCTTTTCCGGCAAGGATCCCTCCAAGGTCGATCGCTCGGCGACCTACGCCGGCCGCTACGTGGCCAAGAACGTGGTCGCCGCCGGCCTGGCCGACAAGTGCGAGGTGCAGGTCAGCTACGCCATTGGCGTGGCCGAACCCACATCGGTCTCGGTGACGACTTTCGGCACCAACAAGATTCCCGAGGAGAAGATCGAAGCGTTGATCCGTCGACACTTCGATCTCAGGCCCTACGGCATCCTCAAGGCGCTTGACCTGCTGCACCCGATGTATCGCGAGACGGCCACCAACGGCCACTTCGGCCGTCCGGCCCAGGAAACCTCGGCCAAGGTCATCCGCGATGGTCACGAGACGACCGAGCATTTCACGACCTTCAGCTGGGAGAGGACCGACAAGGCCGAGGCGCTGCGCGAAGACGCCGGAATCTGACATGCATGACGACCGATCGCGTGAGTCGGAGTCACACCCCTGACGAACGAGATCGAGTCAATGGACGAATTTTCGAGAACTGAACGAACCAAGAGGTACTAAACCATGAACGCCAATCCTGAAGACGTAAGAAAGGGCGTGCTCTTCGACGAGCAACTCGCCCCGACCGACAAGGACTTCTGCATCGCCGATCCGAGCCTGGCCGCGTTCGGCCGCAAGGAAATGAAAATCGCCGAAACCGAGATGCCCGGCCTGGTGCAGACCCGAGGCGAGTACGCCGACGATCAGCCCCTCAAGGGTGCGCGCATCGCCGGTTCGCTGCACATGACCATCCAGACCGCCGTGCTCATCGAGACCCTGGTGGAGCTGGGCGCGGAAGTGCGCTGGGCGTCGTGCAACATCTACTCGACGCAGGATCATGCCGCTGCCGCGATCGCCGATCGCGACATTCCGGTGTTCGCCTTCAAGGGCGAGTCGCTGGACGAATACTGGGAATTCACTCACCGCATCTTCCAGTGGCCGGACGGGCAGACCGCCAACATGATTCTCGACGACGGCGGTGACGCCACCATGCTGCTCAACCTGGGCGCTGAGGCCGAGAAAGATCCGAGCGTGCTCGACAACCCGGGCAGCGAAGAGGAAAAGGCCTTGTTTGCGGCCGTCAAGAAGCGTCTCGAGTCGAACCCGGGCTGGTATTCCGAAGCGCTGTCCAACATCCAGGGCGTGACCGAGGAAACCACCACCGGTGTCAATCGCCTCTATCGCATGGAGCGCGAGGGCACGCTGAAATTCCCGGCGATCAACGTTAACGACTCGGTCACCAAGTCGAAGTTCGACAACCTCTACGGCTGCCGCGAGTCGCTGGTCGACGCCATCAAGCGCGCGACCGACGTGATGATCGCCGGCAAGACCGCCATCGTTTGCGGCTACGGCGACGTGGGCAAGGGCTCCGCCCAGTCCCTGCGCGCCCTGTCGGCCAACGTCTGGATCACCGAGGTCGATCCGATCTGTGCCCTGCAGGCAGCCATGGAAGGCTACAAGGTGGTCAACATCGAAGACGAGGGCGTGATCGAAGCCGCCGACATCTTCGTGACCGCCACCGGCAACTACAACGTGATCAACCACGACCACATGCGCCGCATGAAGGACGAGGCGATCGTGTGCAACATCGGTCACTTCGACAACGAGATCGACGTCGCCAGCCTCGACAAGTACGAATGGGACGAGATCAAGCCTCAGGTCGATCACATCACCTTCCCGGACGGCAAGAAAATCATTCTGCTTGCTCGCGGCCGACTGGTGAACCTGGGCTGTGCAACGGGTCATCCGAGCTTCGTGATGTCGAACAGCTTCACCAACCAGACCCTGGCCCAGATCGAGCTATTCAAGCACGGCGACCGCTACGAGAACGCCGTCTACGTGCTGCCCAAGCACCTCGACGAGAAGGTCGCGCGGCTGCACCTGGAACGCATCGGTGTTCGCCTGACCGAGCTCAAGCCGGAGCAGGCCGACTACATCGGCGTGCAGGTCGAAGGGCCGTACAAGCCGGAGCATTATCGCTACTGATGGTGGCTCCGGAACAGCTCGGGGAGGGCCTTCCCTCCCGGGCATGAACAAGGTTTTGTGAATCGTAAATCGTGAATGGAAGGAACGCCGCCGGAACCCGCTCATTACAAGCTTGATGTCTGGCAGGCTGCGATGCGGTTGGTCAAGGCGGTCTATGAAGCGTCGGGGTCTTTCCCCAACGATGAGCGGTTTGGTCTGACCTCGCAGATGCGTCGTTCGGCGATTAGTGTTCCGTCGAACATTGCCGAGGGCGCCGCGCGAGGCTTTTCGATGGAATTGGTGCGGTTTCTTCAAATCGCCCGTGCCTCGTTAATGGAGCTGGATACTCAAATATGGCTGGCTAAAGATCTTGGCTTGCTGGATGACATCAAACAGATTCGCGCACACATCCTGAGAATCCTGGCCATGCTCAACGGCCTGATCCGCCAGAAGACGGGAACTTGATCGATCGATTCACGATTCACGATTTACCATTTACGATTCACGGAAGTTTTCAATAGGCAACCATTTCGCTTGCCTCTCGAGACTTCATCGAAGGCGCTACATCATGACGAATTCCCAACTGAGTTTCGAGTTCTTCCCGCCGAAGAACGACAAGCAGCAGGAAACGTTCGAGCGCTCGCGCGATCGGCTCGCCGCGCTGGGCCCGGAATACATGTCGGTGACCTTCGGGGCCGGCGGCTCGACGCGTACGCGAACCTTCGAGACCGTGCGCAACATCGCCGAGACCACGGGTGTGCCGGCCGCACCGCACATTTCGTGCATGTCCGAAGACATTGACAGTATCCGCGACCTGCTCGACGACTACCGCGACAACGGCATCGATCGGCTGGTGGTGCTCAGAGGCGACCGGCCATCGGGTGGTGGATCCGGAGTGTTCGATCACGCGATCGATCTCGTTCGCTTCATTCGCGAGCACTACGGCGATCGGTTTCACATCGAAGTGGCCGGCTATCCGGAACACCATCCCGAATCGAAGAATCCGGCGACCGACATCGCGCATTTTCGCGACAAGGTCGACGCCGGTGCGGACGGCGCCATCACACAGTATTTCTTCGGCGCCGAGAGCTACTTTCGCTTCGTCGACGACGCCCGCGCTGCCGGCGTGACCGTGCCCATCGTGCCTGGCATCATGCCGATCACCAACTACTCGGGGCTGGCCCGGTTTTCGCGTATGTGTGGTGCGGAGATCCCGCTGTGGATCGCCAAGCGCATCGAAGCCTGGGAGGAAGCGGACGACAAGGAATCGCTACGGGATTTCGGCGAGGAGGTCGTGACCCGGTTGTGCCAGCAATTGCTCGAGGGCGGTGCGCCGGGTATTCATTTCTACACGCTCAATCAGTCCCGCGCCTCGATCGCCCTGTGCCGGAATCTGGGGCTGGGGCGGGTCGATACCAGCACGCGCAGCATTGCTTGATTCCGGGGCAGAGGGATCCGGCGTCGCTGATCACTGATCTTCGGCCCTGACATCCGGCGTCGCGTCCGGATCCAGCGGCAGGATGATCTCGATGGGCCGGCAGCAGACCCGGCAATCCATCACCACGATCTGGCCGCGTTCGCCGGGGTCGATGAACAGCTCGTTCGGCTCGCCGCAACAGGGGCAGGCGAAACCGAAACTGCCGCCGGTGTCCGCCAGCATGTCGCTCACTGATCGTCGCGATAGATCCCGATCTCGAAGCGGCCATCGGGATGTATCGCGGCGCGGTACATGCCCGGCGTGTTGAACGGCATGCTGATGTGGCCCTGGGGGTCGATGGCAATGACGCCCCCGTCGGCGCCCGCTTGCCTGAGCGTTTCGTTGACCACGGTGTCGGCCGCCTCTGCCAGGCTCATTCCCGCCAGGCGGACCAGGCTGCAGATGCTGTGGGCGGCGACGTGGCGGATGAAGAACTCGCCGTGGCCGGTCGCCGAAACCGCGCAGGCGCGGTTGTCGGCATAGGTGCCGGCGCCGATGATGGGCGAGTCGCCCACACGGCCCCAGCGCTTGTTGGCCATGCCGCCGGTCGACGTGGCTGCCGCGAGGTTGCCGTCGGCGTCCAGCGCCACGGCGCCCACGGTTGAATGCCAGCTTTCGGAAAGCTGCATCGACGCCTGCTCGTCGGACTGGATGGCCGCGAGTTGTTCGCGCCGGAATTCGGTGATGAACCACTCCTCGTCCATGAACCTCAGGCCGTGGTCTTCGGCAAAGCTCATCGCGCCTTCGCCGATCATCATCACATGCGGCGACTCGTGCATGACTTTCAGCGCCGCCTCGATCGGATGCCGGATGCGCTTGACCGCGGCGACCGCGCCCGCATTCAGGTTCGAGCCGTCCATGATCGAGGCGTCCATCTCTACGGTACCCGTATTGGTGAGTACCGCGCCCTTGCCGGCATTGAATTCGGGCGATTCCTCGAGAACGCGGATGGCGGCAACCACGGCCTCGAGCGCCGGCTTGCCGATCACCAGCGCTTCGTGTCCCGCGCGCGCTGACTGTTCGAGCGCGGCGCGTATGGCTTTTTCGCGCTCGTCGCTCATGCGCTCCGGCGTGATGGTGCCGGCGCCGCCATGGATGGCGATGGCGACGGGCGATTCAGCCACGGCCTGGGCGGCCATCAACAAGGCGGCCGCGAAAAGAAAGCATCGATGCATGGGTAGGTCGTCCAGGGTTCATGATGACTGGCACACTACACTAACACCCGCATTATACTGCGTGCCTCCATCCCCGAGGGAAGAACCGATGAGTTTCACGATCACGATGTTCTACGCCGGCTTGCTGGGACTGGTGTTTCTCGCGCTGGCGTTCCGCGTGGTGAGCCTGCGCCGCCGTCTCAAGGTGGGACTGGGCAGCGGCGGCCACGAGGAACTCGACCGGGCCGTGCGCACGCACGCCAATTTCTCCGAGTACGTGCCGCTGGCGCTGGTGTTGCTGGCCCTGGTCGAGGCCGGAACCGCCGCACCCGTGTGGACCGTCCACCTGCTCGGCCTGGTGCTGCTGCTCGGCCGCCTGTTGCACGGCTTCCTGGGCCTGAATCGACAGTCGGGTTATTCGGTCGGACGTTTCTGGGGCACGAGCATGACTTGGTTGTTTATCCTCGTCGCCGGCGTGATGCTCCTGGCCACGTCCGTGGGGCGCTGGTTGCTCTGAGCCCCTCAGCCGCGCGGCGGCGACCAGTACAGCGCCGTGTAGATCTTGGGGTCGATGGCGAACCCCTCTGCGTGTCGGCGCGCCAGCCATTCGTCGATGCCATCGCGTGCCACCGCGTGGACCCGGATGTCCTCGCTGTCGTCGCCGCCGCCGTCGCCCACGCGCTCGAGGTCGGTGGCGCGCACGAATACGGCCATCTCGTCGGTCATGCCGGCCGAGGTGGGACAGGGCATGATTTCGTCGACGTGGCCCGCCCGCCAGCCGGTTTCTTCCTCGAGCTCCCGGCGCGCGGCCGCCAGCAGTGCTTCGCCCTCCTGACCGGCCTGGTCGCCGACGAGGCCGGCGGGCAGCTCGATGGTGCGCCGCTGGATCGGCATCCTGAACTGCTCGACCAGCAGCAGCGCGTCGTCGGGGGTGATGGCGACCAGGACCGCCACGCGGTGTCGGCGCGAGACCAGCTCCCAGCCGCCGCGTTCGACCAGCCGAAGGTAGCGTCCCGCGTACAATAGGGTGTCGTCATTGGTCGTGCGGTCTGTCATTTCGGGCTCCTCGGGGTTTCTCGGGTCGGGCGTGAACGATTGCGGCTGGCGACAGTCCCAGCTCCAGCGAATAACTTGAATCAACAGGGAAACGGATTATGCGCATTTTCGCTACGGCCTTCAGCCTGACCTTCACGCTGCTGCTGTCCACGCTCGCAGCGGGGCAGACGGCATCCGATGCCGAAGACAAGGCCGCTTCGCCCGCAACCGCGGGGGAACCGGTCGCAAAGTCCCAGCAGTCACAGCAGCCCAAGCTCCAGGGGCGCGGCCAGAAGTTCAGCGAATGGTTCGACAAGGCCGCCAGAGCCTACCAGCAGCAGGATATCGAGGGCTGGGTCGAGGCCACTGAAGAACTGCACCGTCTGCGACCCTACAACCAGGACTTCATGCGCCACCTGGTCGAGGGCAATGCCATGCTCGGCAAGCTCGACAAAGCCTACGACATGATGCTTCGGATGCAGCGTCAGGGCCTGTCGGTGGACTGGGATTCCATCGAGGCTGTCGAGCCCATGCGCGAGCATCAGCTCTACGACCACCTCAACAGTCTGATGGAAGAGGCCGGCCAGCCTTTCGGCGACGTCACGACCTGGTCGCGGCTGGGCGAAGACCATCCCATGCCCGAAGCGATGGCCTACGACGACGAGCAAGAGCGCATGTTCGTGGGCACCGTGCGGGATGGCGTGATCCTGACCAGCGACGACGGCGAGCAGTGGACGACATGGGTCTCCGCCGAAGACATGCCCAAGTTGCAGGCCGTGTTCGACCTGGCGGTCGACGCCGAACGCGGTCATCTCTGGGTCGCCACGGGGAATGTTGCGATGTTCCAGGGCGAACCGCGTGAGGACGAGGTCAACAGCGCGCTCCTGCGGCTGGATCTCGAGACCGGCGAGCTGCAGCGCGAGTACCCGATCGGCAGCGGCGGCGGCCGCAACCTGCTCGGTTCGCTCGCCGTGGCCGAAGACGGCACAGTGTTTGCGGCCGATATGCAGGCGCCGGTCATCTATCGTCTTCAGGCGGGCGCCGAGGCGCTCAGCCCCTATTTCGGGCACCCGGGTTTCACGAGCCTCAGGGGAATGGCCCTCAACGAAGACGGGAGCCTGCTCTACGTGGCCGACTACGCACTGGGCATCTTCGTCATCGACGCCAGCGGCGGCCAGCAGGCCTGGCAGCTGGCGGTTCCGGAAACGTTCAACGCCGGCGGGATCGACGGGCTGTACTGGTGGAACAACCATCTCGTGGTCATCCAGAACGCGATCACGCCGCAGCGCGTCGTTCGCCTCAAGCTGGGTGACGACGGCCTCGGCGTGACGGCCGTCGCGCCGCTCGCGGCGGCGCGCGAGGAATTCGACATGCCCACCTTCGGCGTCATGGACGGCCAGGAACTCTACTTTCTGGCGGTCAGCCACTGGCGCCATGCCGATGCCGAGGGCAACCCCAGGGACGAGTGGCCCGAGGTGCCGATCATGAAACTCGACGTCGACAATGCCTCGGTGAAGACCGTCGGCCAGGAAGTGCTGGAGAAGCTCAAGGGCCAGCAGCAACAGCGTCAGCAGCAGGATTCTGATTCCGAGGGCTGATCGATCTCGCGGGGCGCGCCCGTTCGGCGCCCTGCGGTCGCGCGCCTCAGAGCCGGTGCAGCCGCTCCCGCAACGGGCGGCCGAAGCCCAGGCTGTCGAGCAGGGCGTCGAGCCCGTCGGCATCGCCACCGGAGCGCTGCAGTTCGCCGGCGTCTGCCAGTACCGGTACTTCTCGGTGCAGCCCGGTCAGGCGTCGCGCCAGCCGGGCCGCCGCTTCGTGTTCGCGCAGCTTGGCGGCGAGCGTCTTCGCGCCTCTGATCTTGAGCCAGGCGATTTCGTCGAGTCGGTTGTAGATCGCATCGAGGCTGCCGAAGCGCGCCATCAGCGCGCTCGCCGTCTTGGGCCCCACGCCGGGAACGCCGGGAATGTTGTCGACGGAGTCGCCGGTCAGCGCGAGGAAGTCGGCAATCTGGTGGGGATGGACGCCGAAGTGGTCGAACACCCCCTGCCGGTCGAGGCGTCGCCGGCGCGAGAAATCCCACCAGTGATCGTCGTCGACCAGTAGTTGTGCGAGGTCCTTGTCGCCGGTGACCACGCACACCGATTGCCGCCGCGAGCGGCACTGCTCGGCAAGCGTGGCGATCAGATCGTCGGCCTCGTAATAGCTGTCGGCGCAAACGGTCAGTCCCAGTGCGCGCCCCAGGTCCTGGCACCAGGCGAACTGCCGCTTGAGTTCCTCCGGGGCGGGATCGCGGTTGGCCTTGTACTCGGGGTAGATCTCGTTGCGGAACGAGGTGGTCAGCGACTCGTCGAAGGCCACCGCCACGTGATCCGCACGGGTCTGCTCGAGTAGTTCGCACAAGAAGCGCGCGAAGCCGTAGACCGCGTTGGTCGGATTGCCCGCCGGATCTTCGAAGCGGTCGGGCATGCTGTGCCAGGCGCGAAAGATGTAGACGCTGGCGTCGACCAGATAGGCCTGCTCACGGCCCGGCTGTCCGGCGGGGGGCGCCATCAGAATGCCGCGGTCAGTCGCTTGCGCAGTACGCTGTTGCGCGGGAAGTGAGCCAGGAGAAATTCCATCTGGTCGGCGAGGATGCGTCGGCCCTGCAGGTAGACGTACTCGGCGTGCGTCGGGGTGAAGGGGATGGCCAGCAGCTGCATGCCCGCTTCCTCGGGTGTGCGCGAGCCCTTGTGGTTGTTGCAGCGCTTGCAGGCCGTCACCACATTGGCCCAGGTGTCGACGCCGCCCTGAGAGATCGGGTGCACGTGATCGCGCGACAGGTCACGGTCCTTGAATTGTTCGCCGCAATACAGGCAAAGGCCTTCGTCGCGACGGAACAGCGCGCGATTGGAAAGCGGGGGCGTGTAGCGTTCATAGAACTTGTGCGCGTCGGGGTGGGATCCGTGCGTCGCGATGATCGCGTTGACGGGGATCTCCGTCCGGCGGCCGCTGCTGGCGTTGGTGCCGCCGTGAAGCCGGTAGAGCACGCTGCCCAGTGCGTAGCAGACCTGATCGAGCACGATCAGGCGAACCGCGTCCTGATAGCCGATCCATTCGAGCGGCATACCGGTCACGTCGGTTCGCAGTACTTGCTGGTCCAGGTTCAGCATATTGTGCTCTTCAGGCTCTCTCTCCCCAACATATTGGGTCACGAACCTCGGGTTGCGTCTATATCATCCGGGTTTTGCGTGCAAATGCAACCCCGGCGCCCCGCCCGCGAGCCCGCGGCGCCAGGGCTGGAATCGACCGGCAGACGGACTGAACCTGTCGCCGGGTGTACCAGTCCAAGGCCGCGTCGCTAAGTCACTTGTCTCAAGCCTACAAGCCAATGATGAACAAAGCATTTCGAATCTCGATCGCACTCACTGTGCTCTTCTCGCTGCGGGTCGCGCCAGCGGCGCTGCCGGCATCCGTCGACGGCGAGCCCCTCCCTTCGCTGGCCCCGGTTCTCGAGGAAGTCATGCCGGCGGTCGTCAACGTGCACACGCGGACCCGCGTGCAGGTTCGCAGGAGCCCCTTTTTCGACGACCCGTTCTTCCGCCGTTTCTTCGACTTTCCCAGCGTGCCGCGAGAGCGCGTCCAGCAAAGCCTGGGTTCCGGTGTAATCGTCGATGCCGAAGGTGGCTACGTGTTGACCAACAACCATGTCATCGAGGGTGCTGACGACATCGCCGTGCGGCTCAAGGATGGAAGGGAACTTGCCGCGGAGTTTGTCGGCTCCGACCGCGATACCGACCTGGCAGTAATCCGGGTCGACGCCAAGAACCTGAGCGAACTGCCGCTCGACGAGTCCGAGCGGCTCCGGGTGGGTGATTTCGTCGTGGCCGTGGGCAATCCCTTCGGGCTGGGTCAGACGGTGACCTCGGGCATCGTCTCCGCGCTGGGTCGCAGCGGCCTGCGCGGCCTCGAGTACCAGAACTTCATCCAGACCGATGCCTCTATCAATCCGGGCAATTCCGGCGGCGCGCTGATTAACCTGCGCGGCGAGCTGGTGGGGATCAATACCGCCATCTTCACGCCATCGGGCGGCAACGTCGGCATCGGCTTCGCGATCCCGATCCGCACCGCGACCCATGTGATGGCGCAATTGATCGAGTACGGCGAGGTACGCCGCGGCTCGTTCGGCATCGAAGTGCAGGATCTCAACGAGGAACTGCGCGAAGCGCTGGCGCTGGAGTCCTCGCGCGGGGCGGTGATCACTCGCCTGGACGAAGACTCGGCCTTGCTGGCCGCGGGCCTGAAAGCCGGCGACGTGATCGTATCGGTCGACGGCCGGCCCGTGAAGAATGCCCAGGGCCTGCGCAATATCGAGGGACTGCTCGCTGTCGGCAGCCGCGTTCGGGTCGAGTACCTGCGAGACGGCGAGACCGATTCGGTTCGGGTGGTCATCGAGGAAAACCTCGACGAGCGCATTTCCGGGCAGCGACTCGACAAGCGGCTCGACGGCGCGGCGCTGGTGCGCATTCCCGAGCGCGCTCGCGCCCAGGGCGTGCTGGTCGAGAACGTGCGGCGCAACTCCTCGGCCTGGAATGCGGGGCTTCGGCCGGGCGACCTGGTGGTCGCGGTCAACCGGCAGCGCGTGCGTAATCTCGCCGAGATGCGCGATCGCTTTCCGCTCGGCGAGGAGGCCGAGCTGACGCTCGAGATCCGGCGCCGGGGCGGTGCCTACCGGGTTCCGTTCGAATAGCAGCCGCATTCGCATCGCGCTTGCCTGGCCGGCCGATCGGGATTAATGTCTTTGCAGACTCATTCCGGAGGGCCGGCCATGCGAGCTGCTGTCTGCCTGGTGCTTCTGACCATCGTTTGTGCCAAGGGGGGCGCGGCAACGATCGACAACGTCGATCGACTCGTTCTCGATCTTTCGCGCGCGAAGATCGGGCAGGTCCTCGAATTCGACGGCGCGCTGCTGGGCGGCGCGGTTTCCGGCCCGGTGACGCTCGAACGCGTTCGCTTGCGGGCGCCGGGCGCCGGCGTTTACGTGCTGCGCGGCAGCGGCCCCGAGCCGCTGGACTATCCGCGCAGGCACGTATTCATGGGGCGCTCGCTCGACAATCCGCGCGTTCGCATCGGCGTGCTGTTCGATCCCATCGGCATGCGGCTGAGCGGCAACGTCGCCTCGCCCGAGGGGCTGAAAGCGCTGAATCTGGTCACCGACGCGGGCTGGCGGATCACCGCGCGAACGCCTCGCTCGCTGTTGCCCGACGGGCTCGAACTGACGCAGACCTGCGGCAACGTCGACTTCGACCAGTCGGATCGTCATCCGTCTTTCGAGTCCGACGCGCTCGACGGTGTGTTTCCCGCGTCCTCGCGCGGCAGCCTTCGCTACGGCGTGCTGGCGCTGGATACCGACACCCAGTGGCTCGATCGCCGCTTCAACGACAACACGACGGAGGCCGCCGAGTGGTTTGAGGACCTGCTGGTCGCGACCAACACGCTGTTCGAGTCGCAGCTCGACCTGCGCATGCTCCAGGGCGACACGTTTCTTCGTACCGATTCCGATCCGTACACGGTGGAGTCCTCGGGCGCCAGCGGTTCGCACCTGAGCGAATTTGGCAGCTACTGGCAGAACAACTTTTCCGGCATCGCCCGCACGCACGCGGCGCTGGTGTCGGGCAATGCGAGTTCCGGCACTTCCGCCTCGGGCATCGCCTGGATCGATTCATACTGCCGTTATCAGTCCAGTGGCGGCAGCTACAGCGTCAACCAACTGTTCTGGAGCGGCAGCGTGCCGGTGGTGGCCAGCGCTCGCCTGTTCGCGCACGAGCTCGGTCACAACCTGGGCTCCGTGCACACCCACTGCTATGACCCGCCGATCGACCAGTGCTACGCCTCGGAGCCTGGCTGCTATTCGGGAACGACGAGTTGTCCGGCCGAGGGCTCGGGAACGTTGATGAGCTACTGCAATTTGAGCACCGGTTGTGGTCCGAGTAATCCCAACCGGCTCGAGCTCGCCCCAGCAGTCGAAGCGGTCATGAACGACCGCGTTCAGGCCAACACGCCCTCGTGCCTGAGCACCGACGCGGGCGAGACGGCGATCTTCGAGGATCGCTTCGAGTCCTGATCGGGAGGCGCCGGCCGATCGTTGCGGGATCAAAGAAGCTCGCCGAGTCTGCTAAGTTGTAGCCCGTCGTTCCACGAGCCGATGGTCCGCGTAATGTCCGAATCACCCCAGTTCCTTGCCGACGATGCCGACGGCGCTCGTTTCCGGGCACTGGGCGATTGGCGTCTGGGCGGCGCGAGCGACCTGGAAGAACGGATCGCGGGGTTTTCCGGCCGGGCGCACGGCATCGACGCGACCGGACTGGTGTCGCTCGACGCCGCCGGCGCCTACTTGCTGATACGCGTCGCCCGCAACCTCTCTGTCGAGCCCGACGCCGTCGAGCTGCAAGATGCTCACCGCCCGCTGTTCGAGGCGGTCGCCGCCGCCCTGGCCAGCGACGGCGAGCAAGAGACCGAGCCGCCGCCGCTGTGGCGCGAGTGGCTGGCCGGCATCGGGCGGGTGGTGACCGGCGCGGGGGGCAATACTCGCGAACTCGTCGGATTTCTCGGTCTGGCGCTGAGCCGGCTGGCCGCAACCGTGGCTCGTCCGTCGCAGTGGCGCGTGACCGCCACCGTTTTCCACATGCAGCAGACGGGCCTGAATGCGCTGCCGCTGACGGCGCTGCTCGCTTTCCTGGTGGGCGCCGTCGTGGCCTATCTCGGCGCTACTGTACTGCGCGATTTCGGTGCGGAGCTGTTTGTTGTCGAACTCATCACCTACTCTTTCCTGCGCGAGTTCGGGGTGCTGCTGACCGCCATTCTGCTTGCCGGGCGAACCGCCAGCGCCTACACCGCCCAGATCGGCACGATGAAATCGCGCGAGGAAATCGACGCCATGCGCACGCTCGGCCTCGATCCGATCGTGCTGCTGGTGTTGCCGCGCCTGCTCGCACTGCTGGTCATGCTGCCGATTCTCTCCCTGCTGGCGACCATCGCCGGATTTGCCGGCGGGCTGCTCGTGTCGGTGCTGTCTCTCGGGATCGAGCCGGACATGTTCTTTACCCGCCTGCGCGACGCCGTCACGCTGCAGCATTATCTGGTTGGGCTGCTCAAGGCGCCGCTGTTCGCGGTCACCATCGCGCTGATCGGTTGCCTGGAAGGTTTCAAGGTGGCAGGAACGGCCCAGTCCGTAGGTGAGCGCACCACCTCGGCGGTGGTGCAGAGCATTACCCTGGTCATCGTCATCGATGCGCTGGCGGCGGTGTTCTTCATGGAGCTCGGCTGGTGAGCGGCCGGGATTCGTCGACCGAACCGACCGTCCGCGTTCGCGGCCTGGTCAATCGCTTCGGGATCCAGACCGTCCACCAGGGCCTCGATCTCGACGTCGACCGCGGCGAAATCCTTGGCGTGGTGGGCGGCTCGGGCAGCGGCAAGTCGGTGCTGATGCGCGCCATTCTCGGCTTGCGCGAACCGCAGGCCGGATCGATCGAGGTGTTCGGCCGTCGCGTCGACGCCGGCGGCCGGTCACTGCAGGCGCTGAGACGGCGCACCGGGGTGCTGTTCCAGGACGGCGCCCTGTTTTCCTCCCTGACCGTTCGCGAAAATGTCGAGGTTCCGATCAAGACGCACTACCCCGAGATCGGAGCGGGCCTGTGCTGCGAGCTGGCGCGACTGAAGATTCGGCTCACCGGGCTGCCCCTGACCGCCTGCGGCAAGTATCCCTCGGAGTTGTCCGGCGGCATGCGCAAGCGCGCGGGCCTGGCGCGCGCGCTTGCGCTGGACCCCGAATTGCTGTTTCTAGACGAGCCGACCGCGGGCCTCGACCCGATCGGTGCCGCGGCGTTCGACCAACTGCTGCGCACGCTGGCCGACGCCCTTGGGCTGACCGTATTCCTGATCACGCACGATCTTGATACGCTCTACGGCATCTGCGACCGGATTGCCGTCATCGGCGACGGGCGCGTACTGGTGACCGGCGACCTCGAGACCGTCGAGGCATTCGATCACCCCTGGGTCAGGGACTACTTCCACGGCCCGCGCGCTCGCCAGGCCAGGCAGGCGCAGACCGGAGGAGACTGCTGAAATGGAACCGCGGGCCAATCACGTATTGATCGGGGCGTTCACGCTGGCCGGCGCTGTGCTGCTGGTGCTCGGGGCCCTGTGGTCGGCGCAGTGGGCGAGCGAAGCGGCCTGGCAGGAACTCGAAGTACACTTCCTGCAGCCGGTCAGCGGCCTCAGCGTCGGCTCCGGCGTTCACTACAACGGCATCAGCATGGGCAGCGTACGCGACCTTCGCCTGTCGCCGGACGACCCCGGTCGCGTCATCGCGGTAATTCGCCTGGATGCACAGGCGCCGCTGCGCGAAGACACCACCGCGCGGCTTTCGGTATCGGGGCTGACCGGCGTGTCCAATATCCAGCTTCGCGGCGGCAGCCCGGACAGTCCGCCGCTGAAGCCTGCGCCAGAGCGGGATCGTCCGGTCATCATTGCCGAGGAGTCGAGCCTTCAGCGGCTCATCGAAAGTTCCGAAGACATCGCGAGTACGGCCAGCCAGGTCATGCTCCGTATGCTTGAATTCCTCAACGAGGAAAACGCCGAGCGCGTCGCCACTACGCTCGACAATATCGATCGGTTCACCGAGGCGCTCACCGGCGAGAGCGATCGCCTCGGCGAAATCGTGGACAACCTGCACCGTTCCAGCGAGCAGCTGGTTCCGCTGATGCGCGAGGTGAGGACGACCGTGGCCGATATGTCGGCGACCCTCGATCGCGTCGAACCGGCGCTGGTGGAGAAGTTTCCGCAGGCCGCCGACTCGCTGCGCGAGGCCATGGCGCGGCTGGCCGAGACGGCCGAACGCATCGACCGGATGGTGGCGCGTAACGAGGCGGCCGTCGCCGGCTTTGGCGATCGGGTCATCACCCCGCTGGGCCCGGCCGTGCAGGAGTTCCGGCAGCTGATCGACGAGCTTTCCGCGCTCACCGAGCAGTTCGACCGCAACCCGGCGGGATTCCTGCTGGGCAAGGAACGACCCGAGGAGTACGAACCGCGATGATTCCGAGCCTCAACAAGACATTTTCCCTGCCGGCGGCGGTCTTGCTGCTCACCGCCTGCGCTCTGGGCGGCGCGTCCGACTATCGTCTGATTACCCTGCAGGTGCCCAGGGTCGATTCGATTTCGAGCGACGATCCGCTTCCGACGCTGGCCATAGCGCGGCCGCAGACCGACCGTACCCGCGACTCCTCGCGCATCCTGGTTCGCCGTGATCGAACCCTGATGCCGTGGTCGTCGGCGGCCTGGATCGACCGAGCGCCGGATCTCGTACAGGACCTGCTCGTAGACTATCTCAATGGGCGCGTGGCGAGAACCGGCCGGGCGGGCAGCTTGCCCGCCGAGTACAGGCTGGACCTGAACCTGCGCCGATTCGAGCTGGTGGAAGGCGCCGACGGGCTGACGGCGGAGATCGAGCTGGTGGCTCGGCTGTTCGCGGCCGACGAGGCGCTGTTGGGCAACACTCGTCTGCAGGGTGTGCAGCCTGCCGGCGGCCATTCGCTGGAAGCGGCGGCTGCGGCCCTGGAAGAAGCGACCGCCGACGTGTTCGGGCAATTGGCGGGCTGGCTCCGACCGAGACTGGAGAACCCCGACGCGGAGGCCGGGGCCGTAGCTCAGTGAGAGCGACCGGCTGTGCTCGATGAGCCCTTGCGGCCGACCTCCCCGGTCTCTCCGAGCAGGTCCAGCAGCGGCCCCAGTCGTTGGGCAAGCGCGGGCAGGTGCGGCCTGACTCGTTCGGCCTGGCCGCGCTCGATCATCCGAAGCGCCTGCTCGATGCCCGGCGTCGATTCCGATGCAGCCTGCGCGTCCACCGGCGTGGCTTCGCCCGACAGACCTTCTTCGAGAATCTGCGAACCGTCGTGACCGTTGAGCTGCGGTGGGGTCTGGACGATAAATCCGGCTTCGACCGCCAGCGCTTCGTCGTCCGGACATAGCCCCAGTTCGTCGAGGTCGGGCATGAACCGGCGCTGCAGTTTCTTCGCGCCCTCGGCGTCGGTTGCGGCGAGCAGGAAGGTAAAGGTCTCCGGCTCGGTGCGAAACGCCGTATCCTCGCGGCGGATGCGGCGCCTGAGGGTGTCGCCGATACGCTTGAGGGCGCGGCCGGCGTGCGGGTCACCCATGTCATCGAGCAGTGCCGACAGCCCGTCGAGTCGCAGGTGCATCAACACCAGCGGCTGCTGGTGACGATGGGCGAAACTCATCGCCTGCATCAGGCGTTCCTCGCAGTAGCGGCGGTTGCCCAGCCCCGTCTGGGGGTCGATGTGGTGGTCCTGTTCGAGCAGGCGCAGGCGCTTGGCCGACCGGCTGGTCTGGGCGTAGGCGCTGGCCCGCGCCATTAATTCGCTGGACTGGAAAGGCTTGGAGATGAAATCGGTCGCGCCCAGCATCAGCGCATGCTTGCGGCGGGTCTCGCCGTCTTCCTCGCCCGTGATCAGGACCACCGGCAGATCGACCAGATGCGGCCGTTCGGACTGGCGGATCTGCTGGAGCAGGTCGAAGCCGCTCTTGCCGTCCATGTGCAGATCGCTGAACACGGCGACGATGCTCGAGTCGTGCTGCAGCAAATTCCAGGCCTTTTCGGCCGATTCGGCCAGGAGCAGGTCGAATTGCTCGCCGAGGATTCGGGTCGCACAGGCTCTCATCAGCCGGCTGTCGTCGACGAACAGCAGTCGCGGACGGGTCGAATTGGATCGGGTCACGGCGTTCATGGCCCTTAACATGCAAAAACTGCGCCAGAGTCGCGAGCGGGTTGTCCTGGTTCATTGTGCGACCTGGCCAAACGCCCCGGCAGCGGGCGTCGCGTCGCGCCGGCCAATCGGGCCGAGTGACGCCGGGGGTCAGTTGGCGGCGCAATTCGGCAGCGCGAAGAGCGCCGCTTGACTTGCCTGCGACCCCGCCGGAGACTGATTGTCATGGGTTGGGTCGGTCGCAAATTCGACAATCTGGGCAGCGCCGTTTCCGGCGCGGGCGGCGGTATGGGCCTCTCCCAGGCGCCGGCATTCACCCAGGCCTACCTCCAGCGCCTCGGCGGCCATCTCGACGAAGCGCGGCGCACGCTCGAGTTGGTCGAGCGGGGCATCCTGGTTCCCGAGTTGAGCGACACCGAGCGAGCGCAGGCGGTGCATGGTTTTTCCGACCGGGTCAGAGAGCTGGAAGCGACCTATGCATCCATTGCCGATGCCTCGCCGCTGATGCAGCCGGTCCTGATGCTGCGCCACGGCGATTCGGAGATCGCCAGACGTGCCTGGGAAGCCTTCACCCCGGCGGTGCCGATCGATGCGCCGTCGCTGATCTGGACCGGCGTCGGCGTGCTCCTGGCGCTGTTGCTCTACGAACTGTTCAAGTCGCCCGCTGCCGTCGTGCGCCGGCGGCGCCGGATGCGTTATCGCAGCGATTGAATCGAGTCTTTGAATCGGTTGCGGCGCCATGACGGCCGTGACTGTGCGCTATCCTAGGCGGCCGTGTTTCATGCCCCTCTCGGAGCCGCCATGTTCAGTATCTCACCCGACCAATCGATTCCCGTCCTCTCCCTCGATGCGAGCGAGCTGGAAAGCTGGAAGCGCACCGCCGACGCTCGCACCCGGCGCTGGGTCGAGGCCTGCGGATTCGATGCTGCGCCCGGCAAACTTCTTCAAGTGCCCGACGAGCAAGGCGAACTGATCGCCGTGCTGGCCGGACGCGAGCCCGGCGACCGGCTCTGGGCGTTGGCGCATCTGCCGGCGGTACTGCCCGAGGGCGACTATCGTCTCGACTGCGACTGGGACGCCGCCGAGCGCGAACGCGCCGCCGTCGGCTGGGGTCTGGGCTGCTATCGATTCGACCGCTACAAGAGAATGGACAAGCCCGCCGCCCGGCTTGCGCTGGACGCAGGAGACGAGCCGCGAATCCGTACCCTTGTCGAATCAGCCGCGTTGGTTCGCGACCTGGTCAATACCCCGGCAATCGACCTGGGTCCGGCGGAGCTGGCCGACGTCGCGCGCGACCTGGCCGGTGAACACGGCGCCGATTGCGAGGTGATCGAAGGCGAGCGGCTCGAACGCGAGTTTCCGGCGATCCACGTTGTCGGCCAGGCGGCCAGTCGCGCACCGCGGCTGATTCGGATGCAGTGGGGGCGTGCCGATGCCCCCGCCCTCGCGTTGGTCGGCAAGGGCGTGATCTTCGATTCCGGCGGGCTCAATATCAAGCCGGGGGCGGGCATGCTGCTGATGAAGAAGGACATGGGCGGTGCGGCCCACGTGCTCGGCCTGGCGAAGATCATCATGTCGCTCGGCCTGGAGGTGAACCTGCGCGTGTACATACCCGCTGTCGAGAACGCCATTTCAGGCAACGCGTACCGTCCCTCCGACATCATCCATACGCGCAAGGGCACGACGGTCGAGATCGGCAATACCGACGCCGAGGGACGCGTCGTACTGTCCGATGCGCTGACGCTGGCCTCCGAAGAGGGCGCCGAGCGCATCATCGACTTCGCCACGCTCACCGGGGCGGCCAGAATTGCACTGGGTGAGGATCTGCCGCCGATCTACGGCCGCGCCCTCGAGTCAGCCCGGGCAATCCAGGATCTGAGCTTCGAGTCCGAGGATCCGCTGTGGCACATGCCCCTGTTCGAACCCTATCGCCAGCAAATCGAGCCGCCGATCGCCGATATCTCCAACACCGGCAGCTCGAAATTCGCCGGCAGCATCACGGCGGCGCTGTTTCTGGACCACTTCGTCGGAGAAGGTATCGATTGGTACCACCTCGACGTCTACGCCTGGAATCTGTCCGACCGGCCGGGCCGGCCGGCCGGGGGCGAGGCCCAGGGGCTGCGCAGTGTGTGGCGGTGGCTCGAGCGCGTATACGGATAAAGCGCGTGACTGCGGCTCGCGCAGCGGCGAGCCGGCGGCACTGATTACTCAGTCCCGCTCGCTGTCAGCGCGTTCGGCGGATTCGGCGTCCTCGTCATCGACGAACTCGAGGTCGCCGATCGTGACCCTGCCGCGGGCCAGGGCTTCGAACACCTGCTTTTCGCGCTGCATGACTTTGCGGAAGTCCCACTTCTCGGAGTCGAAGTACTCCTCCCCACTACGCGCCCCCACCGTACCGACGTCGTAGACCTGCATGTTGCCGACGAAGCCGACTCGCGAGCCGGCGATGTTGCGCCGCTCTCGTTCCATGCGCCGCGCGGTGCGGGGAACCGCCACCTCGTCGCCGTAGCGAGGCTCGAGTTCTTCTTCGAGAATGCGCCGGGCGCGCTTGCGCTGCCCGGGCTCGAGTTCGTCCCAGACCGCGTTGGCGATGCCGACCAGCTCCGGATAGCCGCGCTCGGCGGACAGTTCGAACCAGGCCCAGGCCCGGGCCGGATCGCGGTCGACGCCTTCGCCCCGGTAGATCATCACGCCCAGGTTGTGCTGGGCCATCTTGTCGGCCCAGTGGGCCGCGCGGCGAAACTTGTGGAAGGCGCTGAAGTGGAAACCGGAATCATAAGCGCGCTGAGCGTCGGCGAAGATATCGAACCCGGGTGTGTGTTCGGCGAAGTGAAACGGACTGGCCTGGGCGTTCGTGCCGCCCATCATCAGAGCGAAGGCCAGAATCGCGAGTGTGCTTTTGGCGTGCGTGTGCATGAGCGTGATCCCTGTTGCGTTGCCGAGCCCATTACCAGAGTAGTGCACGGTGCGGGCGATTGTCAGCATACCGATGGTCGCGCATGCGCCGAAAACCTCGTGCCGCTGCAGGCGTTTGGCGTTAGGATACGGCTTCAATGTGGATACGAAGCCCGAGGGCCCAAACTGGAGGTTAGTTGTCATGCGTTATCTGTCGATTGCCGTAATGGCGCTGGTGCTGGCGGCTTGCCAGTCCGAGGACGCCGGGGAAATGGAAGAGGCTGGCGAGGAAGCGGCTCAGCAGGCCGAGCAGGCCGGTGAAGAGGCTGCCGAAGCTTACGAAGAGGTCAAGCAGGAAGGCCAAGAAGCCAGCGAAGAAATCGAGGAGCTGGTCGAGGAAGGCCCGGATATGGGCGAACAGGCCATGCACGAGAAGGTCTTTGAGCGCGCCCGCGAGCTGGCCGACGAGGCCCGCATGAAGGCCGAGGAAGCGCTGGCGGCCGCCGAGGAAGAAGGCGGCAAGGCCTGGGAAGAAGCGCGCGAGGCGGCTGAAAAGGCCCGCGAGCGTGCCGAAGGTGCCTGGGAAGAGGCCAGCGAGTTCGCCGGCGATACCTGGGAAGGCACGAGTGCCGAGGCCCGGGATGCATGGCAGGAAGCCCAGGCCGCCTGGGATCGCCTGGCCCAGCGAACGAACGAGGAAACCGACGGCGGCGACGAACAGTAAGTCCCGCCTGTCCAGCCGTCCGCGCCGCCCCGCAGCCGGGGCGGCGCGGCGCTTTGTAAAACGAGTATCAGCCAAGGTCTTTTTCAACGGTGTCTGAGAACTACCGCCCCGGCGAGCTGGAACCGGCCATTCGCCGCTACTGGGAAGAACGCAACGCCGACCGTGCCGAGTCCGGCGACGGTAAGCGCTTCTACTGCCTGAGCATGTTCCCTTATCCCTCGGGCAAGTTGCACATGGGTCACATGCGCAACTACACCATCAGCGACGTCATCTCGCGCTATCACCGGATGCAGGGCGAGCGCGTGTTGCAGCCCATGGGCTGGGACGCCTTCGGTCTGCCGGCGGAGAATGCCGCCATGGCCAACGGTGTACCGCCGGCGCAGTGGACGCGCGAAAACATCGAGCACATGCGCGGCCAGCTCAAACAGTTGGGCTTCGCCATCGACTGGGAACGCGAGCTGGCCACCTGCGACCCCGAGTACTACCGCTGGAACCAGTGGTTTTTCCTGCGCCTCCTCGAACGCGGCATCGCCTATAAGAAGACAGGGACCGTCAACTGGGACCCGGTCGACCAGACCGTGCTGGCCAACGAGCAGGTTATCGACGGCAAGGGCTGGCGTACCGGTGCGGCCGTCGAAAAGCGCGAAATCCCGATGTACTACCTGCGCATCACCGACTACGCCGACGAGCTGCTCGAAAGCCTCGACGACCTCGACGGCTGGCCCGAGCGCGTGCGCACCATGCAGGCCAACTGGATCGGCCGCAGCGAGGGCGCCGAGATCGCCTTTGCGTGCGGAACGGAGACGATCAAGGTCTTCACGACCCGTCCCGACACGCTCATGGGCGCGACCTTCATGGCCGTTGCCGCCGAGCACCCGCTCGCCAGGCAGGCCGCCGAGAACAACGCCGAGCTGGCTGCTTTCATCGCCGAGTGCCAGACCGGCGGGGTATCGGAAGCCGACATTGCGGTGCAGGAGAAAAAGGGGATGGATACCGGGCTGACCGCCGTCCATCCGCTCACCGGGGACGAGTTGCCGGTGTGGGTCGCCAATTACGTACTCATGACCTACGGTGAAGGCGCGATCATGGCCGTGCCCGGCCACGACGAGCGCGACTTCGAGTTCGCCAACAAGTACGGGCTGCCGATCCGCCAGGTCATCAGCCTGCCCGAGGGGCGCGAATACGACGACCGGCATTGGCACGACGATTATGCCGCCAAGGAAGGCCGCCTGGTCAACTCCGGTGCCTACGACGGACTCGAGTGGTCGAAGGGCTTCGAGGCGATCGTTGCCGACCTTGAAAAGCAGGGCGCCGGCCGCGCGCGCATCCAGTTTAGGCTGCGCGACTGGGGTATTTCGCGCCAGCGTTACTGGGGCTGCCCGATTCCGATCATTCACTGCACCGACTGCGGCGACGTGCCGGTGCCCGAGAAAGATCTGCCGGTCGTGCTGCCCGAGGCGCTGGTGCCCGACGGTTCGGGCAACCCGCTCAACCGCCACGCCGATTTCCTCGAGACGACCTGCCCGAACTGCGGCGCGGCGGCCAAGCGCGAAACCGACACCATGGACACTTTCGTCGACTCGTCCTGGTATTTCCTGCGCTATACCGGCCCGGACAACAACGACGCCATGGTCGACGAGCGCGCCGACCGGTGGATGCCGGTCGATCAATATATCGGCGGTATCGAACACGCCATTCTGCACCTACTCTACGCGCGCTTCTGGACCAAGCTGATGCGCGACGAAGGACTGGTGAACGTCGACGAACCCTTCAAGCGCCTGCTGACCCAGGGCATGGTGCTGGCCGAAACCTATTGTCGGGAAGACGACTCCGGTCGAAAGGAGTGGTTCAATCCCGCCGATGTCAATGTCCAGCGCGACGGCAAGGGCGGGATCCTCAGCGCCGTGCTCGAAGCCGACGGCCGGCCGGTCGAACCAGGCGCCATCGAGAAGATGGCCAAGTCCAAAAACAACGGCGTCGACCCGCAGGCCCTGGTCGACACATACGGCGCCGATACGGTGCGCCTGTTCTCGATGTTCGCCGCGCCCCCGGAGCAGTCGCTGGAGTGGTCCGAGGCGGGCGTGGAAGGCGCATGGCGTTTTCTCAAGCGTCTCCACGCCGGTGTGGAGGCGCACGTCAAGCGGGGGGCGCTGCCGGGCCGCAGGCCCGATGCGCTCGAGGGCCCGGCGCGCGAGCTGCGTACCCGTCTGCACGAGACCATCGCCAAGGTCGGCGACGACATGGGCCGGCGCCAGACCTTCAACACCGCGATCGCGGCAATCATGGAATTCTGCAACGAGCTGCAGCGATTCGAGCCCGGCGACGAGTCCGGGCGGCTGTTGATGCAGGAAGCCTGGGAGTCGGTGGTGCGCCTGATCGCGCCGGTCACGCCGCACATCGCCGAGGCGCTTTGGCGCGATCTCGGCCGCGAGGAGTCGGTGTTCGAGGCCGGCTGGCCGGCGGTCGACACCTCGGCGCTCGAGCGCGCCGCGGTGACCGTGGTGGTGCAGGTCAACGGCAAGGTTCGCGCTCGCGTCGAGGTGGCGCCGGGTTCGGATCAGGACACGGTCCGGGCCGCTGCCATGGCCGACGACAACGTCGCGCGCCACGTCCACGACAAGACCGTGCGCAAGGTCATCCTGGTGCCCGACAAGCTACTCAATATCGTGGTCGGCTGATGCGCCGCGCGATCGGCCTCATCTTGTTCGCGGCGCTGGTGAGCGCCTGCGGATTCCAGCTACGCGGCGAGGCACGTCTGCCGGCCTACATGGAGCGCACCTTCGTGGCCGTGGCCGACGACAGTACGGTGTTCGTGCGCGAACTCGGGCTGTTGCTGGAAGCCAACGGCATCACCGTCGTCGATAAGCCGGGTCCGGAGGCGGCTACCCTGCGGATCGACGCGCAGAACATCTGGCGCCAGCCGCTTTCGGTGACCGGTCAGGCGCGCGTGCGCGAGTTCCTGATTGTCTTCGAAGTCGCCTGGCGGCTGGAAGACGCCCAGGGCGAGGTGGCGCTCGAGCGATCCACCATCCGGCTCACGCGCGACTACAGCTTCGACGAGGCCGAGATCCTGGCCGCCCAGCGCGAGGAAGAGTTCCTGCGCGACAACCTGGGGCGCGCGATGGCCAACCAGCTCGTGCGCCGGCTCGAGGCGCTCAGGGAAACGGCGGCCAGCGACGCGGCGCCATGAAGCTGTTCCCCGAAAAGCTGCCGCAGCGGCTGCAGCAGGGCCTCGATGCCGTCTACCTGATAGCCGGCCAGGAGCCGCTTCTGATCGAAGAGGCCTGCGACGCCGTTCGGCGGGCCGCGCGCGATGCGGGTGTCGACGAGCGCGTGGTGCTGGAAGCCGATGCCCGCTTCGACTGGGATCAGCTCGGCAGCGCAACCGAGACCAACTCCCTGTTCGCCAGCCAACGCCTGGTCGAAGTCCGTCTGCCTTCGGGCAAGCCCGGACGCGAGGGTGGTGCGGTCCTGCGCGATTGGGTCGCTCGTGCCACCGACGACATCCTCCTGGTCAAGTGCGATGCCTGGGACATGGCCAGCGAGAAGACGGCCTGGGTCAAGGCCCTGGACGGCGCCGGTGTTTACGTGCCGTGCTGGAAGGTCAAACCGCCGCGTTTGCCGCAGTGGATCGCCCAGCGGCTGTCGAGCCGCGGTATTCGCGCCGACCCGTCCGCCTGCCGCTTTTTGGCAGAACGCCTGGAAGGCAATCTGCTGGCCGCCGCCCAGGAAATCGAGCGCCTGGCCCTGCTCTACCCGGGCGGTCAGATCGGTCTCGAGCAGGTGCGCGCGGCGGTCGCCGACAGCGCGCGATTCGACAGCTTTCGTCTCATGGAACTGGTGTTCGCCGGGCAGGCGGGCGCGGCGGTGCGCTGCATTCGCGGGCTGCGCGAGGCCGACACGCCCATGCCGCTGATCGTCGGCGCCCTGGCGCGCGAGCTCCAGACCATCGGCAATTTCCAGTTGCTCTCGCGCAGCCAGTCGGCAGGACAGGCCTTCAAGGCCCTGGGAATCTGGAAGAGCCGTCAGCAGCCCGTCGCCGACGCGGCCCGCCGCATGTCGCCGGAAGTGGTGCGACAGTCCCTTGCGCAACTTTCCAACCTCGACCAGTTGTCGAAGTCCAGCGGCCGCGGGATGTTCTGGTTGAGACTCGAACGCCTGTGCGTGGCCCTGGCCACCAACCGTCCGGAGTACTGCGCGGCATGAAGCAGGCCACGGTCGTTTTCGGCGGCACCTTCGATCCGGTGCACTACGGGCATCTGCGCGCGGCGTCGGAGGTCTGCGAGAAGCTGGCTGTCGACGATTTCCGTCTGTTGCCTGCCGGCAATCCGCCGCATCGCGACAGCACGGGCGCGGAGGCCTACCACCGCCTGGCCATGCTCGAGCTGGCGCTGGCGCCTTACCCCGATTTGACCGTCGACGAGCGCGAGGTGCGTCGCGGCGGGCCGTCCTATATGGTCGAGACCCTGGCTTCGATCCGGCGCGAGGTCGGCGACCGGCCGATCATACTGTGCCTGGGCCAGGACGCCGCCAACCAGCTCAGCGGCTGGCACCGCTGGCGCGAATTGCTGGATCTGGGGCACCTTCTGGTCATGAAACGCCCCCGCAGCCGGCCCCGGTACACCGGCGAGGTGGCCGAGCTGCTGCGCGATCGTCGCGTTCGGCGACCGGCCATGCTGATGGAAGCCGAGTCGGGGCGAGTCTGCTACCTGGGCGTGACCCAGCTCGCGATTTCCTCGACCGATATCCGCCAGCAGCTGGCCGCCGGTCTCGATCCGCGTTTCCTCCTGCCGTCGACCGTGCTCGCCTACATCCGGAAGCACGGCCTGTACCGGCAAGGCTCCGCGCGTTGAAGTGCTCATGGTGAAAGCGACGCGGACAAGGCGTAAAATACCCCGCGTGTTCACTAGTGGATGATTCGTTGAGCGAAAAGGAACTGCCCGGCCCGCGGGAATTGCGGGATCTTGCCGTTACCGTTCTGGAAGATGCCAAGGCCCAGGACATCCAGGTCATCGATCTGTCCGAGCGCAGCAGCTTTGCCGATTTTATGGTGATTGCCTCGGGCACGTCTTCGCGCCAGGTCAAGGCGATGGCCGACCGGCTGGTGCAGCGCGCCAAGTCCGGGGGGATTCAGCCGCTGGGCGTGGAAGGCGCCGACGATGCCGACTGGGTGCTGGTCGATCTGGCCGACGTGGTCGTTCACGTTATGCAGCCCCAGACCCGCGCTTTCTACAACCTCGAGAAGCTCTGGTCGGCGCCGCCGGCAACACGCGCCCAGGCCTGACCGGGGCCGGTTGCGGTGGATCTGATCGTCGCCGGCGTGGGCACGCGGATGCCCGTCTGGGTGGCGGACGGGTGGCGGGAGTACGCCCGGCGGATGCCGCCGAACCTGCCGCTGCAGCTCGTTGAAGTGCCGGTCGCCGGCAAATCCGGCGCGGGTCGCGAATCGGCGCTGGAGGCCGAGCGCCTGCTGGCCAAACTGCCCGAGCGAGCGCGCATCGTCGCCCTGGAGATCACGGCACGCCCCTGGTCGACGGAGAAGCTCGCGGCCCGACTGGAACAATGGCAGCTCGACGCCGATCCGGTCTGGTTCCTGATCGGCGGCGCCAGCGGCCTTGCCCCCGAACTGCTCGAGCGGGCCCATGAGCGCTGGTCCCTGGGTCCGGCCACTTTGCCCCACATGCTGGTTCGGGTGCTGGTGGCCGAGCAGCTCTACCGGGCGCACACGATTCTCTCCGGCCATCCCTACCACCGCGCCTGAGAGCGAATCTCAGTCAGTACGCTTCTCTTGAAACCGCAGATTACGCAGATGAGCGCAGATTCAAAGAACTCTTGCATTGAAGAAGAGTTGTTTCAATATGTGTTCATACCTGAGATCTGTGGGTTGTTCCCAAATCTGCGTCAATCTGCGTAATCTGCGGTTTCATCAACTCAAGGGCCCTTAACCGAGGGCACTGGCGTAGCCGACCAATGACCAAGCAATCGAAAGCATCAACCCGCCTGATCCTGGCCTCGGCCTCGCCCCGCCGCCGCGAACTCTTGTCGCTGTTCGATATCGACTTCGACGTCGAGCCGGCGGATATCGATGAATCGGTCGCTGTCGGTGAAGAACCGGACGCCTACGTTCTGCGCATGGCGCGGGAGAAGGCATTGACCGTCCGTACTCGTTTCGAGCAATGCTTCGTTCTCGGCTCGGATACCGCTGTCGTGCTCGACGGCGAATGCCTGGGCAAGCCCGCAGACGACGACGAGGCGCTGGCCATGCTCGAGCGGCTTTCCGGTTGCAAGCACAGCGTGCTTTCGGCGGTCGCGCTGGCCGCCCCCGACGGCGGGGTCGTTGAACGCCTGAGCGTCACCCGGGTGGATATGGCGTCGATGCCCCAGCGGTGGATCGAGCGCTATGTCGCCTCGGGCGAGCCGCACGACAAAGCGGGCGCCTACGGGATTCAGGGCGCGGCGGGAATCTGGGTGCGTTCCCTGTCGGGCAGCTATACCAGTGTGGTCGGGCTGCCGCTGTTCGAGACCGGCGAGTTGTTGCGGGGCGTCGGACTGGACGTCTGAACCGGCCCGCAGCCGCCGCGTGACGGGCCGTCTTGCCCCGGCGAGTGCTATTCTTGAGACAACTGAATTTCCCGAGCGAATGCCCCGGCCGTGAGTGACGAAATCCTGATCAACGTATCGCCGACCGAGCGGCGCGTGGCGGTGGTCGAAAGCGGCCTGCTGCAGGAGCTGTACCTGGAGCGTAGCGGCGAGGCCAGTTACGTCGGCAACATCTATATGGGCCGGATCGAGCGCGTGCTGCCGGGCATGCAGGCGGCCTTCGTCAATATCGGCCTGGAGCGAACGGCGTTCCTGCACGCCGCCGATATTCTTCCCCGCCAGGTCGAACCGGACGACAGCGGCGAGGCGCGACCCGTTCCGTCGATCACCGAGCTGGTCAGCCAGGGCCAGAAGCTGCTGGTGCAGGTCATCAAGGATCCGCTCGGCACCAAGGGCGCGCGACTGACGACGCAATTGAGCATCCCGTCCCGCTACCTCGTGCTGCTTCCGGGCGTGACCAGCCTGGGCGTTTCGGTTCGCATCGAGCTCGAAGCCGAGCGGGAGCGGTTGCGGGGGCTATTGCGCGAGATGACCGGCGAGGCGCCGCAAAACGGCTTTATCATCCGTACCAACGCGGAGGGCATCGAGGCCGATGCGCTGGCGCGCGATCTCAAGTACCTGCGCCGGCTGTGGCCGCGCATCGAGGAAGACGCCGGCAATGCGAGCGCCGGACAACTCGTCTACGAGGATCTGTCGCTGCCTTACCGGTCGTTGCGCGATCTGATGCACGCAGACATCGAGAAGGTGCGCATCGATGAGCGCGAGACCTTTCGGCGTGCCGTGCGTTTCGCCGGGGAGTTCTTCCCGGAATGGGCCGATCGCATCGAGTTCTACGACGGCGATGGGCCGCTGTTCGATCTCTACGGCGTGGAGACCGAGATCGAGCGCGCGCTGGAACGCAGCACACCGCTGAAATCCGGCGGTCACCTGACCATCGACCAGACCGAGGCCATGACCACCGTCGACGTCAACACCGGATCCTATCTGGGTTATCGCAATCTCGAAGAAACCATCTTCAAGACCAACCTCGAGGCGGCGCAGGCCATTGCGCGCCAGCTGAGGCTGCGCAACCTCGGCGGCATCATCATCATCGACTTCATCGACATGACCGAGGAGGATCACAAGCGCCAGGTGCTGCGGACGCTGCAGCGCGCGCTGGCGCGGGATCACGCGCGAACCACCGTCTCGGAGATTTCTCCGCTGGGCCTGGTGGAGATGACGCGCAAGCGAACCACCGAAAGCCTCGAGCACCGCCTCTGTGAGTCCTGCCCGTCTTGCGACGGCAGCGGACGGGTGAAGAGCGTCGATACGGTCTGCTCGGAGATCTTCCGCGAGATCATGCGGGCGGTGCGGCAGTTCGATACCGGCCAGATGCGCGTCATGGCCTGCCCGGCCGTCGTCGACCGTATGCTCGAGGAGCATCACCGCTCGATCGCCGAGCTGACCGAGCAGCTGGGAACGAGTATCCAGTTCCAGCCTGAAGAGCAGTACGACCAGGAACAGTTCGACGTGGTCCTGCTTTGAGTCCACGCAGCAACCGCAAGCCGACTTCGACACTGCGCATTGTCTTGAGGCGCCTGCGCCAGTGGCTGGCCGCGATCGCGGCGGTGGCGATCATCGCCACGGCCGTGATCGTGGGCACCGGGCGCTTGCTCATTCCCTATGCCGACGACATGCGGCCATGGCTCGAGCAACAGTTGTCAGAGAGACTGGGCCAGCCGGTTTCAATCGAGCGCGTCGAGGCGCGCTGGCCGCGGCTGACACCGCAGATCACGCTCAACGGCCTGCGCGCCGGCGGTGAGGACGGGGCGCTGATCGATGTCGCCCGGGCGCGACTGGAGCTGCATCTGCCCGATCTGGTTCGCGCCGACCGCAATCCGTTCCGGCTGGTGCTGCTCGGTCTCGATCTCGTACTCGCCGAGGACGAGTCGGGGCGCTGGGGGCTGCGAATGGAAACGGGTGGTCGTCTGTCGGGACTGCCAGGCGGCAGCGGCCAGGCGCTGGCCGGCGATCTGCTGGTACGCGATGCCAGCGTACGCATTCATCCGCATACAGGCCCGCGCGTGGAGCTGGTTATCAGCGAGGGCGAGATCCGGCGACGCGGCGACGAGACCAGCCTCGTCGCTCGCGCACACCCGGCGGCCGCCCCCGACGCCGAACTCTCGCTGGCCCTGCTGGGCGAGCAGTCCGACGGGCGGCTGCAATCGTTGACGGGGCGCGTCGACCTGAGCCGGCTGCGGCTTGAAGCGCCCGGCTTGAAGCGTGTTCTTCCGGACCTCCTGCGCGTGCCGCCGGATCGCATGGATGCTCACCTCGATTTCGACTGGCACGTCGAGCGCGGCGGCGCACTCGACCTCGATGTCGGGCTGAGCGGCAGCGACGGATTCGACGCCGGCGCACGGATTCGCATCGAGCAACGAGACCGGCGCATCGATGCCGAGCTGATCCGTCTCGAAAGCGGCGGTCGCACCATCGCACAGGACATCGTCATTGCCCAGCAGGGCGATCGCTGGGCCGCTTCGGTCCCCGAGCTGGCGCTGTCGGACGTGCACGAGCTGCTGTCGCGCTGGTTCGGCGGCTGGCAGCACTGGCCCGCCTCGGTAGCCGGTGGGGTGCGCGATCTGGACCTGCTCTACCAGCACCCCGGCTCGTTGCATCGTCTCGGTGGCACGGTGGAAGGTTTCACGCTCGATTTGCCGGGCGAGCGCGTCAGCCTGGCCGACCTCGACCTCGATCTGGGCGTGGCCGGCGACCGGGCTGCGCTGACGCTGTCGGGCAGCCCGGTTGTCGACTGGCCCGAGAAGATGCGCCGGCCGGTGCCAATTGAGCGAATTTCCGGGCGAGTCATCGTTTCGCCGCGCGCGGTTGAGCTCGACGGCGTCGCGGGCTGGCGCCCCGAAGCCCAAGCGCAGGCCGACGGCTGGGTGTGGCTGGGCGGCGGGCGTCCGTTCCTCGATTTCGTGATCGTCTCCGATCGCGTCGGGGCCATCGACCCGCGCCCCTGGCTGCCGGCCGGCCAGATCCCGCCAACCGCCCTGAACTGGCTGGATCGGGCCTTGCTGGGTATTTCCGGCGCCACGGGCGGGCTCAACTATCACTTTCGGCTCGGCCACAAGTTTCCCAGCTGGCGGGCGGGCGACTTCCAGGCCTGGCTCGACTTCCGGGGCGCGGACCTGGACTACTGGGAGGGCTGGCCCGTCGCGCGCGAGCTCGAAGGGCGGGTGGATTTCGTCGGTCGCAGCATGGTCGCCCGCGTCGATCGCGGCCGGCTCGGGCGAGTGCCGTTGTCCGCCGATCGGATCGCCATCGACGACCTGGTCGAACCCGAAATCGATTTCGACCTCTCGACCGGTGACGTGGAAGCCGGCGTTGTGCGCGACCTGGTCGCCGCCTTGCCGTTCGAGGGCTGGTCGCGATTCACGGATCGTGTTTCTGCCAAGGGAAGCGTTTCTGTGCGCACCGAGCTGTTTCTGCCCATCGGTCGTATGGATCGGTGGCGGCTGGCCGGTGAGGTGACCCTTGCCGGCGCAACGCTGAGCCTGCCGGCTGCCGGCCTGAGGTTCCCCGGGCTGCGCGGTCGCGTCGCTTTTGATCGCAGCGGCATTGCCCCCACGACACTGCAGCTCGCCGGGCAGGATTCGCCCGAGCTCGAGGTCGCCGCCGGATTCGTCTCGCCGGCATGGATTTCGCTGGACGGCTCGCTGTCGCTGGTTCGCCTGCTGCCCGAGACCGGCGCCGCCGCCGTGCTCGCCGAACGCATCAGCGGCGCCAGCACCTGGCAGGCGCGGCTGGACGCCCATCCGTCGGGCGGCTGGCAGCTGGAGGCGCGGTCCGACCTCAGCGGCGTGGCGCTGGACCTGCCGCGGCCGCTGCAAAAGCCCGCCGGAGAATCCATGCCGCTGGATGTCAGCCTGCGCGGCCACGACAGCGGATTGACGTTCAGTGGCCGCCTGGGTCAATTGATCAGTCTCACCGCCGAGGAGGTCGAGGGCCGCTGGCGCCTTGCCGCCGGCCTGGGCCAGGCCGCCCCGGCGTTACCCTCGTCGACCGGGTTCGACGTGGCCGGTCGGGTCGATCGGCTCGACTTGATGGCCTGGGGTGACTGGCTGTCGAAACTGCCGCTGGCCTCGTCCCCGGCGGTCGGGGCGGGGCAGGGGCGTGTCAGGCTCCGCCTGGGTCGGCTCGACTACGGCGATCTGAGCCTGCGCGATGTTGCGCTCGAGTCCCGTCGCGGCGACGGCCAGTGGCAGGCGTCTTTGTCGGGTGCGACCGTCGAGGGAGAGATTACCGTGCCGCTGCCCATCGATTCCGGTCGTGTCGTGGCGATCGATCTGCAGCGCCTGGACCTGGCGCACAGCCTGGGCGACAAACAGGTCGAGGACCTGGCCGAAGCGCCGGTACCCGCGCAGACTCGAACGCGTGTACCCACCGAGTTTCCGCCGATCTCCCTCCTCGTCGAATCGTTGCACTACGGCGACTTCCCGTTGGGACGATTGCGGATCGAGAGTCATGCCCGTCAGGACGGCATCGAAATCGAGCTCATCGAGGTGGCCGGGCCGCGGCTGGAGCTGAGCGGCTACGGGCGCTGGATTCTCGCCGAGGGCGGGCCGGTGACCGAGTTCGAGGGCCGCCTGATCAGCACCGACCTGCCCGCCCTGCTGGCCACCATGGGGCGCGAATCCCAGTTCGAGGCCGCGCGAGCCCAAGTGGACCTCGATGGACGCTGGACGGGCGCGCCCACGGACTTTTCCCTGGCCCGCCTCAGCGGCACCATGAACCTGCTCATGGTCGACGGCAATATTCCCGAAGCCCAGCCCGGAGCGGGTCGGCTGGTGGGCCTGATCAGTCTCAGCGCCATGCCGCGTCGACTGATGCTCGATTTTCGCGATGTCTTCGGGCAGGGTCTGAAGTTCGACCGTATCGAAGGCTCGTTCCGGCTCGACGGCGGCATTGCGCGAACCGACGGTCTGCGCCTGGAGTCGCCAGCTGCTGACATTACCGTTCGGGGACGAACCGATCTGGGCGGTCAGACCTACGACCAGACCGTCCTGGTCGAGCCCGGCGTCGGCGGCACGCTGCCGGTGCTCGGGGGGCTGGCCGGCGGGCCGGCGGGGGCCGCCGCCGGCCTGATCCTGCGCAGCCTGCTCGAGCGCCCGCTCCAGGGGATCGCCGAGGCGCGCTATCGGGTCACCGGCCCATGGGCCGACCCCAACGTGGAACTCATCGGGGCGCGCGCTGCCGAACCGGACTATCGTCTCGAGGGTGGGCAGGAGGAAGAACCCGCGCGGCAGGAAGCGGCGCCCAATGAGCCCGATACGCCCCCGACCGATTGAAACCGTCCACGCGCGACCGGATATCCTGTCCATCATGTATGAACAAGTACTCGACAGCCTGCTGGCCCCGGCCGGTGTAGGCGAAAAGGAACTGGAGCTGGCGCTCGGCCGGCTGGTGTCTTCTCAGATCGATTTCGGTGAGCTGTATTTTCAGCGCCGCGTCTCGGAGAGCTGGATGCTCGAGGACGGTGCCGTCAAGAGCGGCAGTTTCGATTCCGACCAGGGCGTCGGCGTCCGCGCCGTGGCCGGACCGGGCACCGGCTTTGCCTACGCCGATTCGCTGGCCCTGCCGGCCCTGCTGGACGCCGCCGGCAGCGCCCGTGCCATCTCGCGCAGCGGCGGCAACGGCATGGTGCGCGTCGGCCGGCCAAGGGTGGCGCCGGCGCGTTACGGCGCACACGATCCGGTCGGCAGCGGTCGCTCGTCCGATCGCGTTGAGTTGCTGCGTACCGTCGACGCCTATGTGCGTTCTCTCGACGATCGCATCAGCCAGGTCAGCGTCAATCTCGCCGCCAGCCATGATTCGATCCTGGTCGCCGCCACTGACGGTGTGCTCGCCGGGGATGTCCGGCCGTTGGTGAGGCTCGACATTCGCGTGCTGATGGAAGAGGAAGGCCGGCGCGAGCAGGGCATGTCCGGCGGTGGCGGTCGCTGGGGCCTGGAATCGGTATCCGATCCCGAGTTTTGGCAGGAGCACGCGCGCGAGGCGGTGCGTATCGCTTCGGTCAATCTCCGCGCCGAAGCCGCGCCCGCTGGCTACATGACCGTCGTGCTCGGCTCCGGCTGGCCCGGCGTGCTGCTGCACGAGGCCGTCGGGCACGGGCTCGAAGGCGATTTCAATCGCAAGGGGATTTCGGCCTTCTCCGGCCGCATGGGCGAAAAGGTGGCGACCGAAGCCTGCACCGTCGTCGATGACGGCACGCTCGAAAACCGGCGCGGTTCGTTGAGCATCGACGACGAGGGCACGCCGTCGGCCTGCAACACCCTGATCGAGAACGGCCGCCTGGTCGGCTATATGCAGGACCGGCTCAATGCTCGCCTCATGGGCGGCCAGCCCACCGGCAACGGCCGGCGCGAGTCGTTCGCGCATCTGCCCATGCCGCGCATGACCAATACCTACATGCTGCCCGGCGAGCATGACCCCGGCGAGATCCTCGCTTCGGTCGATGACGGCATCTACGCGGTGGGCTTCAACGGCGGCCAGGTCGACATCACGTCGGGCAAGTTCGTGTTCGCCGCCTCCGAGGCCTACCGCGTCAAAAACGGCAAGGTCGGCGCACCCATCAAGGGCGCCACCCTGATCGGTAACGGCCCCGACGTGCTCACCCGCGTGGGCATGGTCGGCAACGACCTCGAGCTCGACTCGGGCGTTGGCGTTTGCGGCAAGGAAGGCCAGGGCGTTCCCGTGGGCGTGGGTCAGCCGACGCTGAGAATCGACGGCCTGACCGTCGGGGGGACGGGATGAGCCGCGATTCGCTGATCGAAACCGACAACACCGCCATGCTGCACGATCCGGACCGGGAAACCGAACTGATGGTGGCTATCGCCCAGCGGGTGCTCGACCAGGCGCGATCCGGCGGCGCCGGGCAGGCCGAAGTCTCTCTGGGTTCGAGTCTCGGCCGCGAAGCCAGCGTGCGCCTGGGCGAGATCGAGGCCCTGGAAGAGGCGCGTGATCGCAGTGTCGAGGTCACCGTCTACGTCGACCACTGCACCGGCAGCGCGAGTACCGGGGATCTTCGCCCGGAGGCCATCGACGAGACGGTCGAGCGCGCCCTGGCCATTGCCCGCAATACGCAGCCCGATCGCTGTGCCGGCCTGGCCGACCGCGAACTGATGGCCACGGCTTTCCCGGACCTGGATTTGTGGCATCCCGAGGACATTCCGCTCGACGACCTGGTCGAACGGGCGCTGGCCATCGAGCTAGCCGGCCGTCGCGCCGACGAGCGAATTGCCAATTCCGAGGGCGCCAGCGTCTCGTCGGAGGCCAACCTGGCCGTCTATGCCAACAGCCACGGCTTTATCGGCCGCATGCGCGGCACGGCCTACTCGCAAAGCTGCGTCCTCATCGCCCGCGACGATTCGGGCATGCAGCGCGATTTCGATTTCGACACGCAGCGCCGCTGGTCCGAGTTGGCTTCGCCGCAGGCGACCGGTATCGAGGCCGCCCGCAGGACGGCGCGCCGGCTGGGATCTCAGCGAATCCCCACCGGCCGGATGCCGGTGCTTTTCGCGCCGGAGGTCGCCCGCGGCCTGATTGCGCATCTGGTCGGCGCCGCCTCCGGCGGCAATCTGTATCGTCGCAGCAGCTATCTGCTCGACGCCGTCGGCGAGCGTGTCATGCCGGAATGGGCGTCGCTGGTCGAGCGTTCGCATCTGCCCGGCGCCGCCCGGTCGGCGGTGTTCGATGCCGACGGCGTGGCCACCCGCGAGTCGCCGCTGGTCGATTCGGGCGTGCTCGTGCGCTATGTGCTGGGCAGCTATTCCGCGCGCCGACTCGGGCTGGAGACGACGGCGAATGCCGGCGGCATCCACAACCTGGAACTCGTCGGTGCGACGCACTCATTCGACGAGTTGCTCGCCGAAATGGGCGAGGGCGTGCTAATCACCGAGCTGATGGGGCAGGGCGTCAACCTGGTCACCGGCGATTATTCGCGCGGGGCGGCCGGGTTCCGCGTGGAAGGCGGACGGATGGGCGCGCCGGTCGAAGAAATCACGATCGCCGGCAATCTCAAAGAGATGCTCGCGGGGCTCGTGGCGGCGGGAACCGACGTCGATCCCCGCCACAACATCCGAACCGGCTCCCTGCTGGTCGGCGAGATGACCGTCGCCGGCGCAGAGTAGTTGGATGTCGGGCGGCCCACTAGCCAAGAAACCACGGAATTCACGGAAGGACACGGAAGAACGAATTCTTCCAAGCTGCATACTTCCGTGTCTTCCGTGGCTACCGGTTTTTTGAATCAACAGATCAGGCGTCTTCCTGTTGGTCCTGGCGTACGCCCTCGATTGAGAGGATGATCTCGACTTCCTCGGCGGTCGGGCCCAGGTCGTAATCGATGCCGAAGGCCTCGAGCGGCAGTTCGGTGCGCCCCTGGAAGCCACGACGGAAGCCGCCCCAGGGATCCTCGCCCGCGCCGATCTGGGTGACGTCGATCGCGACATCGCGCGTGACGCCCAGTAGGGTAAATTTGCCCTCGAGGCGGTAGCGATCGTCGCCCAGCGGCACGAAGTCGGTCGACTCGAAGGTGGCTACGGGGTGGTTGGCGACGTCCAGGAAATCCTCACCCCGGAGGTGGTCGTCGCGCCGTTCGTGGTTGGTATCCACGCTGGCGGTCTGGATCGTCGCTTCGACGGCGGAGTTCGCCGGCTCTTCCGGGTCGAAGGTGAATTCGCCTTCAAAGTCATTGAAGCGCCCGTACAGCCACGAGTAGCCCAGATGCGAGATCTTGAACTGAACGAAAGCGTGCATGCCTTCGGTGTCGATCTTGTAGGTTTCGGAAGCCTGCAGCGGCAGGCTGGCCGCGAGCAGGGCGGTCGCGATTACGAGTCGTTTCATGGTTTCGAGCTCCTTGGTGTTATTGGATTCTTGCCGTTGTAAGAATCAGCGCCACAGTCAAGCATAACCCTGTGAAGTTCGCGTTGCGCGCCAATTCGGCCGGGCCGCGGCGCAGAGTTGTTCGCGGCCGCCTTAACCTCGTGCTGGAAAAACAGTAGAATCTGCGTCCTTCTCGACGCCTGTGTGGTGAAACCATGCGCACGAAGCTGATTGCCGGCAATTGGAAGATGCACGGCAGCAAGCCCGAAATCCGCAGCCTCATCGGCGGCATCCTCGCTCGCCTCGACCCCAACCGAGCCGCTGAAGTCATGGTGCTGCCGCCGTATCCCTACCTGCCGCTGGTCGATTCCCTGACCGAGGCTACGCCGGTGATACTCGGTGCACAGGACTTGAGCGCCCACGCCAGCGGCGCCTACACCGGAGAAGTCTCCGGCGGCATGCTGGCCGACTGGAACTGCTCTCACGTGCTGGTCGGCCACTCCGAACGCCGCGCCCAGCACGGCGAAAGCAGCGAACTGGCGGCGAAGAAGTTCGTGGCCGCGCAGGATGCGGGCCTGCAGCCCATCTTGTGCGTCGGCGAGAGTCTCGAGGAGCGCGAGGCCGGTCGCAGCCGAGAAGTGGTGGCCGAGCAAGTCGGCGCCGCGATCGAGGCCGCCGGCATCCAGGCGTTTTCCCGCGCCGTGATCGCCTACGAACCCGTCTGGGCGATCGGCACGGGCCAGACCGCTTCGCCCGAGCAGGCGCAGGAAGTTCACGCAGCAATCCGGGCGCAGTTGGCCGCGGAGGATGCTACAATAGCCGGCCGAGTCAGGATCCTGTACGGCGGTAGCGTCAAACCCGACAACGCCGCTGATCTGTTTGCCTGTGAGGATATCGACGGCGGTCTGATCGGCGGTGCATCGCTGCAGGCCGAGTCCTTCATGGCGATTTACCAGGCGGCCTGAATCCAACAGTTTCGAGACGAGATTTTTTGATGTATACGGTTCTCATCGTTTTTCATGTTCTGCTGGCCGCCGGCCTGATCGCCGTCGTGCTGGTGCAGCGCGGGCCGGGCGCCACCATGGGCGCAGCTTTCGGTTCCGGCGCCTCCGGCACGGTTTTCGGGTCGCGCGGTGCGGCCGGCTTCCTCACCAAGCTGACCAGCTGGATGGGGGTGGCCTTCTTCGCCGTGAGCCTGACCATGGCTGTCATGGTGGCCCGTTCGGGTAACGTCGGCGAACAGGCCGGCGATCTCGGCGTGGCCGGTCAGCTGGCCGAGCAGGAGGCCGAGCAGGAGGCCGAAGCGCAGGCCGGCGGCGAGCAGGCGGGTGCCGAGGCCGCAACCGAAGCCGAATCGAGCGACGACGAGTTCCTCGAGGTCCCGGTCGAGGCGGAGTCCGGCGGTGAGGAGTCGACCGAAGACGAATCGCAGGAGCCGCCGAGCGTTGACTGATGTCGATATCGGTTGATCCTGGATCATTGACAATGCCGAAGTGGTGGAATTGGTAGACACGCTGTCTTGAGGGGGCAGTGGCCTAACGGCCGTGCCGGTTCGAGTCCGGCCTTCGGCACCATCTTGCAACGCCGGCGTCCTTCCACCAGGGGCGCGGCGCCGACTGCAACGGCAGTCGCTGCGACAATTGCCGCAATAATCGACGTACTGGCAGGGTAGACGGATGCTCGCTGACTATTTTTCGATTCTTCTGTTTCTGGGCATGGCCCTCGGCATGGGGGTCGTCCTGCTTCTTGTCGGCGGGATTCTCGGGCCGCGGCGTCCGTCGAGCGAAAAGCTCTCGCCCTACGAGTGCGGTTTCGAAGCGTTCGAGGATTCGCGCATGAAATTCGACGTGCGCTTCTACCTCGTCGCCATCCTCTTCATTATTTTCGATCTGGAAATCGCCTTCCTCTTTCCCTGGGCGGTGGCGCTCGATACTGTCGGCGTGACAGGGCTGGTGGCGATGGGCGTGTTCCTGCTGATCCTGGTGATCGGTTTCATCTACGAATGGAAGAAGGGAGCGCTGGAATGGGAATAAGCGAAATCATGCACAACCCGGTCCCCGAGGGCCAGGTTGACGACATCCTGCGCCCCGGCGGCGACAATCCCCTGCTCGACAAGGGATTCGTCACGACCAGCGCCGACGCGCTGATCAACTGGGCGCGCACCGGCTCGATGTGGCCGGTAACCTTCGGGCTGGCCTGTTGCGCGGTTGAAATGATGCATTCGGCGGCCTCGCGCTACGATCTCGACCGTTTCGGCATGATTTTCCGGCCCAGCCCGCGCCAGTCCGACGTCATGATCGTTGCCGGCACGCTGGTCAACAAGATGGCGCCGGCGCTGAGGAAGGTCTACGACCAGATGCCCGATCCCAAGTGGGTGATTTCCATGGGATCGTGCTCCAACGGCGGCGGTTACTATCACTATTCTTACGCGGTGACGCGCGGCTGCGACCGTATCGTGCCGGTCGATATCTATGTGCCCGGCTGCCCGCCGACGGCCGAGGCGCTGGTCTACGGCGTGCTTCAGCTCTACAAGAAGATCCGCCGCACCAACACGATCGCCCGCTCATGACCCAGTACTCCGCCCGCAATCAGGCGCTGGCCCAGTCGCTGAGCGACATTCTGGGCGAGCGCATCGCTTCGATGACCGAACAGTGCGGTCGATTGGTCGTGGAAATTCCGCGCGATCACTGGCTCGATGCGGCCTGGCTGCTGCGCGACGAGCCCGATCTCGCCTTCGAGCAGTTGATCGATCTGTGCGGCGTCGACTATCTCGGCTACGGCGACGACGAATGGGAAACCGCCGAAGCCACCGGACAGGGTTATTCGCGCGCCGCCGACGAACTCGGCCCGGGGCGCTTTTCCTGGGAAGAGCGGCCCGAAGCTGAAGAAATCCAGAATCGATTTGCCGCCGTCGTCCAGCTGCTGTCGCTCAGGCACAACCGCCGCGTTTGCCTGCGCTGCTATGCGCCCGACAACGAGTTTCCGGTTTTGCCTTCGCTGATCGAGGTGTGGAATTCGGTCAACTGGTACGAGCGCGAGGCCTTCGATCTCTACGGAATCGTCTTCGAGGGGCATCCCGACCTGCGCCGCATCATGACCGACTACGGTTTCATCGGGCATCCGTTCCGCAAGGATTTCCCGCTGATCGGCAACGTCACCGTGCGCTACGACGAGGACAAGGGGCGCGTGGTCTATGAGCCGGTCGAAATCGAGCCGCGCGTGACCGTGGCCCGCGTGGTGCGCCGCGACAGCCGTTACGTCGACGACAAGCTGGAAGGAACCGGCTCATGAGCGAGATTCGCAATTTCACCATGAACTTCGGGCCGCAGCATCCGGCGGCCCACGGCGTGCTGCGCCTGATTCTCGAGCTCGACGGTGAAACGGTCGTGCGCGCCGACCCGCATGTCGGCCTGCTGCACCGCGCCACCGAGAAGCTCGCCGAGTCCAAGCCGTTCAATCATTCGATCGGCTACATGGATCGCCTCGACTACGTGTCGATGATGTGCAATGAGCACGCCTACGTCATGGCGATCGAGAAGCTGCTCAACATCGAGGCGCCGGAGCGGGCCCTTTGGATTCGCACGATGTTCGACGAGATCACGCGCATCCTCAACCACCTCATGTGGATCGGCTCGAACGCGCTCGACCTCGGCGCGATGGCGGTGTTTCTCTACGCTTTCCGCGAGCGCGAGAACCTGATGGACGTCTACGAGACGGTCTCGGGAACGCGCATGCACGCGACCTATTATCGTCCCGGCGGCGTCTACCGCGACCTGCCCGAGGAAATGCCGAAAGTGGCCGAGTCGCCGTGGCGCAAGGGCAAGGATCTCGAGCGCATGAACGAGTGGCGCCAGGGCAGCCTGCTCGATTTCATCGAGGCCTTCACCGACGATTTCTTCGACCGCGTCGACGACTACGAGACGCTGCTGACCGACAACCGTATCTGGAAGCAGCGCACCGTGGGCATCGGTGCCGTCAGCCCCGATCGCGCACTTCAGTTGGGCTTTACCGGGCCCATGCTGCGCGGCTGCGGCGTCGAGTGGGATCTGAGAAAGAAGCAGCCGTATGCCAAGTACCGCGAAGTCGACTTCGATATTCCAGTCGGCAGCAACGGCGACTGCTACGACCGCTACCTGGTGCGCGTGGAAGAAATGCGCCAGTCGGCGAAGATCATCAAGCAGTGCATCGCCTGGCTGCGCGAGAATCCCGGCGAGGTGATCGTGCGCAACTTCAAGGTCTCACCGCCGACGCGCGAAGAGATGAAGGACGATATGGAAGCGCTCATTCATCACTTCAAACTGTTCACCGAGGGCTATTGCGTGCCCGAGGGCGAGACCTACGCCTCGGTCGAGGCGCCCAAGGGCGAATTCGGCTGCTACCTGATTTCCGACGGCGCCAACAAGCCTTTCCGCGTGCATCTGCGCGCGCCCGGCTACGCGCACCTGTCGGCGATGCACGAAATGGCCAAGGGTCACATGCTGGCCGATATTGCTGCGCTTATCGCGACGCAAGACATCGTATTCGGAGAAATTGATCGATGACGGATCAAGCCACCACCAGTCCGGTTGCGGGCAAGGCCGAGCTGCTCAGCGAGGAAAGCAAGCGGGCTATCGACCACTGGCGCGCCAAGTTTCCCGAAGGCATCGAGGGTCGTCGTTCGGCCATCATTCAGGCGCTTGTCGCCGCCCAGGAACAGAACGGGGGCTGGGTGAGCAGCGACATCATGGATGCCGTTGCCGATTACCTCGAGGCGCCGCCGGTCTGGGTCTATGAGATCGCCACGTTCTACTCGATGATCGAAACCGAGCCGGTCGGAAGGCACTCGATCTCGATCTGCACCAACATTTCGTGCATGCTCTGCGGTTCCGACAAGATCGTCGAGCACGTCGAAAAGAAGCTCGGAACGCGCATCGGCGAGACCACGCCGGACGGACGCATCTTCCTCAAGCGCGAGGAAGAGTGCCTGGCCGCCTGCGTGCGCGCCCCGATGATGATCGTCGACGGCCACTACCACGAGCATCTCACGCCCGAGAAGGTCGACGAGATTCTCGACGGGCTGGAGTGATTGACCATGGCTGAACACAACATCTGCTTCACGCATCTCGATGAGGACAATTGCTGGTCGCTCGAGGCTTATCGCAAGCACGGCGGCTGGCAGGCCTGGGAAAAGATTCTCAACGAGAAGACGCCCCCGGAAGACATCATCGAGACGGTCAAGAAGTCGTCCCTGCGCGGTCGCGGCGGCGCCGGCTTTCCGACCGGGCTGAAGTGGTCTTTCATGCCGCGTTCGGCACCGGGCCAGAAGTACCTGGTGTGCAACTCCGACGAGTCGGAGCCGGGCACCTGCCACGACCGCGATATCCTGCGCTACAACCCGCATGCGCTGCTCGAGGGCATGGCGATCGCCGCCTACTCGATGGGTGCGACTGTGGCCTATAACTATCTCAGAGGCGAGTTCCACCACGAGCCTTTCGAGCACGTCGAGAACGCGCTTGAAGAAGCTTACGAAGCCGGCTATCTGGGCAAGGATATCCAGGGCTCGGGTATTGACATGGATATCCACAACCTGCTCGGGGCCGGCGCCTACATCTGCGGCGAGGAAACCGCGCTCATGGAGTCGGTCGAGGGCAAGAAGGGCCAGCCGCGCTTCAAGCCGCCGTTTCCCGCCAACTTCGGCATCTGGGGCCGGCCGACGACGATCAACAACACCGAGACCCTGGCCTCCGTACCGGCAATCATGCGTAACGGCGGCGACTGGTTTCTGGAGCTGGGCAAGCCCAACAATGGCGGCTCGAAGATCTTCTCGGTTTCCGGTCATGTCGAGAAGCCGGGTAACTTCGAGGTGCCCCTGGGTACGCCGTTTGCCGAACTGCTGGAGATGGCCGGCGGCATGCGCAACGGCCATGCGCTCAAGGGCGTGATCCCCGGCGGCTCATCGATGCCGGTGCTGCCGGCCGACACCATGATGGATCTCACCATGGATTACGACGCCATCCAGAAGGCCGGTTCAGGCCTGGGTTCGGGCGCGGTGATCGTCATGGACGAGACCACCGATATGGTCGCCGCCTGCACCCGCATTGCGCGTTTCTACTACGCCGAGTCCTGCGGCCAGTGCACGCCGTGCCGCGAAGGCACCGGCTGGATGTATCGCATGCTCAAGCGCATCATGGCCGGGCAGGGTCGGATGGAAGATATCGACACGCTGGCCTCGGTAACCACGCAGATCGAAGGCCACACCATCTGTGCCTTCGGCGAAGCCGCCGCCTGGCCGGTGCAGGGCTTTCTCAAGCACTTCCGCGAGGAGTTCGAGTACTACATCGAACACGGCCGCTCGATGGTTGCCGACAAAGTCGGCGAAGCGGCCTGATGTGGCGTTAATGAAACCGCAGATTTCGCAGATGTACGCAGATTGAGCAGGAAGATGGCGGAAATGATGATCGAGAATTTATCTGCGCAAATCTGCGCAATCTGCGGTTCCAAGGATCTCCGGGATATCGGATGAAGTGATGGCTACTGCTGAAAACAAACAGGACGATATCGTCACCATCGAGGTCAACGGGCAAGCGCTCGAAGCGACCAAGGGCGAGATGATCATCCAGGTCACCGACCGGGCCGGGATCGATATCCCGCGTTTCTGCTATCACCACAAGCTGTCGATCGCGGCCAACTGCCGGATGTGTCTTGTCGATGTGGAAAAGGCGCCCAAACCCCTGCCGGCCTGCGCCACGCCGGTCGCCGACGGCATGAAGGTGTTCACCGAATCGCGTCGCACGGTCGACGCCCAGCGCGGTGTGATGGAGTTCTTGCTGATCAATCACCCGCTCGATTGCCCGATCTGCGACCAGGGCGGCGAGTGTGAGCTGCAGGACCTGGCCATGGGCTACGGCCGTTCAGTTTCGCGCTTTACCGAGCGCAAGCGGGTGGTGCGCGACAAGAACGTCGGCCCGCTGATCGAGACCGACATGACGCGTTGCATTCACTGCACGCGCTGCGTTCGTTTCCTCGAGGAAATCGCGGGCACCTGCGAGCTCGGCGGCATGAGCCGCGGCGAGCACATGGAAATCGGCACCTTCGTCGAGCGCAACATCAACTCCGAGCTGTCGGGCAATGTCATCGATCTGTGCCCGGTCGGCGCGCTGACCAACAAGCCGTTCCGCCACACGGCCCGGCCCTGGGAGATGCGCGCCCGCAAGTCGATCGGCACGCACGATTGCCTGGGTTCGCACCTGTTCTATCACACGCGCGGACCGAAGATCATGCGCGCGGTGCCGCGCGACAACGAGGCGGTCAACGAATGCTGGCTGGCCGACCGCGACCGCTACAGCCACTTCGGCCTGCGCGCGGACGACCGCCTGCTCGCCCCGCAGGTCAAGCACGACGGCCATTGGCGCGAGGCGAGCTGGACTGAGGCGCTGGAGGCGGCTTCTCGCGCGCTCACCGGCGCCGTCGAAACGCACGGCGGCAGCGAACTGGGCGTGCTGGTTTCTCCGCGCGCGACGACCGAAGAACACTACTTGGCCGCGTCGATGGCGCGCGCGCTGGGCAGCGAGAACGTCGACCACCGGCTGCGACTGCTCGACTTCTCGCACCCGGAGGCCGGAAAGGCGCATCTGGACATCGCCACGGCGAAGATCGCCGAGTCCGACGCCATCTTCCTGGTCGGCAGCAATATCCGCCACGAACAGCCGATTCTCGGGCATCGCGTGCGCACGGCCTGGCGCACGGGCGGCGCGAAGGTCACCGATCTCAACAGCGTGGCCTGGGATTTCCACTTCGACCTGTCCGAGCGCCTGATCGTGCCGCCGCAGGCCATGGTCGACACCTTCGCCAGAGTGGCCAAGGCCGCCGCCGACCTCACCGGCGCGAGCCTGCCCGACGGCAAGCTGGGCGAATTCATCGCCGAACGCCATCCCGATCAGGAAGTCGAGCAGGTCGCGAAATTGCTCAAGGAGGCCGACTCCGGCGTTCTGCTGCTGGGTGACCAGGCGCTCAACCATCCGGAAGCCGGCTGGCTGCGCCGAGTGGCCGAATGGCTGGCCGATGCGCTGGAGGTCGCCCTTGTCGTGCTGCCCGCTCCGGCCAACAGTGCCGGCGCCTGGCAGGCCGGCAGCGTGCCGGGCCGGGGCGGCCTGCACGCCCGCGCGATGCTCGACAAGGGTCGCCAGGCCTACCTGTTGTGGGACGTCGAGCCCGATTTCGACCTGGCCGACCCTGCCGCGGCCAAGCGCGCGCTCGAGGGTGCCGCCTCGGTCGTCGCCGCCACGACCTTCGACAACGCCGTGTTGCGCGAGACCGCCGACGTCCTGCTGCCCCTGTCGCCGGCACCGGAAGTCGACGGTACCTGGATCAATGCCGATGACCATCGCGACACGCTGAAGGCCGTCGGCCGCGCGCCCGAACAGTCGCGACCGGGCTGGAAGATCCTGCGCAAGCTCGGCGAGCTGACCGGCGCGGACGGCTTCGATTTCGCCACGCTCGATTCGGTGACCGAACGGACCCTGGCGGCTGATGCCGTGACGCCCGACGCCGACGAGCCGGCCGATCCGTTCGAGGCCGACGGCGACACGCTCTGGCGCACCGGCGAGGTACCGATCTATTCCGGCGACAACCTGGTGCGACGCGCACCGGCCCTGCAGCAGACCACGCACGCCGAAGCGACGGTCTGCGCCATACACCCGGCCACGGCGCGGCGTCACGGTCTGGAAGACGCCGGGCGCGTTCGGGTTACGCAGGGCGAGGCCAGCGCCGAGCTCGACCTGGTGCTGGACGCACGCGTGGCGCCCGGCGCGGTCGGGTTGCCGGTCGCGACCTGCCCGGTTTCGAACCTGGGTGCCGGCGGCGGCGACATCAGCCTGGAGGTGCTGGCATGACCGAGCAGCTCCTGACCCTGCTGTGGACCATGACCAAGATCATGATCATCATCCTGCCGGTCACCATTGGCGTGGCGTACTTCACGTACTTCGAGCGCAAGGTGCTCGGCTACATGCATTCGCGTCGCGGGCCTAACCGCATCGGGCCGCTCGGGCTGCTGCAGCCCTTCGCCGACGTGTTCAAGATGCTGTTCAAGGAACTGATCGTTCCGACCAATGCCAGCAAGTTTCTGTTTTTGCTCGCGCCGCTGCTGTCACTCGCGCCGGCACTGGCGGCCTGGGCGGTCGTGCCATTCGACGACTGGCTGGTGCTGGCCGACATCGACGCCGGGCTGCTGATGATCCTGGCCCTGACCTCGATGGGGGTCTACGGCATTTTGCTGGGCGGCTGGGCGTCGAACTCCAAGTACGCGCTGATCGGCGGACTTCGAGCGGCCGCGCAGACGGTGTCCTACGAAATCGCCATGGGCTTCGCGCTGGTCGGCGTGATCGTGCTGTCGGGCACGCTCAACCTGACGGCCATCGTCGAGGCGCAGGCGGGCAACATCTTCACCTGGTACTGGCTGCCGCTGCTGCCGCTGTTCGTGATCTACTTCGTCTCCGGCGTGGCCGAGACCAACCGCGCGCCGTTCGACGTTGCCGAGGGCGAGTCCGAAATCGTCGCTGGTTTCCACGTCGAATACTCCGGCGCCGGCTTCGCGGTGTTCTTCCTGGCCGAGTACGCCAACATGATCCTGATCTCGGCGCTGGCCTCGCTGCTGTTCGTGGGCGGCTGGCTGTCGCCTTTTGCAGGTATTCCGGTCGTCGGCGACACGCTGCTCGGCGAGGGCGGCGTCCACTGGTTCCTGCTCAAGACGGTCGTGTTCTGTTTCCTTTTCCTGTGGTTTCGAGCCACGTTTCCGCGCTATCGCTATGACCAGATCATGCGCCTGGGGTGGAAGGTCTTCATCCCGATCACGATCGTGTGGATCATGGTCGCCGGCGTGTTTCGCGTGATGGGCTGGTTCGGAGGCTGATCGAGGTTCTTATGCAAGCTGTTACCCGCTATCTTCGATCGCTGATGCTGCTGGAGCTGTTCCGCGGCCTGGCGGTGACCTGGCGTTTCGGCACGTCGCCGAAGTCCACGCTCAACTATCCTGAAGAGAAGACGCCCAAGTCGCCGCGCTACCGTGGGCTGCATGCGCTGCGCCGATACCCCAACGGCGAGGAGCGCTGCATCGCCTGCAAGCTGTGCGAGGCGGTCTGTCCGGCTTTGGCGATCACCATCGAATCGCACAACCGCGACGACAACACGCGGCGCACCACGCGTTACGACATCGACCTGTTCAAGTGCATCTACTGCGGCTTCTGCGAGGAGTCCTGCCCGGTCGACTCCATTGTGCTGACCGATATCGGCGAATACCACATGGAAGACAAGTCCGAACGCGTCGTCGACAAGCAGCAGCTGCTGGCTATTGGTGATCGCTTCGAGGAAAGCATTGCAGCCAACCGTGCGCTCGACGCGCGCTACCGCTAAGGGTCTGCCTGGTATGCCAATCATCGAAATCGTCTTCTACCTGTTCAGCACCGTACTCGTACTGTCGGCCCTGAGCGTGATTACGGTCGGCAATCCGATTCACGCGGCGCTGTTTCTGATCCTCAGCTTCTTCTCGGCGGCCTGCATCTGGATCCTGCTCCAGGCAGAATTTCTGGCCATCACGCTGGTGCTGGTCTACGTCGGCGCCGTGATGGTGCTGTTTTTGTTCGTGGTGATGATGCTCGACGTCAACGTCACGTCGGTCAAGGAAGGCTTTGCGCGCTACCTGCCGGCCGGCGTGCTCGTCTCGCTGGCGATGGCCGTTCAACTTTTCCTGGTCATCTGGACGCGCGGGATGGAGGCCGTTCCGCTGCCGGCGGGCGAGGGCGCGGACTACAGCCACACCAGCGCCATCGGCGAGCTGCTCTACACCGAATATCTGTATGCCTTCGAGATCGCGGCAGTATTGCTGCTGGTGGCAATTATCGCTGCCATTGCGCTGACCCACCGGCGTCGGCCCGAAACCAAGTATCAGGATCCGAGTCGCCAGGTCCGCGTCAAGCGCGACGAACGCCTGCGCGTGGTCAAGATGAAAAGCGAAGGGGAGGAAGGCTGATGCTGACCATGGCCCACTTCATCACCCTCGGCGCGGTGCTGTTCTGTATCGCGGTGGCAGGCATTTTCCTCAACCGGAAGAATGTGCTGATCCTGCTGATGTGCATCGAACTGATGCTGTTGTCGGTGAACATGAACTTCATCGCCTTCTCGCGCTTTCTCGACGTGCTCGACGGCCAGGTTTTCGTGTTCTTTATCCTGACCGTCGCCGCCGCCGAGGCCGCCATCGGCCTGGCGCTGCTCGTGGTGCTGTTCCGGAATCGCCGGTCCATCAGCGTCGAGGACATTTCAGACCTGAGGGGTTAGACCCGGAAAATCAATTTGTCCACAGATGAACACAGATGAACACGGATGAAAAAAAGAGGGAAGAAGTGAATGGCGTCCCGGCAAAGTGCGAGAGCCCGGCGCTGAAGGATCAAGTTGTTTTTGATCTTTATCTGTGTGCATCTGTGTTTATCTGTGGACGGTTTTATATAAAAGACTGGAATAACTCGCTGTGAGTATTGAAACCGTACTGTTGCTGATTCCGCTGCTGCCGCTGGTCGGTAGTGCCGTGGCCGGCTTGTTGCGTCACCAGGTCGGTCGATCGGGTGCGCACTGGATCACCATCCTGGCGGTGGCCGGTTCGGCTGCGCTGTCGGCCTACGTGGCCTGGCAGGTGTTCTTCAACGGGCTGCCCACGCTCGACTACACCGTTTACACCTGGGCAGTGGCCGACGGCATCAAGTTCGAAGTCGGTTTCCTCGTCGACAGTCTCACGGCGCTGATGATGACCGTCGTGACTTTCGTGTCGCTTATGGTGCACATCTACACCATCGGCTACATGCACGACGACCCCGGCTACCAGCGTTTCTTCTCCTACATCAACCTGTTCACCTTCGCCATGCTGATGCTGGTGATGGCGAACAACTTCATGCAGCTATTCTTCGGCTGGGAAGCCGTGGGTCTGGTCTCCTATCTGTTGATCGGGTTCTGGTTCAAGAAGGACACGGCCGTCAAGGCCAACCTCAAGGCCTTCCTGGTCAATCGTGTCGGCGATTTCGGCTTTCTGCTCGGCATCGCCGCGATCGTCGTCTACATGGGCTCGTTGAACTACGCCGAAGTGTTCGCTGCCGTCCCCGCCGTGGAGGGCACGACCATCAGTCTGTTCGGTGACGCGCAGTGGTCACTGATGACGGTCATCTGCATCTGCCTGTTCATCGGCGCGATGGGCAAGTCCGCGCAGGTGCCGCTGCACGTATGGTTGCCCGATTCGATGGAGGGTCCGACCCCGATTTCGGCGTTGATCCATGCCGCCACGATGGTCACCGCCGGCATCTTCATGGTCGCCCGGCTTTCGCCGATCTTCGAGACCTCGGATGTGGCGCTGAGCTTCATCCTGGTCATCGGCGCGATCACGGCCCTGTTCATGGGGCTGGTCGGCATCGTCCAGAATGACATCAAGCGCGTGGTTGCCTATTCGACGCTTTCCCAGCTCGGTTACATGACCGTGGCGCTGGGCGCTTCGGCCTACTCGGTGGCCATCTTCCACCTGATGACGCACGCCTTCTTCAAGGCGCTGCTTTTCCTGGCGGCCGGCTCGGTCATCATCGCTCTGCACCACAAGCAGGACATGCGACAGATGGGTGGCGTGGGCAAATACATGCCCATCACGGCCGCAACCGCCTGGGTGGGTTCCCTGGCGCTGATCGGCTTTCCATTCTTTTCGGGCTTCTTCTCCAAGGATCTGATCATCGAGGCGGTGCACCTGGCCGACCGGCCGGGCGCCGGCTTTGCCTATTTCGCCGTGATGGCCGGCGTGGTGATTACCGCGCTGTATACCTTCCGCATGCTGTATCTGACCTTCCACGGTCCGACCCGCATGGACGAGGAAACCCGTTCGCATGCGCATGAAACGCCCGCGGTCGTCACAATCCCGCTCATCCTGCTGGCCATTCCGTCCCTGGCAATCGGCTACTTCACGGTCGAACCGCTGCTGTTCGGCGGCGCGCTTTCGGATGCCATCGTCGTGCGGCCGGAAAACGATGTCGTGGCCGAGCTCGGCCACCATTTCCACGGTGCATTCGCCCTCGCCACCCACGGTTTCGTGACGCCGGTGTTCTGGCTGGCGATGCTGGGCGTGGCGATCTCGACCTATATCTACTTGTTCAATCCGGGCCTGGCCGGTACGCTCAAACAGCGGCTTCACATCGCCTGGTCCGTTCTCGATCGCAAGTACGGCTTCGACGAACTCTGGCAGAAAGTGCTCGCCGGAGCCGGCCTGAGCATTGCCTCGGGCTTGTCGAAGGGCGGTGACCGCACTGTCATCGACGGCTGGCTCGTCAACGGATCGGCCCGATTGGTCGGCCGCATGTCGGGCGCGCTGCGCCAGTTGCAGTCCGGCTTCCTGTTCCACTATGCCTTCGTCATGATCGTCGCGCTCGTCGCGCTCGTGGCGTCATTTGCTTTGCTCCGGTAAGGATTGAATCGATGTTGGATTGGCCCCTGCTGAGTCTGCTGACCTGGATTCCGATCGCCGGCGCCGTCGTCGTGGCTGCCCTGGGCCAGCGCTCGCCCGACCTCGTGCGTCCGCTGGCGCTGATCGTCGCCCTGGCGACTTTCGGCCTGTCGCTGCTGCTCTACGTCGGATTCGATGCGACCACGGCTCAAATGCAGTTCGTCGAAAAGACGATCTGGATCGAGGCGTTCAACATCCACTACCACCTCGGCATCGACGGCCTCTCGCTACCGCTGATCCTGCTCAATACCCTGATCTGCGTGCTGGTGATCATCGGCGGCTGGCGCATCACCGACCGTCCGCACCAGTACATGGCCGCGTTTTTGATGCTGCACGCGCTGATGACCGGCATGTTCGCGGCCATGGACGCGCTGCTGTTCTACGTGTTCTTCGAAGCCATGCTGGTGCCGATGTTCTTGATCATCGGTATCTGGGGTGGGCCCAACCGCATCTACGCGACGGTGAAGTTCTTCCTGTTCACCTTCTTCGGGTCGGTGTTCATGCTAATCGCGCTGCTGTGGCTCTACCTGGATTCCGGCAGCTTCTCGATTGCCGAACTGCAGCAGCACGAGTTCGGCCTGGTGCCCCAGATCTGGGTGTTCCTGGCCTTCCTGATCGCCTTTGCCGTCAAGGTGCCGATGTGGCCGGTCCACACCTGGTTGCCCGACGCGCACGTCGAGGCGCCGACCGGCGGTTCGGTCGTGCTGGCGGCGGTCATGCTCAAGATCGGCGGTTACGGCCTGGTTCGATTCGCGCTGCCGATTACGCCGGACGCCGCCGCACATCTCGACTGGCTGGTGATCGCCCTGTCACTGATCGCCATCGTCTACATCGGGTTCGTGGCACTGGCGCAAAGCGACATGAAGAAGCTCATTGCCTACAGCTCGATTTCGCACATGGGTTTCGTCACCCTCGGCCTGTTCTTGGCCTTCGCGATCGCGCGCAATACGGGTGAGCTGACCGGTGCCGGCCTCGGACTGTCCGGTGCGATGGTGCAGATGATTTCCCACGGTTTCATTTCGGGTGCGATGTTCCTGGCCGTCGGTGTGCTCTACGACCGGGTTCACAGCCGCGAGATTTCCGCCTACGGCGGTGTCGCCAACACAATGCCCTGGTTCGCTATGTTCGCCGTGCTGTTCTTCATGGCCAATTCCGGCCTGCCGGGCACCTCGGGTTTCGTGGGCGAGTTCATGGTTATCCTGGCCGCTTTCCACGCCAGCTTCTGGTTTGCCTTCGCAGCGGCCGCGACGCTGATCCTTGGGGCGGCCTACAGCCTGTGGCTGGTCAAGCGCGTCTTCTACGGCGAGGTGGCCAACGACAACGTTGCTTCGCTCAAGGACCTGGATGGGCGTGAATGGCTGATGCTGACCGTTCTGGCGGTCTTCACGCTGGGCCTGGGCCTGTGGCCCTATCCGCTGATCGAACTGATGGAGCCCTCGATCCAGAACCTGGTCGAGCACATCATGCAGAGCAAGATTGGATAATTCGACATGACGATTGCCGAACTGCAACTCGCACTTCCCGAGATCTTCGTGCTCAGCATGGCCTGCGTGGTGTTGCTGGCCGACCTGTTCATCTCCGACCAACGCCGGGGACTGACGCATACCCTGGCGGTCGTGACGCTGGTATTCGCGGCGATCCTGAGCTTGCGCCTGATGATGGCGCCCGGGGAAGAGGTCCTCGCATTCAGCGACACCTTCATCCGCGATCGCTTCGGCGACGTGCTCAAGGTGTTCTGCTACCTGATCCTCATCGGCGTGTTCGTCTATGCCAAGCATTACCTGCGCCAGTTCGGCCTGTTCAAGGGCGAGTTCTACACGCTCAGCCTGTTCGCCTTGCTCGGCACCATGGTGCTGATATCCGCCGGTTCGCTGCTGACCGTCTACCTCGGGCTCGAGCTGCTGACGCTGGCAAGCTACGCACTGGTGGCCATCGACCGCAAGTCGCTGCAGGGGTCGGAAGCGGCCATGAAATACTTCGTGCTCGGCTCCATGGCCTCGGGTCTGTTGCTGTTCGGCATGAGCCTGATTTTCGGGGCGACCGGCAGCCTGGACCTCAACGACGTCAGCGCCGCCCTGGCTTCCGGTATGGGCGAGAGTATGCTGCTGACCGTCGGTCTGGTCTTCATCGTGCTCGGCATCGCGTTCAAACTCGGTGCTGTTCCGCTGCACATGTGGGTGCCGGACGTCTATCACGGTGCGCCCCTGCCAATCACATTGTTCCTGAGCTCCGTGCCCAAGCTCGCCGCTTTGGCGCTTGCCATCCGCCTGCTCGACAACGGTCTGATCGAGTTGCATGCGGACTGGCAGGGCATGCTGATCGTGCTCGCCGCGCTGTCGATGGTGCTGGGCAACGTGGTTGCCATTGCGCAGACCAACATCAAACGCATGCTGGCCTATTCGACGATCTCGCACATGGGCTTCGTGCTGCTCGGTCTGCTGCCGGCCACCCAGCAGGGCTATGCCGCGGCCATGTTTTACGCCATCGTCTACGCCATCATGTCCGCCGGCGCCTTCGCCGTGCTGATCATGCTCTCGAACAAGGGCGCCGAGGCTGAAAACCTGGATGATCTCAAGGGTCTGGCCAAACGCAATCCCTGGCACGCGCTGATGATGCTGATGCTGATGTTCTCGCTCGCCGGCATCCCGGTGTTCGTCGGCTTTTTCGCCAAGTGGCAGGTCATCGCCGCCGCGCTCAGCGCCGGCTTCACGTGGCTGTCGATCCTTGCCGTGGTCACTGCCGTCATCGGCGCTTTCTACTACCTGCGTGTGGTCAAGCTGATGTATTTCGACGACCCCGAAGATACCGAGCCGGTGGCGGCCCCGGTCGATTTCCAGGCCGTCTTGACCGTCAACGGTTTGGCCATGCTGGGGCTGGGGATCTTCTCCGGCGGATTGATCAGCCTGTGCGTTTCCTCGTTCTGAACCAATGGCCCCGTGCGCCGAGAAGCCGCGGGTCGTTCTCGTGGTTCCTTGCTACAACGAAGGGGAGACCATTGCAGCGGTGATCGAACGGTTCGGGCAGCAACTGCCCGACATGGACATCCTGGTCTTCGACAACGGATCCACCGACGAAACCGCTGAACGCGCCCGCGCTGCCGGTGCAACGGTGATTGACGTGCCGAGGCGCGGTAAGGGTAATGTCGTCCGGCGAATGTTCGCAGACGTCGACGCCGACCTCTACCTGATGGTCGACGGCGACGATACCTACGATCCTTCAACCGCACCGGCCCTGCTGGAAGCCGTTTCCGGCGCCGGTCGGGACATGGCCGTCGCCATTCGCCGGCCCGTGTCGGACGACGCGCACAGGACGGGGCACGAACTCGGCAATATCCTTCTCGGTGGCTTGCTTGGATTCATGTTCGGTCGGCGCGTGGGCGATGTATTTTCCGGCTATCGCGCTTTTTCCCGCAGATTCGTCAAATCGTTTCCGCTGCAGTCCTGCGGCTTCGAAGTCGAGACGGAAATGACCGTCCACGCCCTGTCGCTGCAGATGGACGTGGCCGAAGTCGACAGCGACTACCGCGCGCGCGGTCGGGGCTCGCAAAGCAAGCTTCGAACCTGGCACGACGGTTGGAACGTGCTCGGCACCATGGTCAAGCTGTTCACCGTCGAGCGGCCGCTGTTCTTCTATGGCGTGCTCTCGTTGCTGCTGTTCGTGCTCGGGCTGGGTCTCGGCATTCCGGTCGTGCTCGAGTGGCTGCACACCGGACTTGTGCCGCGCTTTCCCACGGCGATTCTCGCCAGCGCGGTGATGCTGCTCTCGGCCCTGTCCCTTTTTGCCGGCCTCATCCTCGATACGGTCTCGCGCGGCCGCCGGGAGGCCCGGGTGCTGGCCTATCTGCGTCACGCGCCGCCTTGATCCGCCGGTCCCGATTCATTCGCTTCGCCATTGTCGGAACGGCGGGGTTCGTTGTCGACGCCGCCGTACTCTACGCGCTGCTGACGCTCGTCGATGCCGGGCCGTTGACCGCCCGCATCCCTTCTTTTCTTTGTGCGGCGACGTTCACCTGGGCGCTCAATCGCCGTTGGACCTTTGCCGCTCCTCGCGAGGAGCGCCAGCTGCGCCAATGGGGCGCCTACACGCTCGCCATGGTCTGTGGCGCGGCCGTGAACTACGGCTGCTATGCCCTGATGGTCATCGCGCTTCCCGATCTGCCGGCGACGCCTCTTGCGGCACTGGCTGCCGGTTCGCTTGCCGGGTTGGCCGTGAACTTTGCGCTTGCTGAGCGCGTGGTTTTCGTATCATCTCGCGCTCGATGACATGCCCTGGATGACATGGCCTGGATGACATGACGATGAGGCACTGGTTGCAGCAAAGCAGTTGGCGTGTGCGCGCCTGCCTGCTCCTGCCGTTCCTCGCCGGCCTGGTTGCGCTCGCCAAGGGCCAGGATGGCAATTGGGATCTGCGCAACTACCACCTCTACAATCCCTGGGCCTGGTTGAACGACCGCCTGACGACCGACCTGGCGCCCGCCGGTCTGCAGAGCTATTTCAATCCTCTGATCGATCTCCCGTACTTTTTCATGATTCAGTGGCTGCCCGGGCCGCTGGTCGGCTTCCTGCTGGGTGTGCTGCATGGACTGGTCGCCATTCCGCTGTTCGTGTGCTGTCGACTGTGCCTGGACGAAGAAACCGACGCCGATCGCAAGGCGTTCTGGCTGACGGTGGCCGGTCTGCTGGGCATCGTTACGCTTGCGGGCGTGGGCAACACCATGGGCGATCACCTCACCGCGCTGCCGGTCATGGCGGCCGCGGCGATGCTGCTCAAGCGCCACCCTGTCGGTGGTGGGCCAAGCCTGGCCGTCCTCCTTGTGGCGGGCGGGCTGCTCGGGCTGGCCGTCGGCCTGAAGCTGACCAATGCAATCTACGTTGCCGGTGCCTGCGGTGCTTTGCTCGTGGCGTTCTCGGCGCGCTTCCCCCGACGGCTCATCGCCGCCACCATCGTCGGATGCACGTCCGTCGCGGTCTTTGCCCTCATCGCGGGTCCCTGGCACTGGCAGCTGTGGCAAGAGTTCGGCAACCCCCTGTTTCCCCAGTTCAATGCCTGGTTCCAGAGCCCGCTGGCGCCCGAAACGATGGTCGCCGACCGACGATGGCAGCCGGACGGTTGGCTCGAGACCGCGATCTGGCCACTCCTGATCGCCGTGGATCCCTCGCGGGCGGGTGACAAACCGCTACCGCAGATCGTCTTCGCGGTCTTGTTCATTCTCTTCCTGCTGTGGCCGATTGCGCGGGTCCTCACGCGCCGGGCGGAACAGCCGGTACCGGCTGTTTCTCCGCAGCAGGCGTTTGTGCTGGGCTTCATCGGCATCGCCTTCGTGCTGTGGACGCTGCTGTTCGGGGTGTATCGCTACCTGGTGCCGCTGGAACTGGTCGCGCCGCTCGCGATCTGGATCCTGGCGCCGAGAGCCTGGCCGCATCCCGGCGCGCAGCGACTGCGGTTCTGGCTCGTCGTGGCCGTCGTGGCCTATGCGGTGGCGAATTTCACGACCTGGGGTACCCGGCCCTGGGCGATGCAAACGGTCCGAGTCGAGTCTCCATCCCTCGAATCGCCTTCGGAAACCGCCTTCATTCTCACTACAGGCGAGCCGATGAGCTGGTTGATACCGTGGCTCCCCCGGGAGAGTGCCTATGTCGGGCTTGGACGCATGTCGGAAACAGACGCCTATGTAGAACGCGCACGCCATATTCTTGCGCGACACGATTCGATCCGAGTGCTCGTCTATACCCACAAGCGGCTCGGCGCCAGTCGCGTGGCGCGTTTCAATGAACGGCTTTCAAGCTGGGGGATCGAGCGCGCGGATGCACTCTGCGGCGCGTTGGCCACTGCGGCCGAATTCAGTAGCTCGATCGAGATCGACGACGCAGCGGATCAGCCGAACGCCACGTGCCGATTCGATTACGTCAAGTACACGCCTGCCGATCTGGCCCGTATGAACGAAAGCACGCTGCAGCGCGTCGCCGATACGCTGTCGGGCTACGGGCTGGAAGTGGAACGCGCGGCGTGCCGCCAATTCGACGCCCGGCTAGGCGGTGAAGCGGAGCCCTACCGGCTTTGTCCGGTGTCTTTTGCGCGCTGATGAACCGCTATTGATTGTAGCCCGCCTCTCATACCTCAGAGCCACCACGCCAGGGCGAACCAGGCCACCATGACGGCGCCAATACCGGCGCCCACCGCCGTTCCGACGACCACGCCGATGCTCGCGCCGACGCCCGCCCTCAGCGAGTCGTCCAGGTTGGCCCTGCCCGCCATGTGGCCGAGCACGGCGCCCACGAAGGGGCCGAGCAGGATGCCGAGTATGCCGAAGAACAGGCCCACGAGCAGGCCCAGCGTGGCGCCCAGGATGGCGTAGCGCCCGGCCCCGAAGCGGCGCGCTCCTTCCGCCGTGGCGAGGAAGTCGATGAGCAGCGACAGGGCGGTCAGCACGGTCAGCCACAGAAGCGTCCACCAGCCCACGCGCTCGAATCCGTCCAGCCACGCCATCAACACCAGCCCCAGCAGCACGACCGGGGTGCCGGGCAGGATCGGCAGGATGGTGCCGGCCAGTCCGACCAGAACCAGCACGAAGGCCAGCGCCCAGGTCGGCCAGATCAACAGTTCCCAACTAAGCCATTCCATGCAGCCGCCTTTGACGATGAACTCCAGCGGGGTATGGTAGAGGATGTCGCGATAAAGTACACCGCCCCGAATCCCAAGCCCGCCGGAGTGTGGCATGACTGAGCCCCGCTCGACCCGGTTGGAGCAGAACGTCTCCGAGCTGGTCGACGCCATCACCGAGATTACCGCACCGCTGACCGGCGGCGACTACTTCCGCACGCTCGTCGCGCGCCTGGCGGCCCATCTCGCCGTCGGCCCGGCCATCGCCACCGAGTGCCTCGACTACCCCGAGCATCATGTCCGTACGCTGGCCTACTGGGAAGGCGATCGTTTCGGCGAGAACTTCACATTTGACGTGACCGGCACGCCCTGCGAAGACGTGGTCGAGGGCGGCGAATTCTGCTTCTACCCCGAGCGCGTTACCGAGTGCTTTCCCGACTACGCCGAAAAAGCCGCGGGCCTGGAAGGCTATATCGGCATTCCCGTGCTGGCACCCAGCGACGGAAGGGTGCTCGGCCATATCGCTGTCTTCTCCAGCGACCCGCTGGCGCCGGACGCGGTGACCGAGTCGATGTTTCGCATCATCGCTGCGCGCGCCGGCGCCGAGATCGAGCGCCTGCAGGCCGAGCGCGCCCTGCGCGACAGCGAGGCGAGGGCGCGCCAGCACCTGGCCGAGCTGGCGCACGTCTCCAGGCTGGGATCGATGGGGGAATTGGCCTCGGCGCTGGCGCATGAGGTCAATCAGCCGCTGACGGCGATCATTACCTATACCCAGACCCTGCTCAAGATGCTCAATCAGGGTCGCCTGGACGAGGAAGACCTTCGACAGGGCCTGGATCGGTCCCTGTCCAGCGCGCAGCATGCCCGGGAGGTCGTCAGCAAGTTGCGGACGTTCATCAAGCGCGGCGAGATGAAGCCGCGCCCGGTGCCGGCCGCGCACTTGTTGCGAGAATGCAGTGTGTTGCTCGAGACCGAGGCGCGTCACCATCACGTCCAGCTTCAGCTGTGCGTGCCGGAAGACCTACCCAGCGTGCGCGTCGACGCGGTCCTGATCCAGCAGGTCGTCTTCAACCTGGTGCGAAACGGCATCGATGCCATCAACGACAGCGATTCCAGGCGCCGAGAACTGAGTGTGGCGGCGCGCGTCGAGGGCGACGCCGTGGTGGTTTGCGTCCGCGACACCGGCAAGGGCGTCGACCAGAGCCTGCGCGAACGCCTGTTCGACCCCTTCGTGAGCACGCGAAAGCAAGGGCTGGGGATCGGGCTGTCGCTGTGCCGATCGGTCATCGATCGTCACAAGGGCGAGCTCTGGCTCGAGGACCCCAAGGGCCCCGGCGCCAGCTTCTGCTTCAGTCTCCCGGTCCACCGCATAGACGAGTCTGTTGGCGAATGATCTGGCAGATATTGCTTAGAGGAGCCAGTTGCGGTAGCTGTGGCTCGACAGCACCATCCGGATCATTTCGGAACTGTTCCTCGCGCCGATCTTGTCCAGCGCATTGGCCCGGTGGATCTCGACGGTGCGTACACTGATGTCGAGATCGTCGGCGATGATCTTGTTGAGCTTGCCCTCGAGAATACCTTCGACCACCTGACGTTCGCGCGGCGTGAGCGAAAGGATGCGCGCTTCGATCTCGTCGCGCTCGATTTCGTCCTCCCACTCCTCCCGGTCGAGTTCGGTCGCATTGCGGATCTTCTCAACCAGCAGTTCGTCGTCGAAGGGCTTTTCGACGAAGTCCAGCGCGCCGGCCTGCACGGCCCTCACGGCCGTGCTGACGTCGGCGTGACCCGAGATGAAGATCACCGGCAGTCGGATGCCGCGCTCGTTGAGCGCCTGCTGCGCTTGCAGCCCGTCGAGGCCGGGCATGCGCACGTCGAGCAGGATGCAGCCCCGGTGAGCCGGCGTGATCGCATCGAGCAGTTCGTCGGCCGAGGCGCAGAGCATGTAGTCGAGACCTTCGGAGTCGAGCAGAAAGGCGATCGCCTCGCGCACGGAGTCGTCGTCGTCGGTGACGAAGACGCAGGGTGCGGGAGCGCGTTCACTGGCCATGGATTGCTCTGCCTTCATCAGTCGCTACTGCGGTTTCCAGCTTGACGCGTCATTCTGGCACGAACGAACAGGGCGATCGCGATCAAGGCCAGCGCGATGCCCCAGGAGGGGATCAGCCAGATGGTAGCCAGCGCGAAGACCAGGGCGCCCAGCGCGAATGCGGTGGCATCGACCACGGGTTCGAGCGAACCCTGATTGCCGGTCAGGCGCACGATCAGGTGATCCAGGCTCAGGCGCCCGCCGCCGGAGAACAGCAGCGGCAACAGCATGGCCACAAACAGCAGCGGAATGCGGAAATTGCCGCGGAACTCGCCGTCGTCCATTACTCTCGAGACTGAGTAGCCTTCCCACAGCTGCCCCAGGCTGGCCCAGGACTCCGGCCAGTGCACGGCGGCGATCGCCACGGTCGTGATGATCAGCACTACAAAGGCAAAAAGGCGCGTGAACAGACCGAACAGCAGCGCCAGCCCGGCCGTCAGTTCACCCAGGGCTACCAGCACCCAGTTGATGTCCGGGGGAAGCATGCCAAACGGGAACGGAAAGTTCTGGTTGGCAAACCAGCCGGGCGCTTCACCCAGGCCTGCGCCCAGCTTCTGCTGGCCTGCGTGGAAAAACTCGTAGGCCAGCAGCAGGCGAAGGCCGAGCGGTGCGAGCCACAGGCCGGCGCCTTCGAGGCGGTTTCGAACAGTGTGAAGCAGGGACAGCATGTTTTCGAGCTCCTGGTGGATCGGTCATCGGGAATGACGCAATCCTACGAGAGCCGAGCCGCGCGGTCATTACGCAATTGCACGTACGTGCCAGCACTCTCGATTTTCCCAACGCATGGCCAGCCATGTTCGGAAATCCTGGTGTGCCAGCTGGTTCGGTATCATCCGGATAATCGATCGGGCCAGTTCGGGGAGATCGCCAATCAGTCTCCCCAGAGTTTCGCCAGCGGTACGGTCAGGATATTGCGCTCACGGTCTATGGGCAGTACGGCATCGCCATTGTAGAGAACCAGCCCGCCCCGAAAGTGCCGCCCGGCTATATGGGCCAGCCGTCGCAGGCCCTGACTGTCTCCTAGGCTGATGCTCGCCGCTGCCTTGACTTCCACACCCCATAAGTCACTGCCGACCTCGATGATTAGATCGACTTCGATCTGATCCTTGTCCCGATAGTGCCAGAAACGCGGTTCGAAGTCGGTGCAGCTCCCCATGGCAACGAACTGCTGAACGACAAAAGATTCCAGTAGCTGGCCAAAGCGCTTGCGCTGTGGGTTCCACTGCTCCGGGCGCAGGTCTGCCAGCGCGGCGGCCAGCCCGCTGTCGCACAGATGAATCTTGGGTGATTTCACTAGCCGCTTGGCGCGGTTGGCGAGCCAGGCCGGCAGCCGGCTTCGGGATAGCCGCCGGCCACGAGGCGTTGGGGCAGGATTAGTCCGCAATGATCGCTTTGGCCGGGCAATTCCGGTTCAGTGTCTCCAGCCAGCCATCGCGTGAGGAAATCTCCAGCCGCACCTTCTTTTTCAGCCTCGGTGAGCGGCTATAGGTACAGACACTAGGTTTGCGTCCAATTGTATCCTCCGGAGCCGGCCATGGCACAGCCGCCTTCAGCTTCTACGTTGAAGGCCGGATCAGTGCCGGATGGATCGGCAGGTCAATTCAATCGTGTCGATAAGATATGGAGAAATCGACATGATTGGGACGGCTAGCGCGGGTCCGCCAGAGACCTCCCCAAAAAGCAGAATGGGCTAAAAACAGAAAAGCCCATGCGGACATGGGCTTTTCGCGGCCTGGTGGCCTGAATCGGGTGGTGGGCGATGCTGGACTTGAACCAGCGACCCCTGCCGTGTGAAGCAACGGATCATGACGCCTGCCTCTTGCCCGTATGGCCGAGCTAACCTCGCGATCTTCCAAACATCGCCAGAGGGCTTGCTGTGGCGAGGCCGGGGACTAAGGTTTACACGCGGATCGGCGCTCTAGTCTTGGAAATTCCCGATCTCTTTATAGTTTTCTAATTTTGTCCATCTAGAGTGGACGAATCAGTGAAAAGTTAAAGTTGTAGCGGCGTTTGCTTTACTAAAATGCTAATATGTCCATTATGACCGGACAAAAATACGGGAACGTAAAGAATCTGCTCGAGGCCGTGCCGCCCGGGTTTATAGTGGATTCTGCCTGGCTGGAGGCCAACGGTATCGGGCGGCGGTCGGTCTATGACTACGTCCAGCAGGGATGGCTGGAGCGCCTTGCCCGCGGTGTTTTTCGTCGCCCGGTCCCTGGTGCACGAGCGTCGGAAAGAATCGACTGGAAGAGTTGTGTGCTCTCCATGCAGCACATCATGCGCTACCCCGTCCATCTGGGGGGAATGACGGCCTTGGCGCTACAAGGCTACAGCCATTATCTGGCGCTCGGTGACAAGGCACCGGTCTGGCTCTATGGTGCAGACGTTCCGAACTGGCTGAAGAAACTGCCCCTGGACGCTCCTCTGAAGATGCGCAGTCGGCACCTGTTTACAGACCCCGAGTTGGGGCAGGCGGAATCCCGAGGCGAGCAGCGACCGGACAATACAGGGAGCCTGCCATGGGACTGGGCGCTCAGGATGTCGGCGCCGGAGCGCGCCGCGCTGGAAGCTCTGGATGAACTCCCGGACCATGAAAGCTTCCACAACCTGGATATGGCGTTTGAAGGGCTGACGACCCTGCGTCCCAAACTCCTGGCTTCGCTGCTGAATGACTGCCGCAAAATCAAAGTCAGGCGTCTGTTTTTCGTTTTTGCCGATCGCCACGGCCATGCCTGGCGCAAGCGGCTCAATCCCGAAGATTTCGATCTCGGGCGCGGTGATCGGGCCCTGGTGAAAGGCGGCCGGATCCACCCGCGCTACCGAATCGTTGTGCCCGAGGCGTTTGCAGGTGCCGGGAATGAGGGCAGGGATGGGACCTGACGCCTATGATGCGCAGGTTCAGCTGCTGGTCCGCATCCTGCCGGTCGTCGCCGAGGAGCGGGTTTTCGCGCTGAAGGGTGGAACAGCCATCAACCTCTTCTACCGTGACCTACCTCGTCTGTCCGTTGACATCGACCTGATTTATCTCCCGATCCAGAATCGTGACGCCAGTCTTGCCGGAATCGATGCGTCCCTGGACCGGATTGCCACAGGCATCGAGCGAACGATCAGCGGTACAGAGGTACGACGAGCGGTCGGTGGCGGTGGCGGCGAAACCCGAATTCTTGCCCGGCTTGGTAGCGCTGAGATCAAGATCGAGACCTCGCCGGTGATGCGTGGTGTCGTTCACGAGCCCGAATGGCGGGAGGTCAGCGATGCTGTTCAGGATCGCTACGGGTATGCCGAAGTCCAGGTGGTGTCTTTCGAGGACCTTTTTGCCGGGAAACTGCACGCCGCCTTGGATCGCCAGCACCCGCGCGATTTGTTCGACGTGAAGCTGATGTACGACAATGAAGGGCTGACCGAGAATCTGTTTCGTGTCTTTTTGGTGTACGTGGCGAGCTCAAATCGGCCGCCGCAGGAACTGCTCGATCCCCGCACCCACGACCTCAATAAGCCGTATCAGCAGGAGTTCGCAGGCATGACCCGTGAGCCTGTGGCGCTCGGTGACCTGCGTGCCATGAGAACTCGCCTGATCGCCGATGTCCGAGCGAGACTGGATGCCGATGCCAAAGAGTTCCTGCTGTCGCTGCATGAAGGAAAGCCCGACTTTTCTTCAATTGGACTGGCACAAGCCGCCGAACTTCCGGCAGTCAGATGGAAGCTGGAGAATGTTCGACGGTTGAGGGAACAGAACCCAGAGAAGCATGCTGCGCAGCGCAAAGCGCTTCAGGAGGTGCTGCACCGCTCAACCACGGGGTAGTCTGGCGGTCGGGAGCTGAGAGCTTGAAGTCTGAAGGGCGCTGGGAGCCTGAGGCTTTCTTCCAAGGGTTTAGCCTGAACCCTTGCACAGGAGTGCCTGCCCGCGCCCGGTGCTTTCCGGAAGCCTAGGTGCCCGGTTGCATTAATTGCGGTGCCCGGATGTCACGGGATGGAGCCTCGCGAGCGTCGGAAGCGTCCATGAGGCGGGGAAAGTCCAGTTTTATCGAAAGCGTTCATATGTTCGGAGTAGAACCCCCATGAAGCGGGGAGGTCTAGAGAATAGCCCAATTGGGTCAACCTCAACGCTCTTGATTTATGTGTGTTAAGGTCATGGTGTAGGTTTGGTTGATCATCAGAGTTCGCGTTGGTTAAGCTGCAAGCTGCAGCGGCCAGACAGAAAACTCACTGATGACAGGAAGAAACACACCAGACCCATGGCTGTTCCCCCGTACGCAAAGTCTGCCGTTGAGAGTGCTTCCATTTGGTTGGAGTCACTGCCAGATGCTTCTGCGCTCATTGACAAAAACGGCAAGATCCTCGCTATTAACTCTTTCTGGCGGACGCTCGCCCGTTCAGATAGCGTTCCCTCTCAAGCCTATTTGGGAGAGAACTACGTCACGATATGTCCGAATTTCCTCGGTGATGATTCCGGTGATCTATCCCAGCAGCTGGCGGACTTCCTGAAGGGGAGCTCCAATTCTCTGGAGCGAGACTATTCCTGTCATTCTCCGTCAGAACGCCGATGGTTCCGGCTCACGGCCACCCGCTTTCTGGATCAGGGGCGATCTTACGTAGTCGTGACTCACCGTGACATCACCCGCAGGCGGCTGGCCGAAGAAACAGCCAGGGCTCGAGGACAGCAGCTCGAATCCGTCCTCGCCCATACTCGTGAGGGCTTTCTAGTGGTCCAGGGAGACGGGGCTATTCGCTACGCTAACGCCCGTGCATGCCAGTTTCTAGGGGGCTCACTAGAACAACTTCTTGGCCAGAGCTTTAGCATCCCCAATCCTTCGTCGACTGGGCAGACCATTGAACTCCAACCTGTCGGCGAGAACCTACGTACGCTAGAAATCGACGCAGTGGAAAGCGAGTGGAAGGGTGATCCCGCCTGGCTGATCCACCTCCACGACGTTACGGGTCGGGTGGCTGTCGAACGAGCCCTGAGGGAGAACGAGGACCTTTTAGAGCGCACCAACCGAGTAGCTCGTGTGGGGGGCTGGGAAGCTGACGTGTCCACCGGGGAGCTTTGGTGGACCTCCGTGACCCGGGACATTCTCGAAGTCGACCGAACCGAACCTGCACCTCCTCTGGAGGAGGCCCTGCCCATGTTCTACAAGGGCGAGAACTACCAGCAGGTGCAAACAAATCTCCAGCACGCTATAGATCATGGAGTAACGGCTGATTTCGACACTCAGCTTGAAACCAGAAGCGGCCGCACCATATGGGTCCGCATCCAGGCCCAACCAGAAATCCGGGATGGCAAGACCATTCGACTGCTGGGGACCTTTCAGGACATCACCGAGCGCAAGAACCTGAAAACCCGGTTGGCCGAATGGGGAGCCGCGTTCGAGGCGGTCGGGGAAGGTGTGCTCATCACCGACGCCGAGGACCGTATCACGGCGGTAAACCCGGCCTTTACCGAGATCACTGGATATTCGGAGGACGAAGTTCGGGGGTGTACGCCCGGAATACTGCATTTCGATCCACCCGGTAGCGACACTTATGAGCCGCTATGGGCCCAGTTAAAGCAGCAAGACCGCTGGCAGGGAGAGATCTGGAGCCGGCGAAAGAACGGGGAGGTATTCCCCACCTGGCAGACCATCAATACGGTCTCCGATGAAGCCGGCAATAAAACCAAGTACGTTTCCATTCTGACCGATCTCACCCGGATCAAGCACGCCGAACAACAGTGGGAATACCTGGCTAACCACGACCCCCTTACCGGCCTGCCCAATCGTCGCCTGTTCAAGGACCGCCTGGAACAGGCCGTGATCCAGGGGCGGGGTTCGGGCGAAATCTTTGCGGTCCTCCTCCTGGACCTCAACGACTTCAAGGCCCTGAACGACGGATTCGGTCACGACATTGGCGATCAAGTCCTAAGGGTCCTGGGATCCCGAGTCGAGGGAATCCTGAAGGAAGGTGACACGGTGGCCCGATGGGGTGGCGATGAGTTGCTCCTGCTTGTCCGGCGTATGGAAGACCCGTCAGCCGCCTCCCCAGTGGCCGAGCGGATCCTGGAAGTGCTGGAAGCCCCCTTTGTCGTCGGGCGTCACGAGTTTCGGCTGTCCGCCACCATAGGAATTGCCATAGGCGGGGTCTCGGATCAAACCGCCTCTGCATTGATCATGCAGGCGGATGGGGCGATGTATTCGGCCAAAGATGCGGGACAGCGATTCGCCTTCTTCGCCAAAGAAGTTGGCGAAGCCGCGCGGGAGCGGATATATCTCGGGACGGAGCTTGCCCGAGCCATAGAACGGGACCAGCTGGAACTCCACTATCAGCCCAAGGTGGATCTTCAATCCGGTCAGTGCCGGGGCGTGGAGGCCTTGGTCCGATGGCGTCACCCGGATGAGGGATGGATCTCCCCCGGTCGCTTCATCCCGGTAGCCGAGCAGAGTGGATTGATCCACAAAATTGGCGAATGGATCCTGGAAACGGCTTGTTTACAAGCTCGGCAGTGGTTGGACGATGGTTGGGATTTCGGTCATATCGCGATCAACATCGCTTCCCAGCAACTAGACAGCAATAGTTTGGCTGGCCAGATCGATCGAGTGCTCTATAAAACCGGGCTCCCACCCAACCGGTTGGAACTGGAATTGACTGAATCTTCCCTGGTCGATCCAAGCATGTCGGTCTTCAAGACTCTGGAAGCCCTTCGGCAGAAGGGTATTCAGATAGCAATCGATGATTTCGGCACTGGCTACAGCTCCCTTGGTTATCTCAAGGATTTGCCCGTGGACCGGTTAAAAATCGATCGTAGCTTCGTAGATGGGCTTCCAGACAATAAGAAGGCCCGATCGCTTATCGAGACAGTCATGATTCTCGGGAGCAAGTTGGGATTTAAGATCCTGGCAGAGGGGATAGAAACTCAGGCCCAGCTCCAAGACTTGATACAAGCGGGCTGCTTAGAGGGTCAGGGCTATCTTTTTTCAAAACCTCTTGACGCTGATGGTATTTGGGCGCTTCGGTTTCCATTGCAAACACTGAAACATCCGGGTCTTGCCGGAGACCCGATCGTTTGAGAGGGTGAGGTCTCCGGTAAAACCGAGGCGTTTCAATTTCATGAAACCGGTGAAGGACCAAATGAGGTTGGGGGCGGTTGCAAGGGTTTCGGCAGAACCCTTGCGCCGCCTTGAAGCCCTGCACAGCCAATGAGCCCACGAAGTGGGTGCCCGATTGCACTGAGGTCATGCCCAGTTGGACTATCGTCCTCAAATGTCTCACCGCAGAGAAAGCGGTCACGTAGCCGGGGGCTAGCGCTGGCATTGACAGTAGGGGCGAGCGTGACCATGCTCCTCGGTCCCGGCCGCGCTTGATATCGGCGTTTGAGAAAATTTGACGGTCGAGCTTGCTTGGCCGGAGAAGATGGACCTTGTGCGGGTTATCTGAGAGTCACTCAGCGAGCGAGTGGGGCAGGAGTCAAAATCCTTCCTTGGCTGTCACGGATCGGGCGCAACTTGGGCACAGGATGGGCACAAACTAGAGTCTGTGCGCCGGCCTGGAGGCGCAGGGAGCCTGGTCGCCTTTCTATCGAGCACAATAAAGCCCCTGAAATTCAGGGGCCTTTCGAAGCCTGTCGGCCGGAATTCGGTGGTGGGCGATGCTGGGTTCGAACCAGCGACCCCTGCCGTGTGAAGACAGTGCTCTCCCACTGAGCTAATCGCCCCAAGGCTGCATATTTTAGGCTCGATCGCGGCTGACGGCAAGGCCTTCGGGTTGCGTGGGCACTGTCAGGCTTTTTGCCCGGGTTTCGTAATAGGCGGATGGATACAAAGGGTTTTCGCGTTTCAGGAGGGATATGATGTCTACAAGGATTCTGCTTTCGATTGTCGTCTTTGCATTTTGCCTGGTCGGCTGTGCAACGGCGCCCGTGCTCGATAGCCCGCGCCAGGTCAGTGTGCCGGCGGCGGCGGACGTTTCCGATGTGGAGGATGCCGTGCTGGATGCATTGCGCAACCGGGGCTGGGCCGTGGCCGAGCGCAACGACGGCCATATCGTGGCCGACCTCAACATCCGCAGCCATTTTGCCCGGATCGATGTGCGCTACGACGCCGATTCGGTGTCGATGGAATATGTCGATTCGCGCAATCTCGACTACGAAGTCGTTGATGGGCAACCGCGCATCCACGGTAATTTCAACAGCTGGATCACCAACCTGATCAACGACATCCAGCGGTCGCTGAGCTACGTCGAGTAGCGCTTGCCCGGTTCGCCGGCCGGACACCGGCCGACCGGCGAATGCTAGGATTCGGGCTTTCGGCCACCGAAGGCCCGATCCGGCATCATGAACGATTCCAGCAAGCGCGCCATCCGGATTCGGGTGGCCCAGACCAGCCTCGAGGAAACGGGCCGGGCCATGCGCCGCGGTCCCGGGCGCGGATTGCGTCAGGCCCAGCGCGTGGTCGACGCCGAAACGCGTCGTCTTCCGCCCGACGATCGCGGGCCGCTGGCCTGCGAGGCCGGTTGTGATTTCTGTTGCCATCTGCGGGTCATGGCGACCGCGCCTGAAGTCTTCACCCTGCTGGACTACCTGAGATCAAACCTGGACGATGCGGCCTTCGCGCAGTTTCGCGAGCGCGTCGAGGCGACCGATCGCCGACTGCGCGGTCTCCCGGCCGATGACGTGCTTCGCACCAACCTGCCTTGTCCGGCGCTCGTCGACGGTTGCTGCAGCGGCTATGCCGCCCGCCCGCTGAATTGCCGCAGCTATCACTCCCTGTCGAGGGATGCCTGCGAGGAATCCTTCAACCACCCCGAAGACCTCGACCGCGGCCACCCCGAGATCAAGGCGCTGGCGCAGGTGCACCAGGGCGCCCAGGCCGGCTACGTTTCGGCGCTGGGCCGGTGCGGCTACGATGACCGGCAGTACGAGCTGGTCACCGCGCTGGCCGAGGCGCTGAGCGATCCTGAAGCGCGCCGCCGGCTGGAAGCCGGTGAACGCGTCTTCCAGCGCCCGCTGGCTATCCCCGAGGCTTGATCGACCCCCGTTACCCGGCCGGGGCTGCGCCGCCTTGCGGCTGCAGCAGGCGGTAGGCGGCCGGTATGACCAGCAGGGTCAGCAAGGTTGCGGCCAGCAGCCCCGATATGATCGCCCACGCCAGCGGCGGCCACAGCGTCGACTGTGTGAAGGTCAACGGCAGCAGGCCGACGATGGTCGTGGCCGTGGTCAGCAGGATGGGCCGGATGCGGCGGGCGACGGCGCTCGATACGGCCTGATCGACCGTCAGGCCCTCGTCCTGGTGGGTCTGGACGACGTCGATGAGCACGATGGCGTTGTTGACGACAATGCCGATCAGGGCGACCACGCCGAGGGTGGCCGTGAAACTGAACGGCTGGCCCGACAGGATCAGCCCCGGGACCACGCCGACGGCCGCCAGCGGCACGGTCAGCAGGACCAGTCCGACCAGGCGGAACGAATTGAACTGCCACAGCAGAAAGCCGACCAGAAGGACCACGCCGATGGGCAGCGAAGTGAACAAGGCGCTGTTGGCGTCGTCGGCTTCTGCGGCCGCGCCCCCCTGTTCCATCCTGACCCCGGCCGGTAGTTCGAGTTCGGCCAATCTCGGCTGCAGCTCGCTCACTACCTCGTTGTAGGTCACGCTGTCGTCGGTTTCGGCCAGCACCGAGGTCATCCGCTGCAGGTCGCGGTGGTGGATGACCGCCGGCTCCAGGCCCAGGTCGATGTTCACGAACTGGTCGAGGGGCACCGGGCCGTTGTTGGTGGGCACCTGCAGGCCCGCGAGCGCGCGCTCGGGCAGCTCTTCACCTTCGGGGCTGCGCAGGCGGATGGGCACCGGCTCGCGTCCCGCGCGCCAGGTCGATATCTCGCGCCCGTAGGTGGCCTGGGCCAGTACGCCGGCGATGTCGGCGCGGCTGACGCCGTGACGCGCCGCCTCGGCATCGTCGATGGTGAACGTCAGCGTGGGCATGCCGTCGCCGAGCTTGTGGCGCACGTCGCGCGCGCCGGGCGTGGCGCGAACAGCGGCCATCACCTGTCGGCTCGCGCGCGCCAGCTCGGCGGAATCATCGCCGTAGAGCAGAACTTCCACCGGCGCGTCGACCGGTGGACCCTGTCCCAGTCGGTGGGCGACGACCTGGGCATCGGGAATGCGCTCGGGCACGTGGCGGTCGATCCAGTCCATCACGGCCGGCAGTTGTTCATCGTCTTGCGTGATGACCACCAGCCGGGCCAGGTGCGGCGATTGCGGAATCTCGATGAGGTTGTAGTAAAAGCGCGGGCCGCTGAAGCCGGCGAAGTGGTGGACGGCCTCGACCTGCGGCAGTTTTTCTACCGATGCGGCCAGGTCGCTGGCCTGCAGCGCCGTGTGCTCGAGGCGCGTGCCTTCGGCGAAGTAGAGGTCGACGATGAGCTGGTTGCGGTCGGTGCTGGGGAAGAAGTCGCGCTGCATGAAGCCGCTGATGCCCACAGCGCCGACGACGAGCAGGGCCGTAATGCCCAGGACCGGCCACGGGCGTGACACTGCGATGTGCCCCAGGCGACGCCCGATGTTTTCCAGGCTCGCCGATGTATGGCCCTCGCCGGGCTTGAGGACGGCGGCGGCGACGGTCGGCGTGACCAGCACGGCGTAGACGTAGCTGACCACCAGGATGAGCATGACCATGGTGGGTATGGCGCGCGTGAAGTCGCCGGTATCCCCGGACGCCAGTAGCAGCGGCATGAAGGCCGCCAGGGTGGTGCCGGTGGCCGCTGCGAGGGGGCCGGCCAGTTCGGCGACCGCCGTCGTCGCGGCCTGCGCCCGGCCCTTGCCGCGGTCGAGGTGCCACTGCAGGTTCTCGACCATCACGATGGCGTTGTCGACGAGCATGCCCAGGGCGATCACCATGCCGGCAATAGCCATCTGGTGCAGTACGCCGCCGCCCATGGCATAGATGGCCAGGCCGCTGAGTGTGACCACCGGCAGCAGCGTGGCCACGACGAAGCCCAGCCTCGGCCCCATGGCCAGCAACAGGACAATGGCGACCACGATCACGCCGATCAGCAGGGAGCGCCCCAGCTCCCTGAGGCGCTTTTCCACCCAGCGCGGCTGGTAGAACATCTCGCGGATCTCCAGCGGCGCGTATTCCGCGCGCAGCGAGTCGATGATCTCGCGCGCCGTTTGTCCGAAGCGCACGGCGTTGAGGCGGTTTTCCGGGATGACGATGCCCAGCCCGATTGCCGGTTCGCCGTTGAACCACATGCGTTCGACCGCCGGCTCTTCGGGCCCGAGCTCGATGCTGGCGATTTCGCTCAACGGCACGATCTGCCCCGACCGGGTGCGAATCGGTGTGTCGGCCAGCGCCTCGATGTCCTCGAAGTCCGTCAGCGGCCGCACGATAAGGCTGCGCCCGCCGCTGGCAAGGGTGCCGCCCGGTATCACCCGGTTGCGCTCGGACAGCTGGTCGGCGAGCGACTGGACGTCGATGCCGGCGGCCATGGCGTCGGCATCGCCGAGGCGGATGACGAGCTGCTCGCCGGGGTCGGCGAGCAGGTCGATGCGCCCGACGTTGGGAATGCGAAACAGATCGCGGCGAAGGCTGCGCGCGGCTTCGAGGAGTTCGAGGAGGTCGTCGGAGCCGGTGACGGCGAGCACGATACCGTGGGTTTCCATCGAGCGATCCTCGATCGCGGCCGGCCCGGCGCCGTCGGGGAAACGCTGCTCGGCGCGCTCGACCGCGACCCGGATGCGATCCCAGACCGCATCGGTATCGTAGACGTGCTGGTGCATGCCCACCATCAGGTGTGCGAAGCCGAGACGGGCGGTGCCGCGAATCTCGTTGACCTCTTCGACGCCCGAGATTTCCTCTTCCAGCGGGTCGAGCACGAGGCGCTCGATCTCGGCCGGTTCGGCGCCGGGCCAGGCCACCTGCACGTTGCCGTAGCGGTAGGGGAAGAACGGATCTTCCTGACGATCCATGCCGAACCAGGCGGCCATGCCGATGAGCGACAGCATCACGACGCCGGTCAGGATCAAGCGCCGGCGGTGCAGGGCGGCTTGCATCAGCGTCATCGCAGCACCCGCACCCGTTCGCCGTCGAGCAGCTGGCCGTGGCCGGCCACGATGACCTCGTCGCCGGGCTCGAGCTCCCCGTCGACCCGCACCTGACCGCCGTCGAGTTCGCCGGGGATCACGCTGACCAGTTCGGCGCGATCTTCGTCCAGCCGAAAGACGTGCGGTAGCCCGTCTCCGGTATCGATCAGCGCGTCGAGGGGGATGCTCAGCTGCGCGCCGCCGGTCCACGACAGCTCGATGTGCACGGCCTGTCCGGGCGACCATTCGGCCGAAGTCGATTCCGGCAGGTCGACGACGGCCGTGGCCGGCCGGCCCGGCGCCGCCAGCCCGATTTCCCGGATCTCGCCGGTCAGTTGCGGCCCGCCGCCGAGCCGCTGCACCGACGCCGGGTCGCCCACGGATAGCGAATGCGCCTGTCGGGCCGACAGGTCGACGGCCACTTCCAGCCGCTCGGGCGCGCTGATGGAGACGATGGTCTGCCCCGGGCTGACGTACTGTCCCGGCTCGACCGGAAGGTCGACGACGCGGCCGGAGAAGGGCGCGCGAATCGTGGCCTCGGCGAGCTGCTGGCGCGCCTCCTCCAGGCTGGCCTGGGCCTGGCTTCGTGCCTGTCGAGTCGCGTTGCGCTGCGCGCGTACGCGGTCGAGCTCGTCGGTGGAGACCAGGCCGCGCTCGTGCAGGTTGGACAGCCGCTGCGTCTCGCGCTCGAGCCGCTCGAACTGTTCGTCCAGCTCCCGAACCCGCGCCTCGGCGCCTGAAACGCCCGGCATCAGGGCCGGGTTGTGCAGGATCGCCAGGGCCTGGCCGGCTTCGATGGTCTCGCCGCGCCGGACCAGTCGCTCGGCCAGCTGCCCGTTGTGCAGGAAGGCCAGTTCGGCGCGTTCGACCGCGCGCGTTACGCCCGGCAGGCGCAGCCGCACCGGTGGCTTGCCGTCATTGACCTCGGCGACGCGAACCGCCTGGCCCGGATCGGGCGGCGGTGTTTCGGTTGCCGACTCGTCAGAGCAGGCAACCGTGCCGCCCATCAGGACGAGCAGGGCAAACGCGAACCGTCGTGCGGTTTGCTGCAAACTGGCCGGCCGGTCAGTTATCGGGGCGTGTGGCATCGTTTCGTGGCACATGGTCAAAGCGTCTCAGTTGCCGTCGGTGTCGGTCTCCGGAGCGCGGGGCGCCAGGCCGTCCATGAAGATCTTGAGGAAGTCGTCGAGGTACTCGTCGTCGCTGCCGATGCCTTCCCAGTTCTTGTGCTGGGGCCTGACTTCGAACCACTGCGAGCAGGCATGAATGAATATGGTGACGACGTGGGTCGGGTTGACGTCGGATCGCAGCAGGCCGGCTTCCTGGGCCTCGCGCACGCGACCGGCGCCGAGGCGGACCAGCTCGGCGTCCATCTCGTTGCAGGTGACGTCGCCCTCGAGGTGCATCCAGGTGAACAGCCGCACCACTTGCGGGTTTTCCTGCAGAAAGCGGAAGTAGCGGACGACGCCCTTGCGCAGCAGCTCGGCATCCGGGCCGCTGGCACCTTCGAGTTCGTCCCTCTGGCCCTCGTAGTAGCGGGCGAAGGCCGCTTCCTTGACGGCGTCCCAGAGGCCTTCCTTGGTGCCGAAATGGTGGTGGATCAGGCTTTTGGTCACGCCGGATCGCGCCGCCAGCTCGCGCATGCTGACCGCGTCGAAGCCGCGGTCGACGAACAGCTCGAACGCCGCCTCGAGAATGCGGGCGCGCGAGTGTTCCGCGTCACGTGTCATCGGTTCGTTCATGGCGCGGATCCTATCACTGACTGACCGGCCGGTCAATTAGTGGCGGGCCGCTGATCCGGGGGCTTGGCGATGCGTTTATCATCGCGGTTTTGTGGACAAGGGCAATGCCATGCGTTTGATCTGGATCGGGCTGACTTCACTAATGCTCGCGGCCTGCTCGCCGCAGGACGATTCGCGCGAGCCGGCCGGTGACGATGCGGCTCGCGCGGGTGCGTCGGAAGCGCCGCGGCCGGTCACGCAGGACGCCGGGCGGCAGGAAGCCGTCCGCGATCGTCTACGCGAGCTGAGCCGGGATGGCGGGGAGCGTGTCGTCGACGAAGACGCCGGGCAATCCCCGCGAGAACGCACCGATTCCGAACGCCGCGCCCGCGACGACCGCCGCAGGTCCCGGCCGGAGCGGTCCGCCCTGCGCTGGTGGAAAAACGACGATATCGTCGCCGGCATCGGCCTGTCGGATCAGCAAGTCGGCGATATCGCCGCAGCCCGTGAGCGATTGTCCGCGACCGCGCGCCAATCGCGCAGGACGCTGGCCGAGGCCGCGTCGGACATGCGATCGGCGCTTGCGGAAGGCAACCGCGAGCGGCTTGCCGAGCTGGTCGAGCGACGCGTGGCCGCGCTCGACGCCCGGGCCCGCGCCGAGGCCGAATGGAGCAAGCGCCTGTTCGAGGTGCTCTCCGACGACCAGATGAAGGCATTGGTCCAGCGCTACCCGGAGATCGCGGGATCGCTTTTCTCGCCGCTACGCTGACCGGCAATCGCATTTGCGCGCTGGCCTGTCTATCGGGCCGGATCGACGTGGCCGCCGATGGAAGCGTTGAGGCGGAACCAGCCGGCGATGCTCGTGCGGTCGGTGTGGCAAGGCAATACCTCGTGCGGTATTTCCTCGCTTAGAAACAGCACGAAGGTGCCCGCGCGCGGTTCGACGGTCGACACCACCCGATCGCCTTCGGCGTCGTCGTAGATGACGAGTTCGCCGCCGTCGCCCGGCTGCCAGTTCTGCGTCAGGTAGGCTACCGTCGAGACGACGCGGTTGGCCGCGCCGCGGAAGCTGTCGTAATGCTTCCTGTAGCGCCCGCCGGGCGGATAGTGGGCGTAGTGGGCCTCGAATTCGAACAGGCCGAGCATCAACTCGCGGTTGAGCGCCAGCCGTAGGCGCTCCATGCGTTCGAGGAAGCGTTGCTGCACGGGTCTTTCGCGGGTGAGCCAGAACACCCGGTCGCTGCGGATGCTGCCGTCGAGGTGAAAGTCGCTGTCGCGCCCGATGCCGGCCCGGCGCAGCCGGTCGGCCGCCATGAGTTCGCCGAGATCGGCGCGTAGGAAATCGACCAGCTTGCTGTCGAGCGCGTTATTTCCGAGCCACCAGCCGTGCTCGCGCAGCCCATCGGCGGCGGATTCGAACGCGTCCCGGCCGACCGGCAGTCGGACTTCAGACATGTTCCAGGCTCAGCGGTGGTTCCGACAACTCGGCCATCTGCTCGCGCAACTGACCGATGATCGTCTCCCAGTGACGGTCTTCGCCGAACCAGGGAAACGCGGCCGGAAAGGCCGGGTCATCCCAGCGCCGGGCCAACCAGGCCTGGTAGTTGATCATGCGCAGCGTACGCAGCGCCTCGACCAGCTGCAATTCGCGCGGGTCGAATTCGTGAAAGCGGCGGTATTCCTCGATCAGCCAGCCGAGCTGCTGCTCGCGGTCGGCGCGCTCGCCGGAAATCAGCATCCACAGGTCCTGGATCGCGGGGCCGGTCAGACAGTCGTCGAGATCGACGAAGTGCGCGGTCTCGTCGCGCCACAGGATATTGCCGGGGTGGCAGTCCCCGTGAAGGCGTATCCGGCGGTAGTCGGCGGCTCGCTCGAATGCGGCGTCGATGGCCTCGAGCAGGTGTTCGGCCAGGCTCGAAAAGGGCGCTTCGAGGTGGGCGGGCAGCCACTGATGCTCAAGCAGCCAGTCGACCGGTTCGCGCCCGCGCTCGGCGATGGTCAACTCGGGCCGGTGCTCGAATCGACCGGCAGCGCCGACGGCGTGCATGCGCCCCAGCGTGCGCCCGAGAAGACGCAGTGTGGGTTCGTGCGCGGGCTCCGGAGCGTGGCCGCCGCGGCGCGGGAAAACGGCCAGGCGGAATCCGCCGTGGCGGTGCAGCGTTCGGCCATGAATGGAGGTGGGCGCGACGACGGACAAGCCCGCGTCGCTCAGCGCCATCGAAAAGGTATGCTCTTCTTCGATGGCGGCGTCGCTCCAGCGCTCGGGACGATAGAACTTGACCACCACCGGCTCGTCGTCTTCGAGGCCGACCTGCCAGACGCGGTTCTCGAAACTGTTGAGTGCAAGCAGTCGCCCGTCGGTGCGCAGGCCCAGCGCATCGACGGCATCGAGCACCACCTCGGGGCCGAGATCGTCGTAGGGCCGGGCATTGGTCGCCGACGCCGTCATGGTGTGTGCGCCGGATAGGCGCGGCCGCGGTCTTGTCGTATGATGCCGTGCATGCAGTTGTGTCGAATATTGCGCTTTCGAGTGGCCGGATTGCGGGGAGGATTGTGTCATGAAACGGCATGACTTGGTCATGCTCATAGCCGCCGGCTTGCTCGCGGGTGCGAGCGGGGCACAGGAACCGAACGAGCCCGAAAAGCACCCGGCCGAAGAACAATCGGTCGAGGCGCAGCCGAATGTTGAAGCATCGACCGACGCCGAGCACAGCGCCGAGCGCCAGGCGCGCCAGCAGCGCCTGATGGCGATGTCGTGCCGCGACGATCAGGGGCGGCCGGGGAGCTGGCTGGATCTTACCCATTCCTATCTCAACCAGCGCCTGTGCGAACCGGCCGCCTGGTTCGACGGCTTCTTCGGCGATCCCCGCACGCTGGAGGAGAATCCGGTCGGCAGTTTCGTGAGGCTGCGCAATTCGGCGCGCTGGGACCAGGACAAGGGTTGGAGCCACAAGGCGTCGGTTCGGGCCAACGTGATCCTTCCGCGGCTTTCCGAGCGGGTGCGGCTGCTGATCGCGCGCGACGAGGAACTCGAGGGCGACTACCCGGCCACGAACGCGTTCGACGACCCCGACAACCGCACCCGCCTGGGGCTGCGCTACATTGCCAGCGAGCACGCGCGCAGCCGTTTCGATCTCGACGGCACCGTGCGCGTGAGCAGCGGCTCGCTCAATCCCCGGATCCGGGGGCGTTATCGCTACGTGCGCGGACTGACCGACCGCAGCCTGGGGCGATTCACGCAGTCGGCCTTCTGGGAACGCGAGGAAGGCTTCGGCCTCACCACCCGCCTCGACTGGGAGTGGTTGCCCGACCGCAATCGGCTGCTGCGCTGGAGCGCGCGCGGCACCTGGTCGGAGGAATCCGACGGTATCGACTGGCGCACGGGGCTGGTTTCTTTCCGGCAGTTGGACATGCAAAGCGCCGTGCGCGCCGAAGTCGGCGCCTGGGGCTTTACCGAGCCGAACTTTCAGACCGAAGAATACTTCGTGGCGCTGCGCTACCGGCGCCAGTTCCTCCGGCACTGGCTTTACTGGGAAGTCGAGCCCGAACACGCCTGGCCGAAGGACTTCGACACCGGCGAGCGTCGCAGTGACTGGCGACTGACCTTCACCATCGAGATCCAGTTCGAAAACCAGCGCTCGCGCCGCGAGCGGCTACAACACTACCTCGGCGAGGAGGGCGATCCGGATTCCTGGGAGGACGAGCCGATCCCCGTGGACGCGCCCGGGGATCGCGTGGAAGATCCGCTGCTCGAAGACGACGAGGACGAATCGGAAAAAAAAGGCGGCGGATAGCCCCAACCGAACCGCGCCGCGTCTGGCGCGATCGGTTCTTGACCCGTTGTCGGCTATTCGGGTTTTTTCGAACCCTGGACGTGGGTATCGAACAGCGCCGCGATATCGGCCCGGGCCGTTTCGGCATCGAACTCGCCCTTTTCGGCAATCTCTTCGGCCATGCCGAACAGGGTCATCATCATCGACTCGCCGTCGACCTCGGCCTCGAAGCGGATACGGTCATGCGCTTCGAAGCGCTGCGCCCAGGCCTGCCGCACCAGCGCCCAGAAGGCGGCCGTCGCCTGCCAGTACTCGTCGCCGGGGCTGAAATCGAAGCCGGTGATTCGCTGGTAGCGATTGACGCCCATCTCGCGCGCCACGTAGGGCTGCTCCGGGTTCAGCTCGCCGCTTTCGTCGGTGACGGCCTTGAGGTTGTCCTGCTCGTGGATCCAGCCGGTCGGCAGGATGGTGTGGCGGTTGCGGCCGACGAGCACGTTGTAGTCGTCGCGAACGCTGAATTCACGGCGCGGCAAGGGACGCCGGGTTTCGCTGCCCTGCCAGACCGAGTGCGTCGGGTGGTGCTTCCACTCACCGTGTGACTCGTAGCGTGGTGAGTCGTCGACCTGGAAGACGGCCTGGGTCCAGCGGCCATCGGCTTCGGCTTCGCTCAGGGTGGTGCGCTCCCACGTGCCGTGGCCGACGTACTCGTGCAGGTCGGTGTCCTCATAGCGCCAGTCCTGGCGCCAGTGCTTGGTCACGAACGGCTCGCTGAGGCTGCCGTCTTCCTGTTCGACGACCATCACCAGGATGTGCTGCAGGCTGATGAACTCCGGCTCGTCGGCGACCACGTAGACGTACTCGGTGCCCCAGGAACGATAGGGCTTCGACGGGACGAAGCCGGGCGTGAAGCCCACGGTTTCGAGAAAATCGAAGCTCGCCCGGTAGGCGCCGGCCATGGCGAGAATGGCGCGACGGTCGCGCTCGACCTTGTCCAGTCCCTCGGCCTGCAGGGATGTCCATGCTTCGGTTGGCTCGGTGACCTCTTCGGGCTCCGGCCCGGTGGTGGTGCCTCCGCGCGGCGCCATATCGGCGGTATCGATGAAGGGCCAGGAAAAGACGTAGCTGACGCCTTCCTTCGATGGTTCCTGTTCGTAGGCGAGACCGGCGGAGGCTACGGCGAGAAGGGTCAGGCCGAGAAAGACTTGGGATGCGATTCGACTCATGACGATTGACCTCGGTTGATGACGAAAGGACTGCGCCCCGGACGGGTGAGGAGAGTCAGGTAGAAGGATGGGTCCGGGGCGCAGGTTGAAACATGAACGGAGCTAGATTTGCCAGGCGAGGCTGACGCCGGCATTGAATCCCGGCTGCGTGTGTCGATCCAGACCCGGGTCGGCCGCCGCGCGACCGCGCACCGTCGACCAGGCCCAGTACTTGCGGTCGGTCAGGTTGAACAGCCCCAGCCGCAGCCTTGAGCGGTCGTTGATCTGCCAGCCGGCGAGCAGGTCCAGTGTGACGTAGCCCGGTGCCTGGAAGTCGGCCGGGTCGGCGACGTCGTCCTTGCCGTCCACCGCGGTGGCTACCAGCTCAAGGTCCAGGGGGAGCCCGGCGGGCCGCCAGCGCAGTCCGACCACGCCGGTGAGCGGCTCGATGCTGTTGAGCGGCACGTCGCCGGAAAGATTCTCGCCGTCCGACCAGGAAGCGGCGGTGCGGAGCTGGAAATCATCGAGCGCCGGCGCGACGGTGCCTAGGTTGAAGGTGGCGGCCGCCTCGACGCCTTCGATGCGCACGTCGGTCAGGTTCTGGGACTGGAAGACGAGCAGGCCGGTGTCGGGATCGACGCCGAGACTGACGAAGCTTTCGATGAAGTCCTCGTAGTCGTTGCGGTAGGCCGCCAAATTGAAGCGGCCCCAGTCGCCGTGCCCGCGCAGGCCCAGTTCCCAGCCGCGCGACTCTTCCGGTTCGAGATCCGGGTTGGGGATCGCGGTATAGCCGAACTGCAGGTTGGTGAAGCCGACGTTGACGTCGTTGTACGGCGGCGAGCGAAAGCCGCGCGCGTACTGGGCGAAAACGTCGAAATGGTCGGTCACAGAATAGATGGCGCCGAGGCGCGGGGTGACGCTCGTTTCGTCGACTTCGACCGGCTTGAAACCGGGGTTGTCTTCGATGAAGACCGGATCGAGTTTCGGATCGAGGTCGTAATAGTCGACGCGCACGCCCGGAATCAGGCGGAAGCGCTCGCCGAGGGCAATGCGGTCTTCCAGGTACAGGCCGGCTTCCAGCGTGGTGCTGTTGGGGAAGTCGCGTACCGGGAAGTCGTCCGGGCCGACCGTCGAACTCGTCGAGCCGTCGGTCAGGTCACGCTCGAAGCCGGTGCGCATCTGCTCGGTCTGCGTCTCGTAGACCTCGAAGCCGGCGACCAGGTCGTGCTCGAAGCTGCCGGTGTGGAATACCCAGCGTGCCGTGGCTTCGGTACCCAGGATGTCCTGCTCGAATTCGGCCCGGCGGTAGCGAAAGACCGGCGAAGGCTCGCCGTAGACGATGGTTGTGCGGTTCTCGAAGGTGTCCTGCTCGGTCAGCGCGTTCTGATGATAGACCTTCCAGGAGAAGTGATCGGCCCAGCCCGGTTCGTGCGCCTCGTAGTCCAGGCTGATGCGCTGGCGTCGGCTGCTGTCGTCGCCGCTCAGTGAGGTGGTCTCGACGATGTAGGGAAATCCGAATAGGTCGGAGAAATCCTGCGAGCGAACCAGGTTCAGCACCCGGGTTTCGCTGTCGGTCTTGTTGTGTTCGAGCGTCAGGCGCCACTGGTTGGCGCCGCCTTCGTCGAGCAGCAGCTTGGCCAGCACATTGCGACCGTCGTACTCGTGGGGGTTGGGTTTCGTGCGGGTCGGGCCGGTTCCGCCGACATCGCCCTGGTTGTCGAGCTCGTCGCCGCTGCGCTCGGTCCACTGGATGGACCCCGAGAGGCGCTCGCCCCGCGCGGCCAGTGTGCCGGAGGCCACCCAGCCCTCGTCGGCGCTGTAGTAACCGGCGCGCGTACGGACGGTGAAGTCGTTGCCGGTCTCGGCCAGCCAGTCGCCGGGATCCTTGGTGGTCAGCGCCACCACACCGGCCAGGGCGCTGGAACCGAAAAGGCTCGAGGCCGGACCGCGCAGGATCTCGACCTGCTTGAGTGAGTCGGTATCGACGAAGTTGCGCGAGGCGTTGGAGAAATCACCGATGGCGAATCCGTCGGGAATGCGCACGCCGTCGACGGCGACCTGGACGCGATTGCCGCCCAGGCCGCGAATGTTGAAGCCGGCCAGGCCGAATCGCTGGCCCTGGAAGGGCACGGTTACGCCGGGGATGTAGCGCACCATGTCGCGGATGCTCTCGGTCAGCGTGCGGGCGATCTCTTCGTCGTCGATCACGGTCACCGCCGCTGCGATTTCCGCGGCGGGGCGCTCGCTCTTCGAGGCGCTGACGGTCATCGTCCCCAGATCCGTCGAATCGGTTTCGGCCGCGGCCGCGATGGTGGCCGGCAACAGCAGGACTGCGGTCAGCCGGCGAATGAAGCAGGTCATATGAAACTCCTGTCGGTCATTCGGGTTGGCTGGCCGCGTCCGCGGCTGGCTGGCCCAGTGATTTGGTTACTTGGTCAGGATGAGCTTGCCGTTGCGCGTGATCCGCAGCAGGTAGATGTCGCCGTCGTGCGCGAGCCGAACCGCCCGGGTTTCACCCAGCAGCTGCCGAACCGGAATGATGCGATCTTCGCCGGATTCTCTCGGGTGCTTTTGAGACGCTATCTTGGATTGCTCGTCACGCATTCGCAAATAATAACGATTCGTATTTAGATATGCAAGGGTGGGTGCGGCTCGAGCGGCGCGCGCATGGTGTCGTCGTTGGCCGGCCCGACAATGAGCCAGCCGTCAGGGTCTCGGCCATCCCCGGCTGACCAGCTTGTCGGCCAGCTTCCTGCCCGGGCGAAATCACCCGGTTTGTCGCATTGTCCTTTGAATGAAGGCTGCGCCGAGTGCCGCCAGCAGGACGGCCAGCATCAATCGCCCGGGCCACGACATGAGCGGAATGGCAAATGGCCTGACGAATACGTTGAACGAGCCACTTGCCGTTTCCGTGCCGTCATCGACGGTCATCGTGATGCTCGCGCTTCCCGAACGGTCGGCAACCGGCGTTATCTGGACCTGACGCGTCTCGCCGGTTCCGGTCACGACGATGTCGGCGTCCTGAATCAGGCTTTGCTGATCGGACTGGCCGGTCACCACCAGCGAATCGGCGTCGTCGTCGACATCATCGACGCGAAGGTCAAACGACAAGCTGCCCTGATTCTCCACCATGGCCCTGTCATTGAGCGACGAGACGATGCGCGGCGGATCGTTGACTGGTTCGACCTCGAGCACGAACGACCGCGACGTGCTCAGATCGCCGTCGTTGACCGCCACTGAGACGTTGGCCGTACCGAAGGCGTCCGGTGCCGGCGCCAGCTCCAGGCTTCGCTCGGTGTCGCTGCCGCCGAACGTGTAGTTGCCGATCAGCGAGGGGTCGTCGCTGCTCAGGGACAGGGTCAGCTCCCCGGGCGGATCGTCGACATCCCCGACCGTCAGCACGATGGTTCCGAGCGGCTGGTCTTCGTCGGTGGTCTGGTCAGCGATGGCCGACAGGGTCGGTGCTTCGTTGACGTCGGTTACCTCGATGGTGACCGCAAGCGTGGCCGATGCGGTGTCGTCCGCGTCTTGAGCTTCGATCTCGATGTCGTGGCTCGCGTCGGTCTCGAAGTCGAGCAGGCTCCCATCGGCGACCGTGACCAGGCCGTTTGCGTCGATCGCGAAGCGCCCACTTGCATCGTCGGTCAGCACATAGGTGACCGTCCCATCGACGGGATCCGAGGATGTGACGTCCACGCCGACGGGATCGCCGTTGGCCGCATCCTCCGCGACGCTGTCGGCGCCACCATCCGTATCGACCGGCTGGGCCGGCGGCTCGTCGATGACGTCCACGGTCACCGTCGCCGATGCCGTAGAGCCACCGTCATCGGCCTCGACCGTCAGCGCGAACGACGAACTGTTTTCGAAATCGATCGCCGAAGCGTCGGCGACGATGATCGCTCCGCTGTTGTCGATGGCGAAGGCGCCGCCGTTGCCGCCGGTGATCGCGTAAGTGATCCCTGCATCCGCGCTGCCGCCGTCGCCATCATTGGCGTCGACGTCACCGACGGGCGAACCGCCTCCAGCCGACTCGCTGACCGAGAACGGGCCGGTTGCCACGAATTCCGGGGGACTATCGACATCAGTGACCGCAATCGTGAACGAGGCCGTGTCCGAATCGGCGCCTTCGTCGTCCGCGGCCTGCGCGGTGATCGTATGCGAGGTCGCGCTCTCAAAGTCGATCAGCGTTGTATCGGCCACGGTCACGACACCGGTAGCGGCGTTGATCTGGAAGCGCCCGCCAGCAGTGTCCGTCAAGTCATAGCTGACGGGGCCACCGCCCGGGTCGGAGGCGTCGGCGGTGATGCCGACGGTCGTGCCGTTGGGCGCATCTTCGCTGACCGATCCGCCGCCGGCGGAGTCACCGTCGCTGTCGACGGGCGTCGAGGGCGCTGCGTTGATGAGGTTGACGGTGATCGTGGCAGTCGCCGTGTTCGTGCCGTCGTTAGCCTCGACGTCCAGATTGAATGTCGGGCTGGTATCGTAATCGACGTCATCCGCGTCGGCGACGGTGATCGACCCGACGTTGACGTCGATCGCAAAGGCGCCACCGGTGTTGCCGCCGACGATGGCATAGCTCACGTTCGCGTCGGTAGCGCCACCATCGCCGTCGGTGGCATCGACATCGCCTACTGCCGTGCCGTTGCCGACCGACTCGCTGACCGAGAACGGACCGGTTGCCGAAAAGCTTGGGGCTTCATCGACATTGCTGATATTCAGCGTGAAGTTCGCCGTGTCGTCCGGTGTGCTGCCGACGGCCGGGTCGTCCACCTCGACCGTCACATCGTAGGTGTCCTTGGCCTCGAAATCGGCGTTTCCGGTGAAATCGAGGGCGGCGCCGCTGATGGCGAAGTCCGCCGCATCAGCGCCGTTCAGCGAGAGCTCGTTGGTGCTGCCGTCTTCGTTGTCGTCGTCGATCGTGATCTGCGCGACGGTGATATTGCCGCCGTTGTTTTCGTCGATTGTGGTTGAGTTCTGGTCGAGGGAAACCGCGGGTGGATCGTTCTGAGCGGCGACGGTCAAGGTGAAGCTGTCGTCGACCGTATCGGTTCCGTCGTCGAGCGTCACGGTGATGTTCGCCGAACCGTTCTCGTCCGCCGCCAGCGTCACATCGAGCGCCCGGTTGCCGCCGCCATTGTCGGCAACCGTCAGGTTGGCATTCGGCACGAGGGTCTGGTTGTCCGAACTGGCCGTGACCGTAACGCCGGCGCCGCCGGATTCCACGTCGTCGACGGTGAAGCTGAATGCGGGCACGGGGTCGTCTTCGTCGACGGTCGTGTTGAATGTATTGATCGCCGGGGTAGCGGTCGGCAAGTCGTTGACGGCGTTGACCGTCAACTCGAAGACTTCCTGGGTGGTAAGCGAGCCGTCGCTGACTTCCATGGTGATCATTGCCGAGCCGTTCTGGTCCTGTGCCGGCGTGATCTGCAGGGTCCGGTTGGTGCCCGAGCCGCCGAAGGCATGGCTTTCGATGAGCGAAGGGGTATCCGAACCGAATGTCAGGCTCAGGCTGCCCGCCGCGGTCTCGGCATCATCGATGGCGAACGCAATACCGCTGAGGGTCGTGTCCTCGTCGGTCGACTGATTGGCGATTGCAGTGATTGTGGGTGCATCGGGTACCGGCTGGACGTCCAGGGCGATGGCCGTGGAATCGGCCTCGCTGCCGGCGTCTGCAGTCAGGCCGGGATCCGTTCCGCTATTGCCGCGGTCATTGACCGTCGCCGAGATGGTATCCGCGCCGAAGTAGTTCGGGTTGCCCTGGTAGTCGAGCGTGGCAAGCGCATTGTTGAGATCGGTGACGGTGCCGCTGACGGTGAATGCGCCAGTGCCGTTGCCGCCGCTGTCGAAAGCCAGGCCGGTGATCGAACCCAGCGTTAGGGTGCCGTTGTTGGCCGAAAGCGAGACCTCGACCGTTCCGCCGCCGGCGTCCACGTCGGCGATCTGGATTTCATCGGTGCCCGACAGATCGAAAGCCACGTCCTCGTCCGGCTGCAGCGTGCCGCCCGGGCCGGTGATCGTCGGCGCATCGTTGCCGGCTTCTATGGTGATGGTTGAAGTGCGGCCGGTAGACGCGCCGCCGTCGTCGGCGACTTCGATAGCTACCGTGCGGGTCGTCAAGTCGGGCGCGTCGCTATCGTTCTGGTAGCGCACAGCTTCCATGGCTTCGATCAATTCGGCAAGGCTCGCCGAATTTCGGGTGATCGTTATCTGGTTGGATGACGCCGTGAAGCCTAGCGCGGAAGCGAGCGGCGCAGTATCCACCGCCAGGCCTTCGCCCGCGTCTCCCTGCGGATTATCGAGACTGAAGGTTGCCGACTCGATGCTTCCATCGGAGTCGGAGGTCGCCACGACGCCGGTCACTGCCACGCCGTCGGAGACGGCGTTGCCCTGATGAGCATTTTCACTGAATGCTGCCGTATGGTCGTCGCCAGCAGAGCCGGTATCCAGATCGAGGGTGGGTGCGTTGTTGGCGGTTCCGGTGGTGAAGTTGAGTGTTGTTGGGTTGTTGTCCAGGCTGAGGGCGGCTGCGCCGTCGGATGAGTCAATCAGCGTTCCGGCGTCCAGGTCGACATAAAGGCCGGTCATTCCGGGAAGAGTGGCGTCCGGATTGATCGTGAGTGTGTCGTCGGAGACGTTGACGGTTGATAAGGTGGCGTTCGCATCGCCGCCAGTGACGGACCCGCCCGAGAGACTCAGCGTGACCACGGCCGTATCGTCACTGATACGTCTGACTTCCATGTTGCCCGTTCCGAGCTGTACGGATTCGTCGAAGGTGATCACCACGTTTGTGTCGACCGAAACACCTGTGGCGTCGTCGCTCGGTGTGCTGGAGATGATCGTCGGCGGTGTTTCCAGTTGTTCAAGGTAGATTGATGTGCCGTCCCCCGTCGTCTGGCCTTCGAAGTCCCAGATATCCACGTCGCCGTCGTTGTCGAAGTCCGCGACGTAGGCATTGGTCGAGGCCCAGAATTGATCGGTGTCGGCGATGGCGTCGAAGGGGTTCGAGGCACCGGTTACGGCCGCGAAGTTGCCGCTACCGTCATTCTGATAGAAGGTGGTTGAACTGTAGGTGTCGTCGTCGTAGCCCAGCACGTCGATGTCGCCATCGGTGTCGAAGTCCCCGACGATGACCCCGGCATCCGGGTCGGCAATGCCGCTGAGCGGATTGGCGCCAGCGTTGACGCTGCTGGTGTAGGTGGTGCCGTCGGTATTTTCGAAGTACCGGGAAGTACCGTCTCCAGTTGACTGGCCTTCGAAGTCCCAGATGTCCACGTCCCCGTCGCTGTCGAAGTCGGCCGTGTAGGTACTGGTCGAGGCCCAGAACTGATCGGTGCCGGCGATGGCGTCGAAGGGGTCCGACGCGCCGGACACGGCCGAGAAGTTGCCGCTACCGTCATTCTGATAGAAGGTGGTTGAACTGTAGGTGTCGTCGTCGTAGCCCAGCACGTCCACGTCGCCATCGGTATCGAAATCCCCGAAGATCACCCCGCTGGCGGTATCGGGGACGCCGCTGAGTGGATTGGCGCCGCCGCTGACGCTGCTGGTGTAATTGGTGCCGTTGGTGTTTTCGTAGTAGCGGGACGTACCGTCTCCGGTTGTCTGGCCTTCAAAATCCCAGATATCGATGTCGCCGTCGTTGTCGAAGTCGGCTGTGTAGGTGCTGTTCGATGCCCAGAACTGGTTCGTGCCGGCGATGGCGTCGAAGGGGTCCGACGCGCCGGACACGGCCGAGAAGTTGCCGTTACCGTCATTCTGAAAGAAGGTGGTTGAACTGTAGGTGTCGTCGTCGTAGCCCAGCACGTCGATGTCGCCGTCGCTATCGAAGTCTCCGACGATGACCCCGACATCCGGGTCGGCAATGCCGCTGAGCGGATTGGCGCCACCACTTTTCGACGAAGTGAAGCTCGTTGCCAGGAGGCCGCGAAATTCGCGCCGTGCCACATCCGTGAAAACGCTCTCTTCGATGTTGGAGAGCATTGATTTCCGGCTTCCGGAAACGTATTCCAGGCTCCAGTCGCCGCCTTTTGAAGTCGAGCCCGTCTGATCATCGGAGGCATAGACATTTGCGCCGGTCAGCGTTGAAATTTCGTCGATGAAACGCCGTCCCTGGTCGCCTTGCGCTACGCTGCAACCCGCAATGACAATATCTGCGTTGGGTGACAGAGCCGCACGAATCGACTCCACTGCATGAGCATGGTTTTCGACTGCGTTGGCATCGATATTTTCCGAGCCGAGGCGAAACATTCCGGGTGCGCCGTGGCTGAATACAACAACCGACGCGATGCCTTCTTTTTTTCTCATTGCTTCGACAAGAACGGAAAGCCCGTCGTTGTCTGCATCAACCCGAATGACTTGTGTGCGTTCTTTGCTTCCTTCCACCAGAGAGCGCCAATCATCGATACGGGTGTCGACAAAAACGATGTTGTTCGCCCCGTCGGACGGGCTTTCAATGGCTGCAGATGAAACGGCCCTTGCCGGGTTGATGGAGAATTCGGCGTGCACCAGACCCGACGTCAATCCCAACGCCACAATACCGGCAACAATGGGGTTGAGCCGGATCGACGGTCTCATTGCTTTTGGTTTATTGGGGCGGGATGAAGGTCGACCCTGAAGAAATGATGCGAACGCGTGTATAGAGCAGCTAGTTTTCATGACT
>JAXHNG010000007.1:0-11567 GCA_034520805.1 Lysobacterales bacterium | reverse complement strand
ATGCTGTCTCCTTATTCAATGCGATTCGGGATGATAAGGGCTGCCTGCGCTTACGTCACCCACGGGACAATTCGTACGATCTAAAGAAATTGCGCAGGATTTGAGCAAGTTCCAATTTTCCGTGTGATGAACTTCACAAGTATCGAAATCGTTTCCCAAATCGGGTGGAACTGACTGCACTCGATCATGTACACCCTGTGACGGGCTTCGAAAGGGCGAAGCCTGTCAAGCGACCAAGGGGACTCACGAAACGATCAAGAACGGGAGAACGCACAACATGCTACGAAGTATTTCGTTAGTCAAACTCGCCGGCCTTTTCATTCTGGCCGCATCCTTCCTCACACCCACTCAAGCAGCCGAACTCCACACCGCCAAGCAACCCATTGAGGGGCGCTACATCGTGGTCTTGAAAGACGGTGTTGCCACGCTCGGCGCGCAGGGAGACAGCCTTGTCGGTACGACAGTGGCTTCTATGGCGACCAGCATGGCACGAAGCCACGGCGCTAACCTCAAGCACTCGTTCTCGCACGTGCTGCCGGCGTTCGTCGTGGAAGCCGGGCCGAAAAGCGTCGCCCGGTTACTCGAAGACGATCGCGTCGCCTACGTGGAAGAAGACGGCATCGTGTCGATCAACGCCACGCAGAACAACGCGACCTGGGGTCTCGACCGAATGGACCAGCGCGATCTGCCGCTCGACGGCAGCTACACCTACGAGACAACCGCCAGCAACGTTCACACCTACATCGTCGATACGGGTGTGCTCGGATCGCACAATGAATTCAGTGGCCGTATGGGGAACGGCTACACCGCGATCAACGACGGCCGCGGCTGGACCGACTGCAACGGGCACGGCACGCACGTGGCCGGCACGGTTGCCGGTTCGACCTATGGTGTCGCCAAGGGCGCCACCGTGCATGCCGTGCGCGTGCTCGGCTGTAATGGCTCCGGCTCCAACTCGGGCGTGATCGACGGCATGGACTGGGTCGCCGCCAACGCACAGTTCCCGGCCGTAGCCAACATGAGCCTCGGCGGCGGAGCGTCCACGGCAACCGACAATGCCGTGAGCAACATGCGTAATGCCGGCGTGACCGTCGTTGTGGCGGCCGGCAACGAAAGCCAGGACGCCTGCAACGTCTCGCCGGGACGCTCGGGCGACGCCATCACGGTCGGTTCGACGACCGATTCCGATTCCCGTTCGAGCTTTTCGAACTACGGCACCTGTGTCGATATCTTCGCGCCGGGCTCGAATATCACTTCCGCCTGGTCGACGGGCGACTCGGCCACCAACACGATCAGCGGCACCTCGATGGCCTCGCCGCACGTGGCCGGCCTTGCCGCGCTCTACCTCGCCAACAATACCGGCGCCTCGCCGGGCCAGGTCGAAAACGCGATCTACTCGAACGGCTCGAGCGGCCGGCTCAGCGGCATCGGCTCAGGCTCGCCCAACCTGCTCGCCTACTCGCTGTTCAACGGCGGTGGCGATGACGGCGGCGACGACGGTGGCGGCGACGACGGCGCGACCGAGCTGTCCAACGGCACGCCGGAAAGCAACCTCTCGGGAGGCGATGGCTCCGAGTCCTTCTTCACACTCGACGTCCCGTCAGGGGCCAGCAACCTCGAGTTCGCCATGAGCGGTGGTTCGGGTGATGCCGACCTCTACGTGCGCTTCGGCGCCGAGCCGACGACTTCGACCTACGACTGCCGTCCCTACGTTGGCGGCAACGACGAAAGCTGCGACTTCGCCGATCCGCAGGCCGGCACCTGGCACGTCATGATCCGGGGCTACTCCAGCTACTCCGGCGTGAGCCTCGTCGGCAGCTTCGACGAAGACGACGGCGGCGGTGACGACGGCGGCGGTAACGGCTCCGAGCTGGCCAACGGCGTCCCGGTCGACAACCTCTCCGGCAGCCAGGGCTCGGAAAGCTTCTTCACGCTCAGCGTCTCGTCGGGCGCCAGCAACCTGGCGTTTGCCATGAGCGGCGGCTCGGGTGATGCCGACCTCTACGTTCGCTTCGGCGCCGAGCCGACCACGTCGGACTACGACTGCCGTCCTTACCAGTCGGGCAACGACGAAAATTGTGACTTCGCCGATCCGCAGGCCGGTACCTGGCACGTCATGATCCGGGGCTACTCGAGCTACTCCGGCGTGAGTCTCGTGGGCAGCTTCGATGAAGACGACGGCGGCGATGATGGCGGCGGCGGTGCTCCGTGCACCGACTGCGTCCAGTACAGCGGCTCGCTGTCGGACGGTGACTCCGCAGTGCAGCCCGACGGCACTTACTATTACGCCGGATCGGGCACGCATCAGGGGTGGCTGTCCGGACCGTCCGGCGCCGACTTCGACCTGGCACTGTTCCGCTGGAACGGCTCGGGCTGGAGCGAAGTCGCCAGCTCGGAAGGCTCCGACAGCGAAGAGCAGATCGACTACAACGGCTCGGCCGGTTACTACTACTGGCGCGTGAGCTCGTACTCGGGCAGCGGCAGCTACGATCTGTGGCTGAATACGCCGTAAGCTGAAAGGTCAACCGACCTGAAACGAAAAACGCCCCGGCCTTCCGGGGCGTTTTTTTGTGCCTGTCGAAGGGCACACGGGTGACAAGACCGTGACTGAAAAGAAAAAACCTGCGTGATATGCGTCACAAAAATAAAAACAAAACCGCTAATTCACTGGATTTTGCGCAGTTCGATGGGGTATACCACTAAGCGGGCTCTGGGAGGAGCGGAGCCTGTCAAGCGATCAAGGGGACTCACAGTAAAGATCGAAATGGGAGAAAACCCGATATGTTACGACGACTATCGTTAGTCCATCTGGCCGGCCTTTTCCTCCTGGCCGCCACCTTCATTTCCACCGCTCAAGCATCCGAACTTCGCACCGCAAAACAACCCATCGAAGGCCAGTACATCGTCGTTCTCAAAGACGGCGTGACCAACTTCGGTTCGAACGACGCACGCGGAATCACGGTTGCCTCGGCAGCGCAGAGCATGGCGCGTGCCCACGGGGCGAGACTCAAGGCATCGTTCTCGCACGTCCTGCCGGCGTTCGTCATCAGGGCAAATCCGAAGAGCGTCGCACGACTGCTCGAAGACGAGCGCGTCGCCTACGTGGAAGAAGACGGCATCGTCTCGATCAATGCAACCCAGAACAACGCGACCTGGGGCCTTGACCGCATCGATCAGCGCGACCGCCCGCTCAACGGCAGCTACACCTACAATACGACCGCCAGCAACGTGCATACCTACATCATCGACACGGGTGTGCTCGGATCGCATAACGAGTTCAGTGGCCGTATGGGGAACGGCTACACCGCGATCAACGACGGCCGCGGCTGGACCGACTGCAACGGGCACGGCACGCACGTGGCCGGCACGGTTGCCGGTTCGACCTATGGTGTCGCCAAGGGCGCCACGGTCCACGCAGTGCGCGTGCTCGGCTGCAACGGCTCCGGTTCCAACTCCGGCGTCATCGCCGGCATGGACTGGGTGGCCGCCAATGCGCAGTCCCCGGCCGTGGCCAACATGAGCCTTGGTGGCGGCGCCTCTACCGCGACCGATAACGCAGTCGCCAACATGCGCAACTCCGGCGTCACCGTCGTGGTTGCAGCGGGCAACGAAAACCAGAACGCCTGCAATGTCTCACCGGCACGGTCTGCCGCGGCCATCACGGTCGGCTCGACGACCAGCTCGGATTCGCGCTCGAGCTTCTCGAACTACGGCAGCTGCGTCGATATCTTTGCGCCAGGCTCGAGCATCACCTCGGCCTGGTCGACCGGTAACTCGGCCACCAACACGATCAGCGGCACCTCGATGGCGTCGCCGCATGTCGCCGGCGTCGCCGCGCTCTACCTGGCCGGCAACCCGGGCGCTACACCAACCCAGGTCGAAAACGCCATCTTCAACGCCGGCTCCACCGGCAAGCTCAGCGGCATCGGTTCGGGCTCACCCAACCTCCTCGCCTACTCGCTGTTTGATGGCGGCGGTGGTGGCGGCGGTGGCGGCGGCGGTGGTGGTTCCACCGAGCTGTCCAACGGCGTTCCGGAAAGCAACCTCTCCGGCGCCCAGGGCTCCGAAGCCGACTTCACCATTGACGTGCCGTCCGGCGCCAGCAATCTTGAAATCGCCATGAGCGGCGGCTCGGGTGATGCCGACCTCTACGTTCGCTTCGGCGCCGAGCCGACGACATCGACCTATGACTGCCGTCCCTACCGCAATGGCAACAACGAGTCTTGCGACGTCGCCAGCCCGAATGCCGGCACCTACTACATCATGCTGCGTGGCTATTCCAGCTACTCCGGGGTGAGCCTGGTCGCCAGCTTCGATGGGCCCGGCGGCGGTGGCGGTGGCGGCACACCGTGCACCAACTGCACCCAGTACAGCGGTTCGCTCTCGAACGGCGGCTCGCAGGTACAGCCCAACGGCACCTACTACTACGCCTCGTCGGGCACGCACCAGGGCTGGCTGGTTGGTCCAAGCAACGCCGACTTCGACCTTGAACTGTACCGCTGGAGTGGCTGGAGCTGGAGCGAAGTCGCCAGCTCGGAAAGCCCCAACAGCGAAGAGCAGATTAGCTACAACGGTTCGGCCGGTTACTACTACTGGCGCGTTCGCTCCTACTCGGGCAGCGGCAGCTACGACCTGTGGCTTGATACGCCTTAAGCTAAAGGGTCATCCGACCCAATGGAAAAACGCCCCGGCCTTCCGGGGCGTTTTTCTTTGTATCGGATCACCCGCCCGGCGCCTGGCGCAGAGCAAGAAGAGTCCGCGTCAGTATACGAGCACCGAATGCAGGGGGGCGGTAACTCGCTGAGCGCCGTCGAGAAAGCCCAATTCGATCAACACGGCGGCCCCGACAACGTCCGCTCCCGTCTCGGCCAGCAGTTCGCAGGTTGCCGCCATCGTGCCGCCAGTGGCCAGCACATCGTCGATCACGAGAACGCGATGACCTTCGGCCGCTGCATCGGCATGCATTTCCACCGCGTCAGTGCCGTATTCCAGCGCGTAATCGCGGCGCACGGTCGGCCGCGGCAGCTTGCCCGGTTTGCGCACGGGGATGAAACCCGCGCCAAGTGCGCGGGCGACCCCGACAGCAAAGATAAAGCCGCGCGACTCGATGCCGGCGACCAGGTCAATCCCCCGGCCGACGAACGGTTCATAAAGCCGGTCCACCGCCCAGGCCAGGCCCTTGGGGTCAGCCAGCAGGGGCGTGATGTCCTTGAACACAACACCCGGCTCGGGCCAGTCGGGCACGTCGCGGATCAGGTTGCGATAGTCCATGGCGACCTCAGCGCTCGCGCGCGCCATGGTCGGCCAGGATGCTGGCGACCGCGCTGGTCAGCTTGCTGACGTAGGGCAGGTGCAGAAACTCGTTTGGCCCGTGCGCGTTGGATTTCGGCCCCAGCACGCCGGTGATCAGGAACTGCGCCTGGGGGAACGACTCGCCCAGCAGCGCCATGAACGGAATCGAACCACCCTCGCCCATGAACATCGCCGGTTTTCCGAACATCGATTCCGACGCCTTCTGGCAGGCCGATTCGAGCCAGGGCGCGAACTCGGGGGCATTCCATCCATCGGCCGGGGGTTCAGGCTCGAAACGAACCCTTGCACCGTAGGGCGGATCACGCTCGAGTAAATCCTTCATGCAGCGGGTGGCCGTCTCGGCATCCAGCGTCGGCGGCAGGCGCATGGAAAGCTTCAGCGACGTCCCGGGCCGCAGAACGTTACCCGCCTGTCCGAGTTCCGGCAGCCCTGCGGCACCGGTCACCGCCAGGGCTGATCGCCAGTTGCGGTTGATCAGTCGATCCAGCGGCGTCTCGCCCACCGGCTCCGCGCCGTCGACCCAGGGCAGCGACACGTGGATACCCTCGCCCAGTTGGTCGGCCACCGCCGCCAGCTGCTGGTGGCGCTGCTCGGGCACTTCGACGTTCAGCGCGTCGGGAAGGATGCGCCCGGTCTTCTCGTCTTCCAGCCGTGACAGGAGCTGCCGGGCGATCCGGAAGCTCGAGGGCACGATCCCCGAGGCCATGCCCGAGTGCACGCCTTCGCTCAGAATATCGACGTGCAAGGTGCCGGCGGCCATGCCGCGCAGCGAACTGGTAATCCACATCTGCTCGTAGTTGCCTGCGCCTGAGTCGAGACAGACGACCAGGGAAGGCGAGCCGATGCGATCGGCCAGGTGTTCGATATACGCCGGCAGGTCATAGCTGCCGGATTCCTCGCAGGTTTCAATCAGCAGCACGCAGCGCGCGTGCGGCTCGCCCTGCTCCTGAACCGCGCGGATAGCGGCAATCGAGGAATAAACCGCGTAACCGTCGTCGGCGCTGCCCCGGCCGTAGAGCTTGCCGTCGCGAACGACCGGCTGCCAGGGGCCGAGCCCCTCCGACCAGCCGCTGGCTTCGGGCTGCTTGTCCAGGTGTCCGTAGAGGAAGACCGTATCGTCGATACGCCCCGGGATGTCGATCAGGATGACTGGCGTGCGCCCCTCGAGACGAACGACTTCGACCTGCATGCCCTCGATGGGCTGGCGCTTGAGCCACTTAACGGTGTGATCGACGGCTTCGTCGATATAGCCGTTTTTTTTCCAGTCGGCGTCGAAGTCCGGCGACTTTGCCGGAATGCGGATGAAATCCGACAGGGCATCGATCATATCGTCCTGCCAGAGCTTCTCGACGGTTTCCTTGGCTTGATCCAGTTGCATGCGCGTCATTCCCGTGTTGCGTGATTTGATAGAGACATTATGCCGCCGATCGCCCCTTCACCGGCTGCAATCGCGGCCGTGGGGAAACGGCAGCCGACGGCACCTGATGCCTGAGGACTTTTAGAGATCGGTCGTGGGGGCGACGACCAACATATAGTGCCTTATCGCCCACCGCTCGACGAAAATGGAAGGCTGATTCAGTAATTCAATCGTTGATGTGGCAAATCATGGCGATCCTGCCACCGCGAACATAAACCTGAATGGTCTTGTGCCTGAGATAGAAGTCGTAACGGACGCCGGCCGCGCCGCCGTGACGGTTCTCCAGCCGGACCGTGCGATCAGGCTCCTGGCCCAGCACCCGGCGTTCGGAATCCCCCACCTTGAGAAGCTGATTACCCAACCGCGCCGAGGAAAGTTCACAGCTGGCCTCCAAGGCAGGCGCCGAGGCGAGCAACAGTGCAAACAACAAAACGCGCATTGGACCAAATATCCCCCGGAAATGACAACTGGAGATTATCACGGGCCTTGCGTCGTTTCATGACCCGGCGCTGAACCGGACCGTGTCGCTCAAGGCGTCCACAGGTGAACGCGCTCACCGAGCGACGCTACATCTTCAGCGTACATCGCCTGCAGCGTAGCGCGCTGTTCCGGCGTCCAGGGATCGAAGCGCGGGTAGTCTTCACTGACCGGATAGCGCTCGCGGATCTGGCGAATCCGCATGCGGCCCGGATGCGAGCCGGCATAGAGGTTCAAGTGCGCAACCGCCTTGGCCGAGAAACCCGCCTTTGGTATGCGGTCGAGTTCACCCGGGTAGTGCTCGATAGCCCCGCCGGCATAGAAGCGCACGATCGACTCGGCGTGCTCGCGGTAGTCTTCATAGCGCCAGACGTGAAAAGGCACCCCGGGCAGCGCCTGCTGCAGATCAGCGATCACGTCGGTCCAGCGGCGCTTGGGCATTTCGGCTTCGAACGGCTCGAAGGGATGCCGCCACAGCCGCTCGCCCCAGGCCGATGGCAGAAAGGTGTCGTAGCTGCGAATCGCCATGAACACTTCCAGCTCGCAGTCGGCGAAGTACCGCAAGGCGGCAGCCGGGTTGCGGTACATACGCCGCACGTTGGCCGAGTTACCCAGGATATTCTCGTCGGAAAACAACCAGGTGCCGCGATACCACCGGTGCCAGGGCAGGAACGGTCGCCCCTTGCGCACCGGGGAGATCAGGAAACGACGCAGGCGCTTGAGCGGTACATAGCGGGTCCCCGGCGCCAGCTTACAGCGCGCCAGGGTCATCTGCAGATGGGTGGTGGCGGTCTTGTGCGCGCCGATGTGAAACCGGATTCGGGGCATGCGGGCTTCAAATCGTCCGAGCGGGTCGATCAACGATCCGTCGACGAATCCTCCTGCCCGCGCTCGCGCCAGCGCAGCTGGGCCTTTCGAACTTCCGTTCTTACCTTGCTGTGCAGGCCCGACTTGCGGTAGCGCCCCTTGGCCTGATGGCGGATGCGGTAGATACCCGGCGCTTCAACGGCAACACCCTCGGTACCCAGCGCCCATCGAAACGCGCGATCCTCCCGGGCCTTGGCGAAGCGGTCGGTAGGCTGCTGGAAAACGCCGATATCGCGACAGTAGCCGCAGGCGCGGGCGACGTCGCCGTGGGTGATCTGCATGGCGCCGACCGCGCGGGTGTAGTCACGCCGCCCGAAACTGCCGGGGTCGATATCGACCAGCCGGGGTTCACGCGCGGCCTCGAGCACCGGATCACCGGGCTCGTAAACCGGCGAGACCTGCTCGTGGGTCGGATACACCAGGGCGTCGCGGCGTCCCTGCAGGGCCGAGCCGATTGCATCCAGGCAGCCGTCGCGGAAAATTACGTCGCAGTCATTGAACCAGACCCAGTCGGCCTCGCTCTCGAGCGCCGCTCGATTGCGTCCGATCGCGCGCCGGAACAGCTGCGTCGGCTCGAGAACCTGCCAGTTCCAGGTGACATTGGGCACGTCGATGGCCCCGAACATGGCGAGCATGGCCACGGTATCGGCGTCTTCGGTCGCGTGGAACACCGTCATGGTCACCGACACGTCGTCGGGCGGGTCGTTGACCAGCGAGCTCAACTGGTAGGCCAGGAGATGCGCATAGCGCCAGCAGTGGCTAACGATCTCGATGTGCAGCTTTCCGGTGCGTGCGGCGCGGTGGGCAACCGGCGGAGGCGGCGCCTGGAACCAGCGCGAGGGCAGATTCAGGCTGACCGCCAGCCAGATCAGTGCCAGTCGCAATCGATACCCCAGCCCCCCCGCCGAGGCAACTCGTTCAGGCATGCACGAACTCCGATCGGGCACGAGAAAACCGGAATGGTTTGGCGCGCAGTGAAAGCATTGAATTCAACTTGACCGATAAGCGGCAAATAACCGGCATAGACTAAGCGGCCAGCGCCGCCATGGCAAATCGGTGACCGCGGTTTGTTCGAGACTTTTGGCCCGGTTGCATCATTCACGCCCGAAATCTTCCCTCAGCCAGTGACGCAAGCGTTCCAGTCCGGCTACCTCGTCCGCCGGCGGCGGCAACAGGCCGGGGGCGAAACCACGCCGCTCGAATCCGGCGAGCAAGCCCCTGTCTCCGCTGATCGCGTGGACAGGCACGGCCCGACCGGCATCGCGCCCGGCGATCAGGCTGGTCGGCTGATGATCGCCCAGCACGAGCAGCAGCGCATCATCCGGCAGGCGTCGCGCCCACTCGAAAGTCACCGTCAGCGCGTACTCGACGCTGTCGAGGTATGCCTCGCGCTGGGCGGGTGGATCAAACAGCAGCGCGAACGGATCACCACCCGCTCCGCGCCAGCGCTCGTAGACGCGACCCTCATCGATTCGCGCGGGGTCGGGCGTAGGCTCGATCACCGGCGTCCAGGGCCAGTGGCTGCTGATCAGCGCGAACTGGGCATAGACCGGCGCATCGATGCGCGGCCGGATCCGCTCGCTGAAGGCGTGCAGCGTGAACTCGTCGGGCATCGTCACCCAGCCGAGCCGCGGCCCCTGGTAGTTCAGGTCGGCGGCAGCGAAGACGCGGTCGAAGCCCAGCTGCTTTCCCTCGGGCCAGTCGTCGACGATGGCCGGAGCCAGTTTCACTGTTCGATGGCCGGTGGCCCGAAAGTCGTCGGTCAGCAAATCGATATCACGAGCGAGCAGCATGCGATACCACAGCTGGCTGTCGATCGGCAGCCCGCTGAGTACCGTGGCGTGCGACAGCCAGGACTGGCCGCCCCGAATGGGAGCCTCGAGCCGACCACTGAGGGCGTGCAGGCCGGCTGCTTCGAGCCGGCCGCTCCAGCGCTCGAGCAGGGGACGGATGCGGCCGGCATAGCGCGGCTGGTCAATCAGGCTCTCACCATAGGACTCGATATAGACGACATACACATCGCGGCCGGCCAGGCCCGGCAGGGGGCGCGCGGCAAAAGCCGGGTCGCTTTCCGCGCGCAGCAGGCGCGAGCGCGCTTCACGAGTCTCCTCGAGCTGCCCGGCTTGCGTTGCCGCCATGGCGAGCAGCTGCGAGGCCGTACCCGGTAGCATCTGGAACGCTCCGGCCAGGCCAAAGACAAACGCTAAACTCGCGGTAGCCGTCGCGATGCCCGGCCCGACGGCTACCGCAATGCGCAGCAGGCGCCACACGCCCCAGGCAACGGCGACCGCGGCCAGGGCGACTAACACGGATGCCAGCAGCGCCGCCCACCAACCAACGCTGCCCTCGATGAGATGGAACCCTGCCCGCAGCATGAGCGGATCGACGAAAACATTCAGCGGCCGGCCCAGCACCGACCGTACCAGCCCGTCAAAGGCGCCGGCGACAATCAGGAAGGCCAGCAGGATCGCCACGACGAACCCCGTGGCACGCCCGGCCCGGCCGGCGGGAAACAGCGCAAGCAGCGCAGGCAGCAGCCAGGCCTCCGGCGCCAGCCAGACGCTGCCGATCGCGCCGTCGCGCCACCAGGCCGGCAGTATCAACAGCGCATTGAGCACCAGGCCCACCAGCAGAAGGCGAGCGAGCGAACCCCCGGGCCAGCGCTCAGGCGTTTCGGGCTTCATCGGCAATGGCGCACAATGTGCAGTGTCATGATCAACTTCCCTCTTCAATCCGGTTGCCGCCAATGAGTCTTCGGGCTGCCGTCGGGCTTGCCCGCTCGATGTGGATTTACCGCCGACCGGGTCGCCTGCGCGGCCTGCTCACGCTTTACACGCCCTTCGTTTCCAAAGGCGGGTTGGTATTCGATATCGGCGCCCACCTCGGCGACCGCACGCGCGTCTTCCGCCGGCTTGGCGCCAGGGTAGTGGCACTCGAACCCCAGCCGGCGATGATGCGATGGCTCCAACGCTTCCACGGACGCGATCGCAGGGTCGTCCTGCTCGAGCAGGCCGCTGGCGCCCAAGCGGGACGCGCGCATCTGGCGTTGAGCGAATCGCATCCGGCGGTGGCCTCGCTCTCGGCCGGCTGGCGCGCCCAGGTCTCGGGCGGGCACAACGGTTTTTCCGCGGTGCGATGGGATCATACTATTGAGGTGCCCGTGACCACACTGGATGCGCTAATAGCTCAGCACGGCCGACCCGACTTCTGCAAGATCGACGTCGAAGGCCACGAAGCCGAAGTCCTCGCCGGATTGTCCGACCCGCTGCAGGCGCTGTCGGTGGAATTCGTCTCCGGGGCGCTCGACCGTACGCAGGCCTGTCTCGACCGCCTGGCTGCCCTGGGCTGCTATCGCTACAATGCGGTGGCCGGCGAGCAACGCCGCTTTCTGTGGCCGGAATGGAAACAATCCAGCGCCGTTGCCGACTGGCTGGCCGCCGGCGCCGATAACCTGGCATCCGGCGATCTCTACGCCGTCCATCAACCCGAGCCG
>JAXHNG010000006.1:0-4754 GCA_034520805.1 Lysobacterales bacterium | reverse complement strand
GAGGACGCCGACTCGGACACCTGAGCCGGCACCCGGGACACTGAAAGCCGCGGCGGGTCACTTTACGCAGCCAGCCTCGGCTTTCCCGCCAAGAATGAGGGAGCATAGAAGCCGATGACCAAGACGCTGCGCATGCCGCACACGCTGGTGCTGATGTTCATCATGATGATCGTCGCGCTGGTGCTCACCTGGGTGCTGCCGGCTGGCAGTTTCGAAACCGTCACCAACGACAGCGGCCGGGACGTTGTGCAGCCGGGCACCTTCGCCCTGGTCGAGGACGCCGATACCCTGCCACCCTGGCATTTGTTCACGGCCGTGCCGAGGGCCATGGCCGATGTCCAGGGTATCATTTTCTTCGTGCTGCTCATCGGCGGTTCGCTGGCCGTCATTCGCAAGACCGGCGCCATCGAGGCGTTCCTGGGTTCGGTCATCAAGCGCTTTGGCAACAACGCCTTCTGGCTCATTTCGCTGGGCGTGTTTCTTTTCGCCGCGGCGTCGGCAACGCTCGGCATGGCCGAAGAGTACATTCCGCTGGCTGCGATTCTGATCTCGCTGTGCGTGGCCATGCGCATGGACACGGTCGCGGCCATCGGCATCATGGTGGTGGGCTACTGCGTCGGCTACGGCGCGGCCATCCTCAATCCCTTCACCCTGTTCATCGCGCAGGACATCGCCGAGCTTCAGCCGGGATCGGGTATAACCTATCGCGCCATCATCTTCTGGCCCTTCCTCGCCATTGGCGTACATCATGTCTGGGCCTATGCGCGCAAGGTCCAGCAAGATCCCGAAGCGAGCCTTGTTTTCGGCATCGAGTCGGCCCAGCCGCCGGAAGAGAGCGAAATGCCTCGCATGACCCCTCGGCGACAGGCCGTACTCGGCGCCACCGCTCTGGCGCTGGGCGTCCTGGTCTACGGCATCGTGGCACACGGCTGGTACCTGGTGGAGCTGGGCGCGATGTTCATCGCCCTGGCAATCGCGGTAGCCCTGATCGACCGCATGTCGTTCGACGATCTGGCAAAGACCTTTTCCTTCGGCGCCTCCGAGCTGGCCGGCACGGCCATTCTGATCGGCTTCGCCAAGTCCATCGCTCTGATTCTCGAGGACGGCCAGGTCCTGCATACCATCGTCAATGCCATGGCCGCGCCATTGATCGACCTGCCGCCGGAACTGTCGGCCGTCGGCATGCTGGGCATTCAAAGCGTGATGAACATCTTCGTGTCGTCGGGCAGCGGGCAAGCCTACCTGACCATGCCGCTGATGGCGCCGATCGGTGACCTGGTGGGCATATCCCGGCAAGTCTCGGTGCTGGCCTACCAGTTCGGCGACGGTTTCATGAACATGATCGTACCCACCAACCCCGTGCTGATGGGCATCCTCGGCCTGGCCGGTATTCCCTACGACCGCTGGTTCCGCTTCATCTTCCCGCTTATTATCAAGCTATTGGCAGCGGCGGCGGTCTTCATGGTCATCGCCGTCCAGATTGGGTACCAGTAGGTCGGGGTCGCATCCCCGACGGACGAGGTAGATGGTCTGTACACACATCGCTCACATCTGTCCAGATCCGAAGCGTCGTCTGTCGAGGACGCGGCCTCGACCTACGTCAACCGGGCCGTGGGAGTTGCGAATACCTCGTCCGTCGCGGATGTAACCCCGACCTACGCGGGAATCAATCGACGTAGAGGGAACTGACCGACTCGCCCTCGGCCATGCGACGGATGGTCTCGGCAAGCATCTGGGCCACCGAAAGCTGGCGAATGCGACCCGTATCGCGCGCAGCCTGGCTGAGCGGAATCGTGTCGGTGACGACAATCTCGTCGATTCGTGAGGCATTGATATTGTCGATGGCCTTGCCCGAGAGCACAGGATGCACGCAGTAGGCCACGACTTTATTCGCACCCTTGTCCTTGAGCGCACCGGCGGCCGAGCAAAGCGTGCCGGCCGTATCGATCATGTCGTCGACGAGTACGCAGATCTTGCCCTCGACGTCACCGATGAGGTTCATCACCGTCGCTTCGTTGGCGCGCGGCCGACGTTTATCGATGATGGCCAGCTCGCAGTCAAGGCGCTTGGCGATGGCGCGAGCGCGTACGACCCCGCCCACGTCGGGTGAAACGACGATGATCTCGTCGGAAGTGTAGTGCTTCCAGATGTCGGCCAGGGTCAGCGGTGACGCGTAGACGTTGTCGACGGGAACGTCGAAAAAGCCCTGGATCTGGTCGGCGTGCAGGTCGACCGTCACGACTCGGTCCGTACCTGCCGTGGAAATCATCCGGGCCGCCACCTTGGCGGTGATCGGAACGCGCGCGGAGCGCGGACGGCGATCCTGGCGGGCGTAGCCGAAATAGGGAATGATGGAGGTCACGCGGTAGGCCGAAGCCCGCTTGAGGGCGTCGATCATCACCAGCAGCTCCATGAAATTCTCTGCCGTAGGCTGGCAGGTCGGCTGAATCAGGTAAATGTCGCGCCCGCGAACGTTTTCCATGATCTCGACCATGACTTCGCCGTCGCTGAACTGACCGACGTTGGCACGCCCCATGGGAACACCCAGATTTTCAGCGATGGCCTGGGCGAGTTCCGGGTTGGCGTTCCCGGCAAATACCATCAGCGAGGGATGACTCAAGACAACACCCTTTTCGACTGGAAAAATGGCAGGGACGGCAGGACTCGAACCTGCGAATGCGGGGATCAAAACCCCGTGCCTTAACCAACTTGGCGACGTCCCTGCAGAGCGAAAACCTTCCGGCCGGTGATCCGGTCTCGGCGCCACCGGTCAAGATGGCGGGCATTATAACGATTTTTTACCGGGCTTCGACCCCGAAACGCCAATCCGCGATCAAGATCCGCACGCGGTAGTCCCCGGAGCGGGCTTCCATCCGGGTCGGCAGCAGGCGCCCTTCGTAGGACTTGAAGTGCTGGTAGTCGAGCGTCCAGACCGGCCCGCGCACCCCGGCGAGCGTGCCGTCGTCGGCGAAACGCAGGTCACCACCGCCGGGCGGGACCAGACCGCGAATCCACCAGGACAGGGCGTAGACCGGAATCGGCCAGCCGATCGCTTCCTCCACCAGTGGATCGGGATTGTCTCCCGTCAGGCGGCCGACTTCATTACCCTCGAGCACCGCTCGCGCCGGCGAAAATCGCAATCGCCACTGCTGCCCCCCGGCGGACGTGCGCAGATGGATCAGCTGTTCGTCTCCCTCGCTGCGCCAGGTAAAGCCCAGTGACCCGCCGCGCTCGCCGTCGTGCAGCCCGACGCGACCCGAGATATTCCAGTCGGGATGGGCATCGAACCAGGCCTCGCGCTCCTCGAGCCAGGCCCCGGCCGGGCGCGGCTCGCGCGTTGCGCAAGCGGCAAGAAGCAGGCAAACGACCAGCAGCAGCGCCGTTCGCGGGAAGCCCGCGAAAGCCCGCCTCATGGCAGGCGTTCCAGGCGCTCGAGGGTCGTGCGAAGGTAGACGTCTTCAGGATAGGCCGCGAACGCACGCTCGGCCAGCTCGTCGGCCTCCTCGCTGCGTCCAAGATGGTCGAGCACTTCGATCAGGTGCGCCATGATCTCCGGGTTCTCGTCGCCCTCCAGCGCACGGCGCAAATAATCCACGGCCTCTTCGCTTCGATCCAGGCGATAGAGCACCCAACCCATGGAATCGAGCGTGGCGGGATCCTCGGGGTCAAGTTCCAGCGCACGACGGATGAGACGATAGGCTTCCTGATGACGGTCGGTCAGGTCCGTCAGCGTGTATCCCAGCGCGTTGAGCGCCATGGCGTTACCACCATCGAGCTGGATGATCCGCCGCAGGTCCTGTTCGGCCAGGTCGACATTCCCGGCTGACGCCGCACTGAGCGCACGGGCGTACAGCAGCTCCGTATTGCCTGGATTCTGAGCCAGGGGCGGGCCGAGCAATTCGATCGACTCGTCCGCGCGACCGTTGCTGCGAAGCAATTCAGCCTCGATCAGCCAGCTGTCCAGGACCAGAGATTCGCCGCCTCCCTCGCGCAGCTCGGCCAGGATGGTGCGCGAGGCCTCGATCCGGCCAAGCCGGCCGAGAATCGCCGCGCGGCGCAGTTTTGACTGCTCCAGGCGGGCGGGGTCGGATACTTGCTCGTACCACGTCAGCGCCGCCTCGTCGCGTTCGACCAGTTCGGCTAGCTGCGCGACGAGGAAGGGATGTGCCTCGCGGCGCTGCTCTTGCGGAAGATCGCGCAAAGCTTGCCAGACCTCGTCGGCGCGGGCGTCTCGCTCCATTCGAACCAGGTAGGTTCCAAGCGTGTAGAGCGTTTCGCTGTCAGCGGGCAGGGATTCGAGCAGTTCAAGCGCCGCCTCGTCGCGTTCGAGCTGCCGCAGGACTTCCGCTTCGGCCAGTGCGATCGTGACATCATCGGGTTCACCAGCGCGGGCGCGTCGATAGAGTGCCAGGGCCTGTTCCAGGTCCTGCCCGTCGACGGCCAGTTGCGCAGCCCAGACCAGGTGATCCGTATCGCCGCTGCTGTCGGCTGCAGACAGCGCCCGCTGCAGGGATTCTTCCGTCCGTTCCTGTCGCCACAGCAGGATGCTCTCGGCGTGCGCGATTTCGCCGGCCGGCGCGCTGTCGCCCCGATCATCAACAAGGCGATCGAATACCTCACCGGCGACCTGATCATTACTGCTGGCGGCCAGCAGCATGGCAGCCCGGCGCCACCACCGCGGCGCGGCCGCGTCACTTTCCCGGTCAAGCCATTCAGTGAGCTTCAAAGCCGCCTCGTCGGGCCGGCCCAGGTTC